>NZ_JAJNJE010000001.1:0-832959 GCF_022386035.1 Mammaliicoccus sp. O-M54
TAGCTTAACTTCCTAATAAAGCCAAGAGATGGTCCAAGTTGTAGCTTAACTTCCTAATAAAGCCAAGAGATAGCCTAAGTCGTAGCTTAACTTCCTAATAAAGCCAAGAGATGGTCCAAGTTGTAGCTTAACTTCCTAATAAAGGCAAGAGATAGCTCAAGTCGTAGCTTAACTTCCGAATAAAGCCAAGAGATCGCGCAAGTCATGGCTTAACGCCTAACTAAAGCCAAGAGATGGTCCAAGTCGTAGCTTAACTTCCTAATAAAGCCAAGAGATCGCGCAAGTCGTAGCTTAACTTCCTAATAAAGTCAAGAGATGGTCCAAGTCGTAGCTTAACTCCTAACTTAAGCCAAGAGATAGCCTAAGTCATGGCTTAATGCCTGAATAAAGCCAAGAGATAGCCTAAGTCGTAGCTTAACTTCCTAATAAAGCCAAGAGATCGCGCAAGTCATGGCTTAATGTCCGAGTAGAGCCAAGACATTTCATCATGACCATCCCCAACATCAACATTCCCAACATCGACATCTCCAAAATCATCAACAGCTCCAATTCATCCAATATCCACAACCCCCACATATCCCACAACCCTCACACACCAACACATTAAACAATGAAAAAATCCCAATCGTCTGCACGATTGGGATTTCTATTCTATCTAACCTAAAGCGACGTCTAGTATCATCATTATTGTGAATCCACCCATTAATCCTAATGTTGCTAAGTCAGTGTTGTTACCTGACTGTGATTCGGGGATGAGTTCTTCTACAACGACAAATATCATTGCGCCGGCTGCAAATGCTAAAGCATATGGTAATACTGGTGTTGCAATGACAACTAGTAATGCACCTAACATTGCGAATACAGGTTCTACTAAAGCGGAAGCTTGACCATAGTTAAATGACTTCCATCTTGATAAACCTGATGCACGGATTGGCATCGAGAGTGCTGCGCCTTCTGGAATGTTTTGTATACCGATACCGATTGCTAAGCCGAGTGCGCCTAATAATGTTGCGCCTTCATTTCCGGTTGCAACACCACCGAAAGCAACACCGATGGCCATACCTTCAGGAATGTTATGCAATGTGATTGCTAAAAACAGCAAAGTGTTTTTTCCTAATTTAGTATCTGGTCCTTCTACTCGCTGGCTTTTATCAACTGCATTTTGGTGTGCGTGAGGTATGACAAAGTCTAATAGTCTAATAAACAATCCGCCTAAAAGAAAGCCGATTGCTGCTGGTAACCAAGGCATTGCTGAATGTGAACTTTGTTCTATAGAAGGTTGTAATAAAGACCAAAAACTAGCTGCAATCATGACGCCTGCAGCAAATCCTTGCATTGTATTGATAACTTTTGTGTCTATATTTTTGAACAAGTAAACGAACGATGCACCGAATGCTGTTAACAGCCATGTGATGATACCTGCGAATAATGCTTGCAAGTATGGTGGTAGCTCTGTAAAAATCTGTTGCATAGTTTTTGCTCCTTCATATCTTTTGTGTGAAAAAAAGTGTATAATATATTAATTGAAAACTGAGAATACTAAAGGATGTTAATTCATGGAAGCATATAAAATTGAAAAACTTAATAAGCAATATGGTGACAAAATTATTTTTGATGATTTAGATTTATCCATTTCTTACAAAGAACGCATTGGTTTAGTTGGAATCAATGGAACAGGGAAAAGTACTTTGCTTAAAGTTATTGCAAATATTGATGATGATTATGATGCGAAGACATCTTATCCTAACCAATATCAAATTGCATATGCAAGCCAAAAGCCTGAACTTGATGAATCTTTAACTGTAATCGATGAAGTATTAAATAACGAAACTGAAATGACGAAAGTGATTTCTAAATATGAAAATGCTTTAAATCAATATCAACAGACTGGTGAATCTAAAGATTTAGATCTTATGATGAAATATCAATCTGATATGGATCGATTAAATGCATGGGATTACAGTGCAGACGTTAAAACTATTCTATCAAAACTAGGTATAAATGACTATCTTAAAAAAATAGCTACATTAAGTGGTGGACAGAAAAAAAGAGTTGCACTAGCAAAAGAATTAATACGTAAACCAGATTTATTATTATTAGATGAACCGACAAACCATTTAGACATTGAAGGAATTGAATGGCTTGTTAACTATATTAAACAATATCCCCATACAATCATGTTTGTTACACATGATCGTCATTTCTTAAATCAAGTTTCTACAAGAATTGTTGAACTTTCAATTGGTAAACTCACAAGTTATCCAGGTAATTATGAAGCGTATATTGAAGCAAGAGCTGAAAAAGAAGAAATTGAAGCACAACAACATGTTAAAAAGAAAGCGCTGTATAAACAAGAATTGCATTGGATGAGACAAGGTGCTAAAGCTAGATCAACGAAACAACAAGCGAGAATTCAAAGGTTTAATACGTTAGAAGAAGATATATCAAATAGAAAAACACAAGGTGAAGCAAGTTTAAATTTAGCCCATTCACGCCTCGGTAAACAAGTATTTGAGTTAGACGATATTTCTAAATCTGTTGGAGATAGAAAGTTATTTGAACACTTTACAACGATTATTCAAAAAGGCGATAGAATTGGTATTGTTGGAGAAAACGGTGCAGGTAAAACAACATTACTCAATATTATTAGTGGGTTAGATCAAACTTTTGAAGGTAATCTCATTACAGGTCAAACTGTAAAAATTGCTTATTTTAAACAGCAAGATGAAAGTTTAACTTCAGATAAGAGAATGATTGATTATCTAAGAGAAGAAAGTGAAGTTGCTAAAGAAAAAGATGGCACAGTTGTATCTGTTACGCAGTTGTTAGAAAGATTTCTATTCCCAAGTCAAACGCATGGCACTCAAATTAATAAATTATCAGGTGGAGAACAAAAACGTTTATATTTATTAAAACTATTAGTTCACGAACCAAATGTATTAATTCTTGATGAGCCAACAAACGATTTAGATACTGAAACTTTAACAATATTAGAAGCTTATATTAATGAGTTCGGTGGAACAGTTATAACGGTAAGTCATGATAGATATTTCTTAAATAAAGTGGCCAATAAATATTGGTATATCCATGATCAACAAATCGAACCTATGTTAGGTACATTTGAAGATTATTTAGAATATAAAAGAGAGCTTGAGAAAAAAGCAACACAGCAACATAAAGTAGTTCAAAAAACAGAAACGAAACCTAAGACTTCTGCTAGATTATCGTTCAAAGAAAAGCGTGAACTAGAACAACTCGAGAAAAATATCGAATATATAGAAACAAGATTAGAAGAAATTGACCAAGAAATGGTTGAACATGCTACAAATTATGAAAAATTAAATGAACTCGCAAATGAAAAGACATCAATTGAAACGCAATATGAAGAAGATTATATGCGTTGGTCATCCTTATCAGACAGATTATAAGCGTATAGAGGTGTATATATAGATGCAAAATATTTTAAAAGAGTATTTCGGATATCAACAATTTAGAGATGGACAGAAAGAAATTATTGATAAAGTTATTGATCATCGTCCCACTTTAGGTGTTATGCCAACAGGTGGCGGTAAATCGATTTGTTATCAAGTACCAGGTCTATATTTAGATGGATTAACGATTGTGATTAGTCCATTGATTTCATTAATGAAAGACCAAGTTGATAGCTTGAGATCGATGGGTATCAAAGCTGAATTTTTAAACAGTACTTTAACAGCTAAAGAGAAAAAAAGAGTAGAGAATGAACTTGTCTCAGGACAGTTGAAATTTCTATATATTGCACCTGAAAGATTTAATCAACCACAGTTTATACAAATGTTGAACAAATGTAATGTACAGCTTATCGCATTTGATGAAGCACATTGTATTTCGAAGTGGGGACATGATTTTAGACCAAGTTATCAAGAAGTGATTACACATGTTATGAGCTTACCTCATCATTTTAGATTGGTGGCATTAACAGCAACAGCTACTAAAGAAGTACAAGAAGATATTTCTCAAAAATTAGGAATTGCTGAAAGTGATATTGTTGAAACGTCTATTAAACGTGAGAACTTAACGTTTAAAGTGAACAATACATATCAGAGACTTAATTTTGTTAAAGATTATGTGAAGAAAAATATTCATCAATCAGGGATTATTTATTGTTCTACTAGAAAACAAGTTGAACAATTAAGTGAAACATTTGATGATTTAGAAATTAAAAATGTGATGTATCATGCAGGATTACCAAAAGATGAAAGAGAACGTGCGCAACGTAAATTCATTGAAGATGATATCAAATTAGCAATTGCAACAAATGCTTTTGGTATGGGGATTGATAAATCAAACGTTAGATTCGTGATTCATTATAATATGCCTCAAGATATCGAATCATATTATCAAGAGGCTGGTCGAGCTGGTCGTGATCAGTTAGACAGTGAATGTATCTTATTATTCTCAGACCGTGATATAGACCTTCAAAAATTCTTCATTTCTTCAAGTTCTGCAGATGATGAATACAAAGAAAAACAAGGCGAAAAGCTTCGACAAATGATTCAATATACGAAGACGACTAAATGCTTAGAAGCGATGATGATTCATTACTTTAATCCTGATGAAAAATTAGAAGAGTGTGGCAGATGTTCTAGTTGTTTACAATCAGAAAAATCATATAACATGACAACTGAAGCTCAAAAAATATTAAGTTGTATCGCAAGATTAAAACAAAAAGAAAAACGTAATATGATAATACAAGTATTAAGAGGCGAACAAACACCTCAAATAACATCTTTAGGATATGATGAACTCAGTACTTATGGCATTTTAAAAGATTATACGACGAATGAATGTCATCATTTACTAGATGAATTGCGTTATAAAGGCTATTTAAATGAACATAAAGAAATATTAAGTGTTGACCAAGATGCAATGGATGTATTGCGTGGAAAAGTTGAAATTATGACAACGCCATTTAAATCTAAGCCGAAAGAAATCGTTGATATCCAAACGATTACAGATGTTGATAGATCTTTATTTGATCGATTAATAGAAGTTAGAAAAGATTTAAGTAAAGAATTAGAAGTTTCACCACTTTCTATATTCTCTGATCAAATTTTAGAGCAATTTGCTAAACGATTACCTGAATCTAAAAAAGAAATGATTTTAATAGACGGTATTGGAAGTTATAAATTGAAACACTATTGTCCGATATTTATTGAAACCATTAAAAATTATAAACAACCCATTTAAGAAGAATAGGCATTTTATTGTGAAATTAGGGTAAATAATATAGAAGAAATTCTAGCACTGATAAAAAAGAGGAATGTGGTGTCTATTAATGATTAAGTTTGAAGCTGTTTCAAAGATATACGGGGATAAGAAAGCAGTAGATAATGTAAGTTTTAATATTAATGAAGGTGAATTTTTTGTACTTATAGGACCTTCTGGGTGCGGAAAGACTACAACACTTAAAATGATCAACAGGTTAATACCTTTATCAGAAGGATTTATATATTTTAACGATAAACCAATAAGTGATTATGATGTTGCGGAGATGCGATGGGATATTGGGTATGTTCTTCAACAAATCGCACTTTTCCCGCATATGACGATTAAAGAAAATATTGCGCAAGTACCAGAGATGAAGAAATGGAAAAAGAAAGATATTGCAAATAGAGTAGATGAATTGCTTACTATGGTTGGTTTAGATCCTGAAACATATCGGGATAGATATCCAAGTGAGCTATCTGGAGGACAACAACAACGTATTGGCGTTATTCGAGCACTTGCTTCCGATCCGCCTGTTGTCTTAATGGATGAACCATTTAGTGCACTAGATCCAATTAGTAGAAAGAATCTACAAGATGATTTACTTGAACTTCAATCGCAAATTAAAAAAACAATCGTCTTTGTAACGCATGATATTGAAGAAGCGATGAAAATGGGAGACCGTATTTGTTTATTGAATCAAGGACATGTGGAGCAAATTGGAACGACAGAAGACTTTATTCATCGACCTAAGAATGATTTCGTAAAATCATTTATTGGTAATGTGGATGCGCATGTATTGAAGCAAGTGAAGCTCGGTGATATTGCGCAACCAATTTCAGAAGTAAATACGCAATCTATTGATCAATATCCTAAAGTATCACCAGATCAAACGATTGACGATATATATGGATTATTAGCAGAACACGAAGCGATTGTGATGGATTCAGAAAATGCAGCACCAAGCCATATTGTGACAAGACAATATGTGTTTAGTTATTTAGCTGAAAAGAATAGAGGTGTTTCTTCATGAATGCCTTAATCGAAACACTTTCAAGCCGTAAAGGGCAACTTTTAGAAACGTTAATTGAACATATTCAATTATCATTTATTGCACTTTTAATCGCAGTCGTAATCGCAGTTCCGTTAGGTATATTGCTGACAAAGACTAAAAAGCTAGCCGAAGTTATTATTAACATCGCAGCTGTATTACAAACAATACCATCTCTTGCTTTACTAGGTTTAATGATTCCGTTATTTGGTATAGGGCGTATACCGGCAATTATTGCACTTGTTATATACGCGTTATTACCGATATTAAGGAATACATATACCGGTATTAAAGAAGTAGACCCTTCATTGATTGAAGCGGCACGTGGTATAGGTATGAAGACTGGTAGAAGATTGTCTAAAGTTGAGTTACCACTTGCAATGCCAGTTATGATGGCTGGTATTCGAACAGCTATGGTATTAATTATTGGTACAGCAACATTAGCGGCTTTAATAGGTGCTGGTGGTCTAGGGGATTTAATATTATTAGGTATTGATCGAAATAATACATCTCTTATATTACTAGGCGCAATTCCTGCAGCTATTTTAGCAATTTTCTTTGATGTATTTTTAAGAATTTTAGAAAGAATTTCATACAAAAAATCTTTAATTATACTTGGAACAATATTAGTCATATTCTTATTATCTGTGACGATACCTTTATTTGCTCAAAAAGGTGATAAAATTACTTTAGCAGGTAAGTTAGGATCTGAACCAGAAGTTATCACTAATATGTATAAGATTTTAATTGAAGAAGAAACTGACAACACTGTTGAAGTTAAAGCAGGTATGGGTAAGACTTCCTTCCTATTTAATGCATTAAAGTCTGACGAAATAGATGGATATTTAGAATTCACAGGTACAGTTCTAGGTGAGTTAACGAAAGAAACACCTAAATCAACAACTGAGAAAGAAGTATATAATCAAGCTAATAATAGCCTTGATAAAAAGTTTGATATGCAATTACTTGAACCGATGAAATATAATAATACGTATGCTTTAGCAGTTAAAAAAGAATATGCTGAAAAGCATAATATTAAAACTATTTCAGATTTAAGTAAGGTTGAAGATGAAATACGACCTGGTTTCACTTTAGAGTTTAATGACCGTGAAGATGGTTACAAAGGTATTCAAAAGAAATATGATTTAAACTTTAAAGATGTTAAAACAATGGAACCTAAATTAAGATATCAAGCGCTTGAAAGTAATGATATTGATTTAATCGATGCATATTCAACAGATGCAGAGCTTAAAGAATATGGCATGGTTGTCTTAGAAGATGACAAAAAATTATTCCCACCATACCAAGGTGCACCACTTATGAAAAAAGAAACAATTAAAGAGCATCCAGATGTGGTGAAAGCTATGAATAAATTAAAAGGCAAAATATCTGATGAAGAAATGCAAGAAATGAATTATAGAGTTACAATCAAGGATGAAGATGCTTATCAAGTCGCGAAAGAATATTTACAGAAGAATGACTTGATTGATTAAATACCATTGATTTATGAAAATGATTAGGTCTATAATACTAATAAATTAACAAACGGTAAATTTCGATTTACCGTTTTTATATTTCAACTTGGAGGTCTAAAAATGAAGCAACAATTAAGTGAATTACAAGCATACCAACCGGGGTTATCTCCGAGACAATTAAAAGAAAAGTACGGCATAGATGGAGACATGGTCAAACTTGCTTCAAATGAGAATTTGTATGGTCCTTCACCAAATGTTAAAGAAGCAATCAAAGCTAATTTAGACGAATTATTCTACTATCCAGAAGTGAAACAATTTGAAGTGAAAGAAACATTAAGTACATTTCTCAATGTGAAGAAAGAACAAATATTCTTTGGCTCAGGTTTAGATGAAGTGATTATGATTATTTCAAGAGCAGTTCTTGAAAAAGATGATGAAATCTTAACGAGTGACATGACATTTGGACAGTATAGACATCATGCTATTATTGAAAGTGCCCAAGTTAAAACAACACCAATTAAAGATGGATATTTTGATTTAGATGCAATGTATGAACAAATTACAGATAAAACGAAACTGATTTGGATTTGTAATCCGAATAACCCAACAGGTACATATTTGCCTCATGATGCTATAGAAGCATTTATTCAAAAAGTACCAGATGATATTATCGTTTTAATAGATGAAGCATATATAGAATTTGCTGTTGCTGAAGACATGCCAAATAGTTTAGAATTACTTTCAAAATATAATCAAGTCGTTGTCTTACGTACTCTTTCTAAAGCGTATGGATTAGCAGCACAACGTATTGGTTATGCAATCGCTAATGAATCATTATTAGACCAATTAGATATTGTCAGATTACCATTCAATGTAACGTCACTTTCAGCTGTTGCAGCAGATGCCGCAATTAAAGATCAAGCTTACTTAAAAGACATTACAACAAAGAATCGTCATGAAATTGAAAAATTCTTAAATGCATCTTTTAAAGAACATATTTATGATAGCCAAACGAACTTTATATACGTTAATACAGATGAACCTCAAGTATTATATGATTATTTAATAAAAGAAGGTTTTATTACGAGACCATTCCCAAATGGTGTACGTATTACGATGGGCTTTAGTGAACATAACGACAAGATGATACAAGTATTAGAAGAATTCTTTAAAACACACAGTTCGTAATAAAGGAAAGGCAATACGTTCTTTGGTATACTAGTAGACATTGATATATAAAGGAGAAGGTATAATGACGAAGCAAACAATTGGTATCGATATGGATGAAGTGCTAGCTGACACAATAAAAAAACTTTTAAGACGTTACAATGAAGAAACTTCTTCTAATGTTACTATGGAAGAACTTAAAGGTACTAAAATCCGTAATATGATGCCTGAACATCAAGGTATTTTGACAAGTATTTTAAGAGAAGATGGATTTTTTAGAGACTTAGAAGTATTTCCAGACGCTGTAGAAGTTGTACAGAAGTTAAATGAATACTATGACGTTTATATTGTTACAGCAGCGATGGACGTACCAACATCATTTGCTGATAAATACGCTTGGCTAAGAGAACATATGCCATTCTTAGACCCTCAACATTTTGTATTTTGTGGAGATAAAGGTATCGTCAATACAGATTATTTAATTGATGATAATCCTAAACAACTTGAAAGCTTCAATAATCATTCAATTATGTATGCCGCAGATCATAATATTGATATTGATAAATGGCCAAAAGTTCAAAACTGGAAAGAAGTAGAAGCATATTTCTTAGGTGAAAACGGGGAATATAATAAACAACAAGAATCTTTATCAGAATCATATAAATAAAGTAAAAGACATCAGCTTGGGAAGCTGATGTCTTTTACTTTAATGTATGCCTTGCATAAGTTTTTTAATTTTTGGCGTCATTGATAATACAATAAGTGAAACAACAATAGCGATTGCGCCGATTAAGCCAAAGTAGTTCTGTTGTCCTAACGGCTCAATCAATTTAACTAATTGTCCGTTAATACCTTGTGCTGTTGCATTTGTTAAGAACCAAAGACTAAGCATTTGTGCTGAAAAGGCTTTTGGTGCAAGTTTAACTGAAACACTTGATCCAGTAGGTGATAAACATAATTCCCCAATAACACATAGGAAGAAGCTGAGTACTAACCAAATTGGATTCATCAGTTCTGCTTGTTGCATCATCATTGCAATCATCATAGCAATAAATGAAATACCAGCAAACGCTAAACCAATTACAAATTTAAGTGGTGTAGAAGGATTGTATTTACCTAATTTTTGCCACAAGAATGAAATAACTGGTGCAAATAAAACAATGAAGATTGGGTTAATAGATTGGAACCAACCTGCTGGTATCACGAAATTAATACCATATGCATTTAAATCTAATTGTGTATGTTCTTGCGCGAATACACCAAGTACGTTTGATCCTTGTTCTTGAATGCTCCAGAATAAAACAGAAGCTAAGAACAATGGTACATACGCAAGTAATCTTGATTTTTCTGTTTGATCTATATCAGGGCTTCTATACATAATTGTCCAGTAAATAAATGGTATAACGATACCGATAATTAAAACAATTAAACTGATTGAATTAAATGTAAGATGACCTGTTAAATATAAAATAGCTAAAAGAATAACAATACCGATTGCACTATATGTAAACATTTTAGCGTATTTAACTTTTTCTTTATGATTGAGTGGGTTAGAAGGATGATTTTCAACTTCCCCAAGACTTCTTTTTTGGAATAGAATGTATGCTACTAAAGCTAAAAGCATACCGAAAGCTGCGATTGAGAATCCTTGGTGGAAACCAACGCTTACACGTACTTTGTCGATAATAAGTGGTGATAATAAAGCACCCATATTAACTGACATATAAAAGATAACAAAACCTGCATCTAATCTATTATCATTCTTATGATATAAACCACCCACAACATTTGAAATGTTTGGTTTCATAAGTCCCGAACCTACAATGATTAATATCATAGAAATAAGAAATGCACCTAAACCAAATGGTAAAGATAACACTAAGTGACCTAGCATAATAAGTACTGCACCGTACATTAATGATCTACGAGATCCGAGTAATCTATCCGCTACCCAACCACCTAATATACCTGTCATAAATATTAATGAACCATACATGGCCATAATTTGTTGAGCTGTAACTTTATCTAAACCTAGTCCGCCTTGACTGACAGTAAAGTATAAATAATACAGTAAAATTGCACGCATTCCATAATAACTAAAACGTTCCCAAAATTCTACAAAGAACAATATACCTAAGCCGCGAGGATGTCCAAAAAATCCATATTGAGGGACAGTTTCAACCATTTCCTCTCGCGTCATTTTGCCCATAAAAAATCGCTTCCTTTCTAAACTTCCCCCGATTGTCAGGTAAGTTTAAAGAACATTTTAACCCTATATGTTAGTAAATTCAATAAAATTTTAATAAGTTCTAATATTGTGAATATTCTAAAATAATTAATATATCAATAATAAGTATTTTTACACATATTAGTTAATTGTGTAACAGATATAGGGAGGGGGAGGATTTATGTGTGGGATCTTAGTTGTGTCGTTAGGGACAGAATTCCGAGAAATGTCCGTAAGAGATATTGTTAGGGACAGAATTCCGAGAAATGTCCGTAAGAGAGGTTGTTAGGGACAGAATTCCGAGAAATGTCCGTAAGAGATAGCGTTCTAACTACCACAATTCAGAAAAATGGAAGTCAGAGCATTCTAATTACCAGAATTCAGAATAGTGGAAGTTAGCGGATTCTAATTACCAGAATTCAGAATAATGGAAGTTAGCGGATTCTAATTACCACAATTCGGAATAATGGAAGTTACAGCATTCTAACTACCAGAATTCAGAAAAATGGAAGTTAGAGTATTCTAATTACCAGAATTCGAAATAATGGAAGTTACAGTATTCTAATTACCAGAATTCGAAATAATGGAAGTTAGCGCATTCTAACTCCCACCAATCAAAACTTTCTTAATACTAAAAAAGGCAAGGACAACTTTCGTTGCCCTTACCTGGTAAATGGCTAGATCTTATTTTACGCCTGCCATTAATGTTTTAATTTTTGGACTTGCTACAAGTAAGATGATTGAAATGATGATAGCGAATATACCTGAGTATAAGAAATAATCATTTGAACTAATACTTGTATAAATTTTTACCATTTGAGCATTCAAACCTTGAGCCATAGCGTTTGATAAGAACCAAACACTCATCATTTGAGCTGTGAATGCTTTTGGTGCTAATTTAGTCGTTGTTGATAATGCGATTGGTGATATACAAAGTTCACCTAATGTTACTAATAAGAAACTTGCAAATAACCAAACTGGGTTAATTAATGTTGATGTGTCTGATAATGGAACGACCATAATAATATATGAAAGTCCTGCTAAGAATACACCTATTGCAAATTTATAAACAGTAGGTGGGTTGAATTTACCTAATTTAACCCATAATACTGAGAACACTGGTGCTAAAATAATAATGAAGAATGGGTTAAGTGATTGGAACCAAGCTGCTGGTATATTAAAATCAATTGCGCCACCTGTTAATTTAGCCATGCTTAATTGTGTCTTAGTATCTGCAAATTGTGCTAATACTGTAGAACCTTGCTCTTGAATCATCCAGAATGCTACTGCTGCAATGAATAATGGTATATATGCATATACACGTGTACGTTCATAATCTTCCGTCTTTTTACTTAATGAAATTTTTACGAAATAGTAAATTGGTAGAGCAACACCAAGTATTGAAATAAAGTTTGCGAAATTAGGCAATGTTAATTGTCCGAATAAACTTAGGATGAAACAAACAATTGCGATAATTACGACAGTGATACCAACAATTTTGACCATTTTTTTCTTTTCAGAAGATGATAATGGATCGGGTACTTCGATACCAGCTAAACCTAGATATTTCTTGTTTGTGATGAAATAAATGATTAAACCGATGAACATACCAACTGCTGCTACTGCAAAACCAGCATGGAAGCCTACGTTTACTTGTAACCAACCGATTAATAATGGTGAAATTAAAGCACCTAAGTTGATTGACATGTAGAAAATAGTAAATGCTGAATCCATTCTTGGGTCATTCTTTTCATATAATAAACCTACTGTAGAAGAAATGTTTGGTTTCAATAATCCTGTACCAATAATTAAGAATAATAGCGCTATTAATAGCAATGTAAAATTATTTGGTAGTGATAATAAGATGTGACCAATCATGATGAGTATTCCACCGTAGAATAATGCATGACGTGTACCAGTAATTCTATCAGCAATCCATCCACCGATAACACCACTCATATAAACAAGTGCACCGTAGATTGAGACGATTTGAAGTGCTAAACCTTGATCAATACCAAAGCCGCCTTTTGCTACTGAATAGTAAATGTAGTAGGCAAGAATAGCTTTCATTCCATAATAACTAAATCTTTCCCAGAATTCGGTAAGAAATAATGTAGCCAAGCCTTTAGGATGACCAAAGAAACCTGTACGTGGTGTACTTTGGATAATTTCCTCTTTAGTATAATGTTTGTTACCCATTTTTTACTTCCCCTCATAATAAACTGTATTCAATTTTATAGATGTACTTAAAATTAGCACATGTTAAATTGTAATGCTTTCGCAAAATAAACACAAGGTAAAGATTAACAATATTCTTACAATAATGACTATTAAAAATAATAGCGTCAATAGTGGCAAGGCTTAAAATAAATGTGAACAAATTTTTAAAGTTGTAAGCGTTTTCTTAATTGGTGAGTAATATGTTTTGAAATGTGAAATTTATGTATATTAAAAGCCGAGTCATGTTGAATATGACTCGGCTATATATTGAATTATTATCTGTTGTCTATATTTTCAGGATATAAATCGTGGTTCATCATACGATACTCTGCCATTTTTTCGTATTTAGAACCTGGTCTTCCATAGTTTGTATAAGGGTCTATAGAAATGCCTCCGCGTGGCGTGAATTTACCTAAAACTTCTATATAATGGGGATCCATTAATTCTATTAAATCATTCATAATAACGTTCATACAATCTTCGTGAAAATCACCATGGTTTCTAAAGCTGAATAAATATAATTTTAATGATTTAGATTCTACCATTTTAACGTTTGGTATATAAGAAATATAAATTGTCGCAAAATCAGGTTGTCCAGTGATAGGACATAAAGAAGTGAATTCTGGACAATTGAATTTTACAAAGTAATCTCTACCTTGATGTTTATTGTCGAACACTTCTAATACTTCAGGTTTGTATTGATCATGATATTGATTGTTTTGATTCCCTAATAACGTAATATCTTTTAATTCGTCTTTGTTTCTTCCCTCTGACATTATGATTCTCCTTTATTAATTGCTTCTTTAGGTTTAGGATTTCTTTGGGCTTTCTTGAACATGTAATAGCCTGCTAAGAATATAATAATGTATCCTAGATAACTGAGTAAATCTGGTATTTCTTTAAATAAGATGAAACCAAGTATGGCACTGAATATGACAGATGCGTATACAAATATTGAAATATCTTTTGCTGCTGCGAAACTATAGGCAATTGTTATACCGAATTGACCAACTGTTGCAAAGACACCTGATAACAATAATATGATGACTTGTGAAAGTGTCATTGGTTCAAATGTAAAGATGACAAATGGAATTAATGCGACCGTAGAAAAGAATGAAAAGTAAAATACTGTTGTATATGATTTTTCACGTTGTCCTAAAGGTCGTAGGGCAGTATATGCACCTGCAGCAAAAATTCCAGATAATAAACCGATAATTGCTGGCATCATATCTGAATCAAATGTAGGCTTAATTATAAACAATGCACCAAGAATCGCTACAATCATTGCAATCACTTGATATTTGCGTGCTTTTTCATTTAAAAATATCGCGCAAAGTAGTATAGTCCAGAATGGGTTTAATTTCATTAACATATCCGCATCACTTAAAACCATGTGATCAATCGCATAAATATTGAGTAATACACCAATAAGTCCAAGTGTAGAGCGTAAAATGAGTAACGGTTGATTTTCTAATTTACCGAAAAATGGTGCTCTATACTTCATGACAAAGTAAATCGGTACAATCATTGCGATGAGATTTCTGAAAAGTGATTTTTGAAAAACTGGTAAGTCACCAGATAATCTGAAGAATACTGCCATTAAACTAAAACCAATCGAAGAAATGAGTATTGCAATTATTCCTTTTACTGTGGAATTCATGTAAACACCTTCTATTTTTTATCAATGAACATATATTATCATAATTCACTTTAAAAAGTATATGACTTGTTCGGTGATTGTTTTCGACAAATAAATTTTTATGAAAGCAATTTTCAAATGTTGATATAGCAACGCTTAGTCGAAACAAGAAGAAAGTCAACCCTATTTTTTTAAAAAAAATAAGGTATTATAAGTGTTATGAATCATTTAAAGTGCTATAATGAATCACATAATATAGTATGTGCTTATAAAACGTAACACTATATCTTGTGTTTTGTGCATTTGAAATAAAAATGAATAAAGTGTTCATTTTTTTGTATTTTTTATTTCATTTATACAGTTGAATAAGCATTTACATGTGGTAGGTGAAAGTTTATGAAGATAATTTATTACTCTTTAACTGGTAATGTACGACGGTTCATACAGAGAGCAGGATTGTCTGACACAATGGCTCTCACTGAGGCAAACAAGACAAATGAAATAAATGAACCATTTATAATGGTTACAGGTACAATTGGATTTGGCCAAGTACCTGATACTGTACAAGATTTTTTGAAAGTGAATCATCATAATCTTAAAGCAGTAGCAGGTAGTGGAAATAGAAATTGGGGACAGAATTTCGCGAAAGCTAGTGAAGAAATCGCGAATCAATATCATGTCCCTTTATTGATGAAATTTGAGTTACACGGTAACCAAGCTATAGCAGATGAATTTAAGGAAAAGGTGGTTAATCTCTATGAAAATGATAAACAAGCAAAAGAAAAATCATATTGAATTAAACAATAAAGTAACAAAGAGAAGAGAAGACGGCTTTTTCGATATTGAAAAAGATCAAGAAGCATTAGAAGTATATTTAGAAGAAATTGCAGAAAAAACAATTCAATTCAATGATCCTATTGAACGCTTACACTTTTTAGTTGAACAAGACTTTTATTATGACTTATTTAAAGAATATAGTGAGGCATCATTAAAAGAGATTAACCAGTTTGCAGATTCAATTCCTTTTCAATTTGCAAGTTACATGTCAGCTAGTAAGTTCTTCAAAGATTACGCTTTGAAGACTAATGATAAATCAGAATACCTTGAAACATATAAAGAACACGTTATTATTGTTTCTTTATATTTAGCTAAAGGTAATGTTGAACAAGCTAAACAATTTGTTGAAGGTATGATTGAACAACGTATTCAACCTGCAACACCAACTTTCTTAAATGCTGGTAGAGCTAGACGTGGGGAGTTAGTAAGTTGTTTCCTTTTAGAAGTAGATGATAGCTTAAATTCAATTAACTTTATTGATTCAACAGCTAAACAATTGAGTAAAATTGGTGGCGGTGTAGCAATCAACTTATCTAAATTACGTGCACGTGGTGAAGCTATTAAAGGCATTAAAGGTGT
This sequence comes from Mammaliicoccus sp. O-M54, assembly GCF_022386035.1. Classification (NCBI taxonomy): domain Bacteria; kingdom Bacillati; phylum Bacillota; class Bacilli; order Caryophanales; family Staphylococcaceae; genus Mammaliicoccus; species Mammaliicoccus sp. O-M54. The sequence continues at coordinate 16,443 of NZ_JAJNJE010000001.1, forward strand.
CGCTAAAGGGGTATTACCAGTTGCTAAATCACTTGAAGGTGGCTTTAGTTATGCTGATCAACTTGGCCAAAGACCTGGTGCGGGTGCAGTATACTTAAACATCTTCCATTATGATGTATTAGAATTCTTAGATACTAAAAAAGTGAACGCAGATGAAGATATTAGATTATCTACTATTTCTACTGGTTTAATCGTTCCATCTAAATTCTTTGATTTAGCTAAAGAAGGTAAAGATTTCTATATGTTTGCACCACATACTGTTGAACGTGAATATGGTGTGACACTAGATGATATTAATCTTGATGAATATTATGATGAGCTAGTTGCAAATCCTAATATCATTAAAAAAGCTAAAGATGCACGTGATATGTTAAATACAATTGCTCAAACGCAATTACAATCAGGTTATCCTTATTTGATGTTTAAAGATAATGCGAATAAAGTACATCCTAACTCTAATATCGGACAAATCAAAATGAGTAACTTATGTACAGAAATATTCCAATTACAAGAAACGTCAATTATTAACGATTATGGAACTGAAGATGAAATCAAACGTGATATTTCTTGTAACTTAGGTTCATTAAATATTGTAAACGTGATGGAATCTAAGAAATTCCGTGATTCTGTACATATTGGTATGGATGCTTTAACAGTTGTATCTGATGATACAGATATTAAAAATGCACCAGGTGTAAGAAAAGCAAACAATGAGTTACATTCTGTAGGTTTAGGTGTTATGAACTTACACGGTTTCTTAGCTAAAAACAAAATTGGTTATGAATCAGAGCAAGCTAAAGACTTCGCAAATGTCTTCTTCATGATGATGAACTACTATTCTATTGAACGTTCAATGGAAATTGCGAAAGAAAGACAAGAAACATATGTAGATTTCGACAAATCTGATTACGCTTCAGGTAAATACTTTGAAAAATATATCCAACAAGATATTAAACCTGAATACGATAATGTTGCGACATTATTTGAAGGTTTTGATATTCCAACTACAGAAGATTGGAAAGCATTAGCAGAAGCTGTTAAAGAACATGGTTTATACCATGCATATAGACTTGCTATTGCACCAACACAAAGTATTTCATATGTACAAAATGCGACAAGTTCTGTTATGCCAATTGTTGACCAAATTGAAAGAAGAACATATGGTAATGCAGAAACATTTTACCCAATGCCATTCTTATCACCTGAAACAATGTGGTATTACAAATCAGCATTTAATACAGATCAAATGAAATTAATTGATTTAATTGCAACGATTCAAGAGCATGTAGACCAAGGTATTTCTACAATTTTATATGTAAATTCAGAGATTTCAACACGTGAACTTTCAAGATTATACGTATATGCTCACCATAAAGGCTTAAAATCACTTTACTATACACGAAATAAATTATTAAGCGTTGAAGAATGTACAAGTTGCGCAATCTAATCAATTTAATTAAGATAGGAGATCTAATATGAAGGCAGTAAATTGGAATACACAAGAAGATATGACGAATATGTTTTGGCGTCAAAACATCTCTCAAATGTGGGTTGAGTCAGAATTTAAAGTATCTAAAGATATAGCAAGTTGGGAAACATTAACAGAACCTGAAAAAAATGCTTTTAAAAAGGCATTAGCTGGTCTTACTGGATTAGATACACATCAAGCTGATGATGGCATGCCTCTAATCATGATGCATACGAAAGACTTACGTAAAAAAGCAGTGTATTCATTTATGGGTATGATGGAACAAATACATGCGAAAAGTTATTCACATATATTCACGACATTATTACCATCTAGTGAAACAAATGAATTATTAGATAAGTGGGTTGTTGAAGAACCACACTTGAAATATAAATCAGAAATGATCGTAGGTAATTATCATAAATTATGGGGTAAAGAAGCTTCAATTTATGATCAATACATGGCTAGAGTATCAAGTGTGTTCTTAGAAACATTCTTATTCTACTCAGGTTTCTACTATCCATTATATTTAGCTGGACAAGGCCGTATGACAACTTCAGGAGAAATCATTCGTAAAATTTTACTAGATGAATCTATCCACGGTGTATTTACTGGACTAGATGCACAAAGTTTAAAAAATGAATTGTCACAAGACGAACAAATTAAAGCGGATAGAGAAATGTATCGTATGCTTGATTTACTCTATAAGAATGAATACGAATATACAAAAACATTATATGATGAAATAGGATTAACAAATGATGTTATGAACTACGTAACATATAATGCGAATAAAGCATTAGCTAATTTAGGATTTGAACCATATTACGAAGAAAAAGCGTTCAACCCAATTATTGAGAATGCATTAAATACAAGTACTAAAAACCATGACTTCTTCAGTGTTAAAGGTGACGGTTATGTACTAGCATTAAATGTAGAAGCACTTAAAGATGAAGACTTCATCTTTGATGAAAAGTAAAATATTAAGTAATAGCCTAGGACATGTATCTTGTCCTAGGCTATTTTTTATGAGAAATCAAAAGTTAACATATTTTTCAATATTTATTGGAATTTATGTGATATTTATTGTTTATAATGAAGATAATATATTGAAAGGTGGGTTATATTCATGAAAAGAATATTACTAGGGGTATTAACTGTATTGGTCATTTCTGTGCTAGCAGCATGTGGAAATGACAAGAAAGAGGATGAGCATCATCATTCAGAACATAAGTCTTCTGATAAACCTCAAGCTTTGGAAGTTGCTTTAGATGTGCCTAAAGAAGCTAAAAGTGGTGAAGAAGTAGAGCTTTCTGCAAAAGTGACACTTGGTGATGAAAAAGTAAAAGATGCAGATGAAGTGATGTTTGAAATCGTTAAAGATGGGGATAAAAAATCTTCAGAAATGAAGAAAGTTAAAGAAAATAAAGATGGTGTGTATACTTTAAAATATAAATTTAAAGAAGCGGGCCAATACAATGTAACAAGTCATGTTACTGCTAGAGATCAACACACAATGCCAAACAAAGACATTAATATAAAATAATTATAAAAGAGTGATGGAATTTAATTCCATCACTCTTTTTTATAAATAGCATTGCATTTAGTCATATTCTTCATTACAATAGAGATAATGATAATCGTTATCAACTAAAGAGAAGTAGGGTGTGACATGGGAAAGTTTTTAATGCGTTTAGATGTTTTGATTATATTATTAGTAATTGCAACGTTCTTCTCTATTTTTATAGGTGTTTCAGAAGTAAAACCTTTACATATATTAAATTTAACTGACGAACAGAAGAACATTTTAGTGTCGAGTAGAATTCCGAGAACAGTCAGTATTATTATCTCAGGGAGTTCATTAGCTATTTGTGGACTGATTATGCAACAGTTAACAAGAAATAAATTCGTTTCTCCAACAACTGCAGGGACAATGGATTGGGCGAGATTAGGTATATTAATTTCTCTTATCGCGTTTCCAGAAGCCAATATACTACTTAAATTATTATTTGCTACATTATTAAGCTTATTTGGAACAATGCTATTTATGCAAATTCTCCGTAGAATTCAATTTAAAGATGTTATTTTTATACCGTTAGTTGGTATCATGCTCGGAAACATTGTGTCGAGTTTTTCTTCTTTTGTTGCATTACGTACAAATGCTGTACAAAGTATTGGTAATTTTATGCAAGGTAATTTCTCAATTATTACAAGTGGTAGATATGAAATTCTTTACATTAGTATTCCGTTATTGATTTTAGCGTTTATATTTGCGAATCAATTCACGATTGCTGGTATGGGTAAAGATTTCAGTGTGAATTTAGGACTTAATTATCAAAAAGTCGTCAATATTGGACTTATCATTGCATCAATTATTACAGCACTTGTTGTTGTAACAGTTGGTATGATGCCATTCTTAGGATTAATTATTCCTAACTTAGTTTCAATATTCAGAGGAGATCATTTGAAAAATGCATTGCCGCATACAGCAGTATTTGGTGCATTGTTTGTGATGATTTGTGATGTTATTGGAAGATTAATTATATTCCCTTATGAAATTACAATTGGTTTAACAATAGGTGTTATTGGTAGTTTCATATTTATAGTATTGCTGATGAAAGGACGTTCTAGAAATGCTCAATAAATTAACCCCCGTACATAAATTAATCCTTTTATCTGTGTTAACGCTATTAATTGCAGCACTTTATTTACTTTATAACATTAATCCTAATATATTGGAGTACCAATTAACCGGACGTGTTAGAAAAGTTATCGCAATGTTATTAGTAGGTGGCAGTATTGCAGTTTCGACGGTTATTTTCCAAACAATCACAAATAATAGAATTTTAACACCATCCATAATTGGTTTAGATGCAGTCTATATGTTTATTAAAACGTCTTTAATATTTTTATTTGGTTCAACATCGACTGTCGTACTCAATAATCATCTTAACTTTTTAATTACATTGGTAGGTATGATTCTATTTAGTTTATTCTTATTCCAAATATTGTTTAGGTCTAAAGATCAAAATGTATTCTTCATATTACTACTAGGTATTGTTTTTGGAACCTTCTTCTCAAGTTTATCTAGTTTTATTGAAATGATGATAGATCCTGAAGAATTCTTATCAATACAAAGTGCAATGTTCGCAAGCTTTGGTGCAATAAATGAAGGTTTACTTACGATATCAGGCATTGTTTTATTAATTATGATATTCATTGCTTTTAAGATAAAGAACTACTTAGATGTATTGTCATTAGGGCGAGATCAAGCTATTAACCTCGGTGTTAATTATACAAATGTAACGAGATGGTTGATGGTTATGGTTGCACTACTTGTTACAATTTCAACAGCACTCGTTGGCCCCATTACATTTTTAGGTCTACTTGTCGTGAATTTAGCACATGAATTCATCAAAGAATTCGAACATAAATACATATTACCGGCTTCAATACTCATCAGTTGGATCAGCTTATTTTTAGGTCAATGGGTCGTGGAGCACTTGTTTGAAGGTAATACAGAAATAAGCATCATGATTAACTTTATAGGTGGCATTTACTTTATATTCTTAATTTTAAAGGAGCGTAATGTAGCATGATTAAAGTCGAAGGATTAACAAAAGCTTATCATCATCATAAAGTTGTTGATGAAGTAGATATAGAAATTGAAAAAGGTAAAATCACATCATTCATTGGTCCAAACGGGGCAGGTAAAAGTACGGTCTTAGCTATGGTTAGCCGCTTAATCGATAAAGATAACGGTAAAATTACGATAGACGATCAAGATATCGCTTCAATGAAAAGTAATGAGCTTGCTAAGAAACTAGCAATTTTAAAACAAGCTAATCATACAGAACTTAAGATTTCAGTAAGACAACTTGTGAGTTTCGGAAGATTTCCATATTCAAAAGGTAAATTAAAAAAAGAAGATCAAGATATGATTGATAAAGCGCTAGATTATTTAGGACTCACTGAAATTCAAGATAAATACTTAAGTGAGCTATCAGGTGGTCAAAGACAAAGAGCTTATATCGCGATGACGATAGCTCAAGATACAGAATACATTCTATTAGATGAACCATTAAACAATCTAGATATGAAACATTCTGTACAGATTATGAAAATCTTAAGAAGACTTGTGAAAGAAATGAACAAGACAATCGTAATCGTTATACATGATATTAATTTTGCTTCATGCTATTCAGATAGAATTATCGCGATCAAAGAAGGTAAAGTTGAAATCGCTGGTATTAAAAACGATGTTATTAATGAAGATGTATTACGTGACATTTATGACTTAGAAATTAAAATTCAAGAAATTAATGGTCAACGTATTTGTGTCTATTTTGATGATGAATACATCGAAGAAGAAGAAATTAAAACATTAGCTATGTAGCAAAATTGATATCACATTGAAAGGAGTGATGTTTGTAGTTTGTTGGGCAATAGGGTTTTGGACGCATAATTTATCATAATATTTGAAGGAGAGACATCGATAATGAAAAAAGTTTTCAGTTTTATTTTAATTGCAGTATTATCAGTTGTACTTGTAGCATGTGGAAGTAATTCAAGTAGTAAAGAAAAATCATCAAAAGATGATACTAAGAGTGAGTCTAAAACAGTAGAAATCCAATCGAAATATCAAGTTCGTGGAGAAAAGAAAGATGGCAGTGATTCAAAAACTGTAGAAGAAAAAGTAAAAGTACCAGTTAACCCTAAAAAAGTTGTAGTATTAGACTACGGTGCTTTAGACACAGTTGAAGCTTTAGGTGCTAAAGATGCAGTTAAAGGTGTACCTAAAGGTGAAGGTGGCGCATCATTACCAAAATTCTTAGATGCATTTAAAGGTGACGACATTGTAAACACAGGTTCAGTTAAAGAAGTAAACTACGATAAAGTTGCAGAAATTCAACCAGACTTAATCTTATTCTCTGGTCGTACAGCTGGAACTGAAGTACAAGATGAATTGAAAAAAGCAGCACCAGATGCAGCGCGCTTATACATTGGTGCAGATGATAACAATTACTTAGAATCAGTAGAAGAAAACACAACTAACTTAGGTAAAATCTTCGACAAAGAAAGCAAAGCAAAAGAATTAAATGCTGATTTAGATAAAAAAGTAAAATCTGCTAAAGATAAAGCTAAAAAATCAGACGACAAAGCAATGTACTTATTAGTTAACGAAGGTGAATTATCTACATACGGTCCAGGAGCTAGATTTGGTAGCTTAATCTTTGATGTATTAGGTGTTACACCAGTAGATAAAGATATTAAAGCAAGCAGTCACGGACAACCAATCAGTTATGAATATATCAATGAGAAAAACCCTGGAATCATCTATGCTATGGACAGAGGTCAAGCAATCGGTGGTAAATCAACTGCTAAGCAAGCATTATCAAATGATGTGATTAAAGATGTAGATGCAGTTAAAAACAATAAAGTTGTTAACGTAGATGCACAATTGTGGTACTTAGCTTCAGGTGGCGTAAGAACAACTGAAAAACAAGTAGACGAAGTTATTAAAGGTTTAGAATAATAACATAAGAGAAGCATGGGACGCGATGTCCCATGCTTTTTTTCGCTATTAAAGTGTAAATAAGGGAGTTTGTTAGTAACACTTTATGAGAGAAGTGTAAATAAGAGGTGCGTTAGTAACACTTTGTGGGAGAAGTGTAAATAAGAGGTGCGTTAGTAACACTTTGTGGGAGAAGTGTAAATAAGAGGTGCGTTAGTAACACTTCGTGGGAGAAGTGTAAATAAGGATGCTGTTAGTAACAATTTATAGGAGAAGTGTTACTAAGATTTTAACTTAATTAGAAATATAGAATTGTTTTTTAGCGCTGACTCCTGCGGGAACAGCATGATTCGAAGACTACAGGCTGAGAACATGCCCGCGGAAAGCATGCGCAAAAAATACCATAAAAGTCTAAGACTCCTTCAACATAAGAAAAGCATGGGACGCGATGTCCCATGCTTTTTTACTTATTCTAAAGGTTCTCCGATGATTCGAACTTCTCTTTTAAGTTCTACACCAAATTTTTCTTTAACGACTTTTTGAACATGTTTAATGATGTTCTCATAGTCTGTAGCAGTTCCATTATCAACATTAACGATAAATCCAGCATGCTTGGTAGAAACTTCTACGCCACCTATTCTATGGCCTTGTAATTCAGCATCTTGAATAAGTTTACCTGCGAAGTGGTTTGGTGGTCTTTGGAACACACTTCCGCATGAAGGGTATTCTAAAGGCTGTTTATCTTCACGACGTTGTGTAAGATCATCCATAGTAGCTTGAATGGAATGAATGTCACCATCTTGCAATTTAAAAGTTGCTTCTAGTACGACTAGGTGTTTACGTTGAACAATACTTGTACGATAGTCCAATTCTAAGTCTTCACCTTTAATGATATGCAACTGACCAGTATCATCGACTGCTTTAATATGGTCGATACAATCTTTGACTTCACCGCCATATGCACCAGCGTTCATATATACTGCGCCACCGACAGATCCAGGTATACCACAGGCAAATTCTAAACCAGTTAAATGGTGATCTCTAGCACGTCTTGAAACATCAATAATTGCTGCACCACTTCCACATGTAATAGATTGATTTTTCACCGTTATTTGATCGAATTGTAATAAGCTTATAACAATTCCTCTTATACCACCATCACGGATGATAATATTAGAACCATTCCCCAAAAATGTAAGTGGAATTTGATTGTTATAAGCAAATTCTATTATCTTTTGTACTTCTGTATAAGAAGTAGGTGATAAGTAGAAATCTGCATTGCCACCAGTTTTTGTGAAAGTATATTTTTTAAGTGGCTCATTTACTTTTATAAGGGATTTTGGGAGAAATTTAGAAAGCTCCTCCAAAATTGTATGATTCTCCAACGCACGACGTCCTTTCTGTATTATGCTCTCACATTATTATATCAAGATTTATCATCTTAAGCGAATGGGTTATTTTTTATGTTTTTGAACAAGTTGTTGAAACCATTTTTGTTTTTGAGCTTCGTAATCTTTTATACTATTTGCTTCAAGTAAAGCAGCTTTCTTAAATGATTCAAATGTTTTTATGACATCTGTATCATTTGTTAAAAGTGACTCTACAGTTAAATAATCATATAACATTTGATTGTTTTGTTCAACAATATGTAAACGTGCTGTTTGCTTCAAGCTTATCATGTCTTGGAATTGAGCCATCATGACTTTTTTATTGTAACCATTATGTAATCGATATATGCGGTGATAATTGAGTCTTTTTTCATCAAGGCTTGTTATATCGTGAAGAGACTTAACTGTAACAAGTACATCTACGATAGGTTCTGTAACATATTGTGTTTGTTTCGTACCACCGATATGGAATACATCTATCACTGGCGTATCAAGTAAATGTATTAATAATTGTTGAATACTTTCAAAATTTAGTTTAAAATCATCTGATGATTGTAGTTGAATAAAGGGTTGTGGAAGTTTAAGCATAATATCTCCTTTCTAAAATCCATGCATGAATATACTATATAACATTTTCATTATCCATGAAATTATGTATAATACAAGTGAAACAGGGGTGCAATGATGAAAATTAAATTATTTTATTTAATGATATTTGTTCTTGTTTTAATTATTGCAGCTTGTGGTAACGAATTACATTCAGATCTTCAAAAGTATAAAAGGGAAATGAAACCTATTTATAAAAAAGAGAATTCAATTCTGAAAGATATAGATAAATTAAGATTAAATCAGTTAGATCAACTTATTGGTACGGAAGTAACAGTTGAAAAACGCAAAGAATTGAATGAACTTCAAGATAAACTCGAAAAACAAATTATACCTGAAGTTAAAGATCTTAGTAAACAAGCTCATAATATAAATGTAAGCACAAATGAGGTTCAAGATGCTCATAATATTTACATGAGTAATATAGCAAAGAAAGAAAAAACGTTAGAAGAATTAAATGAGTACATTTCATTATTTAAACAATCCATCCAATCTAATGAGAAAATATTAGACTATACAGATGTATTCGAACAGAATAAATCAGATGCAGAGAAAAATGCTAAATTAGCTAAAAATAATCCTGAAGATAAAGAAGATTATGATGCACTTGTTTCTGTTATTGATAAGAATAGTGAAGAATTAAGTACGAAAGCTAAATATTTAAATGATACTCAAAATGTGCAAGATAGAGCGGACTATATTGAGAAAGATATTATCCCGCTATTTTCTAAAAACATTAAATCACTGAATCAAACGAATATTTCATCTAAACGTGTCAATGAGATGAGACAAGCTCAAATTGAAGTGTATTATACTTTAATTAATTACTATAAAGAACGTAAAAAAGGTATTCTTATTGAAGATAAACTTCAAAAAGTCCAAGTACAAAATGGCGTAAGTTCGCAATTTAGTTACTTAGGTAAAGATGAAAAGTACAACAAAGCGATAGATAGACTAGATAAATAAAACACACCAAATACATTGTTTTATGTAATCGGTGTGTTTTATTTTATTGCTTATCAATTGGATCTTTAGGTTTGTCTTTGTTGCGTTTTGATAAATATATATTTTTACCTATAAGTGAAATGAACCATATAGAAAATGCTATTACAAGAATATACGATAATGCAGGTTGGTTTTTAAAATCAAATAAAAATAAGACAGAAATAATAAGTAAACATGCATTGATCGTATCAATCATACCCCATCTTTTAATAAGTACTGGTGAAGTATTTTTGGACAAATTTCGCACCTCCTTAATATATATTAACAAGTATACCAAAATTGTCTTGTGGTTAATATTATAGATTACGGGTAAAGATAATAAAGATAATTATTAAAAATAGAATTTGCCATATAAATGGATAAATGATATAGTGTTCAATTGTATTGGTTAAATTATGATAGAGGTGAATTAAAATGGTCGTGAAATTAACTTCCATCGATCAATTTGAAAAAGTACTCAATGATAATCCAAACGTATTTGTTATGAAACATAGCAGTACTTGTCCTATTTCAGCAAGTGCATATGATCAATTTAACAAATTCTTATATGAAAGAGATATGGATGGTTATTACTTAATTGTTCAAGAAGAAAGAGAATTGTCTGATTATATAGCTGATAAAACTGGAATCAAACATGAATCCCCACAAGCATTTTACTTTGTTAATGGTAACGCTGAATGGGATGCAGATCATGAAAATATCACAGTCGCAAGTTTATCGAAAGCAGAAGAGTAAGTGAAACATATGCAAACAGTCTGATTGGACTGTTTGTTTTTTTGTTAATTGAAGTAAAAAACAGTATAATGAATAAAGATAAAAAGCATGAGGTGAAAATTATGAGAGTATTAGTTGCGATGGATGAGTTTGATAGTATTTTATCTAGTTACCATGCAAATCGATTTGTCGAAGAAGCAATAAAGTCTCAATTTAATGAAGCAGATATAGTACAAGTCCCATTATTTAATGGTCAAAGAGAAGTTATAGATTCAGTATTATTATGGCAATCTGGCACTAAATATTCAGTGGATCATCATGACGCTTATATGAGACCAAAGTCGTCTTCATATGTTGTAACAGAGAAAGATATCATCGTTATAGAAGCGGGTAAAGTCTTAACGTCAAGTGAGGATATTATTAAACCACTTGAAACTTCATCATTTGGACTAGGAGAAGTGATTTTAGAAGCGCTGGATGAAGACAGCAAAGAGATGCTAATTTCAGTCGGTGATGTTGCGAGTTACGACGGTGGACTTGGTATGTTACAAGCATTAGGTGCTAAATTCTTTGATGCTGAAGGTAGTTTTATAGATGTTAGCAAAGGTGCTAAATGGATTAAATATATAAGAACAATTGATTTATATGATTTAGATAAAAGGTTAAAAGATAAAAATATCAAAGTCATAACAGACTTTGAATCGAAGTATTATGGTAAGAATAGTCGCATCATGAAAGAACAAGCAATCAATCAAATTGCTGTTGAAGATGCTGTCTCAATTGATAATGCTTTATGGTATATAAGTGAACTATTTAAGAGCCAACATAAAATCTTATTAGGTAAAGAAGAACGCGGTGGTGCAGGAAGTGGCTTAGCTGCCTTGTTTAATAGTCTATGGGACGCGCAACTTGTTACAGGTGGAGACGTCGTAAATGAGCTTACTTATTTAGATAAGTTGATTGAACAAGCTGACTTAATCGTTTTCGGTGAAGGTTTGAAACCTAATCAACAATTGTTAGAAACGACGTCTGTTAGAATTGCTGAACTTTGTAACAAATATCAAAAAGTCAATATTGCGATATGCGCAACAGATGAAAAGTTTGATCAATACTTAGAACAAGATGTAACAGCTATGTATAAAGTATTTAATAAAGATCAATATTCAATGAGTGATTTAGAATTAGGTATAGCTTTAAGACATTTAACTACACAATCGCTAAGATTATTAAAAGCTAATATATAAAAATAAGAGCCTGAGACACTGTAATTGTCTCAGGCTCTTATATATTGTTTTAAGACTGTTGTTCAAATTCTGATACGATACCGACTATTGTATGGACTGCTTTTTCCATAACATCAATGGAAGCATACTCGTACGGTCCGTGGAAGTTTGCGCCACCTGTAAATAAATTAGGTGTTGGTAATCCCATGAATGAGAGTTGTGAACCGTCTGTACCGCCTCTAATAGGTTCAATAATAGGTGTCATACCTAATGATTTAATGACTTTCTCAGGTATATTCACAAGTTCAGGTTGTGGCTTGATTTTTTCACCCATATTGTAATACTGATCTTTGATTGTTACAGTAATCAGTTCTTGATCATATTTATGATTTAATACTTTTGCGATATCTAATAAATGATTTTTTCTACGTTCGAACTGTGCTTTATCATGATCGCGAATAATATATTGTAGCGTTGCTTTCTCAACTGTACCTGACATGTCAGATAAGTGATAGAAGCCCTCATAGCCTTCAGTATGTTCAGGTACTTCATCACTTGGCAATTGATCATTAAATGCCATTGCTAAAGTGTTAGCGTTAACCATTACGTCTTTAGCAGAACCTGGATGAACGTTTACACCGTTAACTTCAACGACTGCAGAAGCGGCATTAAAGCTTTCGTATTGTAATTCGCCTTCTAGGCTACCATCTAAAGTATAAGCAAAATCAGCGTTAAATCGTTCAACATCAAAATGATGTGGACCTCTACCAATTTCTTCATCTGGTGTAAAGCTGAATCTAATCTTGCCGTGTTTAATTTCAGGATGTTCTAATAAGTAAATGATCGCTTCCATAATCTCAACGACACCGGCTTTATCATCAGCACCTAGTAAAGTTGTACCGTCTGTTGTCATTAATGTATGACCAATCACTTTTTCAAGTTGTGGGAAAGTTTTCGTGCTTAATACTTTGTCAGTATTACCGAGTGTAATATCTTCTCCATTATATTGCTCTACAATAACAGGATTAACATTTGATGCATGGTAATCTGGAGACGTATCAATATGTGCCAATAACCCTATAGTAGGTACATCCTTTTCTGTATTTGACGGTAAAGTGGCCATTAAATACCCTTTATCGTCTACGTCAACTTCAAGATTTAATGCTTTAATTTCTTCTTCAAGCATACGGATTAAGTCCCATTGCTTTTCAGTAGATGGTGTACTTTCACTTGCTGCATCAGCTTGTGTATCTACTTTTACATATCTTGTTAATCGATCAATTAGACGTTGTTTCAAATTGCTCGCTCCCTTTACATCTATTTACGTTATTTATTATACGCTTTTTTGTTTCTTAGAAGCAAAAGAATGCTTTGCTCTGACATAGATTTGAAAAATGATTTCAGAACATAAAATACCAAACGCGATCGCACCAGAAATAAGTGTCGCTTGTAGTGTTGTATTAATCGCAACATCATAATTGTTGATAACTAAGTTTTTAGTTGCATCATAAGCTAAGCCTCCTGGAACAAGAGGGATAATACCGGCAACTATAAAGATAATCATTGGACGCTTATAATAACGACTCATAATATGACTCATTAACGCTAAGGCAAAGCTACCATAGAATGATGCTTGTACTTTATCGATGCCAAAGTCTAACGAAATGGTATAAATCATCCAGCCCATCGCACCAACAATACCACATGCTATTAATAGTCTCTTAGGTGCATTAAAAATGACAGAGAAAAATAACGTTGCGGTAAAACTTAACAAAATTTGATATATATAATCTAACATTTAAAGCACCTCCTTAACTAAGTAGTAATACGATTGCGACACCAGCACCAATAGCAAATGCCGTAAGTGCCGCTTCTACACCTTTAGATATACCTGCAAGCAACTGTCCTGCCATTAAGTCTCTGATTGCATTTGTAATCAAGACACCTGGTACAAGTGGCATAACAGAGGCGATTGTAATTAAGCTTAAATTCACGCCAATAAAGAAATTCACACTAATGGTTGCGATTGTAGCAATAATTAATGAACTAATAAATTCTGTGAAGAATTTAATTCTAATCGTATTATGGACGAGGGACATCGTTAAATATCCAACACCACCTGCAATGAATGAAGGGATGACTTCAGCTTGTTTACCACCAAACATTGGTAAGAAACAGGCTGATGCTATCGCTGCAGCTAATACTTTTAACCAAAATGGAAATTGTAATGAAGCATGATGTAAATGGATCAGTTCTGATTTAGCTTCATCAATCGTGAGTTCATTGTTAGCTATTTTACGTGATATTTGATTCGTTAAAGAAATTTTCTCTAAATCTGTCGTACGTTCATCTATTCTAATCAGACGTGTGTTTGTTCTGTCATTAAGCGAGAATATAATCGCAGTAGATGTTACAAAGCTATGTGTATTTTCTAAACCATAACTTGTAGCGATTCTTGCCATTGTATCTTCAACTCGATATGTTTCTGCGCCACTTTCTAAAAGTATGCGACCGGCAGTCATGACAACATCAATGATTTTATTTTCATCTATAATCGTGAAGTCTTGTATCTCTTCCATAGTAACCTCCAGTTTCGTATTGAATTTTATGTAAATAATCAAATTAAAAACGATTCAACAAAAAACATAGAATTGCTAGAGGCAATTCTATGTTCAGTTTATAACTTAATAATTGGATTGAACATTACTTTGTTTTGACCTTGTAATTTGGCTTCATGTAACATATCATCCGCATCTTTAAATACGCGACGTTTAGATTTGTTATCTTGCTCACTTAGATAGCCTACACCAATTGAAACAGATAGTTTAATTGTTTCTTTGTTAGGTAAGTGGAAAGTAGATTGTTGAACACTATCTCTAATGCTTTCCGCTAATTTAATAGCACTATCTAATGTTTCGCCAACAAGAATAATTGAAAATTCTTCTCCGCCGTTACGAAAAGCTTTAACATCTTTAGGTAAATAGTTGATTAACAATTGCGACATTTGTTTTAAGACCGCGTCTCCAGCCTTATGAGAATACGCATCGTTCACGTCTTTAAATCCATCAATATCAATCAATAACAATGCCATAGATTGGTCTTGTTCAGTTATTTGTTCAGTCGTCTTATTTAAATAACGATCGAACTCTTTAACATTTCCTAAACCAGTTAAGTAATCAACGGATTCTTCATTTTCATATCTTGAAATTAAATTTTTCAAGATCCAAATGTCTCTATAAACACTTGCACTAATAATACTTAGGATAAAGGAAACTGGCACAAGAAACAACCATTCATTGAGCCATGCATCAGGATTTAAAAAGATAAGTGTTATCGCAATAATCATAATGCTGATTAAATACAATAATTGAATACTCACGAAATCACTTTGTTTAAGAAAAGGACCTATCATCCCAACAACAATTGCAATAATCAGTAAATGGATATCTTCTAAAAATGGTGTACCCATTACAAATATGTCAAATAGTACAATAACTACGGCACTTAAAACAGAATAAAATAAATTAGTAAATCTTCCTAAGAAGAGAATAGGTATAAAACTTAAAGAGAATGCATAGTCATGATACTGTATAGGATTAGATATTAATAATATTGAAACACCTGTCATTAAGATGGTGATATAATTTTGTGAAAAAGTCACAGTTCTCGTTTCGCTATATTGTATTCGATGGTATAGATAAAATGCTGCAATAGTTACAGATATATTGAATATAATTGCTTGTATCATTTAACACCATCCTTCATTTAGTAAGCCATATGATATTGTAATCTATTAGATTGCTTTTGTCACGATATAACAGGTTATTTTGTTAAAAAAGTTTCTTTTTTCACATGTTTGCTTATAAAGCTAGTTTATACGTAAAAATATTTGATTTCAAAAATGTGGTATACTATTGTTTTTATAGCATGTAGAATGAAATTTTGATATTCTAGAAGTAATGTTTTAATCAAATTCGGTGCAACTACAAAATGAAGGTGACTCAATGTTTACTTTACAACTAATATTACTAACTATGATTGTAAGTTTAATACTAACACCTTTAGTTATCGTTCTTTCTATTAAAATTGGTGCTGTTGATATGCCAAACGTTAGAAAAGTTCATACTAAACCCGTATCAGTATTAGGTGGCTCAGTCATTTTAATATCTTTTCTCATCGGTTTATGGTGGGGGAAACCAGTAGAACATGAAACAATTCCTATTATACTAGGTGCGATTGTTATCTATATTATAGGCTTAGTAGATGATTTGTATGATATGAAACCACTTGTTAAATTAGCAGGTCAAATTGCTGTATCTTTAATCGTCGTTTTTAACCACGTCACATTAGATTTTATTACATTACCATTTGGTGTAGTAATTGAATTTGGAATATTTAGTATTCCAATGACAATCTTCTGGGTTGTTGCAGTAATGAATGCAATCAACTTAATAGACGGTTTAGATGGTTTAGCTTCAGGCATATCATGTATCGCTTTAGTAACAATAGGATTTATCGCAATATTACAGCAGAACATCTTTATCATGATGATATGTAGTGTGTTAATAGGATCATTATTAGGATTCTTAGTATTTAACTCACATCCTGCTAAAATATTCTTAGGTGACAGTGGGGCATTACTATTAGGTTATATAATCGGTGTGTTATCACTATTAGGCTTTAAGAACATTACATTAATATCGCTATTCTTCCCAATGGTTATACTAGCAGTACCATTTATCGATATGTTATTTGCAGTAATACGTAGACTACATAATCGTCAATCTATCGTTCAAGCAGATAAATCGCATTTACACCATAGATTATTAGATTTAGGTTATACACATAGGCAAACCGTCATATTAATCTATATGATTGCCATATTATTCAGCATATCAAGTGTCATCCTTTATTTATCACCACCATACGGCGTATTAATGATGTTTGTCATGATATTAATAACAATAGAATTAATCGTAGAATTTACAGGACTCGTAAATGTAAATTACAGACCAATATTAAATTTATTAACAAGGACAAAGTATAAAAAAGAACGCTAATGTCGATTAGCGTTCTTCTTCTTTATTATATGGAAATGGTAGTGCGATGATATCTTGTCTGTTTAATTCGTACTTACCTTGGTTGACTTCGTTTAAGAAATCTATAAATGGTTCTTCTTCTGATGCTATTACATGTATGGTGTATGTTACTTTGTCTGTATATGCAGTATCTACAAGTTGATAATCAGTTTGTTGTAACTCATGCTCGAAGCGTCCTGTTTGATCATAGTCTAATGTTACTTCAAATGGTATTGCATCTAATAAAATAATTCTGCCTACTTCTTTAATAACTTGGCTGACTGCACTTCCATATGCACGTATTAATCCACCTGCGCCTAATTTAATACCACCAAAATATCTTGTAACGACAACAACAACATTATGAAGTTGTTGTTTTTTTAATACTTCTAACATAGGCACGCCTGCTGTTCCTGATGGTTCACCATCATCATTTGCTTTTTGGATAAGCATTGTAGGACCGATAACATAGCTAGAGCAATTATGTGTTGCATCATGATGTTCTTTTTTCTTTTGTTGTATGAATGCTTTCGCTTCTTCTTCAGTTTCTGCAGGATGAATGCTCGCGATAAATCTCGATTTATTAATGACAATTTCAGTTTTATGTGCTGATTTGATTGTAATTAGTCCTTCTGCCATGTTAATACTTCTCCCTTTACATCGTAATCTGTTACGATTATTATATACTATTGAAATTAGTCGGGAAAGGATTGTATGAATTGAAGAATAAATTATTGATGTTGTGCTTAGTGTTGTCTATCGTGTTAGCAGCTTGTGGATCCAAAGAGGAAGAGAAACAAACGACTGACGAAGCGGACGATAGTCAAGGTGTCCTATTAGATGAAAAAGGAAATCCGAAAGATACGATTCAAGTAAATAAAGATACTGAAAAAGCTGTCAAAGAAGCTATTGAAAAAAATAGAAAGTCTTTAAATGATGGTGATGTAGAAGCTTACATTAAAACAATTGACACAGATTCAAAACAACTAGACGTTAAAGAGGAAGAAAAAGTGTTGAAAGATACACTTAAAAGTTATAAATTTGATAAAAAAATATCCAATATTAAGTTTTTAGAACAGAAAAAAGATCAAGTGGTTGTATTCTATAATGTGGAAACAACAGCTCATCCTAAGAATGGAAGTAAAGATGAGAAAAAAACATTTAACCAAGTTGTGACGCTTGTTAAAAAGGACGGCACATATAAATTTTCTAAAATGGCACAGGCAGCAATTTAGTTTATAAACTTCTTTTCAAATAACCAAGAATTAGATATGATGAGTATGGAAGAGAATCAAGGAGGATAACTTTATGAAGATTGCTGTTATAACAGATTCAACAGCATATTTAGATCAAGCATATATAGATAAATATAATATTAGAACAATTGCGCTTAATGTTATATTTAATGATGAAGTTTATAAAGAATTGTCAGAGATAAGTACAGAAGATTTCTATAAAAGAATGAGAAATGAAAAACAATTACCGACAACATCTCAACCAGCTATGGGTCAATATGTGGAATTACTTGAGAGTTTGAGAGACGAAGGATATACAGATGTGATTGCAGTTCACTTATCAAGTGGTATAAGTGGTACATACCAAACAGCTGTGACGTTAAACGATATGGTAGAAGGTATAAACGTACATGCATTTGATTCTGAAATCTCTTGTTCAGTACAAGGTTTCTATGCTTTAAAAGCAGCTCAGCTTATCGAGCAAGGTATGACAGTTATTGATAATATTCTAGAACAATTAGAGAATATGAAACAAACAACAAATGCATATTTCATAGTAGATGATTTAAATAACTTGAAAAAAGGTGGCCGCTTAAATAGTGCACAAGCATTAGTCGGTACGATGTTACAAGTGAAACCATTGTTACACTTCGTTGATACTAAAATTGTCCCTTACGATAAAGTGAGAACAAAGAAAAGAGCAATGAAACGTATTGAAGAACAATTAGCTAAAGAAGTTGAAGGTTATAAAAACTTATCTATTGTTATTATTGAAGGAAATGATAAAGAGACAGCACTTTCTTGGAAAGCGCAAGTTGAAGAACAATTCCCTGATGCACAAATTATTATGAGTTATTTTGGACCAGTAATTGGGACGCATTTAGGAGAAGGTTCATTAGGTTTAGGATTCACAACGACCGAATTAGATTTAAGTATATAATATAACTACAGCACAAAAAGCCGAGGCTTTTTGTGCTTTTTTATGGAGGTTAGTATGAAATTATACGGACGTATATGCCGAGATTTAAATGATATAACGACTGAAAAAGTTAAATATACTAAACCTGGCGTGTCTTTTGTTCAAGGTAAATATATTTGTAATCAGTGTGGTAACAAAGAACAATCATTGTTTTATCAGTATTTTTGCCACCATTGCGAGCAAATTACAACCTATTGCAGATATTGTATTGCACTTGGTAAAGTTCAAAGTTGTAAAGATATTTATGTCATTGAGAGTTTGCATGAAGTATCAGAATGTCGTTATCAGTTGGATTTTGAATTAAGTGAACAGCAACAACTCGCATCCTCTAAAATTAAAGACGCTATTTTAAAGCAAGAACATTTATTACTCCATGCTGTGACAGGTGCAGGTAAGACAGAAATGATCTTTGAAGGTATATCGCAAGCTCGAAAAAATGGTATGAATGTTGCAGTTGTATCACCAAGAGTAGATGTCGTGAAAGAAGTTTATTTAAGGCTAATAAACGCATTTAAAGATGAACACATTGATTTAATGTATGAAGGACAATTTGCTCAGTTTAACAGTTCGTTTGTCGTATCGACTGTCCATCAACTTATACGCTATGACGGACATTTTAATGTGATCATCGTTGATGAGGTAGATGCATTTCCGTTAGAAATGGATAATCAACTGATGCATACCATTCGAAAAGCTTCTTCAGAACAATCTAGTCATATTTATTTAACTGCAACGCCTAACAAGCAACTCCTTTCTAAGTTTAATCACAATCAAATAATTAAACTCCCCGCAAGATATCATAAACATCCATTACCAGTTCCAGAATTTCAATTTAATAACATTAAAGAAAATAAACTCAATCAGAAGTTACTTGCGTTTCTTAAATCCCAAATAGAACAGAATAGAAAGACATTTGTCTTTTTTCATAATATTGATTATATGGAACAAATATTTAAAGTATTTCAAAGTTACTTTTTAAAAATTGAATATGTATCCAGTCATGATGAGATGAGGCATGAAAAGGTAACGCGTTTAAGAAATGATGAAATAGACATTATGTTTACAACGACAATATTAGAAAGAGGCGTTACGCTAGAAAAATTAGATGTCGTCATCGTGCATACAGAAAAGTTTACAAGCAGTGCCATCATTCAAATTGCAGGTCGTGTAGGTCGAAAATTATCTTGTCCAACTGGCAAGGTATTGTGTTATCACGAAGGTATCACACGAAATATGATACAGGCGAAACGAGAAATTATTGCAATGAATGATTTAGCCCGTGAGAAAGGATGGTTAATTTGAATAGGTGCATAATTTGTCAAAATCATATCAATGAAGTGATCGATTTGTTAAATCTTTTTTCAAGGCAATCTTTAATATGTGAGCAATGTGCCAATCAATTAGCATTTAATCATGAAGCAAGACGATGCAAAAGATGCTTGAAAGTAATGTCTGAAGAAGAGGAGGATTGCTTAGATTGTCAGTGGCTTTCAAATAAGTATACATTGATCAATCAACTTTATACGCTGTATGACTATGATGGTCTTGTCAAAACGCTCATACAACAATATAAGTTGAATGGAGATGTTGCACTCAATCAAGTGTTTCAATTACCACCGAAATTATTTAAGCAATATGATTATGTTATTCCGGCACCTATTCATCCTAATAAGTTAGAACAGCGAACATTCGATCATGTAACAACGGTATTGGATAATCAAAAAATTAAATATATACAGATTTATGAAACTGAAGAAAGGCAAAAGCAATCAGAATTAACTAAAATAAAAAGGTCATTTCAGCATAATCCATTTAAAATAAATAAAGACATAGACTTTGAAAATAAGAGAATATTACTCATAGATGATATTTATACAACAGGGTTAACAATTCACCGCTTAGCAGAACTTTTATTTATTAGAAAAATCAGAAAAATAGATGCCTTAACATTTGCAAGAGCGGTAAATAATGATAAAATATAGGTAGGAAGAAACACAAGAGAAATTGAGCGTTAAAGGAGTCGGTGTTTTATGATCAGATTTGAAATTCATGGTGAAAACATCACAGTGACTGATCCGATAAGAAATTATATTGAGGACAAAGTAAGTAAACTAGAAAGATATTTTACTAATGTCCCAGAGGCGATAGCCCACGTTAAAATCAAAACTTATCAGGATTCTAGAAGTAAAATTGAAGTAACTATTCCGTTGAAAGATGTTACTTTAAGAGCTGAAGAAAGACATGAAGATTTATATGCTGGAATCGACTTAATAACTAACAAACTCGAAAGACAAGTACGTAAGTACAAAACTAAGGTTAATAGAAAGTATCGCGACAAAGGGCGAGATAAAGATGTCTTTGCAGTAAGTCCAGATTCAGCTGCACCTGAAGAAGTTGAAGAGAATGATAGCGATAATGAAATTGAAATCATTCGTTCTAAGCAATTTGCTTTGAAACCAATGGATTCTGAAGAAGCAGTATTACAAATGAACTTACTAGGACATGATTTTTACATCTTTACTGATGCAGAAACAGATGAAACAAGCATCGTTTATAAACGTAAAGATGGTAAATATGGACTAATTGAAACTTCAATACAATAAAAATCATTTACACGAACTGGTGCAGAATTTCTGCACCAGTTTCTTTGGCTATTGATAGCTTTTCATCTACAGAGGTGGTAATCTTAAATAGTGTAAAAAGAGATATAAACGTGTTATGATATATTGTTGTAAGATTACTAGTTTTCTAGTTGAAGGAGAGAACAAAATGGGTTTTTTATCAAAAATAGCTGATGGTAACAAACGAGTTGTTAAATCACTCGGAAAATTAGCAGATCAAGTCATCAATTTAGAAGATGAAATTGCTAAATTAACAGATGATCAATTAAGAGAGAAGACAGAACAATTCAAAAAAGAATTGTCAGAAATAGAAGATTATAAAAAGCAAGAAAAATATTTAGACAAAATACTACCTGAAGCATATGCAATCGTAAGAGAAGCATCTACAAGGGTATTTAATATGACACCATTTAAAGTACAAATTATGGGTGGTATTGCCATTCATCGTGGTGATATTTCAGAAATGAAAACTGGTGAAGGTAAAACATTAACAGCAACAATGCCAGTTTATTTAAATGCGCTAACAGGTAGAGGCGTTCATGTTGTTACAGTCAATGAATATCTATCAAGTTCACAAAGTGAAGAAATGGCGCAATTGTATAATTTCTTAGGTTTATCAGTTGGACTTAATTTGAATTCAATGGATACGAATCAAAAGCGTGAAGCATATGCAGCAGATATCACGTATAGTACAAATAATGAACTTGGATTTGATTATTTAAGAGACAACATGGTTACGTATAAAAAAGACCGTGTTATGAGACCTCTTAACTTTGCCATCATTGATGAGGTTGACTCAATTTTAATTGATGAAGCGAGAACGCCACTTATCATTTCAGGCGAAGCAGAAAAATCAACAACGTTATATACACAAGCTAATGTATTTGTAAAAATGCTTAAAGGTGAAGATGATTTTAGTTATGATGAAAAAACTAAAGCTATCACTTTAACAGAACAAGGTATTGATAAAGCTGAACGCATGTTCAAAATTGAGAACTTGTTTGACGTGAAACATGTTAACTTAATGCATCATATAAATATCGCGTTAAAAGCAAATAGAACAATGTTTAAAGATAAAGATTATGTTGTTGATGATGGTGAAATTATGATTGTCGACCAATTTACAGGTCGTACAATGCCAGGTCGAAGATTCTCTGACGGCTTGCATCAAGCAATTGAAGCAAAAGAAGGTCTAGAGATTCAAAATGAATCTAAAACGATGGCATCTATCACGTTCCAAAATTTCTTTAGAATGTACAATAAATTATCAGGTATGACTGGTACAGCTAAGACAGAAGAAGAAGAGTTCAGAAATATTTACAATATGACTGTTACGCAAATTCCAACAAATAGACCGATACAACGTATAGACGAAGCGGATTTAATTTTTGCATCTCAAAAAGGTAAGTTTGATGCGGTTGTTAAAGATGTGATTGAGCTTCATAAGACAGGTCAACCAGTATTATTAGGTACAGTTGCCGTTGAAACAAGTGAATATATTTCACAACTATTAAAGAAAAAAGGCGTTAGACATAACGTGTTGAATGCGAAAAACCATGAACGTGAAGCGGAAATCATTTTAAATGCAGGTCAAAAAGGTGCAGTAACCATTGCAACTAACATGGCCGGTCGTGGTACGGATATTAAACTTGGAGAAGGCGTTGTTGAACTTGGTGGTTTAGCTGTAATTGGTACAGAACGTCACGAGTCAAGACGTATTGATGACCAATTAAGAGGACGTTCAGGTCGTCAAGGTGACGTTGGTCGAAGTAGATTCTACTTATCATTACAAGATGAATTGATGGTTCGTTTCGGATCAGAACGTATGCAATCTTTAATGGGTAAATTAGGTATGAATGATGATACACCAATTGAATCTAAAATGGTTTCTAGAGCAGTAGAATCTGCTCAAAAACGAGTTGAAGGTAATAACTTCGATGCACGTAAACGTTTATTAGAATACGATGATGTACTAAGAAAACAACGTGAAATCATTTACGGTGAGCGTAATGATATTATTGAAAAAGACGATGTACAAGACATTGTTAAAGATATGATTAAATCATCATTAGAGCGTGGCGTGAACTATCACTTCGCAACAAACGAAGAAGAAATTGATTTTGAAGCACTCGTTCAATATATTGAAGACTCATATGTACCACAAGATGCAATTAAAGTTGATGATATTCGTGGTAGAGATTATGAAGATATCGTAGAAATTGTATTAGAAAAAATTAAAACACAATACAAAGCTCAACAAGAAGACTTTGGTGATCAAATGTCTGAATTTGAACGTATGATTGTGTTAAGAACAATAGACCGTAAATGGACTGATCACATTGATACAATGGATCAATTACGTACAGGTATCCACTTAAGATCTTATGGTCAAATCAATCCACTTAGAGAATATCAAAATGAAGGTTTGGATTTATTTGAAACAATGTTGAATGAAATAGAAGATGAAGTAAGTAAATACATTCTTAAATCAACTATTGATCGTGGTGAACAAGTTGAACGTGAACAAGTTGAAATAGGTGAAGCTAAACATGTGAGTGCGAATGATGGTAAAGAAAAAGTTAAACCAAAACCTATCGTCAAAGATGAACAAGTTGGCCGAAACGATCCATGTCCATGTGGTAGTGGTAAGAAATATAAAAACTGTCATGGTCAAGCATAAAGGAGTAATTTTATGGAATTAACGGAAATTAGACAAACATTAAATAAAAATAATGAAAAATTAATGAATATCAGGGGGTCTCTTTGACTTAGAAAATAAAGAGACGAACATTCAAGAATACGAAGAAATGATGGTTGATCCATCATTCTGGGACGATCAGAATAAAGCGCAAGACATCATTAACAAAAACAATGCATTAAAGTCTGTAGTCGGTGATTTTCATACATTAAATCAACAGATTGAAGATTTACTTACGACTGTTGAATTGTTACAAGAAGAATATGATGAAGACATGCACGAAATGCTTGAGCAAGATTTAAAAGCGTTACAAACAGACATCGATCAATTTGAATTGAAACTACTACTTAATGGTGAACATGATGAAAATAACGCAATATTAGAATTGCATCCAGGCGCAGGTGGTACAGAATCTCAAGATTGGGGTTCAATGCTGCTTAGAATGTATCAACGTTTCGCAGAACAAAAAGGATTCAAAGTAGAAACGTTAGATTATCAAGCTGGAGATGAAGCGGGCATTAAAAGTGTCACAATTCTTATCAAAGGTCATAATGCATATGGATATTTAAAAGCTGAAAAAGGTGTCCACAGATTAGTGCGTATTTCTCCATTTGATTCATCAGGAAGACGTCATACATCATTTGTATCTTGTGATGTAACACCTGAATTTAATAATGAAAAAATAGAAATAGAAGTTAATTCTGAAGACATTTCAGTCGATACTTATAGAGCATCTGGTGCAGGTGGACAGCACGTCAACACGACTGATTCAGCTGTTCGTATCACACACCAACCAACTGGTATCGTTGTAACATGTCAAAATGAAAGATCACAAATTAAAAATAGAGAACAAGCTATGAAAATGTTAAAAGCGAAACTCTACCAAAAAGAACTTGAAGAACAAGCAGCAGCTCTAGATGAAATTAGAGGCGAACAAAAAGAAATTGGATGGGGTAGTCAAATACGTTCATACGTATTTCATCCATATGCTATGGTTAAAGATCATAGAACTAATGAAGAAACAGGTAATACAAATGCAGTTATGGATGGTGACTTAGACCCATTTATCGATGCATATTTAAGAAGCCAAATTAATGAAAAATAATTTAAAGCAAGCAGCTAGGATGATTTAAATATCCTAGCTGCTTTTATGATAATTTAAATTGTGAACTATTGAACAAAATGATGTCAGACGCTGGTTTACATGGTAAAATATAGTTGATAATAAAATGAATGGAGTGTTATACATGAAAATCAAAATGGGCATGATTTCTGTAATAGCATTATCATCGTTAGTATTTGCAGGATGTGGACAATCAAGCGATGATAGCAGCAAAGAAGAATACAGTTCACAAGGGGAAAAAATCTTTAAAAACAATTCTTGCGTAGGATGTCATGGTAAAGATTTAGATGGTGCATCTGGACCATCACTTAAAAAAGTCGGTGCCAAAATGTCTGAATCAGATATTGAAAAAATTATCAACGAAGGTAAAGGTAATATGCCGAGTCAAGTTGTAGATGAGAAAGAAGCAAAAGAAGTTGCTAAATGGTTAGCTAAACAAAAATAATCATTTATATTCAATTTGCATATAAATTGGAAATTTTACTGTGAAAAACATATGTATTTTAATTGAATAATGATAAGTAATAAAGGTGTTGTTAATTATGTGTAAATAATTAACAACACCTTTTAAAATACTTTCATGTCAGTGTTCAGTAACATTTTTATCAGTAAAATTATAAAATGTTAACGGTTATATTACAGATTTGTAACAAAACAATATTGAGATAAAAAATATGCTATATTATTTCCAGTATTAATTGAGGAACATCATATAAATAATAAATATAAACGTAAATACATACACTTCGGGAGGATATGTCATCATGAAGAAGACTTTCATTACATTAGCATCTGTTACAGCTTTAACAACTTTAGCAAGTTCATCTGCCTATGCAGCTGATATTAAAGTAAAAGAAGGACAATCATTAGACAATATCGCAAAAGAATATGGAACATCAGTGTCAGAAATTAAATCTTTAAACAACATTGATACCGATGTTACAGTTGGACAAACATTAAAAGTATTAGAAGATAACATCTATACAATTCAAGAAGGAGATACACTTAACAAAATAGCTAAGAAATTTGATGTTAAGGTTTCAGACTTAAAAGAATGGAACAATTTATCTTCTGATTTAATTATTGTTGGTGATGAATTAAAAGTTGCATCTGAAACATCAGAACCAACTGCAGAACCTACTAGTTTAACGGTTAACGCACCTGAATCTCCAGCTCAAGAAGATGCATTATTAAGATACGTATTCGAACAAACATCATACGGCAATGTGTACAACAGTGAAGATTCAGTCGCTTATGTTGCACCTACATTTAATGAAAATCAATCAACACAAAACACTGCACCTGTTTCATACAGCCGACCAAATACAGGTGGCGGAAGCAATTTATATACTTCTGGACAATGTACGTACTATGCATTTAGTAAACGTCCAGATCTTGGCAATACTTGGGGTAATGCAAACAACTGGGCAAACGCAGCAGCTCAAGCAGGTTACACTGTAAACAATAGCCCAGCGGCAGGTTCAATTTTACAATCTACAGCAGGTGGATATGGACATGTAGCTTATGTTGATAAAGTAAATGCTGATGGTTCAATCCAAGTTTCTGAAATGAATTATCAAGGTGAAGGTATTGTTTCTTCACGTACAATTTCAGCATCAGCAGCTGGTTCATATAATTATATTCATTAGTTTTTATAGTAACTTAATAAATAAGCAAGTAGTTAATTCAGTTTAAGAATTTTAACTATTTGCTTTTTTTTATCATTATAGTTGATATAATAAACGTAAATGTTAGTGTAGAGGTTTGAAAACATGAAAAAAAGGTTAAAAATCATATTAGTTATACTTTTGTTATTGATTATTAGTATCAGTGTTTATAAAGTATTAGATATAAATAAGTTTCAAACGAACGAACAGTTTAAAGAGCAACAAGGGAAACAATCGTTTCAAAACAGTCATCCAGCTACAGGCATGAATGTAAATAATGAAACTGTAAATGTTTTTTCAACTGAAAAATCAAAACAATTAAAAGAGGTAACATCTAAAAATGATATTACAGTTATTAATTTATTTGCCTCTTGGTGTGACCCTTGTAAACGAGAAATGCCTGAACTTGTAAAATATGCAAAGCACGAAGATAAAGGTGTCGAATTAGTTGGTTTAAATGTTAAAGATAAACGAAAACCAGCTAAACAATTAATGGACGATGTAAATGTGAATTACGATGTTTACGTTGCGCAAGATGATTTTCTAGAAAAATATAAATCGTATAATATACCTACAACTTTATTTGTAGATAAAAATGGCGAAATCAAAAAAGTCTATTTAGGTGAATTATCTGAAAAGACACTAAACAACTTAGTTACACAAGTTAAGGAGGAAATTTAATGGGGGTACATCAATATTTTAAAAGTTTGTCTGATTTAGAGAAATTAGTAAGATGTCCAGGTAAATTTAAGTATCAAGACCATAATGTTGCAGCACATTCCTTTAAAGTAACGAAAATAGCGCAATATTTAGCAACAGTAGAAGAACAAAATGGTCAAGAAATAGACTGGAAACTTGTATATGAAAAAGCTTTGAACCATGATTATCCTGAAATATTTACAGGTGACATTAAGACACCTGTGAAATATGCGTCTTATGAAATTAAAAAATTATTCTCTCAAGTTGAAGAAGAGATGATCGATAAATTTATAACAGAAGAATTTCCTGAGCAATATCAAGATATATATAGACATAGACTACAAGAGGGTAAAGATGATAGTATAGAAGGGCAAATATTAAGTGTTGCTGATAAAATTGATTTATTGTATGAATCTTTTGGTGAAATTCAAAAGAGAAATCCAGAACCTTTATTCTTCGAAATTTATGAAAGTTCATTGGAAACAATCATGCAATTTGATCATTTAGCATCTGTACAAGATTTTATTCAACATATTATACCTGATATGTTACAAGAAAAATTTATACCACGTTCAGAGTTAAGAGAGATAACAATGACGATACTTGAGAAACGTGAAACAAAAAGGAGTTAGTGAATTGAATGATTTGGCCGATTCTAGCTTTGTTTCTTCCTTGTTTAATGGTTATTATTTTCACGCAAATTGCTCAAAATAAATGGATTGGATTACTTGTATCCAGCATTATAATTGGTGTTTCTGTTTATAAAGGCTTTTTTAACAATGAGCTTATTATGTTGTTAGATGTACTGAGTTTAGTAGCAGGCTTTTATATAGTTGATACACTTAAAATAGATAAAATTGAATCAAGATAGATAAGAGGAATAATCATTTAGATTTTTCCTCTTATTTGTATGTAATTTTAAAATTAACGAACAAATGTTTGGTCATTTTTACAAATTTTTGATAAAATAAATATATATATTACAGAAAATGAGGAGGTTCCTATGCAACATTTTCCTTTTAAAATACATTCTGACTATTCACCTCAAGGGGATCAGCCAGAAGCAATTAAATCTCTTGTAAAAGGCATTAACGAAGGCAAGAGACATCAAACTTTATTAGGTGCGACAGGTACAGGTAAAACATTCACGATGAGTAATGTCATCAAAGAAGTCGGTAAACCTACATTGATTATTGCACATAATAAAACGTTGGCTGGACAGCTATATAGTGAGTTTAAAGAATTCTTTCCTGAGAATAGAGTAGAATACTTCGTAAGTTATTACGATTATTATCAACCTGAAGCATATGTACCTCAAACAGATA
This sequence comes from Mammaliicoccus sp. O-M54, assembly GCF_022386035.1. Lineage (NCBI taxonomy): Bacteria > Bacillati > Bacillota > Bacilli > Caryophanales > Staphylococcaceae > Mammaliicoccus > Mammaliicoccus sp. O-M54. The sequence continues at coordinate 45,787 of NZ_JAJNJE010000001.1, forward strand.
CTTTTATTGAAAAAGATGCCTCTATAAATGATGAAATTGATAAACTTCGACATTCAGCTACTAGTGCATTGTTTGAACGAGATGATGTTATCGTTATTGCGAGTGTCAGCTGTATTTATGGTTTAGGTAATCCAGAAGAATATAAAGACTTAGTTGTAAGTACGCGTGTCGGTATGGAAATGGAACGTAATGAACTGTTAAGAAAACTTGTCGATAACCAATATTCACGAAATGATATAGATTTTAGACGTGGTACATTTAGAGTTAGAGGAGATGTTGTAGAAATATTTCCAGCATCACGTGATGAACTATGTGTCAGAGTAGAGTTCTTTGGAGATGAAATCGATAGAATTAGAGAAGTGAATTACTTAACAGGAGAAGTTATTGCTGAAAGAGAGCATTTTCTATTTTATCCCGCGTCTCACTTCGTAACACGTGAAGAAAAAATGAAAGTTGCGATTGAGCGTATTGAGAAAGAACTTGAAGAACGATTGGCTGAACTTCGAAAAGAAAATAAACTTCTAGAAGCTCAACGACTTGAACAAAGAACGAATTATGATTTAGAAATGATGAGAGAAATGGGCTTTTGTTCAGGTATTGAGAACTATTCTGTGCATTTAACGTTACGACCAAAAGGTTCTACACCATATACTTTATTAGATTACTTTGGTGATGATTGGTTAGTGATGATTGATGAATCTCACGTAACACTTCCTCAAATTAGAGGTATGTATAATGGTGACCAAGCGCGAAAAAATGTCTTAGTCGAACACGGCTTTAGATTACCAAGTGCTTTAGACAATAGACCGCTTAAATTTGAAGAGTTTGAAGAAAAAACGAAACAATTGGTTTATGTTTCAGCAACACCGGGACCATATGAAATTGAACATACTGATGAAATGGTCGAACAGATCATTCGTCCTACAGGTTTATTGGATCCGATTGTTGAAGTCAGACCAAGTGAAAATCAAATAGATGATTTAATGGCTGAAATTAATGAAAGAATAGAAAGAAATGAACGTGTATTAATTACAACGTTAACTAAAAAAATGAGTGAAGATTTAACGACTTATTTAAAAGAAGCCGGCATTAAAGTGAATTACTTACATTCAGAAATAAAGACATTAGAAAGAATAGAAATTATTCGAGACTTAAGAATGGGTGTTTATGATGTATTAGTTGGGATTAACTTACTAAGAGAAGGTTTAGATATCCCAGAAGTTTCACTGGTTACAATTTTGGATGCAGATAAAGAAGGTTTCTTAAGATCAGAGCGTTCGTTGATTCAAACGATTGGTCGAGCTGCGCGTAATGATAAAGGTAAAGTGATTATGTATGCTGATAAAATTACAGATTCTATGAGAACAGCATTAGATGAAACAAGTAGAAGACGTGCTACTCAAGAAGCGTACAATGAAGAACACAATATTACACCACAAACAATTAACAAGAAAATACGTGATGTCATATCAGCAACAGTAGAAACGGATGAAGTAACCGAAAAAGATACTAAAAAAGCGCCTAAGAAACTTACAAAAAAAGAAAGAGAAAAGACAATCGAGCGCATAGAAAAAGAAATGAAAGATGCTGCGAAAGATTTAGACTTCGAGCGTGCATCTGAACTAAGAGATATATTATTTGAACTAAAAGCAGAAAGGTGACTGAGATGAAAAACAAATCCATCATCGTAAAAGGTGCAAGAGCACATAATTTAAAAGATATAGATATAGAAATACCTAAAGACCAACTTGTTGTTATGACTGGATTATCTGGTTCAGGAAAGTCGTCTTTAGCATTTGATACGATTTATGCAGAAGGCCAAAGAAGATATGTAGAATCATTAAGTGCCTATGCGAGACAATTTTTAGGACAAATGGATAAACCAGATGTAGATTTAATTGATGGTCTTTCTCCAGCGATATCAATTGATCAAAAGACAACAAGTAAAAACCCAAGATCAACTGTTGCTACCGTGACTGAAATATATGATTATTTAAGACTATTATATGCAAGAGTTGGTAGACCAATATGTCCTAACCATGGTATTGAAATTAAATCACAAACGGTTCAACAAATGGTCGATCAAGTTATGGAATTAGAAGAAAGAACAAAAATACAAATTCTGTCACCAATCGTTTCAGGGCGTAAAGGAACACATAAGAAATTGATTGAAGACATTGCTAAAAAAGGCTATGCAAGGTTAAAAGTAGATGGCGATATTTTAGATGTAGATGATGTTCCAGATTTAAACAAAAATCAAAATCATTCTATTGATGTCGTGATTGATAGACTTGTCATTAAACCAGGTATTGAAGCAAGATTAGCTGATTCATTACAAACAGCGCTAGAATTAGCTGACGGTAATGCAGTTGCTGATATTATTGAAGGTGATGAAATTAAATTTTCTGAACACCATGCTTGTCCGATTTGTGGATTCTCAGTAGACCAATTAGAACCTAGAATGTTCTCATTTAACAATCCGTTTGGTGCTTGTCCATCTTGTGATGGCTTAGGAAGTAAATTAACTGTAGATGTTGACTTAGTCGTGCCAGATAAGACATTAAGTTTAAATGAAGGTGCCATTTTGCCATGGCAACCAATCAGTTCTAATTATTATCCAACTTTATTAAAACAAGCTTGTGAACATTTTAAAATCGATATGGATAAACCATTTAATAAATTAACGAAAAAAGAAAAGAACATCGTCTTAAGAGGTCATGATGATGAAATAGAATTTAAATTTAATCAAGATTATGGCGTTAAAACAGAAAGAAAAAGAACGATGGCTTTTGAAGGTGTACTAAATAATATAGAACGTCGTTACCATGATTCACCATCTGAATACGTTAGAGAAGTGATGCAAAAATACATGGTCGAAAAAACTTGTGAAACATGTGATGGTTATCGTTTAAATGAAAAAGTACTTTCTGTCAAAATTGATGGCCAACATATCGGTGAAGTAGTCAGATATTCAATTTATAATGCAATCAAACATTTTGATAATTTAGATTTAGATGAAACAGAACGTAAAATTGCGAAGCTCATCTTAAAAGAAATTCATGAAAGATTATCTTTCTTAAATAATGTAGGTTTAGAATATTTAACACTTAATCGAGCATCAGGTACTTTATCTGGTGGGGAAGCACAACGTATTAGACTGGCAACTCAAATCGGTTCAAGATTATCTGGTGTGTTATATGTGCTTGATGAGCCTTCTATTGGTTTACATCAAAGAGACAATGATCGCTTAATTGATACATTGAAATCTATGAGAGATATGGGTAATACATTAATTGTCGTTGAACATGATGAAGATACGATGAAAGCTGCGGATTATTTAATTGATATAGGTCCAAAAGCAGGTGTACATGGTGGTGAAGTAGTTGCGAGTGGTACACCTGAAGAAGTGATGGCAAATGAACAATCTTTAACAGGTAAATACTTAAGTGGTAAAGAAAAAGTGTTTGTACCATCTAAACGAAGAAAAGTTACGAAACGTAAAATATCTGTTAAAGGCGCGACAAGTAATAATTTGAAAAATGTCGATGTAGACTTCCCATTATCAGTTATGACATGTGTAACAGGTGTTTCAGGTTCTGGTAAAAGTTCATTAGTTAATGAAGTATTGTACAAAGGTTTACAAAAGCAATTGTATAATACGAAAACAAAACCAGGTGAACATAAATCTATAAAAGGTGTAAATGAAATTGAAAAAATTATAGATATTGACCAATCACCAATTGGTAGAACACCACGTTCAAACCCTGCAACTTATACAGGTGTATTTGATGACATTAGAGATGTATTTAGCCAAACGAATGAGGCAAAAGTGAGAGGTTATCAAAAAGGAAGATTTAGTTTTAATGTTAAAGGTGGCCGTTGTGAAGCTTGTAAAGGTGACGGCATCATTAAAATTGAAATGCATTTCTTACCAGATGTATACGTACCATGTGAAGTTTGTGATGGAAAACGTTATAATAGAGAAACATTAGAAGTCACTTATAAAGGAAAAAGTATTTCTGATGTATTAGAAATGACAGTAGAAGATGCTTATCACTTTTTCGAAAGTTTACCTAAGATAAATAGAAAATTAAAAACAATAGTAGACGTTGGTTTAGGATATGTTAAACTAGGTCAACCCGCAACAACTTTATCAGGCGGTGAAGCACAACGTGTGAAACTTGCTTCTGAACTTCATAGACGATCTAATGGTAAGTCATTATATATACTTGATGAACCGACAACAGGTTTACACGTAGATGATATTAAACGTTTATTAAGTGTGTTAAATAGACTCGTTGAAAATGGCGACTCTGTCATCATTATTGAACATAATTTAGATGTCATTAAAACAGCAGACTATATTATAGATTTAGGTCCAGAAGGTGGAGATGGTGGCGGTGAAATTATAGCTACTGGAACACCAGAAGACATTGTAGAAGTTGAAGCATCTTACACTGGTAAATACTTAAAACCAATTTTAGAACGAGATCGATCATAAACCAGGAGGGGTTATTTATGAACGAAGTACAATTAAAAATTTTAGACCTTATTGAAGGTGGGAAAATTACTGTTGATGAAGCGGTAAAATTACTTGATGCAACATCTCATAATCAAAAATCATCATCACCATTTGATAAGAAATCTAAAGAAAATGTTGAAAATTTATTTGAAGACTTGTTAGATAAATTTAAGACAACTGCCAAATCAGGGAAAACTGAATTTGAAAAGAAGTTTAAGGATAATGAAGGAACAGGTCAAGATCCTATTCAACAATTAGATGAATCTTTAAGAAATATCATTAGAAATTTCAATAAAAATAACGACCAAAATAAAGATATTTAAATTTATTCCCTAGAAACGATAAAACGTTTCTAGGGTTTTTATATTTGCAGAAACTGTTGTAATATTGATAATGATTGCAGTTAAGGTTAAAGTTCATTAGAATTAACATATATTAACCTAGAGGTGAACCCTATGATATCAAGTAGTAAATTAATAGAGCAATTTAATTTGGAAGTTATTGCCGGGAAAAATGGCTTACATCGTAAAATAACAGAAACGGATATATCACGTCCTGGTCTAGAAATGGCTGGGTATTTTTCACATTATTCATCAGATAGAATTCAAGTATTAGGTACAACTGAGTTGTCGTTTTATAATTTGTTGCCTGATGAAGAGAAAAAAGGTAGAATGGCTAAATTATGTAGACCTGAAACACCAGCTATTATTATCACACGAGGTCTAGATGCACCAGAAGAACTCGTTCAAAGTTGTAATGAAAATAATACACCGCTTTTAAAAAGTGAGTCTTCAACGACTAAATTGATGGGGCAAGTAACCGGATATTTAGAGCGTGAACTAGCACCTGAAACATCATTGCATGGCGTTCTCGTCGATGTTTATGGCGTAGGTGTATTAATTACAGGTGATAGTGGTGTCGGTAAAAGTGAAACGGCATTAGAACTTGTTAAACGTGGTCACAGACTTGTTGCCGATGATAATGTTGAAATTAAAGAAATTAATAAAAACGAATTAATCGGTAAAGCACCGAAGATTATTGAACATTTACTTGAAATACGAGGTCTTGGTATTATCAACGTTATGACTTTATTTGGTGCGGGATCTATCTTGATGGAGAAAAGAATCAAGTTAAACATCAATTTAGAAACATGGAACAAAGAAAAAATATATGACAGAGTTGGATTGAATGAAGAAACTTTAAAAATCTTAGACTCAAAAATAACTAAAAAGACGATTCCTGTTAGACCGGGTAGAAACTTAGCAGTTATTATTGAAGTTGCTGCGATGAACTATCGATTAAACAACATGGGAATTAATACTGCTGAAGAGTTTAATAATCGTCTTAATGCAGAAATTTTGAAAAATGCACGTAAGGAGAATGAATAATGGAAGTGTTAGGCATTGATCCCGTAGCGATACAATTAGGACCGCTAGCAATACGATGGTATGGTATTATCATTGCTTCCGGTATATTAATTGGATATCTAATCGCACAAAGAACTGCTAAAAAAGTTGGAATAAAAGAAGAATCACTTATAGATTTAATTATATGGTGTGTCGTAATGGCAATTATCTGTGCACGTATTTATTACGTAGCTTTTGAATGGGATTATTACAGTCAACATTTAGCAGAAATACCTCTTATTATGAATGGTGGTATAGCTATTCATGGTGGATTGATTGGTGCCTTTTTAACAGGGTTCATCATTTGTCGTAAAAAGAATTTGTCATTCTTCCAAATGGTTGATATTGTCGCGCCAAGTATCATTTTGGCACAAGCAATTGGTAGATGGGGTAACTTTATGAATCAAGAAGCGCACGGTGGACCTGTTTCACGTAGTTTTCTTGAGAATTTACATATACCTGAATTTATCATTAACCATATGCAAATAGACGGTATTTATTATCAACCAACATTTTTATATGAATCCATTTGGAATATAGTTGGGTTTATCATTTTACTACTCATTAGACCTAACTTGAAAATTGGTGAGACATTCTTTGCTTATTTAATTTATTATTCAATTGGTAGATTCTATATAGAAGGTTTAAGAACGGATAGCTTGATGCTTACTGAACATTTAAGAATCGCTCAAGTTATTTCTATTGTGATAATTGTTGTTTCTATTATTTGTATTATTTATAGAAGAGTACGTTATAATCCGAAAAAATTCAGAGATGTTAAAGGTTATTATCATAACTAATGTGAAAGAAGTGTTTACGTGAGAGCATTAAAGACTAAAAAAGTAAATGGTGCGAATCCATTATGGAAAATGTATGAAACAGTACGTTTTATAAAAGTATTTAAAAATGTTATTATCATTGAAATTAGTAGATATTTACCGAGTGTTAAATGGAAACATTTTCTATACAGAAAAGGGCTCAAGATGAAAGTTGGTCAAAAGACAGCTTTCGCATTTAAAGCAACGCCTGATATTATGTATCCTGAACTTATCACTATCGGTAAAAACTGTGTAATAGGATATAATGCAACCATTCTATGTCATGAATATTTAGTCGAAGAATATAGAATTGGCCGTGTAAACATTGGAGATAATGTCTTAGTTGGTGCAAATGCCACTATACTTGCAGGTGTGAGTATAGGTGATAATGCTGTTATAGCAAGTGGTACAATCGTGACGAAAGATGTACCTAATGATATGATGGCATATGGCAATCCTATGGAACTTAAAAAAAGGCGGTGAGTCAGTCGTTGGGAGAAAATTCAAATGTCATACACGTAAAGTTTGATAAAGACTTCTATTATCATAAAGCAATGGAAAAAATGAGAGAACAAGATTTCGGATATGCCGAGTCTTTATTTAAAAAAGCGCTTGAACTATCACCTAATGATTTTGTGATTATACCGCCTTATGCTGAATGTCTTGTAGAGCTAAATAAAAATACTCAAGCAGAAGAAATGATGTTCGATCAAATTGTGAAAGAAAATTTTGTGACAGATTATTATTTTTATTTAAGTCAAATGTATATAAAGACGAATGAACCTAATAAAGCATTTTTATTTGGGTTAAGATATGTAACAGAAGAGGACGACCAAGATTATTTTGAAGAAATGATTCAAATGTTTGAAGTAAAGTATAATGATCAAACAATTGTGGAAGAAGAAGCGGAAAGATTTGTGATTCAACATATTTTTCAATACTTATTTTCACATGGCAGGTTACAAGAAGCGAATGATTATATTGATAGACAACGTGCTAAATTACAAGAAGATAAACATATTATGAATTTAAAAGCGATGTCTATGTTATACAATAGTCAATATGACGAAGCGGAGATATTGTTACAAACGATATTGGAAGATAATCCTTCTGATATTTACGCTTTATGTCATATGACGTTATTGCTATACAACACGCAACAGCTAGAACGTTATGAGCAATATCTGAATCAATTAAGTAAATTACATCCTATTAATGATGAAGAATCTTTTAAATTGGGTGTTGTTCTAAGCTATTTAGGAAAGCATAAACCTTCTAATCAATTATTAGTGCCTCTTCTAAAAAAAGCACAAGCTGCTACGCCACAATTACACCACGCCTTAAGTTACAACTTCTATCATTTAGGATATTTAGATGAAGCGAAAAGACATTGGCAAAGATTTGAAGATAGTGTACAATATCATAGTCAATTGCCACCTTGGAAAATTGATGAACTCAAAGATATGTTAGACCGTCATGTGTTACCTTTATTAAAAGACGAAGACTATCGATATAGGTTATATGGCATCTTTTTATTAGGGCATATGAAACATAGAGAACTCGTTATGTCTCATGAAATATGGGAAGTTCTAGAAAGTTTACCAGACTATGAAAGGTTATATATAACGTATACTTTTCAAGATTTACATTTAAACAAGTTAGGCTTTATTGATAAAGGTATGAAGCTTATTGAACAATCCATATATCAAAAATATGGTAAAGAGATTTTTGTATCATGGATTGAACATGCAGAAATGCTCATTGCAGATAATGAATCGATTGAACAAGTTGAACATTATGTTGCAGCATCCATTTATATTTATTTAAAGATGGTAAATCAAAAAATAACTAAAAAAGAGATTAAAGATACATTTCATATTACGACGTATCGCTTGAATAAAGCGATCAATGCTATTTTGAGCATATAGTTATGAATAGTAATGATTATGATGTACAATTCTACTGAATTAATAAGAGGAGGCAGTTTATAAATGACTACACAAGTAGATTATGATGTAATTATAGTTGGGGCTGGACCAGCAGGAATGACTGCTGCAGTGTATGCTTCAAGAGCAAATTTATCAACTGTAATGATAGAACGAGGTATGCCAGGTGGACAAATGGCAAACACTGAAGATGTAGAGAACTTCCCTGGCTTTGATTTAATAACAGGTCCAGACTTATCAACTAAAATGTTTACACATGCACAAAAATTTGGTGCTAAATATGAATATGGTGACATTAAAGAAATAGAAGATAAAGGTTCTTATAAAGTTGTAAATATGGGTGACAAAACATTAACAGCTCGTGCAATTATCATTGCAACTGGTGCAGAGTACAAAAAAATAGGTGTACCAGGTGAACAAGAATTAGGTGGACGCGGTGTAAGTTACTGTGCAGTATGTGACGGTGCATTCTTTAAAGGGAAAAACTTATATGTAATCGGTGGCGGAGATTCAGCTGTCGAAGAAGGTATTTTCTTAACTAAATTTGCAGACAAAGTTACAATTGTTCACAGAAGAGACGAATTAAGAGCTCAAAAAATCATTCAAGACCGTGCATTTAAAAATGAAAAAATTGATTTCATTTGGAACACAACATTAAAAACAATTAATGAAAAAGATGGTAAAGTAGGATCAGTAACATTAGTTTCAACTGAAGATGGATCAGAGTCAGAACACCAAGCTGATGGTGTATTCATCTATATCGGTATGAAACCATTAACTAAACCATTTGAATCATTAGGCATTTTAAATGAAAATGGCTATATCGAAACAAATGATGAAATGGAAACTAAAGTACCAGGTGTATATGCAGCAGGCGATGTTCGTGAAAAAACATTACGTCAAATCGTTACAGCAACAGGTGACGGCAGTATCGCAGCACAAAATGCACAAGCATATATCGAATCATTAGAAGACGAAGAACAATTAATATAATTTGAGTAGTGAAGAGGCGAGGACACATGTCCCGCCTCTTTTTTTATGTGGATGGTAGGTGCGGAATGTGATTATCGGTAGGTCCGGATGTGGAAAATATGGACCGATACGGAAAATTTCCGGTCCAGAAATGTGGAATAGGGACCGATAAAAATAATTACCGGTCCAGAAACGGAAAATATGGACCGATAAATAAAATTACCGGTCCAGAAACGGAAAATATGGACCGATAAATAAAATTACCGGTCCAGAAATAGAGAATATGGACCGATAAAAAAATTTACCGACCCGAAAACAGGATTTTCAGTCCGATAAAAATAAATATCGACCCGAAAACGAAACATCAATATAATCGATGCTATTTCATAAGTGATTATTACCTTAATATTACGGGAAAGATACACTAGTATTGGCCATTTATTTAATGTTTTTTGTGGTGTAATCATGTAAGATAAAAGTATATATGATCGTTAAAGGAGAACTGTTATGCAACCTATCGACAAAACTAATGTAAAAAATGAACTTCTCGTGGTTACAGGAATGTCCGGTGCGGGTAAATCAGTCGCGCTACAAGCTTTAGAAGATTTAGGATATTTTTGTGTTGATAATCTACCGCCTATATTATTGCAAAAATTTGTTGATTTAATGGATCAGGGTAATCCTTCTTTATCAAAAGTTGCAATTGGTATCGATTTAAGAGGTAAGGATTTCTTTGGAAATTTAAGAGATGAATTAGATTATATACAAAGTGAGAAAAAAGTAGTAGTAGATATTTTGTTTTTAGAAGCGAGCGATAAAAAATTAATTTCTAGATATAAAGAAACAAGAAGAACACATCCTTTAAGTGAGGAAGGTAGTTTATTATCTGCAATTGAAAGAGAAAGATCTTTATTAAGTGATATTAAAGGTATCAGTAACTTTGTGATTGATACGACTGAAAAGAAACCTAAAGAATTGAAACAAGAACTTGTAGAAGCATTTGAAGAAGATCCTTCTACAACATTTCAAGTAAGAGTGATGAGCTTTGGATTCAAACATGGTATGCCTATTGATGCAGATATAGTTTTTGATGTACGATTTTTGCCAAATCCATATTATGTTGAAGAGTTAAGACCTATGACTGGTCTCGACGATGAAGTTTATCAATATGTGATGAAATGGAAAGAAACGAATACATTTTATAAAAAGTTTAGTGATCTGTTAATGTTTATGTTGCCAGGTTATAAGAAAGAAGGGAAATCCCAATTGACGATTGCAATCGGTTGTACGGGTGGTCAACATAGATCTGTAGCACTTGCGAAACGTTTAGGGGAAGATATTAAAGAGAACTTTGACTATGTTGTGTATACATCACATCGCGATGCACATATTGAAAGTAAGCCAAGAACATGAAAAGATTAAAAGTCGTCTTAATTGGCGGAGGAACCGGTCTTTCTGTATTAGCAAGAGGGTTAAAGGAATATCCAATAGATATTACCGCCATTGTAACTGTAGCAGATGATGGCGGTAGTACTGGTAAAATTCGTGATGTGATGGATATACCTGCCCCTGGCGATATCAGAAACGTATTAGCAGCACTTAGTGACACAGAACCAATGCTTGAAAAGTTATTCCAATATCGTTTTGAAGAAGAAGAACTTGGCAGTCATTCAATCGGAAATTTATTGCTAGCTGCCATGACAAATATTACGGATGATTTTGGACATGCTGTAAAAGAATTAAGTAAGTTGTTGAATATTAAAGGGCAAGTCATTCCATCAACAACGAGAAGTGTTGTACTGAATGCAGTTATGTCAGATGGTGAAATCATTGTCGGAGAATCTAAAATTCCTAAGACAGATAAGAAAATTGAAAAAGTATTTTTAACCCCTCAAGATATTGAACCGATGAAAGAAGCAATAGATGCAATTGAAGAAGCGGATTTAATTGTAATGGGACCAGGTTCTTTATATACAAGTATAATGCCTAATTTAATTTTGAATAAAGTTAAAGATGCAATTGTTAATACTGAAGCGGAAAGATTATATGTATGTAACCTTATGACTCAAAAAGGTGAAACAACAGGTTATTCAGTAAGTGACCATGTTAAAGCTATTCATGACCATGTAGGCGCATCATTTATTGACTTTGTAATATGTCAAAATAAGCGTTTCGATAAAGATATCTTATTAAGATATGAACAAGAAGAAGCTAAACAAGTTGAATTTGATGGTGAGAAATTAAAAGAAATGGGTGTACAGTGCATTCATGATAATGAATTAGTAAGTATTACACCTCATCAATACATTAGACATAACAATAAAGTGTTGGCACAACTCATTTACGAAATCGCCTTGAGAGAAATCAGTACAATTCAATATAAGAAAGATAAATAAAGTTTTGTCTAGATAAAACAGACAAACGTAAAAATTAATATTAAATGAAGCAAATGAGACAATCATTCATGTCTAATTTGCTTCATTTTTTTATGGAAATCGAGTAATATAAATGTAAGGGTTTTCAATTCGGGGTGATGGGTCATGAAAAGTGTTCAAATATTAATGGTGATATTAGGTTGTATATTTTTACTCATAGGTTTAATCGCAAATCAGCAGATAGGTATTTCATTTTTAATCATTGGCTTGGCGATGATTTTATTTGGTGTTATTAAAGAACCTTCAAGTAAAACATAAAAAGTTCAAGTTTAAAAACTTGATACGCCCGGCTATTCCATGTAATATGAAATAGATGCAAAACGTATGATATGTCTTTTGGCATATCATTATTTTTATGTGCGTATAAACTAAGAAAGGATGATCTGCTGTGAGCTTTGCTTCAGAAATGAAAAATGAATTAACAAGAATTGAAGTAGATGATTGTTGCGCCAAGGCAGAACTTTCAGCTTTGATTAGAATGAACGGTAATTTAAGTATATCTAATCAGCAATTTGTTATAAATGTACAAACTGAAAATGCAGCGATAGCACGTCGAATATTTTCATTAATAAAAAAATGCTTCGGTGTTGAAGTTGAATTATTAGTGAGAAAGAAAATGAAACTTAAGAAAAATAATATATATATTAGTCGAATAAAAGTAAAAGCTAAAGAAATATTAGATGAGCTTGGTATTTTACAAGATGGCATGTTTAAACATGAAATAGATAAAGATATTTTACAAAAAGATTGTTGTAAAAGAAGTTATTTAAGAGGTGCATTTCTAGCAGGGGGTTCTGTTAATAACCCAGAGACTTCTTCTTATCATCTTGAAATCTTTTCATTATACGAAGAACATTCAGCAGATTTAACCGCACTCATGAATCAATATGATTTAAATGCTAAATTATTAGAGCGCAAAAAAGGATTTATCAGTTATTTGAAAGAAGCTGAAAAGATTTCCGATTTCTTAAGTTTGATAGGTGGCTATCAAGCACTATTGAAGTTTGAAGATGTAAGAATTATTCGGGATATGAGAAATTCAGTTAACCGATTAGTCAATTGTGAGACAGCTAACTTGAACAAAACAGTTAGCGCCGCAATGAAACAAGTTGAGAGCATTCAGCTCATCGATAAAGAAATTGGTATTGATAACTTGCCAGATCGTTTAAGAGAAGTTGCAAGACTTAGAATAGATAATCAAGATGTGTCAATTAAAGAACTAGGCGAAATGGTAAGCACAGGTAAAATATCTAAATCAGGTATTAATCATAGATTACGTAAATTAAATGAGATGGCTGAAAAAATTAGAAACGGCGAGACAATTCAACAATAAAAGAAGCACCTGAGACAATTCATGTCTCAGGTGCTTCTTTATTAATATAATTATTTAATATCTTCTGGATGCATAACATCATCGATTAAACCGTATTCTTTAGCTTCTTCAGCTGTTAAGAAGTTATCACGATCAGTGTCTTTTTCAATTTTTTCAATTGGTTGTCCAGTTCTTTCAGATAAAATTTTATTTAATTTCTCACGTGTACGTAAAATATGACGAGCTGCAATTTCAATTTCAGTAGCTTGTCCTTGTGCACCGCCAAGTGGTTGGTGAATCATAACTTCACTATTTGGTAATGCATAACGTTTACCTTTAGCACCAGCTGCTAGTAGGAATGAACCCATAGATGCTGCCATACCGATACAAATAGTTTGAACATCAGGTTTGATGTGTTGGATTGTATCGTAAATCGCAAATCCTGCTGTTACACTACCGCCTGGAGAGTTGATATATAAGTAAATATCTTTCTCAGAATCTTGAGCTTGTAAGAATAGTAATTGTGAAACGATTGAGTTAGCTACATTGTCATCGATAGCTGACCCTAACATAATAATGCGGTCTTTCAATAAACGTGAATAAATATCATAAGCGCGTTCTCCGCGGTTTGTTGTTTCAATAACTGTTGGTATTAAATTCATCAGTTAATCCTCCTTTGAATATCTTAATGACCATATCATACACTACAAAGTCAAACATGGTCAAAAAATATGACCTACTGATGAATATTATAACTTAAATAGCTGATTTATACACTGGGAATTTGTGATATGAGTTGTCAATGTTAGCATAAATGATATAATAGTTTCCGTAATCAACGAGCTGTGTGCAGTGAATTTGTGTGACTTCTATATTAAAATAGTCACATCTTTTTCTGATGAAATACTCCCTTTGAGTTGTATTCATTTTGCTTCACTCCTTAATAGTTGATAATCCTATTATATCGACAATATATTAAGTAGATATAAAGTGTTTATTAAGACTTATCTCTCCGTAGTGTAACGGATAACACGCAAGATTCCGGTTCTTGAAATGGGCGTTCGATTCGTCTCGGGGAGGCTTACTTTGTAAAGGATGATTTGGATGACAATTAAATTTTATGTTGGAACAAATTGTGGTTTATGTGAAGATGCTAAGATTCAAATTGAATTTTTTAAAGAATCGTACGATCATGAAATAAAAATAGATACTATTAATATTGAAGAAGATGATTCATTACTCGAAAAATATATGTTAAGAATTCCAGTTGTTGAATATGATGGACAAGTTCTACAAGAAGGAAATATTGATTTCATCACATTGACAGAGGCATATAATCAATTGAAATAATAGGAAACGCTTTTAACTTGCATTCTATATATAAGGGGTGTATTATAAAATTGTAAACAGATATTATTTTTTTGACCCGCATGGGACGAAAAACGTCTAACCCAGGTTAGATATTGCCCATCTGTTAATCTTTGAGGAGGCGACTTGTTTATGGAAGATTTACTAAAAGTACAACATAGACTAGTTCCTGATTTGATTGACAAGATGTATCGACGCTTTAATATTTTATCGACAATCGAGAAGAAGCAGCCTATAGGTCGAAGAACGTTGAGTGATGTTATGAATGTCACTGAACGGGTATTGAGAACTGAGATAGAAATTTTAAAACAACAAGATTTAATCAGCGTTCGGTCAACTGGTATGAAATTGACTGAAACAGGCGAGCAAACGCTTGATTCTTTATCACATTATTTAACACTTTATTCTAGTTTTAATCATATTGAAGAAGAAATTTTTAATCGATATGGTGTGAAAACTCATATAGTGAGAGGTAATTCGGATTTAGATGAGATGGTTAAAGCAGAAATGGGTAATGTTACTGCTGAATTACTAGAACAGTCATTATACGATCATGCTTCAGTATCAGTAACTGGTGGTTCAACAATGGCAAGAGTAAGTGAGTCATTACATCCATTAGATAAAGACATTTTGTTCACGCCAGCGCGTGGTGGTTTGGGTGAAAACGTTGTGTTTCAAGCGAATACAATTTGCGCAAGTATGGCAAATCGTACAGGTGGGTCATATAAAGTCTTGTATGTTCCAGACCAAGTGAGTGAAAGTTCATACGAAACTTTGCTGAAAGAACCTGCAGTTATTGAGGTGCTAGATGCAATACGTCGTTCAGATTTTATTATTCACGGTATTGGTGATGCGCTGAAGATGGCGGAAAGAAGGAAGACTTCTGAAGAAGTATTAAGCCAATTGAAACATCATCATGCTGTCGGAGAAGCTTTTGGTTATTATTTCAATGACAAAGGTGAGGTCGTGCATCGTGTTAAGACAATCGGTTTGCAACTAGAAGACTTAACAACAAAGACAAACATTTTTGCAGTAGCAGGTGGGACATCTAAAGCAGAAGCGATAAAAGCTTATCTTGAGATTGCGCCAAAGAATACAATTCTTATCACCGACGAAGGTGCTGCAAAAGCAATAATCAATTTGGAATAAAAGGTTATTTAACCTTTTTGAATAAAAAATAAAAAGGAGGCCATCATAATGGCAACTAAAGTAGCAATTAATGGTTTTGGTAGAATAGGTCGTTTAGCATTTAGAAGATTACAAGAAGTTGAAAATATCGAAGTAGTAGCAATCAACGATTTAACAGATGACGCAATGTTAGCTCATTTATTAAAATATGATTCAACACAAGGTCGTTTCAAAGACGAAGTAGAAGTTATCGAAGGCGGATTCCGCGTAAACGGTAGAGAAATCAAAACTTTCGAAAATCCTAACCCTAAAGAATTACCATGGGGCGATTTAGATATCGATGTAGTATTAGAATGTACTGGTTTCTTCGCTGACAAAGACAAAGCTTCAGCTCACATCGAAGCAGGTGCTAAAAAAGTATTAATTTCAGCTCCAGCATCAGGTGACTTAAAAACTATCGTTTATAACGTTAACCATGACGAATTAGACGGATCTGAAGAAATCGTTTCAGGTGCATCTTGTACAACTAACTGTTTAGCTCCAATGGCTAAAGTATTAAATGATGAATTCGGTATCGTTGAAGGTTTAATGATGACAATTCACGCTTACACTGGTGACCAAAATACTTTAGATGCTCCACATGCTAAAGGTGACTTCCGTCGTGCTCGTGCAGCTGCTCAAAACATCGTACCTAACTCAACTGGTGCTGCTAAAGCAATCGGTTTAGTAATTCCAGAATTAAAAGGTAAATTAGATGGATCAGCTCAACGTGTTCCAGTAGCAACTGGTTCAGTAACAGAATTAACAGCTGTATTAGACAAAGAAGTTTCAGTTGAAGAAATCAATGCAGCAATGAAAAATGCTACAAATGATTCATTCGGTTACACTGAAGACGAAATCGTATCTTCTGATATCATTGGTATCACTTACGGTTCATTATTCGATGCAACTCAAACTCGTGTTATGACAGTTGGAGATCGTCAATTAGTTAAAACTGTATCTTGGTATGACAATGAAATGTCTTACACTTCACAATTAGTTCGTACTTTAGAATATTTAGCAGCTCAAGCTAACAAATAATTTAAATAATTGAACTAAATAGGTTATGCTTATGAGTAAGCGGGGAGCACAACGCTTCTCCGCTTATTTTTAATCGTAAAGTATTTTCTATTATCTAGAGGAGGAAGACAAGTCATGGCAAAGAAGAATGTTAAAGACGTAGAATTAAAAGGTAAAAAAGTACTTGTAAGAGCAGATTTTAATGTACCAATGAAAGATGGTGCAATTACAAACGATAACAGAATCGTTCAAGCGCTTCCTACAATAAAATACATTATCGAACAAGGCGGTAAAGTTATTTTATTCTCACATTTAGGTAAAGTGAAAACTGAAGAAGATAAACAAGGATTGTCACTTAAACCAGTAGCAGAACGCTTAAGTGAATTATTAAATAAAGAAGTAACATTCGTACCAGAAACTCGTGGTGAAGCGTTAGAAAGCGCAATCGACGGATTATCTGAAGGCGATGTATTAGTATTTGAAAATACACGTTTCGAAGATGTTGATGGTAAGAAAGAATCTAAAAATGATCCTGAATTAGGTAAATACTGGGCTTCATTAGGTGATGTATTTATCAACGATGCATTCGGTACAGCTCACCGTGAACATGCGTCTAACGTAGGTATTGCATCTAATATTGAAACAGCTTCAGGTTTCTTAATGGATAAAGAAATTAAATTTATCGGCGGCGTTGTAAGTGAACCTGAACGTCCTTTAGTAGCAATTTTAGGTGGCGCGAAAGTGTCTGATAAAATTGGTGTTATCGAAAACTTATTAACAATTGCTGATAAAGTTATCATCGGTGGAGGAATGGCATATACATTCTTCAAAGCACAAGGTAAAGAAATCGGCTTATCTCTTCTAGAAGAAGACAAAGTAGATTTTGCTAAAGATTTACTTGAACGTGCTGGCGATAAAATTATTTTACCGGTTGATTGTAAAGTAGCTAAAGAATTTTCAAATGACGCTGAAATTACAGTTGTTTCTGCTGATGAAATTCCTACTGATCAAGAAGCAATGGATATCGGTCCTAAATCAGTTGAAGTATTTAGTGAAGCTCTACAAGGTTCAAATACAGTTGTTTGGAATGGTCCAATGGGCGTATTCGAATTTAGTAACTTTGCACAAGGTACAATTGGCGTATGTAAAGCAATCGCTAATTTAAAAGATGCTACAACAATTATCGGTGGTGGAGATTCAGCTGCAGCAGCGATGGACTTAGGATTTGCTGATGATTTCACACACATTTCTACAGGTGGCGGAGCTTCTCTAGAATATCTAGAAGGTAAAGCATTACCAGGTATCGAAGCAATTTCTGAAAAATAATCATAAAAGGAGTTTATATATCATGAGAAAACCAATTATCGCAGGTAACTGGAAAATGAATAAAACAGTTCAAGAAGCAAAAGACTTTGTTAATGAACTTCCAGCATTACCAGATACTAATGAGGTAGATTCAGTAATTTGTGCACCAACTTTACAATTAGATGCACTTGTTAACTTAACTAAAGAAGGCGTAGCACAAGGCTTACAAATTGGTGCGCAAAATGCATACTTTGAAGATAATGGTGCTTTCACTGGTGAAACATCTCCAGCAGCACTTGAAGATTTAGGTGTTAAGTATGTCGTTTTAGGACATTCTGAACGTCGTGAATACTTCCACGAAACTGACGAAGATGTTAATAAAAAAGCATTAGCTGTATTTTCTCATAATATGACACCAATTATTTGTGTTGGTGAAACATTAGAAGAAAGAGAAGCAGGTAAAGCTGAATCAGTAGTAGGTGGTCAAGTTGAAGCAGCACTTAAAGGTTTCACAGAAGATCAAGTTAAAGCGACAGTAATCGCTTATGAACCTATCTGGGCAATTGGTACTGGTAAATCTTCTACTTCTGAAGATGCTAACCAAATGTGTGCACACGTTCGTAACGTTGTTGCAGGTGCTTTCTCTCAAGAAGCTGCTGATGCTTTACGTGTACAATACGGTGGTAGTGTTAAACCAGAAAACATTAAAGAATATATGGCTCAATCAGATATCGATGGCGCATTAGTTGGCGGCGCTTCATTAAAAGTTGATTCATTCGTAGCATTATTAGAAGGTGCTAAATAATGGCTAAACAACCAACAGCACTTATCATTCTTGATGGTTTTGCTAATCGTGAAGAAGAGCATGGTAATGCGGTAAAACAAGCCAACAAACCAAATTTTGATAGATATTACAACAAATATCCACATAACGAATTATCAGCATGTGGTTTAGATGTAGGTCTACCAGAAGGTCAAATGGGTAACTCTGAAGTAGGTCACTTAAACATTGGTGCAGGAAGAATTGTTTATCAAAGTTTAACTAGAATCAATAAATCAATTGAAGATGGCGATTTCTTTGAAATTGACGCACTTAAACAAGCAATGGATCACGTTGTAAAAAATGATTCAACGCTACATTTAATGGGACTTTTATCAGATGGTGGTGTTCACAGTCACTACAAACATCTATTTGCACTATTAGAATTAGCCAAAAAACAAGGTGTTAAAAAAGTTTATGTTCACGGATTCTTAGACGGACGTGATGTTGATCAAAAATCAGCACTTAAATATATTGAAGAAACTGAAAATAAATTTAAAGAGCTAGGTATAGGTCAATTCGCTTCTATTTCTGGTCGTTATTACGCTATGGATAGAGATAAACGTTGGGATCGTGAAGAAAAAGCTTACGATGCAATGTCTAATGGCGTTGGACCTGTATATGCAACTGCAGTTGAAGGTGTAGAAGCTAATTATCAAGAAGGTCTAACAGATGAATTTGTTGTTCCATTTATCGTTAAAGACGAAGAAAAAGGTGTAGAAAACACTGGCGTAAATAGCCATGACGCTATGGTATTCTATAACTTCCGTCCAGATAGAGCGGCACAACTTAGCCAAGTATATACAAATGAAAAATTTGAAGGTTTTGAAATTAAACGTAAACTAGATGATTTATTCTTTGTTACTTTTACAAACTATAGTGATGATGTTATTGCCGAAGTTGCTTTTAAACCAGTTGATATCAAAAATACAATCGGTGAAGTAGCTGAGAAAAATAATTTAAATCAATTAAGAATTGCTGAAACAGAAAAATTCCCTCATGTTACTTATTTCATGAGCGGTGGTAATCATGCAGAGTTTAAAGGTGAAAGAAGAGTATTAATCGATTCACCAAAAGTTGCAACATACGACTTGAAACCTGAAATGAGTGCATATGAAGTAAAAGATGCTTTAATCAGTGAGTTAGATAAAGGTGATTTAGATTTAATTATCTTAAACTTTGCGAACCCTGATATGGTTGGTCATAGTGGTATGCTTGAACCAACAATTAAAGCAATTGAAGCAGTAGATGAATGTTTAGGTGAAGTTGTTGATAAAATTTTATCAATGAATGGTACAGCTATCATTACAGCAGACCATGGTAACTCTGATGAAGTGTTAACAGATGACGAATCACCTATGACAACTCACACAACAAACCCTGTTCCTGTTATTGTGACAAAAGAAGGGGTAGAAGTAAGAAGTGGAGGTCGCTTAGCAGACTTAGCACCTACGCTTATAGACTTACTTGGAGTAGAAAAACCAGAAGATATGACTGGTGAATCATTAATTAAATAATAAATTATAAATTTATAAAGGAGTTTTAATTATGCCAATTATTACAGATATTTATGCACGCGAAGTATTAGACTCTCGTGGTAATCCAACAGTAGAAGTAGAAGTATTAACTGAAAGCGGTGCTTTTGGTAGAGCTTTAGTACCATCAGGTGCTTCAACAGGTGAATATGAAGCAGTAGAATTACGTGACGGAGACAAAGACCGTTACTTAGGTAAAGGTGTTCTTAAAGCTGTAGAAAACGTTAACGAAATCATTGCACCTGAAATCATTGAAGGTGAATTCTCAGTATTAGAACAAGTTTCTATCGACAAATTAATGATCGCTTTAGACGGTACACCAAACAAAGCTAAATTAGGTGCTAATGCTATCTTAGGTGTTTCTATCGCAGTAGCTCGTGCTGCAGCTGACTTCTTAGGTCAACCATTATACAAATATCTTGGTGGATTCAATGGTGTTCAATTACCAGTACCAATGATGAACATTGTTAACGGTGGTTCTCACTCAGACGCACCAATCGCATTCCAAGAGTTCATGATCTTACCAGTAGGTGCTGAATCATTCAAAGAATCTTTACGTTGGGGAGCAGAAATCTTCCATAACTTAGCTAAAATCTTAAAATCTCGTGGTTTAGTAACTGCAGTAGGTGACGAAGGTGGTTTCGCTCCTAAATTTGAAGGTACTGAAGACGGTGTTGAAACAATTTTAGAAGCAATCAAAGCAGTTGGTTTAGAACCAGGTAAAGATGTATTCTTAGGATTCGACTGTGCAGCATCAGAATTCTACGAAAACGGCGTATATGACTATGCTAAATTCGAAGGTGAAAATGGTGCTAAACGTTCTTCTGAAGAACAAGTAGACTTCCTTGAAGAATTAGTAAACAAATACCCAATCATCACTATCGAAGACGGTATGGATGAAAACGACTGGGACGGCTGGAAACTTCTTACTGACCGTATCGGCGACCGCGTACAATTAGTAGGTGACGATTTATTCGTAACAAACACTGAAAAATTATCTGAAGGTATCGAAAAAGGTATCGGTAACTCAATCTTAATTAAAGTTAACCAAATCGGTACATTAACAGAAACATTTGAAGCAATCGAAATGGCTCAAAAAGCTGGTTACACTGCAGTTGTATCACACCGCTCAGGTGAAACAGAAGATACTACAATCTCTGATATCGCAGTAGCAACTAACGCTGGCCAAATCAAAACAGGTTCATTATCAAGAACTGACCGTATTGCTAAATACAACCAATTATTACGTATCGAAGATGAATTATTCGAAACAGGTAAATTCGAAGGAATCAAAGCTTTCTATAACTTATCAAAATAATTGAGCATATAAATAAAAATGGTTCACATAAAGCCCAAAAGATGTTGTCACATCTTTTGGGCTTTTTATAGTTGCTATAGAAATTTTGGTAGGTAAGGTAGGGAGGTGTTTGGTATAGAAAATGGCTAGTTGAAGGCTGGAGTGATCGGAGCAGTTGGGTGAGTAACGGAGTGGAGTATCGGGAGATGTGAGTTAAAGAGGCAGTAAACTCACGAGATTGGAGAAGATGTGAGTTAAAGAGGTAATAAACACACGAGATTGGAGAAGATGTGAGTTAAAGAGGTAATAAATACACAAGATTGGAGAAGATGTGAGTTAAAGAGGTAATAAACTCACGAGATTGAAAAAGATGTGAGTTAAAGAGGTAGTAAACTCACGAGATTGAAGAAGATGTGAGTTAAAGATGTAGTAAACTCACGAGATTGAAGAAGATGTGAGTTAAAGAGGCAGTAAACACACAAGATTGCTGAACATGTGAGTTAAAGAGGCAGTAAACTCACATCTTTTCAAAAATTATATGATTATTTAGGAATGAACATTTTTGATTACTTAAAAAATTGTATAACTCATAGCTTAACTCCTAAATAAAGCCAAGAGATGGCCCAAGTCGTAGCTTAACTACCTAATAAAGCCAAGAGATGGCCCAAGTCGTAGCTTAACTCCTGAATAAAGCCAAGAGATGGCCCAAGTCGTAGCTTAACTACCTAATAAAGCCAAGAGATAGCCCTAGTCGTAGCTTAACTACTGAATAAAGCCAAGAGATAGCCCAAGTCGTAGCTTAACTACTGAATAAAGCCAAGAGATAGCCCAAGTCGTAGCTTAACTTTTGAATAAAGCCAAGAGATAGCCCAAGTCGTAGCTTAACTACTGAATAAAGCCAAGAGATCACCCAAGTCGTAGCTTAACTTCTGAATAAAGCCAAGAGATAGCCCAAGTCGTAGCTTAACTTCTAACTTAAGCCAAGAGATCACCCAAATTGTATCCTCACATCAAATAAATCCAAGAAATCCCACACTACACAATTAAATCCCACACTATATACCTCTCATCTCCCACAACCACATTACCAAACAAATTCTTTAACGCTTTAAACCAATAATATTTTATCA
Source organism: Mammaliicoccus sp. O-M54 (assembly GCF_022386035.1). Classification (NCBI taxonomy): domain Bacteria; kingdom Bacillati; phylum Bacillota; class Bacilli; order Caryophanales; family Staphylococcaceae; genus Mammaliicoccus; species Mammaliicoccus sp. O-M54. The sequence continues at coordinate 68,840 of NZ_JAJNJE010000001.1, forward strand.
TTTCATTCTATTTGAAAATGTTCTATAATAGAGGCAATGAATTTTATAGGAGGATCATAATGACGATTAATTTAAAAAGTGCAAAATCACCTTGGTCTAGTTTAGATGGTGTGGATCAATTATCTCTTCATCCTATTAAAGAAGCATTTAATAAAGAAGTCATGATTCCGGGTAGTAAGAGTGTAACGAATCGTGCTTTTATTTTGGCTGGTTTTAGTAAGGGTACTTCTAAATTATCTGGATACTTAAAGAGTGATGACACATACTGGTGTATGGAAACAATTAAAAAACTAGGTGCGACTGTTGAAGCTGTAGGTGATGAACTTCATATTACAGGTATTAATCGTTCAGAGTTACCTGAGAAACAACAAGTATTTATTGGTTCTGCTGGTACGACTGCTCGATTCTTACCAGGGATTTTAGGTACTCAAGAGAAAAGTGAAATCACAATTACTTCAACTGAACAACTTGCTGGTAGACCTCACAAGACTTTACACGATGCGTTAAAACAATTAGGTGTTCAATTAACGTATCTTGAAAAAGAAGGTCAGTTACCAGTAACTATAAAAGGTGCACCGGAAACGGGTGGAAAAGTTTCAATTGCTGGTAATCAATCAAGTCAATTTATCAGTGGTTTATTAATGGCGGCACCTTTATTTAACAAACCAACTGAAATAGAACTTACGACTAAGATAGTTCAAAGCGCTTATGTGGATATTACAATTGAAATGATGAAACAATTTGGCATACATGTAGATGTATCAGATGATTATACACATATGAAAGTAGAACAAGGTGAGTATGAAGCAGCTACTTTACCATTAGAAGCTGACTTATCTACAGCATGCTATTTCATGGCATTAGCAGCACTTAATAAGTCTACGATTAAAATTAATCATTTAAATATGGAAAGTCATCAACCTGATTTAGAAGTTGTCGATATTCTTGAAAAAATGGGTGCAACTGTTGAAAAAGGTCCTGATTATGTTGTCATTTCTGGTCCTGAACAATTAAAAGGGAACTTAACAATTGATATGAATGCTTGCTCAGACCAAGCTTTAACAATTGGCAGTTTAGCTGTATTTGCTGATGGTCCAATTACAATTACAGGTGTAGAACATATACGTCATCATGAATGTAATCGTGTATCTGCATTAACAGAAAGTTTAACAAAATTAGGTATTGAAGTTACTGAACATCAAGATGGTTGGACTATAACACCGGGTGATGTAAAGGCAGCAACTCTAGATACTTATGATGATCACCGTGTTGCAATGTCATTAAGTTTAATGGGTACTAAAGTTGATGGAATTAAATTATTAGATCCTTCATGTGTATCAAAGACTTGCCCAACATATTTTGAAATGTTAGCATCGTTAGGTATATCGGTTGAGTATCATTAATGAAAACTTGAGTGCATATTGTAAATATGCTATAATGCTACTGTTATAATAGACTGGAGGACCGAGTCCATGCATACATTTTTAATCGTCTTATTAATCATCGTTTGTATTGCATTGATTACCGTCGTATTACTTCAAGAAGGTAAAAGTACTGGTTTATCTGGTGCAATTAGTGGCGGAGCAGAACAATTATTTGGAAAACAAAAACAACGTGGAATAGATTTAATTTTACACAGAGTTACAATTATTTTAGCAATTTTATTTTTCTTATTAATGTTAGCAATTACTTACTTCAAAATGTAGTGGTCCGACTGTATTGTCGGACTTTTTTATTTATATACAAGTAAAAAAACGATACAATAGAACTAGATTATGTTAAAGGATGGTCATTCATGAGAATTCAATTACCTAAACCTTTCTTTTTTGAAGAAGGAAAAAGAGCAGTATTACTTTTACATGGATTTACAGGTAATTCATCAGATGTTAGACAATTAGGACGTTACTTACAGAAAAAAGGGTATACATCATATGCTCCGCATTATGAAGGTCATGGTAGACCACCAGAAGAGATATTGGAATCAAGTCCATATGTATGGTTTAAAGACTGTTTAGATGCATATGATTTTTTAGAAGAAAAAGGATATACTGAAATAGCAGTAGCTGGATTATCGCTAGGTGGCGTATTTAGTTTGAAATTAAGTTTAAACAGAGATGTAAAAGGTATTGTAACAATGTGCTCACCTATGTATATAAAAACTGAAGGCACGATGTTTGAAGGTGTGTTAGATTATGCTAGAGAATTTAAAAAGTATGAAGGCAAAACACCTGAACAAATTGAAGAAGAAATGAAACATTTTCATCCTACGAATACTTTGAAAGATTTACAAGAAACAATTCAAGGTGTGAGAGATCAAGTAGATGAAGTATTTGATCCATTGTTTGTTGTACAAGGTAAACTAGATGAAATGATTAACCCTGATTCAGCTAATATTATTTATAATGAATCATCTTCTGATGACAAAAATATTAAATGGTATGAAGAATCTGGTCATGTTATAACAATCGGACAAGAAAAAGAACAAGTATTTGAAGACGTGTATCAATTCTTAGAATCATTAGATTGGTCCGAGTAAGACACACATAATATAAACGAGAAAGGAGGCCCACTATGAATCTAAGAGAAGAAGTTGAAGAAATCATCAATGATAAAGAATACAGTCCTATGACCGTAAGTGAATTTCAAGATGCAATAGGACTTAGTAATGCTGATTCATTTAAAGAATTAATTAAAGTTCTAGTTGATTTAGAACAAACGGGTCAACTAGAAAGAACAAAAACGGATAGATATAAGAAGAAAAGTAAGAAATCAGACCTTGTAAAAGGTACTTTAAGTCAACACAAAAAAGGATTTGCCTTTTTAAGACCGGAAGATGACACAATAGAAGACATCTTTATCCCACCTAATCAAATTAATAAAGCGATGGATGGCGATGAAGTATTAGTAGAAGTTGTGCCATCTCGTGGAGATCATAAAGGTAAGATTGAAGGTAGAGTTAAAGCAATTACGACACGTAATATTACGCAAGTAGTTGGTACTTATACAGAAGCGAAACATTTCGGTTTCGTGTTACCTGATGATAAACGAATTACACAAGATATCTTTATTCCTAAAGGTAAAAATCTTGGTGCAATTGAAGGTCATAAAGTATTAGTAGAAATTACAGAGTATGCTGATGGTACGCATAATCCTGAAGGTCATGTTAAAGCGATTCTAGGTCATAAGAATGATCCAGGTGTCGATATTTTATCTATCATATATCAACATGGTATAAATATTGAATTTCCTGACAATGTTATTCAAGAAGCTGAAAATGTACCAGATCAAATCAGCCCAGACGAAATTAAAGGTAGAAGAGATTTAAGAGATGAACTTACAATCACAATAGATGGTGCAGACGCAAAAGATTTAGATGACGCTGTCTCTGTAAAAGCTTTAGACAATGGCTTAACAGAACTTACAGTTAGTATTGCTGATGTCAGCTACTATGTAACAGAAAATAGTGAGTTAGACAAAGAAGCATATGACAGAGCAACAAGTGTATATCTTGTCGATAGAGTAATACCTATGATTCCGCATAGATTAAGTAATGGTATTTGTTCATTAAACCCTCATGAAGATAGATTAACATTGAGTTGTAGAATGGAAATAGATCAACAAGGTGAAGTCATCAGACATGATATCTTTGAAAGTGTTATTCACTCAGATTATAGAATGACATATTCAGATGTAAATGCCATTATTGAAAATGACGATCAAGACATTCGTGAAAAGTATTCAGAAATCACACCAATGCTTGATTTAGCACAACAACTATCAAAACAATTAATCGCTAAACGTAAAAGACGTGGGGAAATTGATTTTGATATTAAAGAAGCACAAGTATTGGTAGATGAAGATGGTATACCTACAGACATTAAAGTGAGAGAAAGAAATGACGCAGAGCGTTTAATCGAAAGCTTTATGTTATCTGCTAACGAAACGATTGCTGAACACTTTAGTAAACTCGAAGTGCCATTTATCTATCGTGTCCATGAGAATCCAAAAGCAGAAAGATTAAACCAATTCTTTGAATTTATTTCAAACTTTGGACTTGCTGTTAAAGGTTCAAGTGAAGACATACACCCTGCAACATTACAGAAAATTGTAGAAGAAGTTGCTGGACAGAAAGAAGAAATGGTTATTTCTACTTTAATGTTAAGAAGTATGCAACAAGCTAGATATAGTGAAGATAATTTAGGTCATTTTGGCTTGTCAGCAGATTACTATACACATTTCACATCTCCAATCAGAAGATATCCTGACTTGATTGTGCATAGATTAATTCGTAAATATTTAATTGAAAAATCTATGAACAGTAAACAAATTAGACATTGGGAAGAAATGTTGCCAGACATCGCTGACCATACATCTAAACGTGAGCGAAGAGCAATTGACGCTGAACGTGATACAGATGACTTGAAGAAGTCAGAGTATATGATTCAACACGTTGGAGAAGTGTTTACAGGTATTATCAGTTCAGTAGCGAACTTTGGTATGTTTGTAGAGCTAGAGAACACAATTGAAGGTATGGTGCATATCTCTAACTTAACAGATGACTACTACAACTTTGATGAGCGTAATATGGCCATTATAGGTGAGCGCCAAGCTAAAGTATTTAGAATTGGTGACAAAGTCGAAGTTAAAGTAATTAATGTTAACGTTGATGAGCGTATGATTGATTTTCAAATTGTTGGTATGCCAATAGCTGAAAAGAATAGAGAACGTTTAGCAAGAGAAAAAACAATCAAAGCTAAAAAACGAGGTACAGCTAAAGAACAAGATAAACCTAATAAGCATAAAAAAGGTAGAGCTAAAGGTAAACAAGGTGGCAATCAAGTTAAGCAAGGTAAGAAAAATAAAAAGCCTTATTACAAAGCAAAAGCTGTGAAAAACAAAGCAAGACGAAAGAAAAAATAGAAAGTAGGTGATGGATGTGCCAAAAGTTCAAAGTAAACCATTAGCACAAAATCGTAAAGCAAGCCATGATTACACAATAGAAGATACGGTTGAAGCGGGTATTGTACTTCAAGGTACTGAAATCAAATCCATTCGCCGAGGTAGTGCAAACTTAAAAGATTCATATGCGCGTGTATTTAATGGAGAAATGTATGTATATAACATGCATATCGCGCCATATGAAGAAGGTAACCGATTTAATCATGATCCATTGAGAAACCGTAAATTACTTTTAAAAAGAAAAGAAATCGATAAACTCTTTGGTATTACAAGAGAAAAAGGGTATGCATTAATCCCACTTAAACTCTACATTAAAAACGGTTACTGCAAAGTTCTTTTAGGTGTAGCTAAAGGTAAACGTGACTATGATAAGCGACATGCATTAAAAGCAAAAGAAGCAAAACGTGACGTTGAAAGAGCAATGAAACAACGATATTAAGCAATTTGTATTGAAAAATCAATCAAAAATTGTTAAGATTAAATATACTTCTGTTAAAAGGAAGTATATTTCTTATTGAGGGGACGTTACGGATTCGACAGGGGTCCCCGAGCTTATGAAGCGTGTCGGAGGGTTGTCTTCGTCATCAACACAACAGTTATAATAACTGGCAAACAAGATAATTTAGCAGTAGCTGCGTAATAGCACTCTGCATCACCTAACCGCATCGCCTATGTGCCGTTAACGTGATTCAACTTAAGTAGGATACGCTCGTCACTGCCGTTTGAAGTCTGACGAGAAGAGATTAATCAAGCTAGCATTGTCTTTGGGTGTCAGTCCCCTGAGACAACGCGAAACCTTAACGACTAGACTACACACGTAGAAACATTTGTATCAGGATCTCTGGACGCGGGTTCAACTCCCGCCGTCTCCATTATATAGCCTATAACCCTTGTGGTTATGGGCTTTTTATTTTCGTTGCCACAGTATTGCAACAGCAATAAAAAAACACATCTTTATATTAGATGTGTTAGAGTAATAATTGTTTTAGATTGTACTTAATTTTAAGGTGATAAAAGCTGTAGTATTAAAGAAATAAGGCATATAGTTATAGAAAAAATAGTTGCAAACATGAATACATTTTTCCAAGGAAGTCTTTTGTCATTGCGATTTAAAAAGTTAACACAGATCGATACAAAAAAAGTACAAATTATGAATATTATAAATTCTGCTAAAATTTCCAAAAGAACCCACATCCTTTCCAAAAAATTATACAATATTTTGTCAAAGATAGTAATTGCGAGTTTATTCTTTTTTATGTTTTCATAGGATATAAAAACTATAGAATGGTTTGAGGATGTATCTAGTAATGTCTTAGAAAAATCATTTCTTTTTCTTACCATAAGTGTAAGCATATAAAACACCGCCACCACTTATAAAAACTGCTATAATTATACTAATCCACATCACTATAGTCATATGCTTCCCCCCTTTTTTATTGATTTATACAAGTTATTTATAATATATCTATGGATAAATAAGCGATATCTTTTATCTATATGTTATATTATGGTAATACCTTGACAAAATCAAGTGTACATCTTTTTCTAAATTTAAAAAGGTAATAGATATTGTTTTCATAGTCATTTAACATTATATGAAACAGTAACCCCCCTCTCATCCGTAATAGTTGAGAGGGGGTTTTTGTCTTATTTTTATGTACTAGTGTTTAATTTTTTAAATTTACTTTTATAAAATGTTACCAATACTAATGATAACCAAGATAGAATGATCAGTATTTTAATAGACCAAATAATATGTGAATTATTAATATATAAGCTTGCTAACGAACTTACATTTGTAAATATTATAAGACCTCCAACTCCTATTGCAAGGACACTAACTGGTAAAGATTTTACTAACCAAGCTGATATAGGAGCAGCTACTACGCCACCTAAGCTTAAGGATAATACTAAAATCCAATTGATTGATGACCAATCTAAAAATATTAAAAAGCCTATCGAAGAAGCAACAGTTACAAAAAATTCACTTGCTGAAACTGTACCAACAACGTACCTTGGTTCTAATTTTTTACTTGATAATAACATAGGCGTGTTTACGGGTCCCCAGCCACCACCTCCAATTGAATCAAGTAATCCAGCTACTGCGGCTTGTGGTACTAAAACAAAATTAGATATCTTTTTTACACCAGTAATTTTTGGTTCATCTGGTTTATTTTTAAATAGAAATTGGTAAATGATATAAATACCTAAAGATAATAAGAAAATTGAGATAAATGGTTTGATGAAATCACCATTAATATTACTTAAAAAGAATGCACCTATAAATGCAGCAATTGAACCAGGGATAGCAAGTTTCAAGACTGATGGCTTGTGGACATTTTTAAACTTTAAATGTGATGTTCCAGCTGCGGCAGTCGTAAGAATTTCGGCAAAATGGACTGTTGCTGATGCTATAGCAGGGGCAACTCCAAATGTAAGTAATACTGATGCAGATGAAGCGCCATATCCCATTCCAAGGGAACCATCTACTAATTCTGCTAAAAATCCAGCTAAAGCAAATATAATAATTTTATTCATGTAATAGCCTCCTGTTAAATATTAATTATATTAATACTATCTGTTTACTAAGGATTAGTACAAATAGTATCTTTTATTTATACTTATGTCAATAATAAATATGGATATGTTGGATGTAGATATTTATAAACTATTTAAAGTATGATGAATTTACAGTTAAATTTAGTATAGTAAACCCCCTCTCAACCGCAATGGGTGAGAGGGGGTTGGCCTTACAATTATATTTAACACAAATATTTCGATAAAAAGAATTATAAACTTTAATTTTCTGCTATACGTACATATTGTTCATTATGATTATCTATAACGAAACATATGTTGCTACGAAATATATTCATGTTTTAATAATGCCATAATATATGCATCTTTGTATTTACCTTTTGTATAAAATTGTTCTTTAAGTAATCCTTCGATATTAAAACCTTGAGATTCGTATATATGAACTGCTTTTTCATTATCTGTATCAACATATAAATAGATCTTATGCATGTTTAATATATCAAATGCATAGCTTGTTGCTTTTTCGAAAGCAAATTTAGCATACCCTTTACCATTAAATTCTGGTTTAATAATTATTTGAATTTCACAATTACGATGAATATAATTAATTTCAACTAATTCTACTATTCCCACAACTTGATTCCCATCTTCTACAATAAACCGTCTTTCTGATTCGTCTAATAAATGCTTATCAAATAAATATTGAAGTTCCGTTAAAGATTCGTAAGGCTCTTCAAACCAATAAGACATAATTGAATATTCATTGTTCAATTTATGGACAAATGGTAAATCACTAACTTCTAGTGCTCTAAGTTTCATAATTACACTCCTATATTTTTCTATTTCTAGTTTAACGAATGAATATAATCATTAGCAAATATATAGTGAAATTATTTTTGGGGATTATCATTATTTAAATGTATTCTATTAATGTAGCTATATCATTTTCAGTTGTAGACCAACTTGTAGCGAAGCGGACTATTTTATGGTTATGATCATATTTTTCCCATTGTGAGAATTTAACATGTTGACTTAGCTCTTTGATCTTGTCATTGTGCATTACAAAAAATTGCTGATTTGTAGGTGAGTCTAGGTATAACTGGTACCCTTTATTAATAAAGGCTTGTTTTAATTTTAATGCCATATCTATCGCATGTTTACTAATTTCCATATATAAATTATTAGTAAACAGTTCAGTAAATTGTACGCCTATTAATCTACTTTTTGCTAACAATGCGCCATGTTGTTTGATCAATGTCGTAAAGTGTTTAGGTTCGTATTGATTTGTGAATATTATAGCTTCACCACATAGTGCACCTATTTTAGTCCCGCCAATATAAAAGATATCCGCAATGTTAGCTATATCCTCAATTGTTAAATCTGCTTCGTCACTTGCTAATCCATATCCTAAGCGAGCACCGTCTATATATAATGGTATGTCGTAAGATTTACAAACGTTGGATAACTCAGTGAGTTCTTGTTTACTATATAATGTGCCATATTCGGTAGGGTATGAGATATACACCATTCCTGGGTATACCATATGTTCATGATTGGCATCTTCATAAAAAGTCTCAATATAGTCATTTACTTGTTGAGACGAAATTTTGCCAAGAGTTGAAGGAAGTGTTAAAATTTTATGTCCGCTATGCTCAATTGCGCCAGCTTCGTGAGTACTAATGTGCCCAGTATCAGCAGCAATGACACCTTCATATGGTTTAAGTACTGAATTGATAACGACTTGATTGGTTTGAGTGCCACCTACCAAGAAATATATAGAAGCATTTGGAGATTTTATAACTTCTTTAATTTTATCTTTAGCTTCTGCCGTAAATTGATCATTTCCATAACCAGATTCTTGTACATAATTAGTATCGATTAATCTTTGTAAAACCTTCTCATGCGCACCAGCTAAATAATCATTTTCAAAAGAAATCATTTAATTATTCCTCCAATTTAATGTGTTTATTTAAAATATTTTCAATCTTATTCATTGAATCTTGAAGTTCTTTAATTTCGGCATCATCTAAGTCCTTTATAAGTTCTTGAATCTTATCATCTGACGCTTTCTCAACATACTCATTTAATTTCACACCTTCATTTGTTAATGAAAGGTAAAAATATCTATTATCTTGTTCACTACGTTCTCTATAAACTAAGTTTTCTTTTATAAGCTTATTAACAATTCTACTTAAGTAACTTTTATCAATATTAAGTATTTTACAAAGAGATTGAGCAGTAACTTTATCGTGTCTGCCAATTTCACCTAAAGTTCTCATTTCAATTAATGAATATTTGAGTTTAAATACATTATTATCGAATATCCCTAGGATTCTAGTGTAGTAACGATTAAAATGTCTAATATCTTTGATAGCCAAAACGTCCACTCCTTAATAGTTGTATTATGAAACTATCTAAGCATAAAATTAATAGTTGATTTTGTCAACTATTATATTGGGATCACTAGAGTACTTTAACAGAGAGCATAGTTCCTAAATACCAATCTTTCATAAAAACAAATCCCTCTTATAATCATCATGATTGAAAGAGGGATTAATTAGCATATTTAATTGCTAGCTTATTTTTAGAATCTTTTTCAAGAGCTTTATTGGCAACAAATTTTATATTCTCATTTGTAATCATATCAAAATCTGGTTCATCAAGAATTTTTAAAAACTCATTTAACAGATTTTGATTTTTAAATTGTGAAATCTCTAACGACTGCCAATAATGATAATAAGCTAAATCATAAGCACCATCTATATAATTAAAATGAAAATGGTAGAGGCTAGCAGCCATTTCATGATATTCAATTGTATTAACTTGATTAGCAAGATTAGATAAATAAAATGCCAATTTTTCATCTGAAATATCGTTTGACATAAAATATATTAAAATATTATGCATATCTTCGTTTTCTAACATTCTTTGCAATTCAGTTGGTAATAAATTTAATAAAATGTTAATACTTTTCATTGATTTGATTCACCCATTTGATATATATGATCGTTTTTTTGTATAAAATTGTATACATTTCTACCAATAATGTTACGTGTTTTTTGTGTGAGCTTTTAGATATAGCTTTGCTAACTATAACTATTAAAATTTATTGATTCATATTATAATAAAATTGAGATTATGTAAAATATTTACAATGAATGAGATAATACTAATAATTGAGTATTTTGATATAAAATTCAAAATCGTTTTAGGAGGTGCAATATGCTAATAGGTGTAGGAGGACCAATTTCACTAATTATAGTGGTAGTAATAATTTTAGGTGTAGTAGTTTTATTTAAAAAGCTTAAATCCAAATTCTTTAATTAAAGGATTCTATTGAATAATTGTAAACCAAAAATCTGGTTCATTAAAGAAATAGTCTGGGGAATCATTGGTAAAATTATTAATATCTGAGTCTAAGATATCGTCTTCAAATAAAATAATTTCTTTTTCTATACTACTTTTTTCATAAGTAACAATCATGTTGAAGAACAAATGATTTATACCATCAATCGTTTCAGACTTGATATGTTCTAGTGTTAAAAGAATGTTATTATCTTTAAAATCAGTATCTTTTAATATTGTCGCATTCATTTGTGTTGTCTATTTCAAATGACAGTATAAATTGCACTTGTACGCTTTTAAAAGTCCTAGCTAATTTGATTAGTTGGGACTTTTTATAAAATAAATACAAACAACATATACTGTTCGAGCTTAATTAGATTATAATCAAATTAATAGTAATAATTTATTAATTCATATGATTTTATATCTACAATTCAATTGTTAGAATTATAAAAAGAAAAGGGGATAAATAATTGGAGATTAAAGTAGAAAATGAATGTTTTGTGATTGAAAATCTAAAAGAATCACAAATAAAATTATCAAACAATGGCATTAATAAGTCATTTGATTCCGTAAACGGCAAAATAGTGATTAAATTTGAAGACCTACAAGAATTATTAAAGGAAAAAAATCAGCCTTTATTTTTTAAAAGTCAACATGATGAAGATATAATTGTAAATAATGAAATACATAAATTTGGACATACATCGATTAAGAAAAAGAAAGCTACTTATTACATATATATAACTAAAGAAAATAAAATTGCTGTGATATATAATAAAAGGCCAGCATTATTAAACTTCTACAATAAAAATGGTGTATTAGAAGATGTAAATGTTGTTAATAATCAATTAATAATGAAAATGAGTTTTGAATGTTACAACTATAAGCCTACTTATATTGAAGGCAAAATAAAAGTAAGAAATAAAGATATTGAAATTATAGTTAATGGAAAAATAATAGATATTAATCAAAATATGAATACTTTTAAAGTTACAGCTCAACTTGAGATTAAGTTAGAGGAATTAGAATATTTATTTATGGGGGATGTGCCTTTTTATAAATATAATTCAGATATATATGATATAAGTATAAATTATCAAATTGACGAAATGTTGATATCCAAATATTATGCTAGATTAAAATTTTCACAGCAAAATAAATATCTCATTAATGACGGAAATTGGCTAGAATTTAGCGATACGTTTATGTTGCTTTGTAGACCATACCCCACGATATATGGAAATCTTTCAATGAGGCTTATTCCAGTTCCAAAAGATACATATCAATACTATATTTCAGGATCAGTAATGCAAAGAGACAATAACAAAGAAAGTATTGTTTGCTTAGAGTATCCAGAAAAAGCTCAGGAAAATGGTCTTATATTTTTTAAATGGTTAGTAAAAAAATATGGCAAAAAATTAAACATTTATTATTTGATCAGTTCAGCAAGTAATGATTTAGAAAATTTAAAAGGATATGAAAATCATGTTATTTATTACAAATCTAAAGAGAATTTAGCAATTGCATATAATGCAAGCGTTATTTGTCATTCTCACTCGGCAGGATATGTGTTACCATTTGCTACTAATAAAACAGAACAAATGATAAATCAAAAGAATAGGGTATTTCTGCAACATGGCATTATTGGTTCAAAAGATGTAAGTTCAATTTATGGTAGAAAACCTAACGATAAAATCGCAGACTTATTTGTAGTTTCTTCTAATAGAGAAAGAGAATTGGTCCATAAAGATTATGGTTTTGAAAATAATGAAATAATATTGACCGGGTTACCAAGATTTGATGAAGTTATTAAAACTAGAAAAGACAAATATAAAAAATTTAAAAATAAGAATAAAATCTTGATCATGCCTACTTGGAGAACAGGGATGCATACATTCTCTGATGAAAAATTCATGGAATCAAAATATTATAAAGAATTTCAAACATTAATCAATAACCCTAAGATTTATGAATTAATTGAGGAAAAAGGATATAAAGTATCTTTATATTTGCATCGTAACTTCCAAGTATTTAATAAACTTTTTTCTTCGGAGTATATTGAAATTCTTTCAGAACGTGATCATGATGTTAAAGATTTATTAGCTGAGTATCAGGTTTTGATAACAGATTATTCTAGTGTTGGATTAGATTTTGCTTTAATGCATAAAAAGGTATTATATTATAGACCTAAAGAAATATTAGGTGATGATTTTGTGGAAGAAACAACTGACTTATTGCCAGGTAAAGTGATAACTACTCAAGATGAGTTAATGAGTGAATTAATAAATACTTCAATGTATAAAGAACATAAAAATAATTTAGATAAAATATATAAGTATTCAGATAAAAAAGCATGTAAAAGGATAGCAGAAGAGATGTTAAGTTATTTTAATTTGAATAGAAAGTTTTAACACAGAGGTTAAGAAAAAGTCCTAGCTAATTTGATTAGTTAGGACTTTTTAAAGGCAATAACTGTATTTGAAAATCAAGTTGATTAGGTGCTTAAATTACAGCTAAATGCAGCATTTATTTATAGACAATATTATGCTAAATTTAATTAAAAATGATCAAGTTAGATAGATGGTGGCTAATCTCTTATAAAGGGGTGATGCCTATGGTTATAGTTGTTACTCCTAGAAAGGAATAACATGTCTGACTATGAGATTTTAATGATAGTCTTTACTGTCATTGCTTTAGTCATGATTAAAGAAAACCAAAAAAAATAACCATCACTAACTTTGACCGAGTTTGATGGTTATTTAAGCATTTATACAAAGTCACCGTCTTTTTAACGGGCTCACTTGGGTGATACACAATATGTGTGTCACCCTTTTTCTATATATAAATTAACATATTTCATTTATGTTGTCTATTTCAAATGATAGGTTGAAGGTGTAGAAGAGTAAATAGAATTTTCCGCTCAAAAATAAATATAAAAAGTCTATACTAATCAAGTGTAATTAGATTATAATCAAATTAATAATATTATATTTATATAAGGGGGAGAAATATGAAAAAGCTAATTGTTTTATTATTATCATTATTACTAGTATTAGGAGCATGTGGAGAGAAAAAAGAAGAATCAATTTTAGATCCTGCACCAAAAGATGAGAAAAAAGACAAGAAAGAAACTAAAAAAGAAGATAAAGAAAAAAATGATTCAAAAGATAAAGAAGCAACTAAGGAATCAGAACCTAAAACAGAAGAAGAGACTACTGAAGATAATATAACTAATGAGCAACAAGTAACAGAAGAAGTAAATACTTCAGAACAACCACTTCAAGAACAACAAAGTGTCGAACAGCCGGTTGAACAAGAGCAAGTTTCTCAGAATCAGAATAATCAAGCTAATGAATTGAATGACTTTTGTGCTAATGCCTATCCTGAAATACCAGAACCATGCAGAACACCAGCTATTGAAGAAGCTGGAAAACAAAAGTATGAAATGGAAATGAAAGCAATGGAAGACAGAGATAATGGTGTAATTTCTGAAGAAGAAAGTATTAGAAGACAAGAAGAAGCAACTCAAATTTTAATAGATGCTCAAAGAAGTGAATTTGGTCAACCAACAAATTAAAAAATAAATTTTTATAAATATCTGATTAACAAAAAGTCCTAGCTATTTAATTAGCCAGGACTTTAATTATTTCTCCAATCTAAATATACTGATGGCTAAACCGATTAAGACGGTGCCTATTGCATAGTCGAGGATGGATTTAAATTTGTGATTATTAAATAATTGTCTTATGTAATTAAATAGAAAGCTACAGATAAAGAACCACACAAATACTGTGATGATAAATAAAGAGGATAGAATGATTATTGTCATTGATCCGTCTTGTTTTGTAATAAATTGAGGTAATATACTCACATAAAATAGTATTGCTTTCGGATTAAACATTGTACTTAAAAATCCTTGTTTATACGATGAAGTCAGACTAATATTAGATTGTATTGTTGGTTCAGTTGTAATGTTAAAAGTCTTTTTAGCATTTAAAATGGTCTTAACACCTAAATAAGCAATATAAACAGAACCTAATATTTTGATAGCACTAAAAACATAATACGAAGTTGTTAATATAAAAATTAATCCAAATGCTGCTAAAGCTGAATAAAAAACATGTGCACTCGATATTCCTAAGCCAGCCATAATGCCATTTTTAGCATTTCCTTTTAAAGTATTATTCAATACAATGAAGAAATCTGGTCCTGGAATAATAATGATCATTAATGCAATAACTACGAAACTTAACCAATTATCCATATATGCAACACCTCTTATTGATGATTTGTTTTAAATAATATAACAAAGAAATATTAAAATAACTATACTATTTTATAATTAAGTGGTATTTTTCACTGAATTTAAAGGGTGTTTTAGAAGAGTTATATGAAATTTTCATGGGCAATGTGTTAAGACATGTTGCCCTTATTTCATAAGTATATTACTATTATTCATAACAAATGTTATTTATTAATTATGGAATTAATTAAAATACTAAAGGTGATTAAATGAAAGCATTCTTATTGTTGATGGCATTTATTGTTGAAGGTTTACTGATATTACTAGGAATAGGCTTTGATCTTTATACAGGGCATCTTGGTATTAGAGATGCATTTTATGATTCATGGATTACGAGTCACTTTCATGTGAAGCGGAATACGGTAGGTATGTTAACTGCAGTGGCTTTTGCTTATCTTTCTTTAATGACATTGTTTATTATCGTCCATATCGTTTATAGAGAAAAGGGAGAAAAAATTAAAATAATGTCTGCTTTATTTATTTTAGGCACTATGGCTTATGCATTTTATATATTTATAAAAGGTATCAATTATCTAGTTGAATTTGCTTCTGTACATTTATAAATTAAGATAGGAGGCGTCATATGGGTAAAGAAAATAAAAAACATAAAGCTGATAAATTATCTTTTGGGGATTATTTAGAAGGGTTCTTTTATATTGGAGATATTATCAGAGCAATATTTGTTACAATTCCAAGAGCTATAGGCTGGATATTTAGAATGATATTTCGATTATTTGACTAAAAACATCGTAAAGGTGTTTTTATTTTTTTTGGTTTGAATCCATTGAACAATTTTTATTTATACATGTTGTAAATATAATCTTTTAAGGTAATTTAATCGAACAAGATAATAAAAACATACGATAAATTTTTGTGAATTTAGTATAATTAACAAGTGAATATTTAAGTAGGAGTAAGTGTTATGAAAAAGATTATATTGTTATGTGTAAGTATTTTATTCCTAGCAACTATTGCTAGTGGTTGTAGTAATGTAAGTACTGATAATAGTGAAGATGATAACGTAAAACAAGAGAATATAGCATTAAAAAGCAAACAAAAAGAATTAGAAGAGACAAATAAAAAGCTAAAGGAAAAAATAGAGACTTCCGAGAAAAATTCTAATTATAATGAGAAAACTACTCAAAATGATACGCAAGAAAAATCATATAAACCAGGTACAACTGACAGAATTCCAGTTGAATTAGCGGGTACTGTTGATGGAGATACTGCGAAATTTATTTATAATGGCAGCCAACAATCATTTAGGTTTTTACTAATTGATACACCTGAAACGAAACACCCAAGACTAGGTAAGCAACCATTTGGACAAGAAGCATCAGATAGAACGAAAGAATTGTTAACAAATGCAAATAAAATCGAAGTAGAGTTTGATGTAGGTGGACAAACAGATAAATATCAACGTTATTTAGCATACATATATGTAGACGGTAAAATGCTTAATGAAATATTAGTGAGAGAAGGATTAGCTAAAGTAGCATATGTATATCCACCAAGTACAAGATACTTAGATAAATTAGAAAGTGCACAAGAAAAAGCCAAAGAAGAAAAATTAGGCATTTGGAGTTTAGGAAGTGCATTTGAAGATAATCAAGCAAGCACACAACAATCCACAACTGAACAACCAGCATCAAATAATACTCAAAGTTCAAACGGAGCAGGAAATTCTGCAACACAAACACCAAATAATTCTTCTCAAAATGCAGGATCAGAATATTATCCAAATTGTACAGCACTTAGAAAAGTATATCCCAATGGCGTACCTAGTACACATCCAGCATACAATGGTAAACTAGATAGAGACAAAGATAACTTTGCATGTGAAGTAAATTAATTAGCGTTTAAATTAGTAATTATTATAGTTTCAACCATTATAAGTGGTTGTATTGTTGCTTTATTTGCGAATTGGTTACGCAAACAGAACAAAAAATAATAGGTGACTAACCACACTAAAAAACCCCCTTATTCTCCGAAAATAAGGGGGTTTGGTGTTGTCCATGATGGAAGCTAACATGGTTGTATTGTATGGAAATATTATACAATATTGTTAAGTTCAATTCAAAAGTTTTCTTCACAATTTTCAATGTATATATACTGAAATTTAGCGTGTTATGTACCGTTATAAGTGATACAATAGATTTTAAATTATTTAATGTGAGGTTTGAATGATGACAAATGTATATTTTTTAAGACATGGTGAAACGGATTGGAATTTGGAAGGTAGAACGCAAGGTAGAACGGATATTCCTTTGAATCATAATGGCGAATTACAAGCAAAGGAAAGTGGAGCAGCTTTAAAGGATAAAGAAATTGATGTGATTATTACGAGTCCTTTAAAAAGAGCTAAAAAAACTGCTGAAATTGTTCAAGAACAATTGAATGTAGATCTGATTGAAAGAGAAGCGTTTATTGAATTATCGTTTGGTGATGCTGAAGGTTTGACGCTAGCTGAAAGACTCGAACGATTCCCAGATCGAATTTATCCTAATAGTGAAGATGGGTCTAGCATTGAGCGTAGAATTTTAAATGGATTGTCTGAAATACATGAAAAATATCCAAATCAAAATGTAGTAGTTGTATCTCATGGCGCCTTCATTAATGCCATATTATATCATTATTCAAATGGAGAAACAGGGACAGGAAAAATTAAACTTACAAACGGTAGCATATCGTCGTTAAAAATATCAGACGATAAAGTAGAAATATTAGAATGTAATCAAGTGAATCACTTGTCTCAATATAAGAAAATTGGTGAGATATAAATAAAACTACCTAAGCTTTAGTTATCTATATTTCTATACTCATAACTTAAACTTATCATTCAAAATACTAAATTAGTCATATTTATTATGATTTATTTGTGATAGTTTGAATATAAAGGAAATATAGAGAGAAAGAGGATATTATGTTTGTTTTCATTTTAACGGAAGTGTTATTACCGCTTCTTATTTTAATTTTTGTTGGGTTTTTATTGCAAAGAAAGTTTGCATTTAATTTAAAACATTTTTCTACACTTATTACTTATTGTTTAATGCCTGTTGCGGTTTTTGCGAATATTTATGATATTACGATTCAGATGGATTTGTTGTTAAAGGTTCTATACTATATTGTAGCTTATAGTATAGTGATGATTTTAATTGGTAATTTATTTGCTAAAGTATTGAATCTTCAAAAAGGTGAGAGTGCTGCTTTAAAGAATAGTATCTCTTTAATGAATTCTGGGAACTATGGTTTGCCGGTCAGTCAGTTAATCTTTAGTCAAAATCCTATTGGTGTTGCGGTACAAATCTTCGTGCTTATTTTCCAAAATCTACTTACGTATTCTTATGGTATGTATAATTTACTTTCCACTACTAAAAGTTTAAAAGATATTGTCATTTCTTTTTTGAAGCTACCTGTTTTTCACGCACTGATTTTAGGGATTATATTTCAAGTAGGGCATATTAAATTATCTCAAGTGTTTCTTATTCCTATCCATCAAATTTCAGATAGTTTTGCGCCAATTGCTTTAATTTTATTGGGTGCTCAATTAGCGCATATTAAATTGAAATTATTGCATAGAGCGATTATGGGATCGTTGATTGGTAGGTTGATAATTGGACCACTTATTGCACTTAGTTTAATTTATATATTCCATATTGATGGTGTTATTGCACAATCGTTATTTATAGCTAGTGCATTTCCAACTTCAAGAAATACATCAACAATTGCTTTTGAATATGATGTGGAACCAGAACTACATGCTCAAATTGTATTATTCTCTACATTATTAAGTTCAGTCACAGTTTCAATCGTCATTTATTTTTCATATATACTATTTACTTAAGTGAATATCGTTTAAATTTATAATGTCCGTGCTTACTAATATGTAAGCGTGGACATTTTTTATTTGTATACCATTAGATGAAAAGTGTATATTATTATATTTAAATATTAAGTTGACACTATAAAAAAGTGAGCGTATACTCTTTAAACATGAAAAGGAGCTGTATACGTTTGAAGTTTAATAAAAAGAAAATCAACGTCGTAGATATCGGTATGGCAAAGAAAAGTGTGTTTGCTACTGGTATTGGTAATGCAATGGAATGGTTTGACTTTGCACTATATTCTTACCTTGCAGTTATCATTAGTAAGAATTTCTTCAGTCCAGTTCAAAATGATGAATTAAAATTAATTTTCACTTTTGCAACATTTGCGATAGCATTCTTACTTAGACCAGTGGGCGGAATCGTCTTTGGTAAAATAGGTGACAAGCTAGGTAGAAAAGTTGTCTTAACATTTACAATTATAATGATGGCAATTTCTACTTTGATTATTGGACTATTACCTACATATGATCAAATCGGAGTTTGGGCACCAATTTTATTATTGCTAGCTCGTATTTTACAAGGTTTCTCAGTAGGTGGGGAATATGCTGGTGCGATGGTTTATATCGCAGAGTCTTCACCGGATAATAAAAGAATTAGATTAGGTAGTGGTTTAGAAATCGGTACTTTATCTGGTTACATTGTGGCATCTATCCTTGTTACAGTATTATTCTGGACATTATCAGATGCTCAAATGAATTCTTGGGGTTGGAGAATTCCATTCTTCTTAAGTGCACCAATTGGATTGATTGGTCTTTATTTGAGAACGCATTTAGAAGAAACACCAATTTTTGAAAATGATATCGCTGATCAAAAAGATCAACTAAGCGTTATTGAAATTATAAAACAATATAAAAAAGATATCTTATTATGTATTGTGTTTGTAGCCTTCTTCAACATTACAAACTATGTATTATTAGGTTACATGCCATCATACCTAGATGAAACGGTTGGTATTAGTGATCGTATTAGTACACCGATAACAGCGGTTGTATTACTGATTATGGTACCGTTCGCACTTACATTTGGTAGACTTGGTGACAAAATAGGTAATAAGAAAGTGATTTCTTTCGGTCTAATCTTAGGTATATTAGTATCTGTTGTTTCATTCCAATTCTTAAACATTGGTGGACTAGGATTCTTATTCCTTGGATTACTATTGCTAGGTATCGTATTATCAGTTTACGAAGGTACAATGCCAGGGTCATTACCAACATTGTTCCATACAGATATTCGTTACAGAACATTATCATGGACATTTAATATTTCAGTTTCGTTATTTGGTGGTACAACACCATTAGTAGCTTCATGGTTAGTACACGTGACAGGTAATAATTTAGCACCTGCATTCTATTTATTAGGTGTGAGTATTATTGGTCTGATTGTTGTCTTAACATTATTTGAAGATACTTCTAAAAAATCATTAAAAGGTTCTTATCCAACTGTAGCATCGAAAAAAGAATTTGTTCATGCTGTAGAAAATCCGAAAGATTCATTATGGTGGCATAACGAAAGTACAAAATCATAATTTATATTAAAGAGTCTGGTACAGAAATGTTCCAGACTCTTTTTCATATTTATAGAAATATGAGGGTCAACATTGCAAGTGAGGTGTGACAAGCAATGTTGGAGGGCTGAATATTGCAAGTGAGGCGCGACAAGCAATGTTGGAGGTGTGAATATTGCAAGTGAGACGTGACTAGCAATGTTGGAGGACTGAATATTGCTAGTGAAGGGTGACTAGCAATGTTGGAGGTCTGAATATTGCTAGATTGATCAAACAAGCAACATAGACTCCTCCTATGTTGCAAGACTACCCAAACAAGATAAATAGCGGCCTTGTATTTATCAAGACTGGTGAAACAAGATAAATAGGAGCTTCGTATTTATCAAGACTGGCCAAACAAGATAAATAGAAGCTCTGTATTTATCAAGACTAGCCAAACAAGATAAATAGGAGCGTTGTATTTATCAAGACTAGCCAAACAAGATAAATAGTCGCCCTGTATTTATCAAGACTAGCCAAACAAGATAAATAGGAGCGTTGTATTTATCAAGACTAGCCAAACAAGATAAATAGTCGCCTTGTATATTGCAAGACTGATCAAACAAGCAACATAGAAGCTCACGCTAATATTGATTTTTCCTTATAAAAAGACTGGGACATAATATAATGTCTCAGTCTCTTGTAGTATCTTGACAGTAGATAACTGAATTGAAATGCGCTTGTACTAAGCTTTTTCAACTCTAGTCATCCTTGCAGGAACGGGACTAAGAAATTTTTTATATGTGTAATGAAAGACTTAATTGGGTAAAGTAGTGAAGTAGTAATAGTAAATGATATATTGTAAGAGGAGCTGATAAGGATGGGAAACATAGTAAAACGTATTTTAAGATATGTTGGTACAGTATTAATTATGAGACTTATAAGAAATCTTTTTAGTAAAGGTTCTAATAAACGTTAAAGAATCATGAATTTCTTTAGATTATTATTAAAATAATGTTTAGAGTTTATATACGTCGGGTATTTTATTATTACAAAGCTATTTACCTAGAGTGGTTTTGAAAATATTTATTCGTATATGACATAAGCACCGCACAAATTTGTGTGGTGCTTTTATTTGTAAATATATCTGTATCAAAAAAGAAGCATATCACAAAATCAATTAAGTGATATGCTTCTTTATATTTATTGTACTTTCTATTTTTTAATTGCTTTTAAAATGAATGAAAGTACTAAGATTAAGATGATTGAACCGATTAATGCTGGAATAATTGCAATTCCACCTATGACTGGTCCCATATCTCCTAATAATTTACCACCAATTGCTGAACCGATAATACCTGCGATAATATTACCAATAATACCGCCTGGAATATCTTTACCTAAAATAACACCTGCTAGCCAGCCGATTAAACCGCCGACGATTAACATTAATATAAAGCCCATATATAATTACCTCCTATTTTTACACTTCTTTATATATATCCAATGTGAAGATTCGTTAAACACTTATAAAGAAAATAATTGGTAAAATTAAACAATAATTGTAGTAAATAGTTGGTTTTTTAAAATATTGGTATTATTTTATGAGCTTTCAGGATATCTTTAGTCCAAAAATATTGTTTGCCTTGTCCTGTATATGCTGGTACTAAAACATCATTTCTAATACAGGCATAGAACCATTCTGGATCGACACCACTATATAATAAAGTTTGGTATTCAATAAAATCTGATTCCCAGTTTATATTAAGTTCTTTCATACTATACACTCCATAAATATTAAGCTTTATGACCTGCGATTAAGTCTTTTCTTTCTAATAATGTACCACTATTTAATAGGCTTGAACCACGCATCACAACATCTTTGCCATATTTCATACGTATAAAATCTAAATGATTTTCGAGTGTCTCTGTCTTAATTTGATATGGATCATCGAATAAAGATAGTTGCTTAATTTGGTTCGGAATAAATTTACCAAATGATATAGCAATCGTTCTATAAAGTCTGTCCGGTTCTAATCGTTGAGATAAATAATCCCATAATAATTGTGTGATAACATAAGTATTCATGAATCCCGTTTTATTTGTAAATTGCTTCCGCACGCCTCCAACGTCTGCATAACCGACACTCACGCTAATACGTGTAGGGTATAAATTGAGCTTTCTAGAACGGAAATAAACTTCATCTACTTGTTCATTTAATACAGTCTTAAGTTCATTCATACTGTAATCACGCATAAGTATTTGCGACTTACCTAGAGATTTATCATATATACGATGAGGATTTCTAATGACACTTTCATCAATACCATTAGCATGCAAATGAAGGTCAACACCAATAACGCCAAAGTCCCGCTTCAAATATTCCACAGGATAGTTAGCTAAGTGACCAATTGTAAATATCCCTTTCTTATTAAGCTTAGCTTCTGTACGTCGATTGATTCCCCACATGTCTCGTAAAGGTTGAATGGACCAAACTTTAGACGGCACATCTTCATAGCGCCATTCCGATATCCCAAGACTTGTATGCTTAGCATCAATATCCATTGAAAGTTTAGCGAGTAATAAATTAGATCCAATGCCAATCGTGCTACGAATTTGAGTATAATTAAATATACGCTCTTGAAGTTGCATCGCTAATGAAAAGGGAGAATGCGCAAATAAATGATAAGACTCTGATACATCCATAAAGAATTCATCTATACTGTATTGATGAAAATCTTCAGGAGCAACATAATCCAAAGCAATTTTGCTAATCTGTGTTGATAATTGCATATATTTCTTCATAGATGGATTAATAACATAGATATCTTTACGTTGAGGTATTTCATATAAACGAGAACCTGTTTTAATGCCAATTGCTTTTAAAGGTGGTGTAGCTGCCAGGACAACAGAACCTTTACGCTTCGTATCAGCCACAACAGCTAGCTTAGTCGTTAGCGGGTTCAAACCTTTTTCAATACATGAAACAGACGCAAAGAAACTCTTTAAATCCACACATAAAATATCCCGATTTAGACAATAACTGTAGTCATACATAAAAATCACCCTAGTCATATTGTACTTTTATTATACGAACATACGTTCTATTTTGTAAAGTATAAACTTGTGTAAAAGCACAATATATTATCATATGATGATTATGACGTATTAGATTAAGACTTTAAATCTTGCCATTCTTCTCGTAAAAGCCCCATTCTAATAGAGTCGTAATAAGTCCCGTTATAATATCTTACTTTTCTAATTCTAGCTTCCATCGTCATACCAAGACGTTCTCCAATTTTGATCATCCCTTTATTTCCTGACCAAGTTGTATAACCAACGCGAACAATATCTAAAGTATTGAATAAATGATCAATCCACATACGCATGACATTAGTGCCAATGCCTTTACCCCAATTATCACACTGATAGATTGAAATACCCATCTCTAGCCATTTAGAAGGTTCATGTTCCCAATAATAAGAGACTGTACCAATAACTTCGTTGTTGTATATCACAGCCCATCTATTCGGAACATTGATCCAATCATCTTTTTGAAGTAAAAAATCATCATACGACATAGCATGGTGAGGAAAATAAGGCGCATCCCATAACTTCCATTCAGGATTTGAATCTTTAAAAGCCATCTGCCATATACTATTTAAATCTTCTAATTTAATAGGTCTAATACGTAATTCGCGATTTTTACCCATGTTATCCCTCAGTTCTGTATAAAATAATTAAAATTATTTTATCATGTGAATTGGAAAAATTATACTTATTTCAGTTTTACAGTTTTTGACAATTATATTCACTAATTATAAAATATAAAAAAGAGAGGTGCTCATTATGTCAGAATATGTTACGAGAAATGAATTTGAACAATTGCTCTGATTTAAGCTAGTATTAATAGATACATTAATTTACTAACAAAAGAGGGATATGATGAGTAAATATTTTATTGGAATTGTACCACCTGAACCTATGTATAGTACGGTACTTAACTTACAACATCAATATATGGATAGAATAGGTGTAGAACCACATATTACTTTAAAAGCTCAAAGTAATTTAACAATAGATGAAAATTGGATAGAAGATATTACTAATTTGATTAATCATACTTCTAAATTTACTGTAACACCAAAACAAACAGATTATTTTGGTAAAGAAGTATTATACGTGTCATTTGATTCATTAGAAATTCATGACTTACATCAACAAATAGTGGGATTATTAAATGTTACAAAGGAAATGCAACAAAAGTATTTTGAAGGGGATTTATATGTACCACATTTAACTGTTGGTAAACAAAGTTATGGAGATGACATTAGTACTGGAAATAATATAAATAATTTGTTGAACATGGAAAAAGAATTGAATCAGAAAGATATATTTAAACCATTTCAAGTGAATGAGGTTTATATTTATAAATATGTAAATAATAAGTATGTTCGCCTAAAGAAAGTTGGATTGAAAGATTAAAATTGATAAATACATTTTTTAGAATCTAAATTTACTAATTATAAAATATAAAAAAGAGAGGTGCTCATTATGTCAGAATATATTAGGTGTGTTTTAATAAGAGAGACTTAA
The DNA here is from genome assembly GCF_022386035.1 of Mammaliicoccus sp. O-M54. Classification (NCBI taxonomy): domain Bacteria; kingdom Bacillati; phylum Bacillota; class Bacilli; order Caryophanales; family Staphylococcaceae; genus Mammaliicoccus; species Mammaliicoccus sp. O-M54. The sequence continues at coordinate 93,954 of NZ_JAJNJE010000001.1, forward strand.
TCTTACAAAATTGTAAGCTTAGAAGCCTGTTGTGACAACAATGTTAGGACTATTTCAAGTGAGATGATGCTATCATTTTACTTGAAAGGAGAGATAACATTGAAAGGTTTATTAAAAGGTATTGTTTTTCTAATTATATTTGTCATTTTATGTTGTTGTTTATTAATCGTTATATTTAGTACATCTGGCTCAAGTGAGATTAAAGGTGTATCAGATCAATTAAATCCATTTATGAAAGAGAAATACGCTTATGTAAAGACAAAGCTACCTGATGCTGTTGAAGAACATAATATTAGAAGATATAAGCAAGATATTGTAGATGAAGATGGTAAACGTACGAAGGTGGAATTTATATCATCAGATGAGCTTAAAACAAATCACTATTTAAAAATTAAGCATAAAGGGACACATGTGGAATCATTTGAAGAAGTTGATAAAAGTGAAATACCAAAGAAAGCTCTAAACGCTATAGAATAGAGGGAACGAGATAATCAAATTATCTCGTTCTTTTTTTACTTGTAATAAATATTTAATATAACGAAATATTCTTCAAGTATATTAATTAATTATAGTTTGTAATACAATATAAAAATAAAATATAAGGGGGATTATTATGAAGTACAAGTTTGGAACAGCAATAATTTTGACGACAAGTGTATTATTTGCTCAATCTGTTGGATATATCAATGCAGAAGAACATCAAAGTGAACAAACAGCGAACACAAGCAAATCGATTAGTTTTGAACAAGCACAAAAGATGAACCCGAAAGAATTAACAGGCTTGTTAACGGATGAAGATCTCAAATTACATAATAAAGATGCAGAAGAAAATTCTACAGAAATAGAATCCAATCAACATACAAATGAAGCTTATCAAGATGTTAATAATTATATTGCTAAAAATAATATTAAGCCGTCCACAATTACACAAGATTCTAGAATGGATAGTTTGCCGAAATATGACTATAAATCAGATAAGTTTATCGGTGTGATTATTCATGAAACAGCTAATCCTGATAGCACAATAGATGAAGAAATCAATTACATGTATAACAATTATGAAAGTGCGTTTGTTCATGCTTATGCAAGTAGTAGTAAAATTGTTCAAACAGCATCTAGTGATTATTTAGCTTGGGGTGCAGGCGCAAAAGCTAATCCATATTTCTATCAAATAGAATTGGCTCAATCTAGTACATTTGACCAGTTTGCGAAATCAGTCAATAATCAAGCATATTTAACTGCGAAAATGTTACACAAAAATGGACTGAAACCATCATTAGCCGATAATAATGAAGGAACAGGTACAGTTATCAGCCACAATGCCATTAGTCAGTATTATGGTGGAACAGACCATACAGATCCAATCAATTACTTTAGTCAGTGGGGCTATGATATGGATCAATTTTATAGTCTCGTTCAAAAGCATTATAATGATTTAAATGAAACAAGTGACACTATTACAGGCGATACACATACTGTTGTTTCTGGAGATACGTTGTATAATATCTCTCAAAGAAGCGGCGTAAGTGTAGCTAAACTTAAATCATTAAATAATTTAAGTTCAAATGATATAAGCATAGGACAAGTATTGAAACTGAAATAATTAAAAACACCTCTAAAGTGCAAGCGTTACTGTAACTTTAGAGGTGTTTCTTTATTTAAATTTAGGTATCAATTTAATATAGAATAGTTCACCAATAAGCTCGACAAGTGTTTGTGTGACGACAACAGTTGTCACAATTGTTGACCATTTGTCTGGTAGAGATAAAGCTAATGGCAAGACAACTAACGCATTTCTTGTGCTAGAACTAAAAGCAATCGTGCGTTTTAAATCTGAAGGTAAAGCAAAGATTTTACCAGAAAGATAACCAATAAAAGGCGCAATGATCATAAAACAAATGTAAACAGGAACAACTATCCATACGACGTGTAAATCATTAAATATTTTTGAAATTTGAGAGCCTATAACCGTCATTAATACGAGTCCCATAAAAGGAACAGGCAACCATTCTGATAAAGATAAAATGTTCGACATAGCATCGGACTTTTTACTTAAAATCTGCATGAAAATTGCTATGAATAAAGGTACTAGAATAAGGTATACAAAAGTCTTTAGAAAAGGTATAAAATCTATGTAATCCGAGAAATCTTGGTTTAAAAATATAAGAAAATATATCGGTAATAAGATGATTTGTAGAATAAATAAAATAGGTGTAGCAATCAACATAAAGCTTTCATTTCCATGACCTAACTTCGTAAAAACAATCACATAATCAATACAAGGTGTCAGTAAAACTAAGTAAATGCCGATTAGAAGCGGTGTAGAAGTAATATGAAATGCTGTGACAATTAGAAAAACAAGAATAGGAATAAAGATAAAATTAGAAATAATAAGTGCTACAAGAAATTTAAAATTTGATACCTTTTGACGTAAAGATAAAAAAGGAATTTGCGCAAACATACTAAACAATAGAATCGCAATTAAAATAGAAATAAAAGGTTCAAAAATAAGACTAGCATGGTCAAACAATAAACCGAAACCTACGCCCATCATAATAAATAAAAGATATATATAAATTTGTTTATCCTCTAAAAAAGATTTCAAGTACGACATCATAACCTCCTGTAAATCGCTTAATATAAATCATAGTATGAAGTAGAAATTAATTCAATTGAATAAAAAGATAATGAATATTGTTATAATATGATTACTAATACTATATTTATTGATATTTGTAAGGGGATAGACACATGAAATCTATTTTTATGATGGATGAACTAAATGATATGGAAGAAACTCGAAAAACAGCAAAATATTTTATAGATAAAATTGAAAATTATATTGATATTCTGAAAAAAGATTACGAATTAAATGACATGCCAGAACACGTCATATGGACAAGTGATTATGTAATGACACACGTATTTAAGAAGAAGGTACCAGCGTTTACAAATGAAAAAGGTATATTTATGAATATTGAAAAAGAAAGTTGGATGACCTTTTTAAATGGTCAAATCAAAAGTGACATGTCAGAAACGACTCAAAACATATTTAATAACTATTTAGAAAAAGAAATATTATGCATATTAGGTCATGAAATTACGCACCATTGCGACTTCTTTTTAACAGAATTTGATGATCTTGACTTAACATCAGATGACTTGTGGTTTGAAGAAGGATTGGTTACTTTCTTACCAAGGTATTATTTATATAATGACAAAGAATTTAAAGAAATCGTACAGTATGAAACAGAATTATTTAATTATTACAAATCAAAATATGATGAAAATAATTTAGAATCATTCACATATGAAATTTATAAAAGTAATGATAATGCATATGTCATGTTTCATTACTGGAAAAGCTTTTTAGCAATAGTTGATTTAGTTGAAAACTACTATGAAGGCAACATCCATAAGGTGATCAAAGAATATCAACAATGGAATAAAGAAGGAAAAAAACAAAAATTAAGTGAATACCTATTTAGGAAATAAGGGAGTGAGATAATGGATAGTTTGACAGAGCAACAAAGATTATTATGTGAAGAAGTGTTGTCGAAACCTTTATTTGCCCATTTATCTACTGTAGAAAAATGTGAGCCAAGAGAATCTCCAGTATGGTTCATTTGGGATAATAAATCATTATGGTTTATTGGAAACTATAAGACGGATTCTTTTCCAAAGAGAATAGAAGAAAATGGGAAATGTGCAATAGGCATTGTAGAATATGATGTAACAAAAGGAATTGTTAAGCATATAGGATTTAGAGGTAATGCATACTTAGAAAAGGCAGATAATAAGATTATAAAAAAATTATTCCATAAATATATGGGTGAAGAAAATAACTGGCATCCGAGATTTAAATCAGTACTTGGTAATACTGATTATGTATTGATTAGATTTGAATATCAAACAATAGTAGCAAGAGACCAATCATACTAATAATTACAAGAAGAAGCGGTGGAAAAAGTGTTGGAAGATATTAATTTTAAAGAATAACAAAGACTTTTCAACAAAAAAATTTAAAATTCACCTATCCTTTTTATAGCAACCAGGTTAACGCTTTCATACTTTAGCATAATATTGATTTATTTCGAAAACTGAAACAAAATAGATGAAATATTAGCTGAGATGTTCTATTATGTACAAATATGATAGTGAATAAATCAAGGGAGTAATGAAAATGGAAAGTTTTATATTTAGCGTTATTGGAGTTGTAGTATTAATAGCTTTTATTGTGATGTTAGGCACGACGGTTGTTAAAGCGATTAGAGATACTAGGTTCAGGATTCCGTTGCTAAGTACCATTATATTATTCTTTTTAACTTTAGGTTGTGCTGTTGGAATTGTTTCAACTGAACCTGTCCAAGATAATCATTCAAAAATTAAGTTCGATGATCACGTAGCAGAAGCACAAGCGAATGAATATGTTCAGAAAAAAATGAACCATTCTAAAGAGATTAATTATGACAAGTATAATAATGAAACATATAGCCATAACGAATTGTTAAAAATCACAAATGCTAAGGTTGAGAAAATTAGCCATAGTGAAGCTGGTGATAAAATCGTTGAAGTTACAAAAGGTAGTGGGGACGATAAAGTGTCATATTATATTATAGATTATGATCATAAAAAACTTGAAGAAGGCGAGAGCTATACTTTTTATGGTAAAGAAGATTTGAAATATGATGCAAACAGCCAATTACATGGATTTAATGTATGGAAAGTTGAATAGAGATAAGCAGAGTCTAAGACACATTACGTTGTCTTAGGCTCTATTTTTTCGATTGTCATTATCAATTCTAAATGAAAAATAAAAATTTGCTCTTGCCAAATAAAAATTCATGTATTATAGTTAAAACGTAGTCATTACGATTTACCTCCGGAAATGAGATGGCTACTTTACTTACTTAATATACGATTTCAAAAGAGTGAGACTTCAATTGCCGTCTCACTCTTTATATCTAATGATTTATTTCAAAAATTTTAAATGTAAAAGGAGTATATAAAATGGCGAAGAAGTCAAAAATAGCAAAAGAACAAAAAAGAATTCAAATGGTTGAAAAATACCGTGAAAAACGTGAAGAATTAAAAGCTAATAAAGATTACGAAGGTTTGAAAAAATTACCGAGAGACGCTTCTCCTACACGTATTACGCGTAGATGCCAAGTGACTGGCAGACCTAGAGGTGTATATAGAAAATTCGGTATGTCTAGAATTGCTTTAAGAGAATACGCACATAAAGGTCAAATACCTGGATTGAAAAAATCAAGTTGGTAAGATTTTTTGTTTATATGGGATAAATAGATAGAAGGTAGGGGAAATGTGTTGAATAAAATACCAGTTACAGTGTTGAGTGGTTATTTAGGATCTGGAAAGACAACACTGCTCAATAATATTTTGAAAAATAGAGAAGGATTAAAAATTGCAGTCATTGTAAATGATATGAGTGAAATTAATATAGATAAAGATTTAGTCATACAAGGCGGAGGTATTTCACGAACTGACGAAAAATTAGTAGAATTATCGAATGGCTGTATTTGCTGTACTTTAAGAGAAGACTTATTAATAGAAGTCGAAAAGATAGCTAAACGAGGAGATGTCGATCAAATCGTAATAGAATCAACTGGTATTTCAGAGCCGGTACCTGTTGCCCAAACTTTCTCATATATAGATGATGAATTAGGCATTGATTTAACTAGTATATGTCGTTTAGATACGATGGTTACAGTTGTAGATGCACATAGATTTGTACATGATATGTATTCTGAGGATTTGTTGAAAGATAGAGACCAAGGTGTCAGTGAAGAGGATGAACGTTCTATTTCAGACTTGTTGATTGACCAAATTGAATTTTGTGATGTACTTATATTAAATAAAGCTGATTTAGTAGACGAAAAGGATTTAAAGCAATTGGAAATCGTTTTGAAAAAATTACAGCCTAAAGCGAAATTTATCAAGACGAGTTATGCAGATGTGCCGCTTCAAGAAGTGCTCAATACAGGTTTATTTAATTTTGAAGATGCAAGTCAATCAGCTGGGTGGATTAAAGAACTAACAGAAGGTGGTCATGCGCATCATACGCCAGAAACTGAAGAATATGGTATATCATCATTTGTCTACAAGAGAAGACTGCCATTTCATGCAGAAAGATTTAATCAATGGATGGAAAATATGCCAACGAATATTATAAGAGCTAAAGGTATCGTGTGGTTAGCTCAATATAATCACGTAGCATGTCTATTTTCTCAGGCAGGTTCTTTTGTAAATATTCATCCAATTACATTCTGGGTTGATGCAATGAAAGAAGAAGCGAAACAAGAAATCTTTGCATCTAGACCAGAAATTAAAGCTGATTGGGATCCAGAATATGGCGACAGAGAAACACAATTTGTCATTATCGGTAGTGACTTAAATAAAGAAGAAATTACAAAAGCATTAGATCAATGCTTATTGAATTCAGAAGAAATCGATGCAGATTGGACAAAGTTAAAAGAACCTTACCAATGGCAACTATCAACAGTATAAGTTAAAAGCATGAGCATAAGTAACTGCTCATGCTTTTTTGTATGCATAAAAATATCTACGACCTCCCAATATGAGATGCTTAATGTTATGATATTAAATAACTAAATTGTAACTAAAAAGGAGTCATTACAATGATATTAGAAACGGAAAGAATTAAACTCGTACCCCCAGCATATACATATCTTGAAAAATTATTTGAAGTCCATCATGATCCTGCAAATCAAAAATACAACCCAGCAGGTCCAGCAACAACAATAGAAGCTTTTAGAGAAACATTAGATCAATGGATTAAACATTATGAAGACCATGGATTTGGATATTACGTCTTGATTAAGAAAGATCACTATCTCCCGTTTGGCGTATGTGGGTTGCAGTATAAAGAAATATTAGGACAAACATATTTGAATATTTACTATCGAATTGAAGCTGCAGAAACAAAACAAGGACTCGTATCAGAAGCAAGTAGAAAAATAATCGAGCACGTCAAAGAATTAACAAATAACCAATATAAAATCGTAGCATTAACTAAAAAAGAAAACACACCTTCAATAAAGACAGCAGAAAAATTAGAATTCAAACATAACCCAGAACTAGATAATTACGACGGAGAAGGCAACGTGTATTACTTTAGTGAATAAGGAGTGGTGGGATGGAAGTAAGGTTGAGTGATTTTAATAAAGATTGGAGAAATATGTATTTAGAAGAATGTAGAATAATTAAATCTATATTAGAAGATGAAGTTATTAGGTTTGAACACTTTGGTAGTACATCAATTGAAGGTATGAAAGCAAAACCAGTTATAGATATGATGGTAATTGTAAATAATATAGAAAAAATTGATTTATTTGATGATGAGTTTTTGAGTAGAGGTTACGATTTGGCTGGAGAATGGGGAATAAAAGGAAGAAGACTCATTCGAAAGGGAGGAATTAATCGAACACATCATATACATATTTATGAACAAAGTAACCCTGAAATAGACAGACATTTAATATTACGAGATTATCTAAGAGAAAATAGAGAAATGGCTATAGAATATAGTAACTATAAAGCAAAATTAGCTGAAGAATATAATGAAACAGCTAGTTATAGTAAAGCAAAAAAATCATATGTTAAAAATTTAGAACAACAAGCAATCAGGTGGTATAAAGGAAAATAAAGGAGTGGTGGGATGGAAGTAAGGTTACTAAATAAAAATGATGTAAATGCATTTAGAAGTCTTAGGTTACTAAGTTTGCAGACAGATCCATCTGCATTTGCGTCTTTATATGATATTGAAATAAACTATCCAGTTAATAAATTTGAACAGCGATTAGAATGTAGTGATACAAAATTTACAATAGGTGGTTTTGAAGATGATAACCTAGTTTGTGTAGCTACTTTTTATAGAGAAGCGGTTAAGAAGATGCATCATAAAGGAAATTTAGTGGCGATGTATTGTCATCCTGATTATCGAGGTACAGGTATTGCTGAGAAAGTAGTCAATAAATTGATTATTGAAGCATCCAAGTTAACAGGTTTAAAATATATTGATTTAAGTGTCCTTTCTAATAATCAACGCGCAGTAGAATTTTATAATAAAGTCGGATTTGACAAATATGCTACTGAACCTAATGCAATATTAGATGGAAAAGATTATTATGATGAAGACATGATGAGATATGAAATAGAGTGAAGAGAATGGATCGAGAAATATGGACCGATAAAAAAATTTACCGGTCCAGAAATGAGAAATATAGACGGATAAAATAAATTACCGGTCCAGAAATAAGAAATATGGACCGATACGAAAAATTATCGGTCCAGAAATGAAAAATATGGACCGATAAAAATAATTATCGGTCCAGAAACGAGATTACCAGTCCGATAAAAAAATAGCGACCCGAAAACGGGATTACCAGGTCGATAAAATAATTTATCGGCCCGAAAATTGTAAAAAGCTGAATTGTCCATAAGACGATTCAGCTTTTTTCATTTTCTCCGCTTCTACACACTACGTAACAGTTCGTTATTGTTGCTATATTAAATTAATCGAACATAATCAATTGAATATTCAAAATATTATGATAGAATAAACACAATTAAACATTATCAAACAAGAAAAGGGGATTGATTTGATGAAAAATATTTATAAAGTGGGGATTTATGTATTAGTGTTAGCGTTATTTTTAGCTGGTTGTAGTAGTGGCGGGGATAGTGATGGTGCGAGTGGTGATTCAAAGGATACGCTACGTTTAATTGCACCGTCTGATTTAACGACATTAGATTCTAGTTTGGCTGTTGAAGCTGGTGCTTTTGAAGTAATGAATGCGACACAAGAGGGGTTATATCGTTTGGACAAAGATGATAAAGCAGAACCAGCAATCGCAACTGGTGATCCTAAAAAATCAAATGATGGGAAGACTTGGACATTTAATTTAAGAAAAGACGCGAAATGGTCTAATGGAGATCCTATTACTGCGCATGATTTCGTTTATTCATGGAGAAGGGTTGTAGATCCAAAGACGGCATCAGAATATGCATACATCATGTATGATATTAAAAATGCTGAAGCGATTAACAAAAGTGAGAAAAAACCTGAAGAATTAGGTGTGAAAGCAATTGATGACCATACTTTACAGTTAACGCTCAATCAAGAGTTACCTTATTATAAAGAGCTATTAACGTTTGGAACATTCATGCCATTGAATGAAAAGTTTGTTAAAAAGCAAGGCAGTAAGTATGGAACGACTGTTGATAAGACGTTATATAGTGGACCGTTTGTAATGAAGAGTTGGAAAGTTGAAGATAATTACTCGCTTAAGAAAAACAAACATTATTGGGATAAAGATCATGTCTCACTTAAAGGCATTAATTATAGAGTCATTAAAGACGAACAAACGGCACTCAATTTATATAATAATGATAAAGTGGATACAACAGAATTAAGTTCTCAAAACGTCGAATCTAACAAAGATAAAGAAGGCTTTGATACGAATTTAGAATCTGCTACTTATTATATTCAAATTAATACGCAAACGAATAAAGACTTACAAAATAAAGATTTACGTGCTGCGCTCGCTCAAGCAATCGATAAAAAATCTTACGTAGAACATAATTTAAATGATGGTTCGAAACCGATAGATACATTTACACCTGAAAAAGTATTTACTAATGAGAAAAAAGAAGATTATAACAAGTTAGTCAATGCACCTTATACGTATGATGTTAAACAAGCACAAGCTTCATTGAAAAAAGCTAAAAAAGCATTAGGTAAAGATAAAATAGATATAGAATTTTTAACATTTGATCAAGATAATGCTAAAAAAGATGCAGAGTATTTTAAAGAACAAGTTGAAAAACATTTACCTGGTGTAACAATGTCGATTAAACAACAACCGAACAAACAGAAAATAGCACTGACTAAAAAAGGTGATTATGATGTAGCAATTACAGGTTGGGGACCAGATTATCCAGATCCAATGACGTTTTTAGATTTATTCCATAGTGAAACAACTAAAGGTGAAACGGGATATAGTAACCCTGAATACGACAAAATTATCAACGAAGGTAAATCTTCATTACTTCAAGATCCAGACAAGAGATGGAAAGAACTCGCTAGAGGAGAAGAAATGTTATTGAATGATGCAATGGTTATCCCGCTTTATCAAAAAGGTAAAGCAAGATTAACAAAAAAAGAAGTTCACGGTCGTATCATTCATTACGTAGGTACGAAAGAGTACAAACATGTAAAATTAGATAGATAATTTATATATTGCTAGGGCATGATTCAATGTCCTAGCACTTTATTTTTTTATAAAGTTGAGTATTCTTATAAGAATAGTTTTGTATAGTTTGAAAATTATGATAAGATATTCCCAATCATTAAATTACATATCATCATTGGAGGATTTTAAATGGATTACTATACTAGGGATTTGAAACGATCAGATATAGAAGATATTCATGCATATAATGCTTTACCTGAAGTGAGTCAATATCAAGCATGGGAGCCGCAAACATATGAAGAAACAGAAGCATTTGTTGAGATGTTATTAAATCGAGATGAGAACTGGATGTACAACGTCATAGTAGATGCAGAACATGATAAAGTCATTGGCGCAGTGCAATTAGTATGTGATACGAAAAATAAAAGTGGAGAACTTGGTTATATCATTCATCCTGATTATTGGGGTAACGGCATCGCAACGGATATTGGTAGAACGATTATTAAATATGGTTTTAAAGTATTGAAACTTAATAGAATTTGGGCATCAACAGATATTCGTAATACAGCATCTGAAATTGTACTACAAAAGCTAGGTATGAAACATGAAGCCATCTTAAGACAAGATATTAAGCTTAAAGATGGCTACAGAGATTCATTGATTTATAGTATTTTAAAAGAAGAATATTAAAATGAAACAACAAAAGGTTCAGTACGATTTAAACAGTACTCGAACCTTTCTTTGAATGTTTGTCGAGTAACCATATTCATAACTTCATCATAAGTAAAAAAGCCTACCTCTAAACTTTCGTCACTTGTTTGAAGTGTGCCACCTGTATAACGCGCTAAAAATAACGTGTTGACGATAGAACTTTTCGTATTTTGGAAAATACCACAAAATCTTATAATTTCGATATCAGCACCAGATTCTTCTTTAACTTCGCGAATTGCCGCATCATATAAAGGTTCGCCCAATTCAACTTGACCTCCAGGCATTTCCCAGCCACGTTTAGGACCTTTTATGAGTAATATTTTATCTTCGTCATTTAAGACAATACAAGCAGCTGAAACAATATGTTTTGGAACCATAAGTAACCTCCTGTGAAAATTAGATTCTATTTAATCAAAAGTCGTACAAATAATATTTTATGATTAAATGACTAAAATGTCATATAATTACCTTAAATGTATATAAATATACGTCATTTTATAAAGGAGAACTTTTATGCCTATTAAAGTAGAACAGTTAAATATAAATTTTGATTATGAAGGAGATAACTACGAAATACATCCTACACTTATCATCCAAGATGAAGAATTGACACTCGTTGATACAGGTTATACAGGTTTCATGGATAAGATTGAACGAGAAATTAAGCGATTAAATTACGATATAGAAAATTTGAAAAATATTATTATTACACATTATGATGATGACCACATCGGTGCGTTAAAAGCTTTTAAAGATAAATATCCTAATACACAAATTATAAGTAGCTTTGTAGAAGCTAAATATATAGGTGGACATGCTAAATCAGAAAGATTGATTCAAGCTGAAGATTTGTTAAATGAAATGTCAGAAGATGAAAAACCATATGGTGAAGAATTTGTTAATATGCTAAAGGAATTAGAGCATGTCGATGTTGATGTAGAAGTTACAAATGGGGCGCTCATATTAAATAATGAAGTGGAAGTTATTGCGACACCAGGACATACGTCAGGGCATATTTCTTTATATATACAATCAGTCAATAGCGTCATTACTGGAGATGCTGCTGTGAAAGAAGGAGAGACTTTAAACGTAGCAAATCCTGAATATAGTATGAATTTAGAAGACGCAGAAAATTCCTTAAAGAAAATTAAAGATTTAAATGCTGAGAAATATTATTGTTTCCACGGCGGATTGTTAGAGAAAGCTTGAAGATTATAAATCTATGATTTACACCTATACAAATGGGTATAATTTAGGACAAGGTTATATTGTGAGGTGAGCGCATGATTAATATTATTCAAGCGATTGGTTCTATAGGGACCTTTATTATGGCGATTCTATATTTTATATCCGTCATGATTCAAATTCGCCAAATTAAAATATCATTTATACCTTATTTATCTTTTGATCAGATTATATTGGAGAAGAAACAAAGTGGTATTAAAGTGATGAATTTAACTTCGTCTGATCATGAATATTTAAATACGGCTTTTAAGCTATTAAATTTAGGCGGCGGTTCTGCTAAAAATATTGAAGTCGTCTTAAAGTTAAATGGCGATGAAGTGATACAACGTAAACATATTAATATTTTACCTAATAATCAATTCTATTTAATTCCTCTTAACCAAAAAGTCTTTAATGAATTTAAGAAGACAATCGACAATCACTATTTTGAAACGAATATGACAATTGAGTTGAAGTATGATGGTCAAGTTTCTAAAAAACGATCTTCCAATGAATATAGAATATCCATCGATGATTTTGTGAATATGGATGATAAAGATTTATATGAAATAACTTTTGAAAAATTAGAAAAATAAAGGTATTACATAAACAGGTTTTGAATTTATTTTTTAACCTGTTTTTTTAAGTGAAGCCATATATAAATAGGTCAATTATAGTTAATAATTATTTGATTTTGTACTATTATTTTGAATAATTCTTGCTATGATGAAATTATTAATCATTTGTAGAGGAGAGAAAAAATGAGTAGTCTACTTTTTGCGTTATTATGGGTTGTTATTTCGATTGCCTTTATAACGACTTTGATTATTACAGTCGTTAAATATGCTAAAGAAAAACAGTATAGTAGCTATTTAGTGAGCACAATTTTACTATTTGTAATTGGTGTGATTAGTTTTGTATGTATATTTGTCAGTCTGTCATTCGATAAAGAATATTCATATAAACAATTATTTAAGGAAGATAAGCCTAAAGCTGTTAAACATGTTTCCGACACACCTAAAAAAGAATTAAAAAATATCAAACTAGGTGATAAAATTATTGTTGATGGTCTAGAAGTGACCGTTACGAAAGCAGAAGTTGTTCAACCTGATGACGGTTATTCTTATTCACAAAATGGCAAAATTCTTAAAGTCACTTATAAGTTCAAAAATTTAGAAAAAGATAAAAAATTAATCGATAATTCTAATTTTCAACTAACTATTGGTGGAGCGGTACAACCGCAATTTAATGGTATGAAAGATAATAAAGGTGGATTCCAACATCAACTTGATAAAGATGACAGCAAATCAAGTTATTTATACTATGATGTAGCGGACGCTGATAAATATGATGTTAAAATGAATTATGAAACTTCTAAGAAAACGTATAATGCTAATTGGCGTATAAATGATAAGGATATTAAAGATAATACGCCTAAAGAGAATCCAACTGAAGAAATCAATTCGACTCAAGAAGCGCCAACTTATGAGCAAAGAACGGTTCAACAACCTAACAATAACGCGGATGAAGAGAAGAAAAAAGCTGAAGCTGAGAAAAAACGTAAACAAGAAGAAGCGGATAAAGAGGCTAAAGAAAAAGCAGATAAAGAAGCAGCAGAGAAGAAAGCTGAAGAAGAAAAGGCAGCTAAAGAGGAAGAAGAAAAACGTCAAGAAGAAGCGGATAAAAAAGCTGAAGAAGCTGAACAAAAACAACAAGAAGCTGACGAAAAAGCAGCAGCAGAGCAGAAAAAACGTGATGAACAAGCAGCAGCTGAACGTGAAAAACAACAGCAACAACAAAGAGATCAAGAGGCACAAAGAGAGAAAGATCGTGCAGCTCAAGATGCAGCACAAAAAGCAAAAGAAAGATCAACAGAGCAAAGACAATCTCAAAATAATTCAAATGAACAAAAAGAACGTTAGTTAATCAAATGAACAATTTATGCGTAACATAAGAAAGAGGTAACCAAATGACGACTGTATATTTCAACCATGATGGTGGCGTAGATGATTTAATTTCATTATTTTTATTATTACAAATGGAAGATGTTAATTTGATAGGTGTAAGTGCAATTGGTGCAGATAGCTATGTAGAACCGGCAACAAACGCTTCTTGTAAAATCATTAATCGATTTTCATCACAAAAACTAAATGTCGCAGCTTCGAAAGAAAGAGGGAAAAATCCATTTCCTAAAGATTGGAGAATGCATGCCTTCTTTGTAGATGCGATGCCAATGTTAAATGAAGATGTTGAAGTAAATTCTACAATTTCTGAAAAAGAAGCATATGAAGATATCATTGAAAAGGTAATGAATAGTTCTGAAAAGGTAACAATGCTGTTTACGGGACCGTTAACAGATTTAGCTAAAAGTTTGAAAGTTGAACCAAGAATTGAAAGTCGTATTGAAAGAGTTGTATGGATGGGTGGTACATTGTTGAATAAAGGTAATGTTGAAGAACCTGAACATGATGGTACAGCTGAATGGAATGCTTTTTGGGATCCAGAAGCAGTAAAGACTGTTTTTGATACGCAATTACCGATTGATATTGTAGCATTAGAAAGCACGAATAAAGTACCTTTAACACCAGACGTACGTAAACGATGGGCGAATGAAAGACAATATGAAGGTGTTGATTTCTTAGGTATATGTTATGCGCTTGTGCCTCCATTAACGCATTTTGTAACAAATTCAACTTATTTCTTATGGGATGTATTAACAACAGCTTATGTTGGGAAACCTGAACTCGTTAAGAAAGAATCACATAAAGTATCTGTCATTACAGATGGACCTAGTCAAGGTAGAACATTCAAAAGTGATGAAGGAAGAATGATTAATATCATTAATGATGTTGATAGAGATGGATTCTTTGATTACATGACAGATTTAGCTAAAAAAATATAACAAATAAGCACTTCATTCAGTGTCGTTAGGATAAAATAGCGAGCTGAATGAAGTTTTTTTATGAAAAAATTAAAATTTTAAATTGCATAATGATAGGGCTCAACACTGTTCAACTCATAAAATAGTGAATTTTCTGATTAAAACCATTTTATTAGGTTATATGATTATATAGACAAAATGGGGAGTGTTTATAATTATGAAATTTAAAAGAAAGAACGTTAATGTTGTCGACGCCAGTAAAACGAAAAAAACGGTCGTTGCAACAGGTATTGGTAATGCGATTGAGTGGTTTGACTTCGGTCTATACGCTCAACTAGCCGTCATTATCAGTATGAATTTCTTTGGTAATATGCCAAAAGAAATTCAGCTTGCATCAACATTTGCGGTATTTGCTTTTGCATTTATAGTAAGACCGATTGGTGGTATATTCTTTAGTCATTTAGGAGATAAACATGGTCGTAAAGTTGTCCTTTCAACTACAATTATTATGATGGCTTTATCTACACTTGCTTTAGGACTATTACCGACACAACACCAAATCGGTATTTGGGCACCAATTTTATTATTAATTATTAGAATGATTCAATCATTCTCTACTGGTGGTGAGTATGCCGGTGCAATGACTTATATTGCAGAAATTTCACCAGATAAGACGAGAGGTAGACTTGGTAGCGGACTTGAAATTGGTACTTTATCAGGTAGTATTTTAGCCGCTGCATTAGTAGGTATTATGTATGCTCTATTGAGTGATGATCAAATGGCAGCTTGGGGCTGGAGAATCCCATTCATTATAGCTGCACCACTTGGTATTATAGGTGTCTATTTGAGAAATAATTTGGATGAAAGTCCAGCTTATGAAACAACACTTGAAGAGCAAGAAGAGCTTGAATACTCTTATAAAGATATCTTCAGAAAATATTGGAGAGATATCATTGTTTGTTTCGCAGGTGTAGCTTTCTTAAACGTTGCTAATTACATGGTATTATCATATATGCCGTCATTTTTAAATGGCACTTTAGATTTAGGTGGTACGATGAGTAGTATATTGAGTACGTTAACGATGGCAGCAATGATACCAGCAGTATTCTTCTTTGGTTGGTACAGTGATAAAGTTGGAAATAAAAATACCATTTTATTTGGATTAATAGGATTTAGTTTATTCTCAGTATTAGCCTTCTGGTTAATGAGTATTCCTTCAATACCGATTGTTATTTTAGGACTATTTATCATTGCACTGTTTATGTCTACATTTGAAGGCGTTATGCCATCTGTATTACCAAGTATTTTCTATACAAAAGTGAGATTAAGAACATTATCACTTGTTTACAATATTGGCGCAGCGATATTTGGTGGTTTAACACCATTTATTTTAACAACGTTAGTCGAAACAACTGGTCAAAAAATTGCACCATCTTATTATTTAACATTGATTAATGTCGTTGGACTTGTCATTTTCTTATTTATGTTTAAGACAACGTCTAATAAATCATTAAGAGGATCATATCCTAATATTGATAATAAAGAAGACTTACAAGAAGTTTATGAAAATCCGAAAGATGCATTATGGTGGAATCACGAAGAACCAAATAAATCATAAAAAAATAAGGACTGAGACAAAATTTGTCTCAGTCCTTATTTATGTGACTTATATTCAATTAAACAGCTTCTACTTCTAAATTCACGTCAATATTTCCACGTGTTGCTTTAGAGTATGGGCAGAAATCATGCGCTGCTTTTAAATATTTCTCTGCGTCTTCTTGAGATACGTTTTTTACTTTAGCGGCAATATCTACTTCTAATTTAGGACTTTCAGCATTTTCGTCATCTACTAAACGAACTGTTAACGTAACTTCTGGTTCAGCATCACGAACTTTGTTTTGTTTTAAAATTAAATCAAAAGCACCGTTGAAGCATGAAGCGTAGCCTGCTGCGAAAAGTTGTTCTGGATTAGTGGCATTACCATCTGCTTGTTGTGGTGGTAATACATCTACATCGATTGCTTTATCGTCAGTGTAAACATGACCTTTACGTCCACCTGTGTTTGTAGCTTTTGTTTCATAATGAGTTGCCATAAAAAAATACCTCCTTTAAAGTATATTATCTATTTACCCGTATATTGTTTTTTAAATCATTTATAAATTATAAATTTTCATATATAAATTGTCGGAAATATGAAATAATATACATTATCAAAATAAGAGAGGTCACAACATGAAAGCAATATTAATAGGTGTCTTGGCAGCTTTATTTTTTGCAGTTACATTTGTCGTTAATCATATGATGGCTAATGATGGTGGAAGTTGGTATTTTAGTTCCTCTTTACGTTTTATTTTTATGCTGCCATTTTTATATTTGTTTGTACTCATCAAAGGTAGAACAAAGTTTGTTTTAAAGCATATTCAACAAGAGAAAAAGGCTTGGTTCATATGGAGTGCAGTTGGGTTTGTATTATTTTATGTACCGATAACTTTTTCAGCAGAGTATAGCCCAGGGTGGTTGATTTCAGGTACTTGGCAAATAACAATTATTTGCGGTATGATTCTCGCGCCATTATTTGTAGAAACAGTTGTTATAAATGGTAAAGAAACAATCGTTAGACATAAAATTCCATGGCGTTCATTATTGATTTCAAGCATTATGTTTATCGGTATTATCATTATCCAAATTCCTCAAGCAAGTGAAATTAAAATGAATTTATTTTTATTAGGTTTCTTACCGATTTTAATTGCAGCCTTTAGTTATCCTTTAGGAAATAGAAAAATGATGCAAGTTGTGAACGGTGAGCTCGGTACAATTGAACGTGTATTTGGTATGACGTTAGTCACATTGCCTATTTGGGTAGTCATTTTTATTGTTGGTGTACTTAAAGAAGGATTACCTTCTTCTAGTCAAGTTGTACAAGCATTTATCGTCGCACTATTTTCGGGCATCATCGCAACAATTCTATTTTTCTATGCTACAAATATTGTGAATGATAACCAAGAACAATTAGCAGCCGTTGAAGCGACGCAATCTTTGGAAGTTGTATTTGCCATTATTGGTGAAATGATTCTCCTAGGCTTACCGTTACCAAATGGTCTAAGTATGGTAGGTTTAGCACTCATTATAATAGGTATGTGTATATATAGTTTTATCGATCATATTTCTATTGGTAAAATTTTCAAAAAATCATGAAGTGAGATGTTTAAAAATCCTTTTACAGGGTAAAACATATACGAATGGTCAATCATTCAATAACGTTTAATGAAGGGTGATATAAAATGGCAGACGAAAGCAAATTCGAACAAGCAAAAGGTAACATTAAAGAAACAGTTGGTAATGCAACAGATAACAAAGACTTAGAAACTGAAGGTAAAAAAGATAAAGCTTCAGGTAAAGCTAAAGAAGCAGTAGAAAATGTTAAAGATAAAGCGAACGAAGTAATCGATAAATTTAAGAAATAATACATTTTCTAATTTATTTAAAGCATAAGAAAAGCCATTAGACACGTTGACTGTCTAATGGCTTTTTATTTACTTTACATCGTCTTTATCGATTTCCCATTTCATTTTGTAACGTTTATCAGATGAACGTAATTGTAATTGTACGTCATATTGATCCGCTTCAGGAACATCGTAGTATACATAACCAGTATCAGATTCTCCAGGTTTTAGACTGAATGAGAATCCATCATTTTTGTCATTCATACCATAGTATTTTGAAACTCTGCTTCCATCAGCAGTAACACCGAAGTTAGCATCTCCAACGATTAGGCTAGAGTTATTAATATTTTCAAGTTTGTAGTTAACTTTTAATATTTTATCTTTTAAAGGTTTAGTTCCGTCAGATGGTGGAGTAACAAATTCTGCTCTTTCAACTGTAATCTTTGTACCGATTGCACTAATCCCGTTACCAACTGATGTTTGTCTATCGATGATAGATGAATCATTATCATCTTCATCTGTTTTTTCTTCAGTTGTAGATTCTTCAGTAGTAGACTCTTCAGTCGTTTCTTCCTCAGTAGACTCCTCAGTTGTTTCTTCTTCTGTTGAGTTTTCTTCAGTAGAATTATCTTCAGTTTTGTTTGTGAACTCATCGATTTGGTCTTTAATTGGACCAGCAGCGCATGCACCTAAAATAACAGCTAAAATAATGAATATAACTAAACATCCACCACAGCCGAATAACCAAGGTTTCATACTAGAGCCATTGCCGTCTCCCGATTGTTGTTGCTGATTGTTACCATTTGTTTCGTTAAATGGATTATTTTGTTGTTCTGAGGTGTTCTGATTAAAAGGATTCTGATCTGATTGATTAGAATTAGCCATAATATTTCCCCCTTATTCATTACTTTATTTTAATAAAAAATTATTGTTTCCACTTAATCGAAATTCTTGTGTGAAAGTTTTCAACTATTGATAAACAATTGTGTTATTTATTAATTATTTTTAGTTTATAGTAAACTGGGAAATAAATCTAGGCTTATTATTAAATTTATAAAAAATTTATAGTACTTTAATATTTAATGATTTTGTAGAATATGAATGTTTGTAAATTTTATGCAAAAGGGGGTAATATAGTAATAAAGGAGTGATAAATATGTATAAAAATATTTTGTTTGGCATTGATACAGAAATGAAAAATCAAAAGGTTTTAGAACAAATTAATCACCTCGTAGGAGAAGGTTCTCAGGTTACATTACTGAATGTTGTCGCTGATAAAGACCTTCAAGCTTCAGTAAGAATGGGTGTTCATTTAGATGAAATTCAAGAAAAACGCCAAGAAGCTATGAAACATGTCTTAGATTATTTCCATGAACAAAACATTCAATATAAAATTGAATTTGCGAAAGGGAATCCTAAAACAGAATTAGTGCATAGAGCAAATAGTGGTGATTTTGATATCGTTGTGTTGAGTAATAGAAAAGCAGAAGACACAGATAAAATGGTATTAGGAAGTGTCAGCCATAAAGTCGCTAAAAGAGCTAAAATTCCTGTATTAATTGTGAAGTAGTAAGCACACATTGATTTAAGTAATAGATTTCTTGAATCATCATGCATCGTTTCATAGAAAAAAGTCCTCGACTCATGTAAAATGAAAATAGAAGCATATTGGAGGAATGACTATGACTGATGGACAAAAGAAAGCGTTTCCGTATATCGTTGCAACGATTTCATTAGAAACTCAAGATGATATTGAAAAAACAGTGCAAGAACTCAATGCTCATAAGGATTCAATAGATATTGTTGAATTTAGAGCAGATACTTTAAAAAATACTTCAATTGAAAACATTAATGAAACATTAGAGAAATTTAAAAGTGCATATTATGATGCGCCAATTCTGTTCACTTATCGTTCAGTAGGGCAAGGTGGTCATGGTGACTTTGATCATGAAACTTATTACAAAATCATGCAAGATATTATATGTAACAAAAAAGCTGAATACGTCGATATTCAACTCGATACGTATGAAGATAATCTTATGAATTGCATTACGAAAGCTCAGCATAATGATGTGAAAATTATTATTTCACATCATGACTTTAAATCAACACCTGACGTTGAAGAAATGTTTGTCACATATGAGAAAATGGCAGAGTTAGGTGCAGATATTGGTAAATTAGCTGTGATGCCACAGAACGAACGTCATTTATTATCGATGTTAAATGCTATGAATAGAGCTTTTCATAAGTTAGATATTGATGTAATTGGTATATCTATGGGTGAACTAGGTAAGATGACAAGAATAACTGGTGGTATGTTTGGATCTAAATTTACTTATGGTTTCGTAGGTAAAGAAGCGGCACCAGGTCAAATTCATGTTAAAGATATTAAAGAACAGTTAGCTTTATATCAAAATTAATCACATTATTAAGCATAATAATGATGAAGCGAGTGTAGAAATCTTCAGGATAATTCTAGATTTCTATCTCGCTTCTTTATTTTATGATACAATTGATAATAATTATCAATGAATTAGGAGTGTAAATAATGGAATTAAAGAAAGCGATTGAAGAAAGAAGAAGCGTCAAAAAATATGATTATGATATGTATATAGACGAAGAAAAAGTATTTTCTTTAGTTGATTTAGCAACATACGCACCAAACCATGGTATGAGAGAACCTTGGAGACTTGTGTATATCAATAAAAAACAAATTCCTGAATTTGCAGAAGAAGTAGCACAATCAGCATTTGTTAACGATCCAGCTAAACAAGAAAAATATATCAATAAAGTGACTAAAGTTGGTGGCATGTTTGTCATCTTGTCAAAAAGAGACTCAAGACAAAAAGAAAATCTTGAAAATCAAATGGCAATTGGCGCATTTGTACAGAATTTAATGTTATTGATGCATGATGAGGGAATGGGTTCATGTTGGAAAACACCTGCATTTATATTTAATCCATCATTTAGAAAAACAGTCGGCGCTCAGGATGATGAAGATGTATGTGGATTTTTATATTTAACTGAAAAAGATTCAAGTGTAAAAGCGGCCGAAAGAAAAAATAGATCATTAATCACTGAGTGGTAATAACGAAACCCACAACTGAGTTCTTATACTCAATTGTGGGTTTTAATATGATTATTTTAAGTTCTCAGCTAAGAACGCTTTAACATCTTCTGGTGTTTTTGCGTTTGCTGAATGTAAGTGTGCAAGTTTTTCGTTGTTTTTAAATACTAATAAACTTGGGATACCCATTACATCATTTTCAGTTGCTGCTTCAGGAACTTGGTCACGATTGATTTGATACCAATTGTATTGATTGTATTCATCGATGATTGGATCAATCCATTGATTCATTCTTGTGCAATCTGGACACCAGTCTGCGAAGAATTTAACGACAACTGGTTCATCGCTTTGTGTAATTTCTTCAAATTCAGCATATTGACTTATTGTTCTCATATTTATTCTGCTCCTTAGAAATAATGATTATAAGGTAAGTATATCTTATTTCTAATATTTAAAAAAATATTTAACTCATTACTACATGTTCTGTACTAATATTGTTATAATAAAATTAAATAGACATATGGAGGTAAAGACATGATAAAATTTTATCAATATCCTAATTGTACAACTTGTAAAAAAGCAGCAAAGTTCTTAGAAATGAACGGTGCCAGTTTTGAACCGATTGATATTACTCAATTAACACCAACAGCTAAAGAATTAAAAGATATCATTGATGGGACAGACATAAATGTTAATCAATTATTTAATACTCGAGGCGCTAAATATCGCGAATTGGGATTAAAAGATAAAATGGATGATTTATCAGACAACGAAAAGTTTGATTTATTAGCATCTGATGGCATGTTAATTAAAAGACCTTTAGCCGTTTTAGGAAATAAAGTGACACTTGGATTTAAAGAAGACGAATATCGTCAAACTTGGTTATAAAAATAGTTGCTTGAATAATGGCTTTATGTCATGATTATAATTGAATTACATATAGGAGGGGATTACTTTGACAGTGCCTAGTGAGTTAAAATATTCAAAAGAACATGAATGGGTAAAAGTAGATGGAGATATCGTAACAATCGGTATTACTGATTTTGCTCAATCAGAATTAGGGGACATCGTGTTTGTTGAGTTGCCAGAAGAAGGTGACGAATTAACTAGTGGAGATTCATTCGGTAGTGTAGAATCTGTTAAAACAGTTTCTGAACTATATGCACCACTATCTGGTAAAGTCGTTGAAGTAAACGAAGAACTAGAAGACAGCCCTGAGTTTGTTAATGAATCATCATATGATAAAGCTTGGATGGTCAAAGTTGAACTATCTGATAAAGCTCAATTAGATGAATTATTAGATGCAGACGCTTATAGCGAAATGATAGGTGAATAACATAACATTAAACTCCACGATACTGATGTGTCATGGAGTTTTTTTGAAATATTTATCATGAAACTGAACAGTAATACTATCTCATTTGTAGAAGGTGATATTCATGGCGATGATTAAAAAGATTATAATCGTAGAAGGTATTTCTGATAAAAAACGAGTGGAAGAAGTATTAAATGATCATGTTCATATCATTTGTACCCATGGAACGATGGGTGTCGAAAAAATGGATGAGCTACTAGAAGAGATATACGGTTCTCAAGTATATGTCTTAGTAGATCAAGATAAGGAAGGTAAGAAAATTAGAAAATGGTTTAAGAAATATGCGAGTGAAAGCCAGCATATTTATATTGATTCTACATTTTCTGAAGTAGCGCGCTGTCCAAGACAATATTTAGCGAATGTGTTAAACTATCATGGATTTATAGTTAAGAATGATTTTGTATTGAAAGGGAAGTATCGTTACCATGAAACACACAGAAATATTGAACGATATATACAAGCATTTTGATAAAGATATCCATTTATTATTTGGATATACGCCAACATGTGGAACGTGCAAAATATCAGAACGCATGTTAGATATTGCAAACGAAGTATCACAATTACCTATTAATAAGTGTGACTTAAATTTTTATCCAGAATTCTGTAAAGAATTTGAAATCATGTCAGTACCCGTACTTTTTATCATGCATAAAGATCAAGTTATCCGTCGAATCTATGCCTTTCAGTCTGTTCCGTATATATTAGAGAATATTCAAAAAGTTATTGACGATAAAAACTTATCATGATAGTATGAATTTAATTAAATACGTAATAACTCTTATCAAGAGTGGTGGAGGGATGTGCCCTTTGAAGCCCGGCAACCGTCATATAAATATGAAATGGTGCCAATTCACAAAAAGTGTTAACTTTTGGAGATGAGAGAAAGACAAATTTTTGACGCCTTTCTCTTATTTTAAGAGTGAGGCGTTTTTAATTTAGAGATTAGGAGGCAACAGATTTGATCGAGTTAAATAAAGTTGTTAAAACTTTCAAAACAAAAAAAGGTGACATAACAGCTGTTGACCATGTTGACTTAAAAATAGATAAAGGAAGTATATATGGTGTAATTGGATTTTCTGGTGCAGGTAAAAGTACACTTATACGTATGTTTAACGGCCTAGAAACACCTACTGAGGGAGAGGTAATTGTTGACGGTGCGAACATCGGACAATTATCGAAGCAAGACCTTAGATTGAAAAGACAAAAAGTAAGCATGATTTTCCAACATTTCAACTTACTTTGGTCTAGAACAGTTAAAGATAACATCGCATTTCCATTAGAAATCGCTGGTGTATCTAAAAGTGAAATTAATGAGAGAACAAAAGCACTCATTAAAAGAGTTGGTTTAGAAGGACGCGAAAATGCCTATCCTTCACAACTATCAGGAGGGCAAAAACAAAGAGTAGGTATTGCCCGTGCACTAGCTAATGACCCGCATGTCTTATTATGTGACGAAGCAACAAGTGCACTCGATCCGCAAACTACTGATGAAATATTAGATTTATTAGTAGATATTAATAAAGAACTGGATTTAACAATCATACTGATTACACATGAAATGCATGTCATTAGAAAAATTTGTGATCATGTAGCAGTCATGGAGAACGGTAAGTTTGTTGAAGAGGGTGAAGTTATTAACGTATTTAATAACCCTCAAACATATGTTACACAACGATTTGTTAAAGATGATCTTAAAGCAGATGATTTACAAAGAACTTTACAAGACTTTAAGAAAGAACAACCAAATGGTGAAATTTGGAAGTTAAACTTCGTTGGTGGAACAAGTTCTGATCCAGTATTAGCGAAAATTATAAAAACTTATAATATCGATATTAATGTTATCGAAGGTGACGTTAAATTAACTCAAAACGGTACATTTGGACATATGATCGTTCATTTACCTCAAGGAGATTATTCTAAAGAAGCAATTAAGCAAGAATTGAATAATCTAGGCGTGAAAGTAGAGGTGAACGTAGGTGAATAAATCATTTGGAGATATCATAACAGAAATGGTCACGATGCCTAACGTACGATGGGATGCTGTATGGGAAGCATTGTATGAAACGTTATATATGACGATTATTTCTACAGTATTTACTTTAGTATTTGGATTAATCTTAGGAACTTTACTATTTTTAACATCAAGAGGAACATCTAAAAGTTCACGTGTGTTCTATTCAATCGTTTCATTTGTCGTGAACCTATTTAGAGCTATTCCATTTATCATTTTAATATTATTATTACTACCTTTTACGGACATCTTAC
Organism: Mammaliicoccus sp. O-M54; assembly: GCF_022386035.1. Taxonomy (NCBI): domain Bacteria; kingdom Bacillati; phylum Bacillota; class Bacilli; order Caryophanales; family Staphylococcaceae; genus Mammaliicoccus; species Mammaliicoccus sp. O-M54. Next base: position 119,158 of record NZ_JAJNJE010000001.1, read on the forward strand.
TAGGTACAATTAGTGGACCTAAAGGCGCTTTACCAGCATTGATTATTGGTGCATCACCATTTTATGCACGACTTGTTGAAATCGGCATGAAAGAAATTGATAAAGGTGTTATTGAAGCGGCAGTTTCAATGGGTGCTACTACTTGGACAGTCGTTCGAAAAGTATTAATAAAAGAATCATTACCTGCTTTAGTATCGGGAATCACAGTTACAGCTATTGCTTTAGTTGGATCAACTGCTATAGCCGGTGTAATTGGTGCAGGTGGTTTAGGTAACTTAGCTTACCTAACTGGATTTACACGAAATCAAAATGACGTCATTTTAATTTCAACAATCTTTATTTTAATTATTGTTTTTGTTATCCAATTTATTGGAGATTTAATTGTAAAAAGAATTGATAAACGTTAAGGAGTGTTTTAAATGAAAAAAGTATTTGGGTTATTATTTATTTCAATTTTAACAGTCGTGCTAGTAGCTTGTGGTGGCGGTAGTGGCGACAAGAAAGAAAAGAATGAAACAATTAAAATTGGTGCATCACCAGCACCTCATGCTGAAATTTTAGAAGAAGCTAAACCACTTCTTAAAAAAGAAGGTTATGACTTAGAAATCAAGACAATCAATGATTACACAACACCTAACAAATTATTAGATAAAGGTGAACTTGATGCAAACTTCTTCCAACATACACCATACTTAAAAACTGAATCAAAAGAAAAAGGATATAAAATTGAATCAGCTGGTAACGTACATTTAGAGCCAATGGCAGTTTACTCTAAAAAATACAAAAAATTATCTGACTTACCAAAAAATGCAACAGTTTATGTATCAAACAATCCAGCAGAAGAAGGTAGATTCATCTCATTCTTCGTTAAAGAAGGATTAATCAAAATCAAAGACGGTGTTAAACCAGTTGACGCAACATTTGATGACATCGTAGAAAACAAGAAAAACATTAAATTCAACAATAAACAATCAGCAGAATTTTTACCTAAATCTTATCAAGCAGACGAAGGTGATGCTACAATCATCAACTCTAACTTTGCAATCGAACAAGGATTAAATCCACTTAAAGATTCAATTGCAGTAGAAGGAAAAGATTCACCATACGCAAACCTAATTGCAGTTCAAAAAGGTCATAAAGATGACAAACAAATTAAAGCTTTAATGAAAGTCTTACAATCTAAAGAAATTAAAGACTTCATCAACAAGAAATACGACGGAGCTGTAATCGCAGCTAAGTAAGAAATTTAAAAAACATCTAGCCATATGGTTAGATGTTTTTTGTATTTATGAGTAGAAAAACTCTTTGAGAAAAATTACTTATAGTAACTACATGGTATTAGCTGTAAACCTAACTTTAATAATATAATGTGATATATTTGATATATAAACGTGAGGTGATGAAATTGGTAAATGATATAAAAATTCATGTTCTACACACTGGAACTGTTATTGTAGATGAAGCTTTACCTTTTAGTACTTCTAGTAGAAATCCTATTGCTTGGACTGGTTTATTTAGGAATAAAAAGCACCAAATTTCTTTACCAGTATCTGTTTATTTAATTGAACATCCTAAAGGGTTAGTTTTAATTGATACAGGTTGGCATACTGACAATAGAGTTAATCAAAAGAAAAATCTTTTATTTCAGTATCCTGTGAATAAAGCTTCTCTTCCAAAAGGTCAAGCTGTTCATGAACAATTAAGAAACTTAGGTTATGAAATTGATGATATTGATTATGTGCTCATGAGTCACATGCATTGCGATCATGCGGATGGTTTAAGACATGTAAAAAATGCTAAAAAAATATTACTGAGTGAACCTGAAAATGAAGCGATTAAATCGGATAAAATGCATTACCTTCCTCATGAATGGAAAGATGTAGATTTATCTACTTTTAAATTAAGTTACACAAATATAGGTCCTAAAGGATATTCATTTGATTTATTCGGAGATGGCACGTTACAAATGGTATGGTGTCCTGGACATAGTAAAGGGTTATGTGCAACGTTGGTGAAAAAAGAGGGACAAGATAAATTTGTACTTTTAGCATCTGATGTTGGATATGCAAATAGATCATGGGAAAGAAATATTTTACCCGGAGTTTTAGTTAATAGAAAAGATGCTCAAGAATCTTTAAATTGGGTTAAGTATATTTCAGAAGATAAAAACTGTATAAAAGCAATAGCCAATCATGATGATAATACTGAACCACAAACTATAATTTTATAAGACATTACATCTAGCCATAAGGTTAGATGTTTTTTTGTATTATTACTCATCTTTGGGCATTATGTTTGTGTGTGCTTTCATTTATAGTTAAAATTTATTTAATTAAATGAAAAGGTGGTAAATTATGAAGATTATATTAGTTGGTGCTAATGGTACTATTGGTTCAGCAGTGGCAGAAGAACTTGCGTCAAATGGACATGAAGTTGTGAAAGTTGGACGTAACTCAGGTGACTATCAAATGGATATGTCGAATGTAGAAGATATTAAATTAATGTTTGAACAAATTCAAAATGTAGATGCAGTTGTTTCTACTGCAGGTGCAGCGAATTTTGATGATTTATCTGACTTAACACCTGAATCAAATGAAGTTGCTGTTACAAGTAAATTACTTGGACAAATCAACTTAGTACTGATCGGACAACATTATATTAATGATGGCGGAAGTTTCACATTAACAACTGGTGTTATTATGGACGAACCAATCAAAGGTGGCGTTTCATCAGCAATGGCTGGTGGTGGTATTCAAGCATTTGTGAAATCAGCTGCATATGAATTAAAACGCGATTTAAGAATTAATAATGTAAGTCCAAATGTAATTGAAGAAGCACTCGAAGATTATGGTGATTTCTTTAAAGGTTATCAAGCAGTCCCAGCTAAAAAAGCCGCTAAAGCATACTTGAAAAGTGTAGAGGGTATTCATTCGGGTCAAACATACCGAGTTTATGAATAATATTTGAGAAAAAGCAGTCGTTCTCCCGATGTAAACGGAGACTCGACTGCTTTTTGTTTTAGTAGAGATGAAAATATGGTCAAGGTGCACGAAGACTGAGAGATATCGTGCGCCAGGGTACAAAATAAGGGCATAACGCACGAAGACTGAGAGATATCGTGCGCCAGGGTAAAAAAATAGGGAATAACGCACGAAGACTGGTAGATATCGTGCGCCAGGGTACAAAATAAGGGCATAACGCACAAAGACTGAGAGATATCGTGCGCCAGGGTACAAAATAAGGGCATAACGCACGAAGACTGGTAGATATCGTGCGCAAGTGTACAAAATAATGGCATAACGCACGAAGACTGGTAGATATCGTGCGCTAGGATACAAAATAATGGCGAAACGCACGAAGACTGAGAGATATCGTGCGCAAGGGTACAAAATAAGGGCATAACGCACGAAGACTGGTAGATATCGTGCGATAATCAATACTTAAATATATCCGTTAAAGAAATAAATGATGAGCATAAATACGGCAATGGCATATAAAATGATACCGACAAATCTGTAATTTCTAACGTTGAATGTAGCGATTGTAACAATTGTAGCAGCTGTTAATAATGTGTTTAAAAGACTACTCAAATTAATAACATTGACTAAATTTAATAAAAGTATAAATGCACATATTGCACTTATAACGAATGCAAATTGTTCATAGCGTTTCATGTAATTTTCCTTTCATAAACTGCATATTTATTTATCATCATTATAGTATATATTGGATAGAAAGGCATTCGGAAGACGTTGAAATAGAATATTTATAAATTGAGAATTAATTGAAATGATTATCATTTGAAAAACATTTCAGAAAAATACTTTATATGAACAGTTTCTTCTATATAAATAAAGCGAAAATGTTTATTTGCCCGTGTAACTACGTTATAATATTAAGGGTAAAGATTCACAGCAAACTTTGACGTTACATTAAAATTATTATAAACTAGAAAAGATAATGTAGGGTTATCTTTTTTAAATGTGAATAAATTCTCTGGAGGGAAAAATAATATGGCATCAATATTAGAAATCAAAGATTTACACGTAGAAATCGAAGGTAAGAAAATTCTTAAAGGTGTAGATTTAACTATTAAACAAGGTGAAATCCACGCAATCATGGGACCTAACGGTACTGGTAAATCAACTTTATCATCTGCAATCATGGGCCATCCTAGTTATGAAGTAACACAAGGTGAAGTACTTCTTGATGGTGAAAATGTATTAGAAATGGAAGTTGACGAGCGTGCGCAAGCTGGTTTATTCCTAGCTATGCAATACCCATCAGAAATTTCTGGTGTAACAAATGCTGATTTCTTACGTTCTGCAATTAATGCTAAACGTGAAGAAGGCGATGAAATTAACTTAATGCAATTCATTAAGAAATTAGATAAACAAATGGATCTATTAGAAATGGACCAAGATATGGCTCAAAGATACCTAAACGAAGGTTTCTCTGGCGGTGAGAAGAAACGTAACGAAATTCTTCAATTAATGATGTTAGAACCTAAATTTGCAATTTTAGATGAAATTGACTCAGGTTTAGATATTGACGCATTAAAAGTTGTATCAAAAGGTATTAACAAAATGCGTGGAGAAGACTTTGGTTGTTTAATTATTACTCACTATCAAAGATTATTAAACTATATTACACCTGACTTTGTACACGTTATGATGCAAGGTAGAGTTGTTAAATCAGGTGGCGAAGAATTAGCAAAACGTCTTGAAGCAGAAGGTTACGAGTGGATTAAAGAAGAACTTAACATTAAAGACGAAACAATTAACGCTGAATAATATATGATCATGATAGTCAAGTAGGAGGAGTATAAATGGCAACTGAAACAAAGTTAAATATTAACGTTGAAGACTTAGTTAATTATTCAGCATCTCAAAATGAACCACAATGGATGACTGATTTAAGAAAAGAAAGTTTTCAAAAATTAGATACATTAGAAATGCCTAAACCAGACAAAACAAAAATTGACAGATGGGATTTTGATTCATTCAAAACACATGCTGTTACAAGTGAAACATTTGATACTATCGACAATTTACCAGAATCAGTTCGTAAAATTATCGATACTGAAAATGCTACAAACTTAATTGTTCAACATAATAATACACCTGCTTTTACTAAAGTAGATGAAAAATTAGTCGAACAAGGCGTTGTAATTAAAGATTTAAAAACAGCTTTAATTGAAAATAGTGATTTAGTACAAAAATACTTCATGACAGACGCAGTTAAAGTTGATGAACATAGATTAACAGCTTTACACGCAGCATTAGTTAACGGTGGTGTATTTGTATACGTACCTAAAAACGTTGTTGTAGAAGACCCTGTTCAATACGTTGTATTACATGATGATAGCGATGCAAGTTTCTTCAACCATGCGATTATCGTAACTGAAGAAAGTGCAGAATTAACTTACGTTGAAAACTATTTATCTACAGTATCTTCAAACGAAGGTCAATTAAACATCGTTTCTGAAGTAATTGCTGGTGCAAACTCAAACATTACTTACGGTACAGTTGATTTCATGGATAAAGGCTTTACTGGTCACATTATCCGTCGTGGTACAGCAGCAGCTGATGCGACAATCGATTGGGCTTTAGGTTTAATGAATGACGGTAGTACAATTAACGACAACACGACTTATTTAATGGGTGACCGTTCAAACTGTAACTTAAAAACAGTCGTAGTTGGTCGTGGAGAACAAAAACAAAACTTCACAACACAAATCATTCAATATGGTAAAGAATCTAATGGTCACATATTGAAACATGGTGTTATGAAAGATAGTTCTTCTTCAATCTTTAATGGTATTGGTTACATCAAACACGGTGGTACGAAAGCAGATGCTCAACAAGAATCTCGTGTTCTTATGTTATCTGAAAAAGCACGTGGAGATGCAAACCCAATCTTATTAATTGATGAAGATGATGTAACAGCAGGACACGCAGCTTCAGTAGGTAGAGTAGATCCAACTCAACTTTATTACTTAATGAGTAGAGGTATTTCTCGTGAAGAAGCAGAACGTTTAGTTATTCACGGTTTCCTTGATCCAGTTGTATCTGCATTGCCAATCGAAGACGTTAAACGTCAATTACGTGAAGTTATTGAATTAAAAGTAACAACACAAATATAAAAAAGGCACAGAAAGGTCTGATAATGTGGCCGAATCAACATTTAATGTAGAAAAAATTATAAAAGATTTCCCGATATTAGAACAACAAGTTAACGGTAGTAGACTCGTGTATTTAGATTCATCAGCCACAAGTCAAACACCTACTCAAGTCACTGATAGCATTGTAGATTACTACAACCGTTATAACTCTAATGTTCACCGAGGTGTGCATACACTAGGTACACTTGCTACGGATGCTTATGAAAAAGCACGAGAAACTGTTAGAAGATTTATAAATGCACAATATTTTGAAGAAGTTGTGTTCACTAGAGGAACTACAACAGCAATCAACTTAGTGGCGCATAGTTACGGTGATGCAAATGTTTCTGAAGGTGATGAAATTGTTGTCACACAAATGGAACATCATGCGAATATCGTGCCATGGCAACAGCTTGCTAAAAGAACAGGTGCTAAACTTAAATTTATTCCAATGTCAGAAAGTGGCGAACTTGAAAGAGAGGCAATTGAAAGTACGATCAATGATCGAACTAAAATTGTCGCAGTCGCTCATGTGTCTAACGTATTAGGTACAATCAATGATGTTAAATATATTGCAGAAGTCGCACATCGTCATAATGCTGTTATTGCAGTAGATGGTGCCCAGTCAGCACCACATATGAAAGTGGATGTTCAAGATTTAGATGTAGACTTCTTTAGCTTTAGTGGTCATAAAATGTTAGGCCCTACTGGCATAGGTGTCTTATATGGTAAACGTGATTTATTAGATAAGATGGAACCAATCGAATTTGGTGGAGATATGATTGACTTTGTTGGATTAGAAGATGCAACATGGACAGACTTACCAACGAAATTCGAAGCTGGTACACCGCTTATTGCTGAAGCAATTGCTTTAGCTGAAGCGATTAAATATATTGATGCTATCGGTTTAGATAACATTCATCAACATGAGTATGATCTTGTGAACTATGCTTACAATGAAATGTCTAAAATTGATGGACTTGAAATATATGGACCTACTCCTGATAAAAGAGCTGGATTAATTACATTTAATGTAGAAGGTGTTCACCCACATGACTTAGCAACAGCATTAGATTCTGAAGGCGTAGCTGTAAGAGCAGGTCACCATTGTGCACAACCATTAATGAAATGGTTAAACCAATCATCAACAGCAAGAGCAAGTTTCTATATTTATAATACTACTGAAGATGTTGACCAACTCATTCAGGCACTAAATGGCGCGAAGGAGTTTTTCTCTTATGAATTTTAACAATTTAGATCAACTATACCGTTCTGTCATTATGGACCACTATAAGAATCCTCGTAATAAAGGCGTTCTTGAAGATGGCTCTCTAACAATAGATATGAACAATCCTACATGTGGAGATCGCATCCGCTTAACATTAGATGTAGAAGATAATGTTATTAAAGATGCTAAGTTTGAAGGTGAAGGTTGCTCTATTTCAATGTCTAGCGCATCTATGATGACTGAAGCGGTTAAAGGTCATACAATCGAAGAAGCATTAGAAATGAGTCAAGAATTCTCAAACATGATGCTTGGTGAATCCTACGATATTACAGAAGAAATGGGCGATATAGAAGCACTATCAGGTGTATCTAAATTCCCAGCAAGAATCAAATGCGCTACTTTAGCATGGAAAGCATTTGAAAAAGGAACAAAAGAGCAAAATAACGCGTAACTTTTGAAAAATGGGCGAACGCTATTATAAAAGAGGAGTGAAGAAAATGGCTAAAAAATCACCAGAAGTTGGAGATTATAAATATGGCTTCCATGATGAAGACGTTTCTATTTTCCGTTCAGGTAGAGGTTTAACAGAAGAAATCGTTAAAAAAATATCTGAAATGAAAGACGAACCACAATGGATGCTTGATTTTCGTTTGAAATCATTAAAACAATTTTACAAAATGCCAATGCCAATGTGGGGTGGCGATTTAACAGAGTTAAACTTTGATGAAATCACGTACTACGTTAAACCATCAGAACGTTCTGAGCGTTCATGGGATGAAGTACCAGAAGAAATCAAAAATACTTTCGATAAATTAGGTATTCCTGAAGCAGAACAAAAATATCTTGCAGGTGTATCTGCACAATATGAATCAGAAGTTGTTTACCACAACATGGAACAAGACTTAGAAGAACAAGGTATTATCTTCAAAGATACTGATTCAGCATTACGTGAAAATGAAGAATTATTCAAAGAATATTTCGCAAGTGTTATTCCAGCTGCAGATAATAAATTCTCAGCATTAAACTCAGCAGTTTGGTCTGGTGGATCATTCATTTACGTACCAAAAGGCGTAAAATTAGAAACACCACTTCAAGCTTACTTCAGAATTAACTCTGAAAACATGGGTCAATTTGAAAGAACATTAATTATTGCTGATGAAGGTTCTTCAGTACACTATGTAGAAGGTTGTACAGCACCTGTTTATACGACTAATTCATTACACTCAGCTGTAGTTGAAATTATCGTTAAGAAAGATGCATACTGCCGTTATACAACAATCCAAAACTGGGCTAACAATGTTTATAACTTAGTTACTAAACGTACTTTCGTATATGAAAATGGTACGATGGAATGGATTGATGGTAACTTAGGATCTAAATTAACAATGAAATACCCATCTTGTTTCTTACTTGAAGAAGGCGCTAGAGGTATGACTTTATCTATCGCGCTTGCAGGTAAAGGACAAGTTCAAGACGCTGGTGCAAAAATGATTCATAAAGCGCCTAATACGTCATCAACAATTGTTTCTAAATCAATTTCTAAAAATGGTGGTAAAGTTGTTTACCGCGGTCAAGTACACTTCGGACGTAAAGCAACTGGCGCACGTTCAAACATTGAATGTGACACATTAATTATGGATAACGAATCTACATCAGATACAATTCCTTACAATGAAATCATGAACGATAACATTTCATTAGAACACGAAGCGAAAGTTTCTAAAGTATCTGAAGAACAATTATTCTACCTAATGAGCCGTGGTATTTCAGAAGAAGAAGCAACTGAAATGATCGTAATGGGCTTCATCGAACCATTTACAAAAGAATTACCAATGGAATACGCAGTAGAAATGAACCGTCTAATCAAATTCGAAATGGAAGGTTCAATTGGATAGGCTTAACACCCGTCCTTATGCGATTCTTATTTAGGGAAAAGCACGATTGATACCAATTTGATACCATTTACTTTTTAAATGTCATCGAATACACGTATTGCATCGTGCTTTTTTTGTGTATATAAATGACTGTAAGTGTGCATAGTTTCAGTGATTTGAGCGTGCCTCATCAAAGATTTTAAAACAAAAATATCAACGCCGTTATTTGCAAGAAAAGATGCGTAAGAATGTCTTAATGTATGAATGTCATATTGAGGAAATATTTCTTTATACTTCAACTGTAAATGTTTATAATGTTTTGGTTCTATACCTCCAAATATAAAATATTGTTCTGTAAAATGCTTGTACTTTTCAGACTCTATTGTGTATCTTTGGATCAGCATTTCATTTATAAAGTCGGGTAATGGTATGATGTCTTCAGACGATTCCGTTTTCGCTCGATTATATATTTTTCTGTTAGCAGTATCCATTGTTTTATTGATGGATATCTCTTTTTTATATTTGTTATAGTCTATCCATTTCAATGCCATTGCTTCTCCGACTCTCATACCTGTATAATACATAAGTTTTAATAATTCTCTGTAGTCATCTTCTTTAATAAGTTCTACTTTATCATCGAATTCTTCTCTTAACATAAATTTAGGTTTAGGCTTTGCTCTAGGTATAGGTGTAATTGAAATGGTTGGATCAATACGTAAACCGAAATGTTTTTTTGCGTGGTTAATTACCACTTTAAAACCTGACCAAATTGTTCTAGCAGTATTAGGACTATTCACAGCTTTCATTAAGTAAGTTCTAAATTCTTGGCATTGATTCTGTTTGATTTGATTCATTTTAATATGTCCAAACTTATCTTTAATGTGTTTATTGTACTCAGCTATTTTTCTGGTACGTGTACGCTCTCTTAAATCAGTGTGTTCGAGGTAGTGGTTAAATATATAATCAAACGTATTTGAATCACTATAACCACTTTCTATTTCTGTAATAAATGCAGCTTCTGCTTGTTTAGCTTCACGTTTTGTTTTGAAACCACGTTTTACTTTTCTTTTATTATTACCGTATACATCTTTGTAGCGAACACTGAAATAATAATGTTTATTATGTTTATATATTGCCATGCGTATTCCTCCTTATAAGAAAACCTCACGTAGTGTGAGGTTAGTTGGTTATTGAATATCCGATTTGTTTATTACCCATTCAGCTTTATATGTGTTATAGAATGGCATGAAGTCCATTTCAACTTTATATTCGTCTGAGTCTGGAACATCATAATAAACGTATCCACTTGCTGTATTTCCTTTATTTAATTGATCATCAAATCCTGCTTTCATGTCATCCATTAAATAAAATTCTTGTTGCGTTTCTCCATCAATACTTAATAAGAAATCCGTATCTGATACTAAAATTTGGTCTTCAGCATTATTTTTAAATTTGTAATATACTTTTAAAATTTTGGCATTGTCTGGTGTAGAGTATTCATCTTCAGGTTCTACAAACTCTGCTTTTTCAACTGTTACATCAACTTTACCGACAGTTAACTGATCTCCTATTTTTAAAGATTTCTTCCCATTTACGTCATCGTCTTGGCTATCATTATTTTCAGATGAAGATTTTTCAGTATTCTCTGTTGCTTTGTTTTCATTGACGCTGTAATCCTCATTTTCTGGTATTGACATAAATATGCCTATAAAACATATTAACCCTACAATAAACAAGATTATTGAACTTATTAATGGTATAAGTATTTTTCCTTTCTTTGCAATTCTAACAATTGTAATGATAAACATTGTTAAAAAAGCGATTGTAATTAAAAACCACAATAATCCAAAAATAAAACTCCCCATAAACTAACTTCCTTTCTTAATTAAATTCTATATGTTTAAACACCTGCAAAGGGTCAAATTTAATAACATAACCCTTGTGATAGGTGGATATACCGTACTTAGTTTTATAATGCTTTAATGTCATTTCAATATATTCCTCAGTAACTTCAAAGAATTTTGCCATTTCATAAAGATTATGTACACCATGCAGATAAGCAGAAATAATTCCGTCTAAAGAGATTATTATTTCATAACCATATCTACGTGCTTTAATTTCGTACTTCTTATTCATTAAAATTTCTTGATCTGTAATGTCACCGTATGTGATTTTATGATGCGCTAATTCTTCAGCAAATGTTTCGAGTTTTTTGGGTATACTGATATTTCTATTAATAATAATCAAACCATCTTGATAAACTCCATTTAATCCGTGTTCTAGGTCGCCTTCTTCTATAATAAGTTTATCATCATATTCTAATAAAATTTCTTCTAATTTACCCATATAATAACCCCTTTGTTTACTTATTACGTTTTTCTCTTATAAAATCAATATATTTTTGTACATCTTCTAATTCTTCTTTAGTTAAATCTTTTCCGTCTAAATGGAAGGCAGTAGTTTTTGGAGTGTCATAGTTGTCTTTATCTTCAATTAACGTAGATTTAGGAACATTAAAATAGTCTGCTAACTGTTGTATTTTCTTTATTCTTGGATATTTAGTTTGTTGAATCCAATTAGAAACAGTAGGTTGACTAACACCAATAGCTTCAGCAAGTTCTTTTTGGTCGATATTATGTTGATTCATTAAACGTTGTAAGTTTCTAGACAAAATTTTTCTTGCATTATTTTCATTCATGGCTTTTATCTCCTTTAATATTACTTAACGTAATATTAACTTACCACATTACACATTACTTTACAATACTTTATATAACTTTTTGCGAAAAAATATAACTTTTACGTTGACATGTGTTAGTAAGTAATATAAAGTTATAAATGCAAGCGAGGTGATAAAAAATGATTGAGCAGTTACCAGTGAAAAATTGGCGTCAAATAAGAAAAATGACACAAGCAGAAGTAGCAGACAGACTAGGAGTCAATCCTAAAACAGTTATAAGGTGGGAAAAAGAAGAAACTGAACTTAGTAATTTGGCACTTTATGCATTAGCTAAATTGTATGAAATTGAAATTGACCAAATTAAAGTTTAATTTTTTTGCACTTGTTATAACTTTGTATAACTTTTGAGGTATTTAAAGGAGGAAACAAAATGAACGAATTACAAATTTTCAATTTTGATTCAAATGAAGTTAGAACTGTAGTGAAAAATAACGAAGGTTATTTTAACTTAAATGATGTTTGTAAAGTGTTAGATATTAAAAATCCAAGACAAGCAAAATCAAGATTAAAAAAAGATGGTGTCATTACTAATGACGTCATAGATACATTAGGTAGAAAACAGACTGCCACTTTTATAAATGAATCTAATCTATACAAAGTGATTTTCCAAAGTAGAAAGTTGGAAGCAGAGAGATTTCAAGATTGGGTAACATCTGAAGTTCTACCACAAATTAGAAAACAAGGTTTTTACATGACAAACAGTTTAGTACAAGAAATTGTAGATAATCCACAAGTTATTCATTACTTAGCTGAACAAGTTGCACGTATTAACGAAGATAATCAAAAACAAACATCACACTTAGAAACTATCGATAAGAAAATCGAAGGTGAATATGTAACACCACAAGATTTAGATGCTATTCAATACGCTACTAAAGTACAAGCTGAAAAGTTCTTAGATAAATTAGGCATGCAGATTACACTAGAAACTTTAATTGATGAAAGCAAAAACATTTATGAACAAGCGTTGGCTAGTAAGAAAGCTAAAGAACAACGCAGGCGCGACTTAGGTAAGTTTAAAAGCAAAATTTTAGTTGCTACTAAGAAAGAGTTAGGCATGAAAGGTAACGCGCCTAACAATCACATTAAACGCAAAGATGTAGATATGGCAATTCAACATATTAAAGATTTAAAAGCATCGCAAATTGAATTGTAAGGAGTGATCTAAGTGAACGAATTATTTTACACAGCTAATGACATAGCAAGAATACTAGGTTCATCCATACCAACTGCTTATAAGAGAATTCGAGAAATGAATCAAGAATTAAAAGAACAAGGTTATTACGTTGTAAATGGAAAAATACCAAAAGAATTATTTTACGAAAAGTATCCACATTTACCAAAAGAAGAAGTTGAGAAAGCATTGAATTTAAGGAGGCAGTGAAATGACAACAACTTGGCATTTTATTAAATACCCAGTATTAACTTTGTTAGTAGTGATTGAGTTCTTCATCATTGCAGCATTTAGTATTACACCGTTTGAACATTCGGTATTGATGTGGGCAATTACGGGTGCAGCATTTGCAATGTGGGATGAGAGTTTGAAAGAAGTGGAGGACAAGTAAATGGAAAATCAATTTAGAGTAATCCTAGCAATTAAAAAAATTACAATTGCTCAAGTATTCAAAGACACTAACATAGCTAAAACCACGCTGTATGGTCTTTACAATGAGGAAACTAAAAACCCGAACATGGCTACTATCTTGAAATTATGTGAGTACTTAGGAATTACACCGAACGACTTTTTTGGAATAGAAAATAAAATTGGTATTTAAGGAGGTTAACTAAAATGCTAAAAATAGAAATAATTTCAAAAGAATTAAGAGATGCAGTAATTGAAGAAGTAGAATTTCAATTTGATAAAGCACTTAGGGAATCAAAAACATTTGGAGATTTACTGTTATACCGACCTGATGAATTTGATTCAAATAAATTTTTATCAGAGGCTATAAATTCTGAGATTAGAAGACGCTACAGAACTATAGTTCAAAAGCTCATCAATAGCAAGTCATTAGACAAATAAAACTTCTACCGTTTGCAGACAGTAGAAGTCGAAGAAATTAAAAATAATATCACGAACAGTATATAACGAATTTAGGAGGACGTCAAAATGCGCATAAAAGAAGCGATTCAAGCACTCGAATCTGAAGGGTTCGATATAAGTAAGGACAAAGTTGTTTTTAAATTAAAAGATGGTGCTTTAGAAATGTATATCGAAGAGGACAGTGGAACACTAAAAACTGAAATTCATGATATGCAAGTATATACATCAGATGATTTAAAAGATAGAGAAATGATGGACGTTTTATATGATATTTCAGGTATTCAAAAGGAGGATGAATAACATGCCAGGTATTGCAGAAGAAATTTTATCAGAACTTAAAAGATTAAATAAGAACTTAGAAACAACAAATACAGAATTGGCAACCGTACCAACTGTTAATGCCAGACCTAAGTCAATAAGTGGTCAACCACAAACAAGTGAAATAAAAGAAGAACAAGTTGAAGTAGAAGAAACACAGGAAAAATCGAAATTCACTATTGATGATGTGAAACGTCATGCGAAAGAGTTCTTACAAAAAGGCGATGCTTCGGACAAAAAAGCTTTAAAAGATAAATTAACAGAATTAGGTGCAGGCAAAGTATCCGACTTGAAACCAAATCAATATGAAGAAGTAATTGAGTTCTTCATGGATAGATTGTCATGAGTGTAAATCATTCAGATAGAGCGCATGCCAAGTTAAGTGCAAGTGCTGCAAAGCAATGGATGAATTGCCCACCTAGTATTAAAGCAAGTGAAGGTATTGCAGATAAGACAAGCGTATTTGCCGAAGAAGGAACATTCGCACATGAACTAAGTGAATTGTATTTCAGTCACATGTATGAAGGTTTAACTAAACGACAGTTCAATACTGAATTTAAAAAACGTAAAGAAAATGAATTCTACAATGAAGAACTTCACGAGTATGTAAAAGAATATGTTGATCTCGTAGAAGAACGTATCAACGAAGCGTTCGCGAGAGTAGATAGCAAAGAAGATGTGAGTTTGTTATTCGAAACACGACTCGACTTATCAACTTATGTACCTGAGTCATTTGGAACAGGAGACGTCATCATCTACTCAGGCGGTGTACTTGAAATCGTTGATTTGAAGTTCGGTAAAGGTGTAGAGGTATCAGCTATTGATAACCCTCAACTTAGGTTATATGCACTTGGCGCTTATGAACTTTTCAACTTAGTAGAGGATATCAACGAGATTAGGATGTCTATTATTCAACCAAGAAAGGACAACTACTCAACTGAAACACTCTCAACTGAAGAACTGATTGAGTGGGCAGAGAAAGAAGTAAAACCAAAAGCGCTAATGGCTTATAAAGGTGAAGGAGATTTCAAACCTGGAGAGCATTGCCGATTTTGCAAGATTAAGCATTCATGTCGTGCTAGAGCAGAACAAAACTTAAACACTGTTAAAGCGATGGACGAGCCTTACTTACTCACTAATGATGAATTAGCCGATTTACTTTATAAAGTATCGGATATCAAGAAGTGGGCAGATGACATTGAAGCGTATTGTTTAGATCAAGCGACAAATAACGGTCGTCAGTTCGAGGGTTGGAAGTTAGTAGCTGGTCGTTCGAGTCGGAAGTACATTGATAACGAAAAAGTTATTGAGACATTACAAAAACACGACTATGACAAGTCGGACATCACTGAAACTAAAGTACTAAGTATTTCAAATCTTGAAAAGAGATTAGGTAAAAAGACGGTTCAAGAGTTGCTCAGCCACTTAATCGTTAAACCAGAAGGTAAGGCAACACTTGTTCCTGAATCAGATAAAAGACCTGCACTTGGTGCAGAGTCAGCACAAGATGAATTCGATGAAATTAAAAACTAAAACAAATCAAAGGACGGTAATTAATTATGACAAACACTAAAGTAATCACAGGTAAAGTTAGAGCATCATTCGTACACATTTTTGAGCCACATGCAATGGAAGAAGGACAAGAGAAAAAGTATTCAATGAGTATCATCATTCCTAAATCAGATACAAAGACTATCGAGAAAATTGAGAACGCAATCGAAGCAGCGAAAGAACAAGGTAAGGCTGAGAAGTTCGGCGGTAAAGTACCTCCTAAATTAAAAACGCCATTACGTGATGGAGATGAGGAACGACCAGACGACCCAGCATATCAAAACTCATACTTCTTAAATGCTTCAAGTAAACAAGCACCAGGTGTTATTGACCAAAACAAGATTAAATTAACAGATTCAACAACAGTGTACAGTGGGTGCTATGTAAGAGTGTCAATCAACTTTTACCCATTTGCCGTATCAGGTAATAAAGGTATCGCAGCAGGACTGAACAACGTACAGAAATGGGCAGACGGAGAACCATTAAGTGGTGCGGCAACTGCTGAAGAAGACTTCGACGAATTAGATATGGATGAAGACGACTTAATCTAAGTAAATAGAGAGGTGCATTGCATCTCTCTTTAATTATAAGTAGGTGGAGAAATGAGAACATTAAACGTCGATATAGAGACATACAGCAGTGCAGATATAACAAAGACAGGCGCTTATAAATACGCCGAAGCAGATGATTTCGAAATCTTAATGATAGCTTTCTCAATCGACAATGAACCTGTAACTTGTCTTGATATGTATGAAGTGAAAGAACACTTATGGCACGCTGCTTACGAAACATTCAAGATAGCTTTATTTGATAAGGATGTAAAAAAATATGCATTTAACGCAAACTTCGAACGCGTGTGTTTAGCAAGACACTTTGAACAAGACATGCCACCAGAAGAATGGAATTGTACCATGGTCAATGCTACACGAATCGGATTACCGGCATCACTTGATAAATGTGGAGAGGCTTTAAAACTTGATATCCAAAAAGATAAAACAGGTAAAGCACTTATCAACTATTTCTCAAAGCCATGTAGACCAACCAAAGCAAATGGTGGACGTACAAGAAACTTACCAGAACATGCACCAGAGAAATGGCAACAGTTTATCGAGTACTGTATTCGAGATGTTGAAGTCGAACAGTTAATCGCTGAAAAAATTAGTGCATTTCCAGTAACAAAGTTCGAACAGAAATTATGGTCTATTGATCAACACATAAACGATAGAGGCGTTCATCTTGATGAAGCACTTATGACTGGTGCAGTTGAGTTAGACCGAATCAGTAAAGAACAATTAATGAATGAAGCAATACAGTTAACAGGATTAGATAATCCAAACAGTCCAACTCAATTATTGAAATGGTTGAATGCTGAAGGATTAGATATACCTGATTTACAGAAAAAGACGGTTACGGAATGGCTGAAAGTAGCCACAGGTAAAGCTAAAAAAATGCTTGAGTTAAGACTTCAAATGAGTAAAACAAGTGTTAAGAAGTATACGAAAATGCACGAAATGATGTGTAAAGACCACCGTGTAAGAGGCGTTTTTCAGTTCTACGGTGCAGGCACAGGCAGATGGGCAGGTCGAGGTGTTCAGTTACAGAACTTAACAAAGCACCACATATCAGATGATGAACTAGACATCGCAAGAATGGCAATCAAGCAACAAGAGTATGAATGGTTAGACATGCTACTTGATGACTCGTACCAAGACTTATTAAGTCAGTTAGTTCGTACGACATTTACTGCTAAGGAAGGTTATGAGTTTGCAGTGAGTGACTTTAGCGCGATTGAGGCGAGAGTTATTGCATGGTACGCAGGAGAGAAGTGGAGACTCCAAGTGTTTGAAACCCATGGCAAGATTTACGAAGCTTCAGCAAGCCAGATGTTTAACGTACCCATTGAGTCAATCGGTAAAGGTAGTCCATTAAGACAAAAAGGTAAGGTATCTGAACTTGCGCTTGGTTATCAAGGTGGCGCAGGTGCGTTAAAGGCAATGGGCGCTTTGGATATGGGCATTGACGAGTCAGAGTTACAAGGACTTGTCGATTCATGGCGTAACGCTAATCCGAACATTGTGAGATTCTGGTACGCAGTACAAGAAGCGGCAGTTCATACCGTTAAAACAAGACAAGTTAATCATACTCATGGACTTAAGTTTTTCATGTTCAAAGGTGCGTTAATGATTGAGTTGCCAAGTGGTAGATCACTCAGTTACTTAAAACCTAAATTACGTCAAAACCGATGGGGTTCAGATGTGATTGTCTTTAAAGGTCAAGACAGCATTACACGTAAATGGACAGACATTGACACGTATGGCGGTAAGTTGGTCGAGAACATTGTACAAGCAACTGCTCGAGATTTATTAGCTGTATCACTGGTACGACTAGAGAAAGCAGGCTATGAAGTGGTGGCACATGTACATGACGAGATAATCGTAGAAGTGCCAAAGGGCAGTAGAGCATTAAGCGATATTGAAGATATTATGAGCCAACCTGTTACATGGGCAGAAGGCTTGTCATTAGATAGTGATGGATTTGTAAGTGAATTCTACATGAAAGATTAAAGGAGTGATCACATGAAAATACAAGTTAAGGCTAAGTATATAGCGATTGCAACAGTTGAAGTCGACGCTCATGACTGGGATAGCGCAGTTAACGAAGTAGGGAAACTTGAAAAAGATTATCCTTATGAATTTTTAGACACTCGAAATATAAAACTAGAAGAAGTTGAACCTATAAATATTGTGGAGGGAAAGAGAAATGGTTAAATACGCACCAAAAATTGAGAGGAAATCAAAACATACAAAAGAAGATTTAGCGTTAGCAAAAGCGAACGGAGTAAATTCTAGTGTGTTTTATCAAAGATTAAATAAGGGTTGGACAGTTGAACAAGCAATTAATACACCTGTTAGAAAAAAAGTATTGTATTCAGATAAAGAATTAGCACTTATGAAATTGAACAAACTTACTAAAGATAAAGTAAATAAACGTATTTCAAATGGCGTACCAAGAGGACTAGCAATAAGGGTACCATCAAATGAAATATGCACTAAACAAATGATTGAAGAATATGAATTTGAAGAAATGAAAAAAGTCAAAAACAAGAAAAGAGAACAAGAATTACTGACTAAAAAGAAACCACATTTATTCAAAGTACCACAGAAAGCAACACGAGGTAAGTTCTGCAATCATCTGTGGGAGAACGATATATTCCCTAAAAGAAAGGTTGAGTGCTAATGGAATTCAAAGCAGGCGACAGAGTGCATGTGACGAGGTTGAATCATAATGACGTTGATTTTTACGCAACGTTAGTAGATGCAGGTGAAATTATTTGGGAATTAGATAATTGTAGCGACAGAGAATATAAATATGATGAAGTATATAAAGAAAACAACTTAAACTTCGGTAAAAACCAATCTGACTACTACACCCTAGCAACAGACGAAGAAGATACAGAAGAACCAGTTATTCAACGAATTAGATATATGAACAAAGCTATTGAAACATCAAAAAGATATATAGAGCAAGCTACACACGACCCAGTAAACAAACCGTCACATTATATGCTAGGCGATATCGAAGTGAAGGACATCATCGCAATTGTGGCTGATAAATACCATAAAGGTTCAGTAGCACATAACGTAGCGAGTGCATTGGAGTATCAAATGAGAGCGCCAGAGAAGAATGGACTAGAGGATATTAAGAAAGCGCGTAAATGTTTAGACTTCGCTATTGAGAATTGGGAGTGAGTGGATGGAATTGAATAAGATATACAACGAAGATTGTTTGGAAGGTATGAAGAAAATACCTGATAGTAGCATAGATTTAATAGTGACTGATCCGCCTTACAAAATAACTTCAAGAGGGAATGGTGGTAGTTCAGGAGGTATGTTTCAAAAAAAAAATTGTAAACACAGGAAGAATATTTAAACATAATACCATAGATATTGAGGAGTATATAGAAGAATTTTATAGAATATTAAAACCGAGTAGTCATTGTTACATTATGACCAATAATAAAAATATATCCAATTTTTTAAAAATTATAAGTGAAACCAAATTTCACTTTATTAAGAATTTAATATGGGTTAAAGACAACAAAATTATGGGTCAAACATATATGAGTCAATTTGAATATGTCATTATGCTAAGAAAAGGTAAACACAAAAAAATAAATCACTGTGGCACCAGCGATGTTATAAATATACCGAACAAAAAGATGAAAGATAAAAACAACAAAACAATACATGACACAGAAAAACCCGTGAAATTAAATGAACTATTAATTGAAAATTCTAGTCATCCAGGAGATTTAATATTTGACCCTTTTATCGGTATTGGGTCATCGGCTATAGCCGCAATAAATACCAACCGCAACTATATAGGTTTCGAACTAGACGAAGAATATTACAAAACATCAATTGAACGCATAAATAATCACAAGAAGGACAAACAAACAGACTTATTCGAGGTGTTAGACAATGGGACTACTTGATAAATACGATCTATACAATTCAGAAGGTAAAAAGATGTTTACAGTGATACCTGGTAAAGAAAACAACACTTTACTAGGTATGCCGCATACACCTTTTGTAAGACAAGAACATAAGTTGACTGATAGTGAGTTGAGAAGATTTAAAGCAGCACATGATTTGAAGTTAGAAGAAGAATTAGGGCTACAACTTGATATATGGGATGTGATTTGATGTCAACAATATTAGAAGAATTAATCGTAGCGAACAACAATTTAAACAAAAACAAAACAGGTAACTTACACATGGATAATATGACAGATTCCTTCGGTAAAGAAGTATTACGTGAAGTGATGAAACAGATTGAGAATGGTGCAAAGTTAGATGATGAATATGTGGAGGTAGAGTAGATGCCAACAATAAAAACAAAGAAAGAAATGAATTTACCAGAGTTGATTGAGTGGTTGTGGGATAACCAAAAATTACGTCAATGTACTGTGATATCAAATATGTACAATATCGTTAAACAAAAATCACGTGGAAGAATTGAATTTTCGGGTGGGGCATTTCATCCAGAAGAATTGTTTACAGTAATTTCAGAAGAAATTATAACAGAATATACCAACTTAGACACACTAGTTGAAGTTAGAGAAAACGGTACTGTTCATACACATTACGATACTTCAATTAGAGAAGAAGAACGCGACAGTACAGTAGAATTCCACACGTTAATAGAAGGTAAGTTAGTTCTAATTTGGGATAGAGAAGAAGGGCTGGTGGAGTAATGAACAAACCAACTAAAGAACAGTTACTTGAATTTGTTAATAATAACAATATTGATTATGACCCAGTAATTGATGATGAGAGTGCGTTAAGACATTTTAAACGACAACGCGATCAGTATAAGCGTGAACGTGACACTCTAATCAAAGATGTGGAGAAGTTACGCAAAACGATTGATAACTATAAATTAGCTATCAAAGAATTGAAATTTGGGGAAGATGCTCTTCGTTTACAATCTGATGAATATTTTGGTTTATGGCAAGACGTAGTTAGTAAATACAAGAGACTCACTGAACACATCAGAGATAAAGCACATAATAATCCAGGTAACAGTAGATATATTGCGTTAGTTCATTTCATTGATGAGATAGAAGGTGCTGATTAAATGCCAAAGAAAAACTATGAAAACATGTGGCACAAGTTAAAGTCCAACGTAGAACGTAACATCATTTCTGTTTATCCAGAAGTGAGAGAACATGTGCCAGATTATCGAGCAGGGCAGTTTGATGTGTTAGAAGAATTAGGCGCAAAAATTGACGATTTAGAAGGCAATTGTGACATACAGAATATTATTGATGACATGAATAGGAGTGAGTGACTATGGCGTATGAGTATGAAGAACTTTTAATTAAACAATTTAACCAAGCGTATCGAACAGGTGATTTGAAACAGATTAATCTAATCAAAGAACTCAAAGAAGTGTATATCAAAGCAAAAGCGTTAGATAAAGTTATAACAATAGTTGAAGATAAAGAAGAATTTTATAGCAACGAATTCATCGAAGCAGTGGTAAGCGCAGTTGATGAATTTATAGATTACGAATTGGAGGACAAACAAAATGACTAACATACAAGACTTAACAGAGAAAATTGAAAAATGGGCGATTGATCGCAACCTTCATACAGCAGACCCGAAGTCACAAGCAATTAAGTTATTCGAAGAACTAGGGGAATTAGCAGAAGGTTTGAGTAAGAATAAGATAGAACTCATTGAGGACGCAATAGGCGACTCATACGTGGTACTTACGATACTTGCTATGCAATTAGACCTAGATATTAATCAGTGCATACAAACAGCGTATGACGAGATTAAAGATAGGAAAGGTAAGATGGTTAACGGTGTATTTGTTAAAGAAAACGATTTATAAGGATAAGGGTGGCGAAAGTCACCCAGATATTTTAGATAAGGTACGAGAAATACTACGCAAGTAAACAAATACCGTAAGTATAAGGTTTTACTTGTACAAATACGCATATATGCAAGTGACGTGCAAGTAAGACTGTACTTACTAGGGGAGGACTAACTTATGGCTACAGAAAAACAAGTAGAGTTAGTATTGACATTGCAAAAGGAAGCATGGGAAAGAAAATATAAAAAACATCAAATAGAAAAAATGACTTACGAAGAAGTTTCTAAAGCTATTGAGTATTTAAGGAGTAAGAAAAAGAAAAATAGAATAGAA
Source organism: Mammaliicoccus sp. O-M54 (assembly GCF_022386035.1). Lineage (NCBI taxonomy): Bacteria > Bacillati > Bacillota > Bacilli > Caryophanales > Staphylococcaceae > Mammaliicoccus > Mammaliicoccus sp. O-M54. The sequence continues at coordinate 141,793 of NZ_JAJNJE010000001.1, forward strand.
GCTGAAGAACAAGCAACTATAAATAAAATGAATAAATGGCAAATGAATATGTGGAAAGATTAAGGAGGACTACCAATGAAATTTTACCTTATAACATTAACATTATTGCTTATAGCATTGTACACATTCATTAAACAATCATATAAGTATGCGAGCGTCCAGGATGAAGTAGAGAAGAAAAAAGTTGGATTGAATGAATGGGGAAGTTTTCGAGATGACATGCCAGAGATACAAGCAGGAGATGTAATTGAACATAGATACACTCCAGAGAATGGGATTGAACACAGAATATTAAGAGTTGAACCACCAATCGATTACGAAGACACACAAGCGTATAAAGATAACGAACCATGGTTCACAGGAATGGGGAGATGTTGAATGAGAGAGTTTATGAAAATATTAATGATCATTGTAATAACTTTGAATTCTTCAACAATAGTGTTCCAAGTACAGCATGGTTTATATCCATTACTATGGGATAAAATTCTCATCATAATACTTTGCTTACAAATCATAAGTCAACTTAGTGACATTAAAAAATTAGAAAAAGAGAAAGTCACAATACTTCGTATCAATAATAGGAGTGATGCTGAATGAAACGAGAACCAGTATTCATCAAACCAACATACAAGTACAGAGGCGAAGTTAAAGAACATATTATTGAACGATTAGAGTTTAAAGATGTACCAGAGAATGATATTGAAAAGGTTACATTACTATTTCGAAGGTTTGGTCAGAATTTTAGGAATGCTTTCAAACGAAAGGAAGATGTTGAATGAAAACCTACACTCAAGAGCAAGTAGATAAAATTATAGAAGATATGCATGACGGTTATAGAAAAATAATGAAGAAGCATGATGATGAAATGCAAGAATTCACTATTAAGTATATGAAAGGTTTAGCTATTAAATGTGTACTGTTAGGTTTACTTAATGGTGCAATAATCGGATTAATGATAGGTAGTTTCTTATGACATTCGGATTAATACTATTCGCAGTTATAGTCATTGCACTAATAATAAATGCAGTTAAGGAGTGATAGTAAATGATATTACCAATCATAGCTTTAGTTTCATCTGTGCTTTGTTTGATATCTAGCGTTATCGTATATAAATTGAATAAATCAAGATTGCCATATGATATTGCATCTGAAAGTTATGTGAACGCAAGCGTAGAATTGTTAGAAAACAAAGTACAACCATTAATAGATAAGCATAAAGAAGAACAAGAACAGAAAGAAACCGAAACACAAAAAGCTCACTGGAAGTCATTTAATAAGTGGAAAATGCAAAAGGGAATGATGAATCAAGATGCAGGTGGTACAGAAATATGTATTGAATGTTATAACGACAATTTGGAGATAGATGTAGAGTATAAAAAAGTTCCAGGCAAACCTTATTATGCGTCTGACACATACGTTGGACATTTATTTGCAGAAAATGACTATCCATTATCAGCAGAACAAAAATGTACCGTATGTGGACATATTGTTGATAAGTGGAAATACGAGGAGTGATATCAAATGACCTATTACTTAGATAAGATAAACAACATTTTATTTATTAAGCCAAACGAAAAAGTTGAATTAAAAGCAATCGAAGATATATCTAAAGCATTTGAAGAAACAGGAATTCCTTACAAAGTTATTATTTTAGATCGTGATGATGAATTAGTAGTTATTTAATATAGAAGAAACTAGGAAGTGAAACGCATGACAAATTTAGATAAGGCGGTGAACGTACAAGCCTTAACACATGATGGCAACATAACTTATGCACATGCTACTAACAGGATGTCTACAAAATGGGTTAACCAGGAGATGCTGTGGAGTGAGTTCATTAAGAAGTTGTCAAAGACCGTTAAAACAAAAGAATCAATCAGTGAATACAACAAAATGTCTAAAAGTGAACAGTCTGAAATCAAAGACGTTGGGGGCTTTGTCGGTGGTTTCTTAAAAGGTGGCAGACGTAAAGCCGATAGCGTGATGAACCGTTCCATGTTAACACTTGATATCGACTACGGTGTTGAAGATATGGATGATGTGATCAGTATGCTATTCGATTACGCCTATTGTGTTTACTCAACGCATAAGCACAGACCAGAAAAACCAAGAATACGTTTAGTGATACCACTTAAACGTCATGTTGATTCAGAAGAATATGCAGCAGTGAGTATGAAAGTGGCAGAGTCGATTGGTATTGATTACTTCGACGATACCACTTATCAACCTCATCGCTTAATGTACTGGCCATCAACATCAGATGACGCAGAGTTCTACTTCAACTATCAAGACGCAGAGTTCTTGAACCCTGATGACGTGTTAGCTGAATATCATAATTGGCGCGACCCTTTAGAATGGCCAACGTCATCAAGACGTGAACAGTCGTATAAACGTATGGCAGATAAGCAAGGCGACCCACATGATAAACCAGGTATCGTCGGTGCATTCTGTAAGGCGTATGACATTCATGATGTGATTAGTGAGTTCTTAAGTGATATATACGAGAAATTCGACGATAACCGATACACATATTTAGATGGTTCGGCTGCAGGTGGATTAGTGCTTTATGATGACGGGAAGTTCGCTTATTCACATCATGGTACAGACCCAGTGAGTAGTAAGCTAGTAAACAGTTTCGACTTACTACGTATACACAAGTTCGGCGCACAAGATGAAGACGCTAAAGCGGATACACCTGTTAACCGATTACCTTCATATAAAAGTATGAAGCAACTCGCACAACAAGATGATCATGTTAAAGCGTTTATTATAGAAGAAAAAATCACAACAGCACAAGATGATTTCGATTTTATTGAAACAGATGAGACGGCATCAAACACAACAGATAAGAAGTGGAGTTCTAAACTAACATTAACTAAAGAAGGTGCAATTGAAGTAACTGTACCTAATATCATGTTGATTATGAATAATGACCCACATTTAAAAGGTAAAATCGCAATGAATGAGTTCAACGGTCGTCTTACGATTATGGGTCAGACACCATGGAGACGTGAGAAGAAACCAGGTAATTGGACAGATAATGATGATAGTGGACTCCGTAACTATATCGAACGCTACTATGATGTTTACAACAAGATTAAAACAGATGACGCGATTCGAAATGTTAGTCAGATGAATAGTTTCCACCCAATACGCGACTATTTAGATCCACTGGAGTGGGACGGCGTTGAACGTTTAGATACGTTATTCCATAGATATCTCGGTTCAGAGAATAACGATATTAATAGAGCAGTCACACGAAAGTCCTTCACTGCAGCGATAGCAAGAGTTTATGAGCCTGGTATTAAATACGATTACATGTTGACGTTATACGGTCCACAAGGTGTCGGTAAATCAGCTTTGATTGCTCGTATGGGTGGAGAATGGTTCTCTGATAGCGTGACAAGTGTGACAGGTAAAGAGTCTTATGAAGCATTGCAAGGTGCTTGGATTATTGAAATGGGAGAACTTGCAGCAACTAAAAAAGCAGAAGTTGAAAGTATTAAACACTTCATATCTAAACAAGTTGATTCGTTCCGTGTAGCATATGGCAGACATAAAGAGGACTTTCCTAGACAATGTGTGTTCTTTGGTACGACGAACAAGATAGACTTTTTAAGGGATGATACAGGTGGTCGTAGATTCTGGCCAATTACTGTTAAACCTGAACAAGCAAGTTCCCATTGGTCCAAATTGAAGAAAGAAGAGATCAATCAATTATGGGCAGAAGCCAAACATTATTATGAAGCAGGCGAACCTTTATTCTTAGAGAAATCACTTGAAAAAGAGATGAACGAGATACAAGCAGCACATACAGAAGAGTCGCCTTATGAAGGTGTGATACGAGAGTACCTTGATACTAAGATACCTAAGAATTGGGCGGAAATGGACATTGGGGCACGAAGAACGTTCTTAAGTGACGATGAGTTTGACGTAATAGGTGATGTGTCAGATGAACTTGTAGACCGTGATAGAGTGTGTGCCTTAGAAGTTTGGTGCGAGTGTTTAGGTAACGATAAAAACAGATTTCCACGTATGGAACAGAGAGAAATCAATGCAATATTGAAAAAGCAAAAAGATTGGAAACCGTACGATGGTAATAAAACACAAAGGTTATCGTTCGGAAAATACTATGGTGCCCAAAAGGCATTTACGAGAGATTATGACCTAATTTAGTATGTTCGTAACATTAAATATTATGTTCGTTATGTTCGTAGCAAAAATTAGCACTATGTTCGTTATGTTCATAAATATGTTCAAAATTTTAAGTTATGAACATACCTCAATCCCTTATATAGCAATGGTTAGAGTTGTATCATGTTCGTTATGTTCGTAATTTTTATAAAAGTATAAAATATATTGATTAGGGAGGCAGAGAGGTATATACACAATGCCTAATCTCCCTAATCCAATATTCTAAGAGAAACTAAGTAAATTTTGAACATATTGAACATAGCTTACATTTCAGGAGTGAAATTATGGAAAGTGAAAAAAGTATCGAAAAACACCTAAAAACGAACATTGAACGTTTGAACGGTTTTTGTTTGAAATGGGTAGCACCTGGAATAAAAGGTGTGCCAGACAGAATTGTTTTAATGCCTGGTGGCAAAACTTATTTAGTAGAGTTGAAAACGCAAAAAGGTAAAACGAGTTCAACTCAAAAATATATACACAAAAAATTTAAAGAGATTGATCATCATGTTTATATTTTAAATTCAAAAGAAGCAGTCGATAAATTTATAGAAGAGGTGATTGAATGGCAATAGATTTTGTACCACATGCCTATCAAGATTATGCGATACAAAAAATCATTGATAATAAAAAATATGGTCTCTTCTTGGATATGGGATTAGGAAAGACGGTATCAACTTTAACAGCGATTAACGAACTTATATATGACCATTTAGAAGTTGAACGCGTGTTAGTAATCGCACCTAAACGTGTAGCAGAAGACACATGGACAAGAGAAACATCAAAGTGGAAACATCTTAATCACTTAAGAATTTCTAAAGTGTTAGGCAATGTGAAACAACGAAGAAAAGCATTAGTGAAAGAAGCAGACATCTATGTGATTAATCGAGAAAATGTTAAATGGTTATGTGATGAGTATACAGGTAGACGAACATGGCCGTTTGATATGGTTGTTATAGATGAGCTATCAAGCTTTAAGAACTCAAGCAGTGTCCGATTCAAAGAACTCAAAAAGAAGATGCCACTTGTTGACAGGTTCGTCGGACTAACTGGAACGCCAGCACCTAATTCACTATTAGACTTATGGAGTCAGATATATTTAATAGATTCAGGAGAACGATTAGGCAAAGCCTACTCACATTATCGTGAGCGTTACTTCTATCCAGCACAGTCATTAGGTAATAATGTGTTTAAGTGGAAAGCGAAACCTGAAGCAGAAGAAAACATTTATAACTTAATTGATGATATATGTGTATCGATGAAAGCACAGGACTATTTGGAAATGCCAGAACGAATCGACTCAGTTAAAGAAGTGAAGTTAGAAGACAAAGAGAGACAGTTGTACGAGAAGTTAGAGAAAGAGATGATATTAGAATTTACTGAAGGAGACATTGTCGCATTGAATGGTGCGTCATTAAGTCAAAAGCTATTACAACTTTCTAACGGTGCAAGTTATAACGATAACAAAGGTGTACAACATATACATGATCGTAAGATTGAAATGTTAAAAGATATTGTGGAAGAAGCGCAAGGCTCACCAATATTAGTCTTTTATAATTTTAAGCATGATAAGACAAGATTACTTGAAGCGTTTAAAGAAGCTAAAACCTTAGATGATGAACATGCAATCTATCATTGGAACAATGGAGATATACCAATGTTGTTAGTACATCCAGCGAGTGCAGGTCATGGTCTTAACCTACAAGATGGAGGACACATCATAGCATGGTACGGATTAACTTGGTCGTTAGAGTTATACCAACAAGCTAACGCTAGATTGTATAGACAAGGACAAGAACACACAACAGTCATTCATCATATACTAACTGAACAATCAATAGACCAAAGAGTGTATGAAGTGTTGCAAGGTAAAGAAGAAGGACAAGACGCGTTACTTAAAGCAATAGATGCGCGCATGAAAGAGATAGAGATGGAAGGGGTTATGGTTTAATGAGAAACAGTACGATTAAATACTTAGAAGAAGAGTTATGCAACTATGATCATACACGTATGCGTATGAAAGAATTAAGAGAAGAGATAAGAACACCATGGCAACCACAAGATGAGAACATTGGAGGTGGTAGAAGTAACAACAACGTAAGTACAACAGAACTAACAGCAACAAGGTTAGTTAATGACAAACGTATTGAACATCTTCAACGTGTGACAATAGCAATAGAGAAGGTATACGAAGAAGGTAATCAGTTAGAACGTGACCTGATGTCAATGTACTACTTCAAGAAGCCAAGACTATTAACAGTAGCAGGTATCATTGATAAGTTACACATTAGTCGTAGTCACTTCTTTAGAATCAAGAAGGGAATCATTATTAAGTTAGCAGATGAATTAGGTATCGAGCATTAAGAATGAGACTATTATGAGACTTTTGAGGTGTGTCAAGGTGTTATTATGATAGTGTAGAAAGATTATAGATAACAATTAGTCATACTCAATCATCTCCTTTATATACAAGTAATCATATATCTATAGTCAATCACGGACTGTACTCAATAGAGTACGGTCCTTTTGTTTTGCTTATTGAAGCTGAGAGGATAGTGATCCGTTATGTGTATAACATATCTGGACTGATGAGCCTAACTCATAAGGTGGTAGATGTAAGTGTTAACAGAGCAAGAGTGTAGAGCGTTCTATAACGGTATGAAGTGGCGCAACATGAGAAGCTACATAAAAGAAAAGAATAACTATGAATGTCAAGAATGTAAAAGACAAGGCAAGGTATCACTCGATATATATGAGAAGAATAAGAACGACAGGAAGAAGATTAAACTTGTAGTCCATCATATAAAAGAGTTGAAAGATTATCCTGAACTCGCCTTAGACGAAGACAATCTTGAAACGTTATGTGTTGAGTGCCATAACAAGATACATGATAGAAATTTTAAATCTAATTTCAAACATCGTGAATCGAAATGGAAAGATGAAAATTGGTAATCAAAAATATAAAATATTTAAATATTAAATTTCGTGCAATCTATTTATACCCCCACCCCAAAAAGTTTTCATTTGGAAACTCGACAGGGAACCGGTGGAGGGTATTCGAATCCGCAGATTTTTCTAAAATAAAAATACGTTAGGGGGGGTATATAAATGAAGAACAAAAGGAAAATTGAGACCTATTTGCTGAGCAAAATCGAAAAAGATAATCCAGTACAAACTGAAAAAGTTGAAAGGTATTTAAATCTTTTAGATATTTTTTATAAGCTAGATGCTGATATCAAAAAGAAAGGTTTGATGGTCGAAACAAAAAATGCCTCACAATCTTTTATCAAACCGAATCCGTTAATCGCTGAAAAAAACAAAGTAAACACTTCGCTTTTAGCTATAGAAAAATCATTCGGATTTGAGAAAAAAGAAGTAGAAGATGATAAGCCCTCCAACGATTATGTATGATCAGTCAAAAGTATGTAAATGAATATATTGATATGTGGGAAAACGGTGAAATAATTTTAAATCAAGAAAGAATAGATTTAATTAATTATCTTCAGAAATATGTATTAACTAGAGAAGATGTGTATTTTGACGAAGACACAATAGAGGATTGTATTAAATTTGTAGAAAAATGGTACTTTCCAACAGAGGCGTTTCAAAGGTTTATTATTGCTTTTATATTTCTGATAGATAAAGAAATAGAGCAAGCTTATTTTACCGAAATAGTTATATTTATGGGACGTGGTGGAGGGAAAAACGGACTAATAAGTGCTATAAGTGATTTTCTTTCTACGCCTTTACACGGTGTAGAAGATTACCATATATCAATCGTGGCTAACAGTGAGGAACAAGCTAAAACATCATTTGATGAAATCTACAAAACAATAACAAAAAGTAAAAGAAATAAAACAGGAAAAACTCCTAATGGACCCTATATTGTAAGTAAAACTGAGATTAAAAACAGGGATACAGGATCAGTTATTAAATACAACACATCAAACACAAAGACCAAAGATGGTGGGCGTGAAGGGTGTGTTATTTTTGATGAAATACATTACTTCGATGGTCCAGAAATGGTTAACGTCAAACGTGGAGGACTTGGTAAGAAACCTAATAGACGTACATTTTATATCAGTACAGATGGTCATTTAAGAGAAGGCTACATGGATTCAATGAAGGATAAGATAAAAAGCGTCTTAGCTGGAGAATTTAAAAACAGTAGGCTATTTCCTTTTTATTGTAAATTAGACGACTTGAAGGAGATGGACGATGAAACAATGTGGGAGAAAGCAAACCCGATGTTTCATAAACCTTTGTCTGATTATGCAAAAATTTTAAAAAGTACTGTACGAGAAGAATACGACGACCTTCCTTATAATCGTTCCAACAGATCTGAGTTTGTAACAAAGCGTATGAATTTACCTGAACAAGACCCAGAAAGTGTAGTAGCGCCTTGGGAAGAAGTTAAAGCTACTAACAGACCAATGCCTAATTTAGAAGATAGAATGTGCATAGGTGGTCTGGATTATGCATTCGTTAAAGACTTTGCAAGTGTAGGACTTTTGTTCAGAGATGGTGATGATTATATTTGGAAAACTCATTCATTCATAAGAAAAGGATTTTTAGATACTACAAAACTAGAACCTCCAATACATGAATGGGAGAAAGATGGTCTGCTAACTATAGTCGACACTGAAGTTATAGAAATTGATTTTATTACTGATTGGTTTGTAGAGATGTCTAAGCAATACAACTTAAAAAAAGTTATAGCAGATAATTATCGAATAGATATAGTAAGGCACGCGTTTGAAAAAGTGGGTATCGAATTAGAAGTACTAAGAAATCCTAAGGCGTTACACGGATTATTAGCTCCACGAATAGATACTATGTTTGCTAAAAGACAAATAGTATTTGGAGATAATCCTTTAATGAGATGGTTTACGAATAATGTAGCTGTAAAAATGATGCCTGACGGATCTAAACAATATATTAAAAAAGATGAAATATATAGAAAAACTGATGGATTCCATGCGATGCTGCATTCACTTTATCGTGCAGATGAGTTATTGGAAGAAGATATTAGCAATTCATTAGACTTTCTAAATGCAATAAATTTCTAGTAAAGGAGGGAAGAAAATGGCAAGTTTTTTCGAAAAGATATTCGGTCGTCATGAAGAAGCGAGTTGGATGTATGATTTAGAGTTTTTTCAAGATACGACAACAAAAGTGTATTTGAAGAATATGGCATTACAAACAAACATTGAATTTCTTGCAAGAACGATTTCACAATCTGAATTCCGAATAATGAACAACAATAAATCCATTAAAGATAAAACGTGGCATAAGTTGAATATCAGACCAAACACGGATCTATCTTCATCTGACTTTTGGCAAAAAGTGATTTATAAACTTATCTATGAGAATGAAGTGTTAATCGTACAAAGCGACACTAAGGATTTATTAGTGGCAGACAGTTACGACAGAAAAGAATTCGCACTCTATCCCGATAGGTTTTCACATGTCATGGTCAAAGATTTTGAGTTTGAAAGGTCTTTTGAAATGGGCGAAGTCATCTATTTAACGTATAACAATAATAAATTAAGTACTTTTGTAGATGGTCTGTTTGGAGACTACGGAGAAATATTTGGTCGCATGATAAGCGCTCAAATGCGTAATAACCAAATCAGAGGAATTGTGAACGTTGATTCATCAAAGAAAATGGATTCTGAAGAAATTCAAAAAATGCAAGACTATGTTAATAAGATAACAAGTTCATTTAGTACTAATGCAGTAGCAGTTGCACCTTTAACAAAAGGATTTGAGTACCAAGAAGTATCAGGTAGCACAAAAACAGGTTCTGCGAATTTTGAGGACTTGGCTAAGTTGAAGAAATCCTTACAAGATGATGTTGCTAAAGCAATAGGTATTCCACCTGCGCTCATAAACGGTGAATTAGCAGACATGGATAATGCCTTAGAGTCTTATATTAAATTCTGTATCAAACCTTTAATAAAGAAAATAGAAGACGAACTCAACGCGAAACTGTTTACTGAATCTGACGTGATTAATGGTCGTTACATTAAAGTTGTCGGCATAGACAAAAAAGACCCATTAGAACACGCTGAATCGGTAGATAAACTTGTATCGAGTGGAACCTTCACAAGAAACCATGTAAGAGTGATGTTCGGTGAAGAACCTTCAGACGATGCAGAACTAGACAATTATTTAGTAACTAAGAACTACACAGGAACATTGGAAGGTGGTGATACAGATGAAGATTAATGTCAAAGGGGCAATCATTTCTAATGACGACAAATGGATTTATGATTTGTTAGATATGGACGCGACATCTCCTAAAGATATCACTGATGCGCTACCTTCAAATGCTGAAGATGTAGAAGTTATCATCAATAGTGGTGGCGGAGACGTTTTTGCCGGTAGTGAGATTTATACAACGCTTAAAGCTTATCCAGGGAATGTACATGTCAAAGTTGTAGGTGTTGCAGCAAGCGCAGCTTCAGTCATTGCAATGGCAGGCCAAACAATCGAGATGAGTCCAACTGCTCAAATGATGATCCATAACGCAAGTACCATTGCAATGGGAGACGACAGAGAAATGGCGTCAGCTTCTAAAATGCTTAACGGTGTTAACCGTGGTATCGCAAATGCCTATATCGAAAAAACAGGTAAGAGCGAACAAGAAATTTTAGATTTAATGAACGCAGAAACATGGTTAAACGCTCAAGATGCAGTTGATTTAGGATTTGCTGATACAAAGATGTTCGGCGAAAACGTACCTAAGTTAGTTGCTAATTCTGGACAAATGCTTTCAACTGAAGCAATGAATAAAGTTTCAGCTTTGATGAGCAAGACACCAGAAATCAAAATCGATGTAGACGCAATTGCAAACAAAGTTTTAGAAAAATTAGAAGAAAAAGGACCTAAAGATGTTGAGGGCAGGATTAGTAACACCCAATCCAAAAAACAGTCTACTAGGTTCTTTTTTTAATACAAAAAATTAAGGAGGGTCATAGAATATGACTATTAAATTATCAGACGACTTCAAGACAGCTCGTCAAGAATTTTTAAATGCCATTCAAAATGGTGAAACAGAAGAAGTACAAGCCGAATTATATGGCGGTATGATCAATGAACTATTTGAAGAAGCTAGAAAACAAGCAAAACAAGAAGCAGAAGCGGTTGCTTCATTACCAACACAAGACAGTAAATTAACTGCTCAACAACGAAAATTCTTCAATGAAATCAATACTGAGGTCGGTTATAAAGAAGAAAAATTATTACCAGAAGAAACGATTGACCGTATCTTTGAAGATTTAACAACTCAACATCCTTTACTTGCTGATTTAGGAATTAAAAATGCTGGATTACGTCTTAAGTTCTTAAAATCAGAAACATCAGGCGTTGCAGTATGGGGTAAAATCTTTGGTGAAATTAAAGGTCAATTAGATGCAGCGTTCAGCGAAGAAACTTCAATTTCTAACAAACTTACAGCGTTTGTTGTATTACCTAAAGATTTAAAAGACTTCGGACCTGCATGGATTGAAAGATTTGTTCGTTTACAAATTGAAGAAGCTTTTGCAGTTGCATTAGAAGCGGCGTTCTTAAATGGTACTGGTAAAGACCAACCTATCGGATTAAACCGTCAAGTACAAGAAGGCGTATCAGTAACTGGTGGGGAATATCCAGAAAAAGAATCAGAAGGTACTTTAACGTTTAAGGACCCACGTACAACTGTTCTTGAATTAACAAAAGTATTTAAATTCCACTCAACAGATGAAAAAGGTAAATCAGTTCAGGTTAAAGGAAATGTGTCAATGGTTGTCAATCCGTCTGACGCATTTGAAATCCAAGCACAATATACGCATTTAAATGCAAATGGAGTGTATGTAACAGCCTTACCTTATAACTTAAATATCATCGAATCTATCGCGCAACCTGCAGATAAAGTCTTAACTTATGTTAAAGGTCGCTATGATGGTTATTTAGGTGGCGGAATTAACATTCAAAAATTCGACCAAACGTTAGCAATTGAGGATATGGATTTATATACTGCGAAACAATTTGCATATGGTAAAGCAAAAGATAATAAAGTTGCAGCAGTCTACGATTTAGCAATTGATAAAGGCGAAGATACTCCCTAATGGACCCCAAAAGGTTGAGGTAATCGCTAACGCTAAGTCGGCAATTATCTCTGCAGAATAGGGGGTTGATTAAATGATAACTGATAAACATGTACAAGAATTTAAAGAAGACATGAATATCTTTCATAAATCACAAGATGATAAGTTCAAACGCAACTTGAATTCGTCATATTTAGCAATACAAAATATTTGTGGCGCATTTGAAATTGACGAAAGTATATTAGGGAAAGAATTGGTGTTTGAAAGAACAAGGTACATGAACAATGATCAACTGGAATTTTTCGATGATAACTTCTCAACGATGATTAGCGATTTCGGATTACTCAATAAGATAATGGCAGGTGGTATAGATGAATCCGATAAACTTCAAAATTAAAAAAACAGTTTCTGGAGACTATAATACACCTGTTAATTTTTATGAGTATAAAGATACAAGTCCATATCCGGATGAGATTGAAGAAAGAAAACTCTATTATTGCCTAGCTGAAATGTATAATCTATCTGCTAAAGATTGGGAAATACTAAATGTAAGTTCATCTAAAACAGGTATGACGATTGTTATACCAGACCCTTTAGAAGACTATACGCCACGTACCAATCATGTTGTTGAAGTAGACGACTTTAGGTTAGAACATAAACGGTATGACATTTTAGAGTTCAGACTAAATAAACCGGAAAAAGGACAAGTCACAATCGTTTTAGGTAATAGACCATGACCGTCGAGATAAAAGGTGTACAACAACTTGTTAATCAACTTGAGAAAAAGTTTGGCGTCGAAAATACAAAAAGAGTTAATGACCAAGCATTGAAAAAAGCAGGTGCTTATTTTGAAAAAGAACTAAGCTCAGCTTTCGAAACTTTTAAAGATACAGGCGCATCTATTGATGAAATTAAACTATCTAATCCTATGATGATTCAAGGTGTCAGAGGTATAAAAGTTTATTGGGAAGGACCTATGGACCGTTATAGGCTTATTCATTTAAATGAGTGGGGATATACTCGAAATGGAATTAAACAAACTCCTAAAGGTCATGCAGTAATTGCAAAAACACTTAAGAATTCAGAAAAGATTTATAGAAACATCGTAAAAGATGAGATAAGGAAGAATCTAATATGAATATATTAATGTATTTAAGAGAATTGCTACTCAATAATGATCTCATTCAACAAGAAATAGATAATAGAATTTATTTCTATAAAGTTGGTGAAAATACTGATACCTCAAAAACTTTTATTATAATTACTCCAGTTGATGGAGAGCCTAGTACCTTTGTTTCGGATAAATACTTATCTGAGACTTTTTTTGTACAGATTGATGTTCAGAGTTCTAAATATGACACATCACTAAAAGTGGCAAATAGAATTAGAAAAATTTTATGGGCTAATGGTTTTAAGCAAGAAGACAAAGAATTTAATGAACATTTCGAAGAAACAAAAAAATATGTTCTAGCAAGAAAATATTTAGGAATACCAAAAAACAAATATTACAAAGGAGAGCCCGTTGAATAACGTGCTCTTTTTAATTTAAGGAGGAAATTTAATATGCCAGAAACTAAAAACGGTTCAGCATTAGCAGGATTCAAAAGATTACATGTAGGTGTTTTTGATTCTACTGGAGAAAAAATCGAAACAAAATACGTATGGGAAGACGAAAAAGGTGGAACGGTTAACCTTAACATTACTGGTCTAACACCAGAATTAGTTGATATGTGGGCTTCTAACAAGCGTGTATGGATGAAAAAACAAGGTACAGGCGAAGTTAAATCTGATATGGATTTATTTAATATTCCAACAGACCACCTAGATAAAGTACTAGGTCGAGATAAAGATGAAAACGGAACTTCATGGGTAGGAGAAGATACTAGAGCGCCTTATGTTGCAATTGTTGGAGAATCTTCAAACGCTATTACTGGGGACCCGATTTATTGTGCATTGGTGAAAGGTACTTTAGGATTAGAATCTATTGAAACAAAAACTAAAGAGCAAAATGAAGAAGCGCCAGAGCCAACTAAATTAGCTGGTGACTGGATGAATAGAACAATTGATGGAAAAAGTCGTGTTTATGGATATCACGAAGGAGAAACAGGCGCTGACGAATTCATGAAATTAGTATTCCCAGGATATGTAGAAAGCGAAGAAGGTTCGCCCTAATAATCCCCAAAATGTCGAAGTGACAGGTCGAACAACTTCGGCAGTCATTGAGGCAGAATAGGGGAAAGAAAGGATGAATGATATGTCCGAAACTTTTAAAGTTTACAAAGGTGATGAAGTTGTAGGTGAAATGGTTAAAAGTGAAGTTGGTAAAACTAAAATCACTATTAATAACTTAGAACCTGGCACTGAATATGTTGAAGGCACTTTCCACATTGTGTTAGTTAATGAACATGGAGAGTCTGAAAAACAAACAGTACCAACATTTAAAACTAAAGAATCGAAGAGAAAGAAAACTAAACAATAGAGGGCAGTGAATAACTGCCTTCTTTTTTATTTGCGCAAATAAAAAAACAAAACATCGGAGGAATTATAAATGATTAAATTTGAAATTAAAAACCGTGAAACAGGCAAGAAAGAGTCGTATTTAAAAGAGGACATTAGTTTAATTGAAGCGGAAAGATTCTATGAGTTTCAAGAAAAACAAAAGCAAGAAAGTGAAAAAGCAAGAAAGAAAGCTGTTGCTGTAGTTGAAAAAGAATACGGCACTGAATTTGAAAACCCAGAATTTTATGTACAGCTATTACAACAAAATTTTAACGAAATTATTGATGGCAAAAAGTTAAGACAAATGGAACGTGAATATTTTGTGAGTTTATTTGCTGATCAAGGCTTAACAGAAAAAGATATTTTAGAAAATATGAGTACTAAACTTTACAACAAAATTTCTGAGGATATATTTCGTGAAATCTCTGGAGAAGATGAAGAAAGTGACGAAGATGAATCAGAAGAAGTGGGAAAGAGCGAGAAACAATAACAATAAAAGATGTTTTATCGAACTTCGATAAAATCAGACATATTTGTGCAGACAGGTATGGATGGGATTTTAAAACAACTAATAACCAACCATACCTACTCTTACTTAAAATGTTGAATTCAACAAATGAACCTGAGAATAGTCCGGAAGAAAAACAAGCTACTGTGACAAAACAAGAACCTATAACAGGCGAAGGGTTAAGAGCGTTGTTTGGTGGTGGATAGAAAGGAGGAGTTAAATGCCTAATGAAAAATTACAAGGTTTAACCCTTGAGATGACACTTGATGCCATTGGTGTGCAAGAGGGTATGAAAGGTCTTAAAAGACAACTTGGTGTCGTTAATAGTGAGATGAAATCCAACTTATCTGCTTTTGATAAATCTGAAAAGTCTATGAAGCAATACGAAACAAGATTGCAAGGATTGAACAATAAGTTAACTGTTCAAAAGAAAATGTATGGACAAGCTAAGCAAGACTTAGATGATTTGAATAAAAGTTATCAAAAAGCAGGTACAGAAGTTAAAAAAGTGGAGTCTCAACTCTCTAAGTTAACTGACGAGCATAAAAAGAACGACCAAGCCCTAAAGAAGTCCAATGACGAAATTAAAAGGTCAAATGATAATCTTAAAAAAGCCAGACTGCAACAAAAAGTCGTTAATGATGAAAAAACTAAAGCCAAACAAAAATTAGATCAATTAAGACAAGCAGAAAAACAACTTCGAGATTCTGGTAAAGCTTCGACGGAACAAATTAAAAAAGCTAGTAACGCAACAAAGCAACAAAGACAAGCACATCAAAATTTAGTCGAACAATATAAAAAAGAACGTGCTACTGTTAAACAATTATCAGATAGACATAAAGAATTAAAAGGTCAAAACGATAAAGTTAAACAATCTTATAAACAATCTAGTTCAGAATTAAAAAACGCACAAAACCAACACAAAAAGTTAAATAAAGAAATCCAAGATTACACAAAAAATCAAGCAGAAGCAGTTAAAAAAATTAATAGTGAAAAAACATCACTAAATAATCTTGAAAGAGCGATTGAAAAAACATCAAAAGAAATGAAGTTGTTTAACCGTGAGCAGGCTTTAGCAAATAGTAGTTTTACCAAAACTGCAGAGAAATTTGATAAAATGAGTGATTCATTTGGCAGATTTGGTATGGGCATGCAGTCTATAGGACGTAATATGTCAATGTATGTTACAACTCCTGTGGTTGGAGCTCTAGGTGCTTCTACTAAAGCTGTTATTGACTTTGATAGCGCTATGGCAGGTGTTAATAAAACAGTTGATTTATCTGCATCTGAATACAAAAAGATGTCTAATGATATTGTGAATATGTCTAAAAAACTACCAGTTGCTACAACTGATATTGCTGCAGTTGCTGAAAGCGCAGGTCAATTAGGTATTAAAAAATCTGCTATTTTAGATTTTACAAAAACAGTTATTGACTTAGGAGAATCAACCAACTTAACAAGAGAACAAGCTGCAACTGAATTCGCAAGATTCGCAAACATTGTAGATATGCCACAAAAATCATTCGACAGATTAGGCTCTAGTATCGTTGCTTTAGGTAATACGACTGCTACGACTGAATCAGAAATCATGAGTATGTCTATGCGTATAGCTGCACAAGGTAAACTTGTGAACATGTCTGAATCAGATATCACTGCTTTAGCTGCTACTATGTCTTCATTAGGTATAGAGGCAGAGGCCGGTGGTACAGCGATGACAACTGTCCTTAAAAAGATAGACAAAGCAGTTGGCAAAGGTGGTAAAGAAATCAAAGCCTTTTCAGATGCAAGTGGTGTATCTGCTAAGGAATTTAAAGAACAGTGGGAAAACGATCCTATAAAAGCTTTAGATACATTTATTGGTGGTTTATCCGAATCTAAAAAGGAAGGGAAAAACCTTTCTGAGATACTAGCAGATTTGGGGATTAAAGGTATACGAGAATCGGACACAATACTACGTATGGCTAATAATCATAAGTTGTTAGGGCAATCAGTTAAAACATCAGGTAAAGCTTGGAAAGAAAATAAAGCGTTAGAGAAAGAGGCTAATCAGCGATATAAAACTATGGCGTCTCAAATACAAGTTTTCAAAAATCAATTAGTTGCTTTAGGAATTGATATTGGAAATCATATAGCGCCGACAGTTGTTGGAATCACTAAAACATTAGGTAGATGGACTGAAAGTTTTCAAAAGTTACCTAAACCTATGAAATCAGTTAGTATAGGTCTCGGATTAATTGCTGCTGCTACTGGACCTGTTTTACTTGCTACAGGTTTATTAATCCGTGGTATTGGTTCAGCAATGAAAGGATATGCGGGACTTAACAGAGTTATGGCCAAAAACAGTATTGAAGCTGGAGTTAACGCAACTGCACATTCAGCTGCAGGAACTGCTATGATGACGACTAACTCTAAAAATGCAAAAGGCTTAACGCGACTCACTAACATGATAGGTCTTACAGGTAAAAATACAGGCAAGCTAACTACTGTTTTAAAAACAGGTGCAAAAGGTTTAGGTGTATTTGGACTTGCTATAACAGCAGTTGCAGGCGTTCTCACATATGCATATAAGAACATAGATTGGTTTAGAGATGGTGTACAGAACTTAGGTACATTGTTTAAGCAAATAGGAGACGGCTTTGATTGGTCTTGGATTAAGTCGACAGGAGATTGGTTTAAAAAAGCCGGTAGTGCAACTAAAGACTTTGGGACAAAATTATTAGAGTTAAGCCCTTATATGCAATTAGCAAAAGTTTATTTTGGTAAATTAGATGACGCAGTTAGCAAATCATCCGATACAGTTGATTTATATAGCAGCGGCGTCTCAAAAGGAACCAAAAAAGCTTTAAGTAAATATACAGATTTGTCTGAGAAGGCAAGAGTTAAGTTAGAAGAAATTAGAATAAGTCATGATGTTATTGGTAATGCGCAATATAAAGATATTACAGATTTATATGAAAGTATCAATAAAGAAGTTCAGAGTAAGTTAGAAGAAAGACATAAAAACGAAATGTCTACTTTGACAAAGCTTTTTAATGAATCGGATGCACTATCTGATAAACGAGAACAAGAAATAATTAGTAAGACTAAAAAAGAAAATCAAAGAGAAATAGATGATACCGTCAGAATTAACCAACAAATTCAAGATATTGTTCAAAAAGCTAAAGAAGAAAAACGAGTATTAACTGAACAAGAAAATGAGAAGATTGCAAAACTTCAAACTAAATTAGATAAACAAGTCACTGGTTCTTTATCAGAGAGCGAAAAAGAACAAAAAGTTATTTTAGAGAGAATGAAAACTAACCAATCGGCTTTATCTATCCAAGCAGCATCTAACGTTATTAAAGATAGTGCTAAAGCACGTGACAAGTCTATTGGTGATGCCAAGAAAAAACGTGATGATGTTATTAAATGGGCTATCGAACAACGAGATGTGTCTAAGAACATATCTAAAGAAGAAGCAGATAAAATAATAAAAGATGCTAACGATAAATATGAAGAATCAAAAAACAAGGCTGAATTACAACATGAAAAAGTTGTGAGCGAAGCACAGAAGCAAAATAAAGGTGTCAAAGATAATATCGACTCTCAAAACGGTCATGTACTATCGTCTTGGGAGAAAACCAAAAACAAAGTTGGAAAACATGCGGGTAAAATGGCGGGTACAGCAGTTAGTAGTTTTTTACAAACATCTAAAGGAGCTACAAAGTGGCTTGGGAAAGCTACCGGAACAGCTGTAGGTAAATTTAAGACAATATCAAAAGGCGCAGTAGATTGGTTAGGCAGAACTGCGGGAACTGCATCAGGTAAGTTCATTAGTGTTAGTGGTAGTGCTACAAAATGGTTAGGTAAAACTGCTGGTACAGCTTTTAGTAAGTTTGGTAGCGTTTGGAGTTCTGCCAAGGAGAAATTTGACAAAACTAAAGAAAAGGCAAAATCTGCTACAAAAAGTGTGAGCACAAGTGCAGGTAAGTGGTTCGGTAAAACTGCTGGAGCTGCATCATCAAAATTTGGAGATATGTGGAATAGTGCTAAAAGAAACTTTACTAAAGTAGCAAAACATGGCTGGGATAAAGCTAAATCTACGTACAATGGCTTTAAATCATGGTTAGATAGAACATTATCATACATTCGTAATATCGGTTCAGATATGGGCAGAGCAGCGGCAGATTTAGGAATTAAGGTTGCTAAT
Source organism: Mammaliicoccus sp. O-M54 (assembly GCF_022386035.1). NCBI lineage: Bacteria > Bacillati > Bacillota > Bacilli > Caryophanales > Staphylococcaceae > Mammaliicoccus > Mammaliicoccus sp. O-M54. The sequence continues at coordinate 161,270 of NZ_JAJNJE010000001.1, forward strand.
AATGCGATTACTGGACTGAATAGAATGATTAACGGGATTAATAAAATCTCAACTGCTATTACAGGTGAAAGTCTTATTAAATCGATAGACCCTATCCAAAGCGCAGGTACAATTGGTAGAAAACTATCAACGGGTACTACGAGTTCTAGTGTTGCAACTGATTCAGAAGGCGGACTTAAACAAGCCACAATGGCAATCGTGAACGATAAAGGTCCAGGTAATGGCACGGGTGGTTTCACTCAAGAAATCATTGAACGTAAAGATGGTTCGATGTACATGCCAAAAGGTAAAGACGTACCTGTTTTACTTAATCAAGGCGATAAAGTTCATAGTGGCGGTGTAACACAACAACTAGATCAATTAGGTTTATTACCTAGGTTTAGCACGGGTACACCTAAAAAACGATTGGATGAAAAGATATTTGGTGCATTAGGTAGCGCTTTAGGTAGCGCTTCAGGAAAGTTTGGCGTTAAAGTTAGTGAAGCTAAACACGGTATAACTAAAAAAGCTGAAAACGCTATGGAAACGGTTGAGGAAAATGTAAAGTCTGGTGTTTCTAATCTGGGTAAAGGTATTGGCGAAGTAATGGAATGGGCAGAAAAGCCGAAAGAACTTGTAAATGCAGTTATGAAAAAAATGGGCGTTAATTTCGATAACATTCCAGCTTTTACAGGGACATTAGTTCGCTCAGCGTATAAAAAATTAACATCTGGTTTAGTAAATAAAGTCAAAGAAATGTTCGAAGACTTTGGCGGTGGAGGCGGAGATGCGTCTTGGTTACCATGGGATAACGTATGGCAAAGATTTGGTAGTTATACTGGTGGTTTAGCATTTAATGGTGGTAAACACTATGGTATGGACTTTGGTATGACACCAGGTACTCCAGTTTATGCAGTAAAAGGTGGTAAGGCACGGGTATTCGATGATTTCGGTGGAGGACACTCTGTTGAAATTAAAACAGGTGCTAACGAATGGAACTGGTACATGCATTTATCAAAACAACTTGCTAAAAACGGACAAATGGTAAAAGCTGGTCAAAAGATTGCTTTATCTGGTAACTCAGGTAATTATACAGCAGGTTCAGGTCACTTACATTTCCAACTTATGCGTGGAAGTCATGCAGGGAATGATACTGCTATTAACCCAGAGAAATGGCTACGATCATTGAAAAATGGTGTTACAGGTGGAAGTGGTGCAGCTTATGCTAGAAAAATTATTAAGCAAGCTCAAAGTATTTTAGGTGGTCGTTATAAATCTTCTGCCATCACTGAGCATATGATGAATCTAGCTAAACGAGAATCTAATTTTGACCCGAATGCTGTGAATAATTGGGATAGTAACGCTCAAAGAGGTACACCTTCTAAAGGTATGTTCCAAATGATAGAACCGACATTCAGAGCCAATGCAAAACCAGGCTATACTAATTTTTCTAACCCCTTACACCAAGCTATATCTGACCTACGATATATTGTAAGAACGTATGGTTGGGGAGGTTTCCCTAGAGCAGCAGCTGCAGCTTATGCAAATGGTGGTATTTCTTCTACTCATAAGATAGCTGAAATTAGTGAGAATAATAAAGCGGAAGCAATCGTTCCATTAACGAAGCGTACTAGAGCCATTCAGTTAACAGAACAAATCATGGATTACTTAGGTATGGATACATTTAATCCAAGAGTAACAGTTAATAACGATACAAGCATGATGGAGAAATTACTGAAACAGATTGTAGCATTGAACGACAAGTCTAACAGACAGACGGATACGATTATTCAGTTGATTAGACAAATACCGCAAGGTACTGATATGAAAAAGTTAGAGCCTATAGTATCCACTTTGCAAGGTAATAGATTGAATAATGCTAATTATACGATTGGAGGTGCTAGATAGTGCTAGAAGACAGATGGATAAAAATAATTACAGAAAAAGGTACTGTTGACGCACAAGACTTATTACCGGGGTTTATGTTCTCAGAGTTGAGAATGGACTCTCCAGAGGTAGTAAGTAACAATTTAACGATGTCAGGAAAAGACGGAGAAATGCCGGGGCAATTAACCTTTGCCCCTTTTAATATTACAGTTAAATGTGGTTTCGACGGTTGGGATGAATCGGACGCATATTTAGCAGAAATGAAGTTAAGAGAAATCTTTGCGTTACGTGAAAGGTATGTTGTTGTATCTTCTCAAATGCCAAGTGTAAAGTATCCTGTTGAATATATCTCAATCAATCAGAATCTTGAACAAATACCTTTTATTGAATTTGAAGTTAGCTTAAAGGTATATAAAGGTTACTCCGAATCACTATATGAAACAGATGAATATGACAAAACGTCTGACAAATGGCAGTTCGGCAATGGTTTACTTGTGAATGATGATATCAAGTATAAGCATAATACAACGAGCTTTAAGATATTTAATGGGTCGTCTGACACAATCAGACCTTTTCCACATCGGCATAAGTTAATCATAAAACTTAATGTCAATGCGCCTAATGGCTTTAATCTGCATAATCGAACGACTGGTGACGTATTTCAATATAAGAAAGCTATTAAATCAAATCAACAACTCATTATTAATGGTGTTTATCCAACTATTAATGGTAAACGTGTAGGCATAGACACAAATCATGAATGGTTATCGTTAGCACCTGGATATAATGATATAGAAATAATCGGAACGGATATAACAGAGCCAACTGCTGAATTTATATTCCCGTTTATTTATAGGTAGGTGGTTAAATGGATAACTTAATAATTACCAATAGTGCTAACACAGTTTCTGAATTGTTGATTGATTATGATTTATTGTCACTCAAAATCGAACGTGAACGAAATGCGAGTCGTTCTATATCGTTCACTGCTTTTAAAACAAGTTTTGCACCAGATATATATGATTTAATACAAAACGAATCTATTTTAATATTTCGTGGTCAACAGTATGTGATTAAAACAACTGATCCAAAAAGTAATAACGTTACATTAACTAATGATGTTGTGGCACATCACATCATGTTTGAATTCCAAAATCATTTCATAGATAAAGATTTAGAGAACGAAGAAATGAATAACGACAGTGATGAAGAACTACCAACACCAACATGGACTTTAGAGCAATATTTAGACTTCGGTTTCAAAAGCAATAAGCTAGGTTATTCATATAAGATTGTCGGTAAGTTTGACCAACGTATAGCTATTGATGAAGTTGGTGATAAAAACGGTATAGAGTTTCTAGTAGAAGGTGCTGAACTATTTGGTTATATCTTCTATGCTGACAATAAAACAATCTATATATATGATGACGAAAGTTATGAAAGGAAATCTGATGTCGAGTTGATTGGTGGTTATAACGTAGACGAGGCGTCCGTATCGGTTAATACACAAGAACAAAAAACAGTTATAAAAGGTTATGGTAAAAAGAAAACTAAGACTGAAACGAAAAACTATTCGCCATTTAAACCACCTAACTTAACGTACAATGGTACTTTCTTTAAAGAGGGTACTTGGTATACAGAAACGATAAACAACTCATATAATAAGCAATTTACGTGTAAATGGGGTAACGAAACACTTATGTGGACTATAAAAAAAGGTTCATTAGGTGGAATGGTTAAAGCGTACTTAGATAACGAAGAAATCGGTGTTTATAACACTTATAGTAAGACTGCAACGACAGAGCAAATTGTTGTCGCAAAAAACTTATCTAAAGGTACTCATTCGTTCAAAGTAGTTTTTGTTGGTCCTATTCAGAATGTAGATTACAAAAAGAAAAAGCCACGTATGTATGTTGGTACTGAAAAGTCAACAACATTAAACTTAACAGCAGTGTTGAAGGGTGAGGATTTATACCATGTGAGTGACACTTATTACTCACCATACTACGATAAGAACAACCCTAAGCAAGCTGCAACAATCTATGATGATAATATTCTTGATAAAGCAGAATTACGCAAGAAACTTATTCAAGAATTAAATGACGAGCCAGTTGTTGAGTTATCCACTAACTATTTAGATACCGAACAAATTACTGAACGTGATCTTGTTTACTTTAAACACACTGGTTTAGGTTTTGACACAATGTTGAAAGTTATCAAGATAACAGAATCGCATCCATTACTGAACTTACCGGTTGAAGTAGATTTCAGTAACAAAAAGACTGATATCATCAAGATACAACAAACAATTAATAAGCGTATTAAAAATGTAGATAAACAAATCAAGTCGGGTACACTAGGTGGCTCGACTTTTGTTATGCCTAATTTATATTCAGATTCTGTAGGGGTGGTGTTATTAGATGGCTGAAATTAATATCAGATATCTTCAAGATACTGACGGGGATAGATATTTTCCTATGACACATGTTAACGCCATATTAGGCTTAGAAGAATTTGATAATGGCGATGATGTCGAGAATTTACAACAAATCATCAGAAGTCTAAACACAACGATTTCTACCCTACAAAGTAGAGTGTTAACGCTCGAAACAGATACTGAACAAATGAAACAAGATATAGAAATACTGAAAGCATCAATCATTCCACCAGAGGAGGGCGAATAATGAAATTTAATTTACCTATTGAAATAGGTCAAAAGTTTAGAAAAATGGTTATTGAAAACTTTAGATATATTGATTATAAATTTAATCAATATAGGGACATATTCAACAATCATAAAAGTGATAAACACGCACATGACGCATCTAACGTCGACTATAAACAAACTAATGTATCAGATCATTTAGACTATCAACGTAGTCGTATTGAACGATTGGTCTTAGGACATAATGGTGATGGTATACAAGAGTTAACGGATAGCCATGTTGCGATTGATAGCACACCATTCAACGTGTTATCAGAACGTCTGTATTATGATTTCAATAAGATTAATAAGACGATGGAAAGTAATTACAACACGCTAAACAAAAAGATTGAACGTATCATCAATGTAAATGATTATGGTGCCGATCCAACCGGACAAGAAGATAGTACAGAGGCATTTAAAAAAGCATTTGCTAATGGTGGTAGACATGTACACATGACTGAAGGTACTTATATTGTAAGTGGTTTGAAATTACCTAGTAACACAATTTTAAGTGGTGAAGGTTATATAGCGACGACAATCAAATTGTCCGACGACGCACCAGCAGAAAGTATTGTTATTACAAACTTAGATATGAACGGTGTAGCTGAAAATATCGGTGTTGAAGGTTTTTCAGTAGACGGTAATAGAACTAGACAAGGTGGTACTTTAAAAGCTGCGGGTGGTTCACGTTCATCTAATATTCGTCTTGCAGGAGTTAAAAAAGGGTTTGTTAAAAATATCAAATCAGTCAATTCTCTATTACATGGAATTGATGTCACTTATGCAAGTGATGAATATTCATATGCAGGTGATGGTGTTAGAGTACCTAGACATTTAGAATCAGAATATATTTGGATAGACAATTGCGAATCAACAGGGTTTGGTGATGACGGTATTACAACACATCACAGTAGAAAAATCTACATCACGAATAACTATGCACATCACCCATTCGGAAAAGGAAACTCTAACGGTATTGAAGTTGATGATGCTTCCCAATATGTTTATTTAAATAACAATATCACTGAAGAAAACTTTGGAGGACTCGAAATTAAAGGTCATGAGCCAACAAGTTCAGCATCTCATGTATTTGTTAATAATCATATTTCTATTAATGACAATAGATCATACAACATTAGACATATTGGACACCATAAAGCGAGTGATACACAATCTAAAACTGCGTATGATGTTATGTTAAACAACTGTACAGCAGTGACACCTTATATGAATGAGGTTTATCCAGGTTCAACACCTCGTGCAATGGTTATATCAGCATTTAGAAATGTACAAATTAATAATTTCACCGCAATTGGTGATGGTACATTTACAGCAGGTCAACCTGTTATTGCTATTCAGTATAGAGCAGAAAATGTAACGTTTAATGGTTTGAATATAAGAGGGTTTAAAAATGCAAGTGCTGATGTTCAAATATACGGTGGCGCTAATAGACCTAAGAAAATAACGATTAGCAATTTCAATATCATAGATTCATCTTCCAACATTGGTATAGCCAACGGTTCTAAAGTATATGACACAAAAATTATCGGTGGAAATATGCAAGGTCAAGGTACTGGTACTGCTATATTTAGTTATAACAATAACACTGAAATTATCGGAGTTATGGCAGAAAAGTATGCTAACCAAGCTGATTTAGCAGGTAAATTGTATAAAATCATGCCAACAGTTACAAAAGGTGGTTTTAGTGGTGGCACAACTGGTGGTGGTGCGATTGCTCAACGTTCAGCGGCAATTGCGAGTACAGGTGGCTCGTATGCTCATAGTGACCGTTCATGGATAGCTGGAGTTGGTGCAAACTCACAGGCTTATGGTTCACGTAGTGCAGTTATTAACTCACTCGAATCAGAAACATTACCTGGTGCTTATTGTCAGACAATCGTTAATAGCCGTGGCGTTAAATCACCTGGTAACTATCATTTCTTATTAGGCTATGGCGTAAACGGTGCTGATTATGCAAATACAACAATTGATATGAGTTCATTAAGTGGAAATATCAAAACAAAAGGTACAGTATCATCTGGACAAAACTTCGGTGACTATGCTGAGTATTTTGAATCACAAAGTGGTCAAGCTATACCTAATGGAACAATAGTTACACTGGATGGTCGTTATATCAGAAAAGCACAAACTAATGATAAACCAATAGGTGTTATCTCTGGTACAGCAGGTGTTATCTTAGGTGACCAAATGTTCCACCATAAAGATAAGTTCTTAAAAGATGAGTTCGGCGTAACGCTTACTGAATGGCAAACGAAAGAATGGCAAGATGATGAAGGTAATTGGTATTCAGAAGAAGTTGAAATTCCTATCCTTAATCCAGATTACGTTGAATACGAAGATGATTATATTCCACGTTCAGAACGACCAGAGTGGAATGTAGTTGGTTTAGTTGGTCAAGTGTTCACAAGGTTTAAAGGTGAATTAAAACCTAATGACTATATCAAAGCTGAAAATGGTGTAGGCGTACGTGATAATGTAAATGGTAATTATAGAGTGTTAGAAATTACAACACCATTTAACAGTGAAAAAGGATATGGCGTAGCAGTCGTATTAATAAAATAAGGAGTGATGACATGGTGAACGGTATAGATAAAAAAGCCTTATTTAGATTAAAAGCAGAACCATATTTGAAACCAATCTCTGATTTAGGGGTTGGTTTTTATAATTTAGATGAAAATACTGCAAAGATTGAATTTCAGTTGTATAACACTAAAGGACCACTATTAATCAGTGAGAATAATATTGATGCGTCCGCTTATTTCGAATCGGCAAATGGCAGTGCATCTGATGTTATTGATTTAGAAGTACTAGACGGGTTGAACGGTATTGTTGGCATCACACTTGATAAAGAGTTCTTACAAGCTAGTACATCAACTAAAGTTACGGGTCAAGTATATATTGGCGTGAATAACGTAGATAATGACCCTAAAAATAATGAAGTTGCAGTATTTAGAGAATTTACTTTTGAAGTAGCAGATGCGTTGATTAACAAAATATCTTCATTCACTAAGATTGAATATATAAGAATGTTCGATCAGTTAAAAGCTAGAATATTACAACGTGTAAACGACATCGAACAAGCAATTGCTAATGGTGATGATTATGTGGCAGAAATGAAAACTGTAAAAGAACAAGGTATCAATCAAATTAACCAAACCGTGACAGAAGGTAAAGCATATATAGATAGTATTATTGCACAAGCACAAACAAACATTAACGATACTGCTACAAGTGCTATTGGTGATGTGAAAATTGCTAAAGATAATGCTATTTCAACGATGAACGATAAGGTAGAAGAAAGTGTAAGTAATGTAGAAAACGTTTCTAACGATGCAGTTGTACACGTAGACGAAAAACTAAATGAATTTAATCAAGCTATTACTGATAACGAATTTGTTAAACCAGAAGGGTTAAATGATAAATTAAGTAGTTTAACGTGGCAAAAGTATAAGTTAACACAAGACGATGGTAAACCAACGTTCTATACAGCCGTTGACCCTGTAACTTTACCACCTGGTCAATATCAAATTTCTTATATGAAGAATAACCCATTTAATAACAGTGGGTCAGCGATGTATAACGTTGAGATATTGCAAGGAATTGATAATACAAAACAGATATTTGCAGTTGTAAGTTACTCTGGACAAGTATTCATTAAAAACATTCATAAAGGCTCTGATTTAGGCTGGAAAGAATTGACGAAAACACAAACTGATACTGGTTGGATACCTTTTAATTTAATCAATGGTGCGTTAAGTAACACTGCTTATAAAGGTTTTACAGGTAACGGTTTTGATTGTGCTTATAAAACAATTACGAACGGTAGTATAATAACGAAAAAACTAAGAATTAATGGTTCTAACTTAACGCCTGGTCAAGTTATAGCACAATTACCAGTAAACTTTGCAAAAAATACACAAGTGTATCCTGTAAGCGTTCCTGGTTCTAATGAGAGTGCTTATATAGTGATTAGACCGAACGGAGAAGTTAGGTTTAATTTATCTAATAGTGATGATAGTTGGAATGAAGAAAGGTACGCTTATGCAGAACTAACATGGCATGATTAAGGAGGAAACTAAATGAAAATAGTTTATTTATATGATGGTACGCCTTTTATAGTTAAGTTAAATGAAGAAGGAGAATATGTTTATCCAAATGATGAATATACGGAAGTACCACCACCAGAGGGCATATATCAACCGTTCTACTATGACGGTAATGAATGGATAGGTACAAGTAAAGAAGAATGGGAAGCTATGCAAGAAAGACCACCATTAACACCGAAGGCAATAGAGTTATTAGTCGCTCAGTTACAAATGCAAGTCATGATAGGTAACAAAAAGACAAAAGAACTTGAAGATAAATTGAAAATTAGCGAAAAAACTTTAGCAGAAACAGTGATGAAAGTTGCAGAACTAGAAAACAAATACGGAGGTAACGCCTAATGTTTCCATCATTTGAAAGTATTAAATATTTTTATGATATCAACTGTTATACAAACGCAGATATTAAAATATATTACGATTATGGTTGTATTACTAAAGAACAGTACAAAGAAATAACTGGGGAAAATTTACCAGAATAAACCACAAGGCACTGATTAATTTCAGTGTCTTTTTTTATATAAATAAATTACAGAGAGTGGGTGTTGTATGAACAAGATGTCCTTACCAGAAATAATTTCAAGCACGCTACTGTTCGGCTTGGGTGTATTTAGCTTATGGCGTGGTTTGTTCTTTGCTATTCAACAAGAAACGGTATTAAGCGATTCAGAATTTTATAAAGCTTTACATCAATTTATGCCTATTTGGATATGGGGGATATTGATGGCTATATCAAGTTTATTTTTGATTTATTCAAGTTGGTTGATGCCTAAACGTAATAGCCTTTTTCATTGGGTATTATTTCTAGGAGGTCTGACATGTTCGTTCATGTATTTAATGATGACAAGCGCAGGTTTGTTCAATGCTATTAATTGGATAGCACCTATGCAATTTGCGACATTAAGTGCTATTTGTGGTGTGATTGCGTTTTTCGGGGGTGCAGAGATTTATGCCAGACGAAAATAGATATGTATTAAAAACTGACCATATAGCTGATATAAGCAAGCTGACGGGTCGTATTAAAGATGTTGATAGCAAACATATGGAATTGCACAATGATTTAAAACTTACTATAAACACCCTATCAATTAGTACACAAGCGTTAACTGAAACGAGCAAGAAAACAAACCATATTTTAGAATCAATTGATGAAAAGATGGATGGATATAATGATCGTATTAAAAATGTAGAGTTTAATGTTGAAACTACTACTAAGCGTGTAGATAGTATTGAAAATTCAGTATCGGAACGCAAACAAGGCAACATACAGTTGTGGGTCGCAATAATCGGTACATTAGGAACTGTTATTGTTGGGGCTTTAGCGTTTGCACAAGTATTTTTCTAAGGAGGATAACTAATGAAAATTAACTGGAAAGTTCGTATCAAACAAAAATCATTTTGGATAGCCATTATATCGGCTATCCTTTTGTTTGCTCAACAAGTATCGGGTGCATTTGATTACGACATCACAGTGTATACAGACCAAATCACTAATATCGTGAACAGTGTGTTAGGTGTGTTAGTGTTACTAGGCGTGGTACAAGACCCTACAACTAGAGGGATAAATGACTCAACGCAAGCTCAACAATATAACGAACCAAAATAAGTCGGCTAATTAGTCGGCTTTTTTTAATACAATAAAAGGAGTGTTATAATTAATGAAAAAACGAGATGGTGTTAAATGGGCAGTTAGTAATATAGGAAATAGGCTTACAGATGGTCAAGAATATGGAGCGCAATGTGCAACATTTGTAATAGAGTTTACCAAAAAGCATTGGAAAGTTCATCCAACTGGTAACGCAAAAGATTTTATCAACTTCAAATGGCCAAAAGGTTTCCAAGTTATAAAAGGTAAAAATCAAATACCACAACCAGGTGATATCTTTGTATTCGACGGGAAACATGGACACACAGGTATTGTTACTGAGGCTAACGCTAAATATTTTAACAGTATAGACCAAAATTGGTTTAATGCTAATTTAAATACTGGTAGTCCTGCAGCATTTGTAGAAGATCATGAATATACAGATTTTTTAGGTGTTATCAGACCACCTTATGAAGATGCAGAAAAAGGTGCAGTCAAGAAATCAACTAAAATTGAAACGATTAATAGAACTATCAACTACAAAATGGCTAATCGCTCAGGAAGGTTAAAAGGTGTTGTTATTCATAACACAGCAGGTAGCGCTACTGCTAAACAAGATTATAATAATCTACAAAGTACTTCTGTTGCTCGATATGAAGCTGGTATTGCTCATTATTACATTGACAGAAATACAGTTTGGCGTGCGATTGATACGTTCAGTGTTGCATGGCATACTGCTAATCAAGACGGTAATAATAGTTATATTGGCTATGAAGTGAACGAATCATTGAGCGCTAGCGATAAGAATTTCTTAGCAAACGAGCAAGCAACATTTAAAAAAGCAGCTGCAGATTTACTTTATTATGGTTTACCTGTTAATCGTTCTACCGTGAGGTTACATTGTGAATTTGTACCAACTGCTTGTCCACATAGAAGTATGACAATTCATACAGGTTGGAATCCAGTTACAAAAGGTGCTGCACCATCTAATATTGTTAATCAGTTAAAAGATTATTTCATTAAAGAAATTACAAAGTATTACAACGATCCATCATTACCTGCAGGTAGTCCATCAACTGATGCAGTTGTGAAAGCTACAAAACCATCAACTGTTAAACCAAATCAAGCTAAAACAAATACAGTTGTTTCTAAAAATGTAGGAAATGGTTGGAAGAAAAATAAATACGGTATCTTGTGGAAAAAAGAAAAAGGTACGTTCACTTGTAAAGCTAAAGATGGAATAGTTACAAGATATAAAGGACCAAGTATTCATAATCCTATTGCTGGTGGATTAGAATATAATCAATCTGTTAACTACAATGAAATACAAGACTATGAAGGTTATATCTGGATAAGTTGGGAAGTATACAGTGGTGCAACTGTTTATATGCCAATTGGTAAGTCAAATGGTAAAGGACAACGAGTTGGTAGTGCTTGGGGTACATTTAAATAAAAAGTTATGATATACTAAAATCATAGAGTAATTACTTGGTTACTCTCTCAAATTTCATAGACGTCAAAAGGCCCTATCTAGCGGAAACTAGGTAGGGTTATTTTTTATGCCTAAAATATGGTATACTATACATAGTAAAGGTACATATCTGCGGAGTGTACTTGAGGTTAACTGTTGCGACGGTTGCCTCTTTTTTTAGATAGTGATACCATTTTTGATACCATTTTGTCTGAAAACGGGTAATTCTCAAATATATATAGTTTTAAAAACGTTGATATAAAAGGTTTTATAATAACAGAAATAATTATTTAACAGACTTTCTAATAGAAATGGAAGGTTCAATTGGATAATACCAATTAAACTGTGTAAGACAATATTTATAGATAAAATAACCCTGTATAAGTTCTTAGTCGTAAGAACTTATACAGGGTTTTTCTATTTCTTAATCTATTTTAGATAATATGTTTATAAAGTAATCTTCGATTTTGTTCGTGCATGCTTGCCTAGGGTATGGTTCGAGCCTATAGTCTCTCACTCATACTATTCCCTCAGGCGTCAGCACTTAACAAAATCGATGGGAGATATTTTTAATATAGAAAATATATACCTATTTATATGTTTGTGGTATTATTTTTACAAATTAAGGAAATATAAAATGAAGTCTTACAAGGTTATCATAATGAGGTGATCAATGTTGAATAACTTAAAAGAAATTTTTAAAAATATAACAATACTAGAAATTATATGCTTTATACCATTTGTGTTTTTGTTTTCGTATTTACCTAATTCGAATATGATATGTATAATTGTTAATATAGTTATAGTTATTTTTTGTTGCTTAGGTGCTTCACATTTATTTTACTTAATCAAAGATTATAAAAGGAATAAAGCTAACAAGTAAATGGAGGTAGACAGTGTTTAATATCATACTAGATATATGTATATTAGTAATTTCTTTAACCATTTCTATATACGTTGCAATATCTAAAAATATAAATATTATTGCTTCTATAGAGCATGATAAAGTAAAGCCAGAAAATATAGCTAAAATCTCATACATATTTGCTACTTGTTTATTTTTGGGAACAGTGTTAATTGTTGCTGGAGATATAGTTTATGATTTTAATTTTATATTATCAATCATTTCTATTATATTAGGTATTTCAGTACTCTTAATGTTTTATGCCTTATTTATAATGATAGAGAAGAAGTGAATTTTGGATTTATAATACTACCATATAAAGATGGCCCCGTAGAATTTCTACGGGGTTTTCTATGACTTAATCAATTTTAGATAATGTAACGGATGATGTTCTATTTCTTAAGTCTACTTCGATTTCTTCAAGGCTTCTGCCTCTTGTTTCTGGTAAGTATTTAATGACAAATATCATTGCAAGTATACCGATGACTGCAAAGATTAGAAATACTTGTTCGATTCCCATTACTGATGTGAGCAGTGGGAAGAATTGTGCGACTAATAAGCTACCTATTGATAAGGATAATGTCGCGATACCTGTTGCTGCGCCTCTTGCTCTCATTGGGAATAGTTCTGGTAACATGATCCATAAGATTGGTCCCCAAGTGAATGCAAAGAAAACAATGAACAATGTTAAACATGCGACAATAATCCATGCGCCGACTGTTGAATGTAATCCGATTGTCCATACGAGTGTTGCCATAATAAGTAATGAACAAACCATACCGATATTACCTGTAATGAGTAGTTTTTTACGGTCAATTTTATCCATTATATATATTGCAAATATCGTTACAATTACATTGACTGATCCGATGCCGACTGTTCCAAGAATAGCTGTTGCATCTCCTAAACCTGCTTTACTAAAGATTGTTGGTGCATAGTAAATGATGGCATTAATGCCGATGATTTGTTGCAGTAGTGCAAATATACAGCCTATAACAAGTACGGGTCTTAGCCAAACGGATTTTAAGACTGTCCATGTACTTTCTGATATATGAATGATTTCTTTCATTTCATCAATTTCTTTATCAATTTCTGATTGTTTTCTTGTAATTGCCATAACTTTTCTAGCGGCTTTTTCACTTTTATGTTCAAGTAACCATCTAGGGCTCTCTGGCATAAAGTAAACACCGATCATTAAGATGACAGAAGGTACAACTGCTAATCCAACCATCCATCTCCAAGCTTCCATATCTGCGAACGCATAGTTGACTAAATATGAAGCAAGAATACCTATTGTGATCATCAGTTGGTTTAATGAACTTAAAGAACCTCTCGTGTCAGTAGGTGCCATTTCTGATAAATAGACTGGCACAATCGCAGTAGAGCCGCCGACTGCTAACCCGATTATAAATCTACCTATAACTAGGATAATCATTGATTGTGCTAATGATAGAATTAATGCACCGACGATAAAGACAATCGCAATAACAAATACGAGCTTTCTTCGACCGAGTTTATCCGATAGTGGTCCACTGAATCCTGAGCCAAATATTGCACCGACTAACATTGAACTCACGACTAAACCTTCAGTGAAACTTGTGAGTGGTATATCATTTTTTATAAAAAGCAACGCGCCAGATATAACACCTGTGTCATATCCGTAAAGCAATCCACCTAAAGCACCTAGGAAGAAAATTAACTTCGTTCTATAATTGCTTGCTTCCATTTTATTACCCCCATGTAATTTGAATAACGCCATCAGAAACTTTAGTTAAAATAAAAGGTTGAAGCTCGTTGATGGTATTTAATTATTTAAGATAACTAAAAAAGTTGTAATTACACTTTGAATCTGATTTAATTATTAATGTAAGCCTTTTCAAATAGAAAATCAAGTAATATATGAATAAATATATTCTATTTAGTTATTTTAATTTACTTAAAGTTAAGGAGGGGTGTCGTGAAGCAATCATCTCGGATCAATATTAATTTAATGAAAGATTATAATAAGCAACTTGTATTAAGGACGATTCAAAAGTATGGACCAATCTCTAGAGTAGAAATTGCGAATAAAATTGACTTATCAAGACCTTCAGTTTCAGAAATTGTTTCAATATTAATTGATGAACAATGGATAGAAGAGAAGGCAATGGAAAGAAAAGTTAGAGGCAGACAACCTATACCACTTGATATTAATAAAGAGAAAAAAGTGATGATTGGTTTAGAAATTGGTGCATATAGAACGAGTATTATTGTCAGCAATTTAAGAGCGGAAATCCTATTTGAGAAACAAATAGAAATGGATTTACAAAAAGATCCGAATGACATGATTGTTTATTTAGGACAAGAAATTCGTTTAATTGCAGAAGAATATTCAGCGCAACAAATTGAAGTTCTAGGTATTGGAGTAGGCATGCACGGATTGGTCGATACTCAAAATGGTACAAATATCTTTGCGCCAAACTTAGGATGGAGAAATATCGAAATTAAATCGATATTAGAATCTGAAACAGACTTGATGGTCTTAATTGATAATGATTGTAATAGTGCAGCACTTGCGGAAATGTGGTTTGGTCAAGGCAAAGAAGAAACAAACTTTATATCGGTCATCGTGGATTATGGTGTGGGTGCAAGTATTATCAATAATGGATCGATTTTAAGAGGCAATCATCATATTACAGGTCAAATTGGACATGTCACGATAGATCCAGATGGTCCATTATGTTCTTGCGGTAATTATGGCTGTTTAGAAACATTGACTTCAGAAACAGCAATTTTAAAAATGATTAAGCGTCAATTAAAAATTGGTCTTAAAAGTCAAATATTAAATGTACAGTCTGAAATTGATGAATTAAGTATTGAAGATTTTTATGGGGCAGTGAATCAAGGCGATGAATTATGTGTCCAAATTGCTAAAGAAGTTGGTAGGAATCTTGGTTTAGGCTTTGCAATATTAATCAATTTATTTGGACCAAAATTTATTGTATTAGGTGGTAGTTTAACAAAAATTAGTCATCTCTTACTACCAGAAATTAAAGCAATCATTCGGTTAAAAGTAATGGGGGAAGATGCGAAAGGGACTCCAATCGTAACTTCTGCTTTAGGGGACGATTTATACACGATTGGCGCAGCATCTTTAATTGTAGAAGAAATATTCTCATTACCAAAACCAAATAAATGAATATAAGGAGGAATTATAAATGAGTGAATTAAATGAACAAGTCATTATTGTAACTGGCGCAGGAAAAGGTATCGGTAAAGGTATTGCAAAACAACTTGGCAGTAAAGGCGCAAAGATAGTCGTTGCGACAATTGATCCAGAGTTTGGTAAAGAAACAGTAGCAGAAATAATCGATAACGGTGGCGACGCATACTTTGTTGAAACAGATGTATCTAAAGAAGAAAGTATTATTAATATGGTTAACGAAACAGTGAATCATTATGGAAAAATCAACACACTTGTTAATAATGCAGGTATCACAGTGTTTAAATCAATTGAAGAAGCAACAGTTGAAGATTGGGATTCTATTATCAATATTGATTTAAGAGGAACATTCTTATGTTCTAAACATGTCATCCCAGAAATGAAGAAACAAGGTGGCGGTTCTATTATCAATATTTCTTCAAACCACTCAATCGCGACTTTACCAGATACTGATATGTATGCTGCAGCTAAAGGTGGCGTTAATGCGATGACAAGAGGTATGGCATTAAGTTTAGGTAAATACAATATTCGTGTTAATGCGATATGTCCTGGATTTACGAACACATCACATTTAAAAAATTGGTTTGATTCAATGGAAAACGAAGATGAAGTGAGACAAGGTGTCTTAGATTTACACGCGACATCAAGAATTAATGAACCAGAAGATATAGGTAAATTAGCGCAATATTTAGCATCTGATGATTCTGAAATGATGACAGGTGAACACTTAGTCATTGATGGTGGTTTATCTGCACGTTTATACAACGCAGACGGCTATTAAGTTATAAGGAGGGTCATGAAGATGGATGTATTGTCTATTGGAGAAACGATGGTTGTGTTTGCACCTAAAGAAGTAGGACCAATGCGTTATGCTCAAGACTTTTCAACGCATATAGCTGGGGCTGAAACAAATACGCTTATTGGGTTAGAAAAGCTTGGTGTTAAAACTGGCTGGATCAGTCAATTAGGAAATGATGAATTAGGACAGAAGATTTTAAATTTTGTTCGTGGTGAAGGTATTAATGTAGATTCTGTAAAATTAATATCTGAGGCGTCAACTGGCATTTTTCTTAAAGAGAAATTTCGACAAGATCAAACACGCGTCCATTATTATAGAAAAGGTTCAGCAGCTAGTCTAATGTCTGAAGCAAATATAGATGAAAGTTATGTCGCTCAATTTAAATATTTATATGTCACAGGTATTACGCCTGCTTTAAGTGCATCTTGTAAACAAACAATATTTAAACTCATTTCGACAGCAAAATCATTAGGATTACAAATTGTTTTCGATCCAAACTTAAGACTCAAATTATGGTCTGAAGATGAAGCGAAAGAGACATTAAAACAATTAATCGCTTTAAGTGATATTGTGTTGCCAGGAACGAGTGAAGGGGCATTTTTATTCAATACACAATCTGAAGAAGAAATCGCTCAAGAAATTATTAATTTAGGTGCATCAACAGTAGTTGTTAAATTAGGAAGTAAAGGTGCTTACTATGTACATAACGACATTTCAGGTTATGCAAAAGCTTCAAAAGAAATAGAAGTGGTTGATCCTGTTGGTGCTGGAGATGGCTTTGCGGCAGGTTTAATTGCAGGTATTATAGAAGGATTATCCATTCATGAAGCGACTGAACAGGCTTGTAATGCTGGTGCACTTGTGACAACGGTTAAAGGTGATGTTGAAGGCTTACCAACTAAAGAAGAAATTGAACAGATGAAGCATACAGGTCATGTAGATGATGTAATTAGATAAGGAGGCGTCTAAAATAGATACATTACAAACAATCAAAGAAACTAAATTAATCGCAATTTTACGAAATGCAAAACCCAATGATATTTTACCAATCGTAGAAACGTTATATAAAGCAGGTATTCGAGCGATTGAGGTTACGATGAATTCACCTAAAGCGTTAGAATCTATTGAACTGATTTCTAATGAAATGAAGGATAAAGTTGTAGTCGGAGCAGGTACAGTCTTAGATGCAGAATCAGCAAGGTTAGCTATTTTAAGTGGTGCAACGTTTATATTATCGCCAACGGTAGATAAAGATACGATTCGCATGAGTAAAAAATACGGTGCCGTAAGTATACCAGGTGCTTTATCACCAACGGAAATTTTAGAAGCTTATGAATACGGTGGAGATATTATTAAAGTCTTTCCAACAACAAGTTTAGGTCCTGAATATATTAAAGATTTACAAGGTCCATTACCGCATATTCCACTTTTACCAACAGGTGGTGTGAGTATAGACAATGTTACTGACTTTATTGAAGCGGGAGCAGTTGGTGTCGGTTTAGGAAGTGCTTTAGTTAATACGAAAGTAGAAACGAATAAAGCATATTTTGAAGAACTAGAACAAAAAGCACAAGCATTTTATAACAAAGTACATTAAAGAGGAGTGCTAACATGAAGATTGTAGACTATGAGTTGTTTCAAGTACCACCGCGTTGGTTGTTTCTAAAAATTACGACGGATGAAGGTATCGTTGGATGGGGTGAACCTGTAATTGAAGGTAAAGCTCAAACTGTTGGTGCAGCGGTTGATGAATTTATGCAACAGTTGATTGGCAAGGATCCTTTAAATATCGAAGATCACTGGAATATGATGTATAGAAGTAGCTTTTATAGAGGTGGTCCAATTTTAATGAGTGCCATTTCAGGTATAGACCAAGCATTGTGGGATATTAAAGGTAAATATTATAACGCGCCTGTTCATGAATTATTAGGAGGGGCATGTAGAGAATCTATGAAAGTATATTCATGGATTGGTGGTGACAGACCTCAAGATACTGCGAACGCTGCTAAAAAAGCTTTTGAAAATGGTTTTGAAGCAATCAAAATGAATGCAACTGAAGAATTACAATATATAGATAGTTATGACAAGATAGAAAGTGTTGTTCAACGTGTAGCTGGCATTAGAGAAGCAGCTGGCAATCACTTAGGTATTGGAATTGATTTTCACGGGCGTGTTCATAAACCAATGGCTAAAGTCTTAGCGAAAGAATTAGAGCCATACAATCCAATGTTTATAGAAGAACCTGTGTTAAGTGAAAATATAGAAGCGGTTAGAGAAATTAGTCAAACGACTACTATTCCTATAGCACTTGGGGAAAGACTATTTTCAAGATGGGATTTCAAACCTATTTTAGAAAGTGGATTTGTCGATATCATTCAACCTGATTTATCACATGCTGGTGGTATAACAGAATGTAAAAAAATTATTTCTATGGCAGAAGCTTATGATGTAGGTGCTGCACCTCATTGTCCACTTGGACCTATCGCTTTAGCATCATGTCTACAAGTAGATGCAACTTGTCACAATGCTTTTATTCAAGAACAAAGCTTAGGCATTCATTACAATAAAGACAGTGATATTCTAGACTATATTACAAACAAAGAAGTATTTGAATTTAAAGATGGATATGTAGATATTCCTAAAAAGCCTGGCCTTGGTGTAGAAATTGATGAAGCACATGTCAGAAAAATGGCGGAAGTCGGGCATGATTGGCATAACCCAATTTGGAGACATAAAGATGGCAGCATTGCAGAATGGTAAATATAACGTATATTTATAACATGATTAAAGGCTGAGACAATGACGTCTCAGCCTTTAATTGATTTCTCTATATTCATAAACTTGAAGTGGGTTGAACTTTATTAAATAATGATCATACCATGTGCTTAATCCATATTTTTGTTTGTAATGTTCTAAAGCTTCATCTATATAACCTTCAGATACGTCTAAATAATTACTCAGTTCAAATTTATTATGGACACCTGATTGGTATGCTTGCACAATACTTTTTAGAGGTATAATTTTTTCAAATCCTAATCTTCTTGCTTTATGTTCAAATTTCCATTTCCATAATTCACTTGTATCGAGAATATCTCCATAAGATATATCATGATGGGCTAACTCTTCTCCTAGCACTTCTAATTTTTCTTTGTTAGATAAATTATCTTTCAATAAAATTAATCCATCTACATATAAACCTTTCAGTTGATTGGGAAGGTTACTTGTTTCTTTAATCACGATGTGTTCATTATTGATAAGTGTTTTTTCATATCTATTCAAATTATCCCCACCATATTATCCATTTAATAAATCATTTGTTTTGATGCTTTAGAAAATCAACATATTCTAATACTTTCTTCAATTCTTCTTCTGTTAATTCTCCATCTAAATGTGCGGCAATCGTTTCTGCAGTAGAGTTATAAGATTGTTTAGCTTCCCCGTCTAAAATATAACTGACACTCACGTCAAATAACTTTGCCATTTCTTCTATTTTCTTCATCTTTGGTGCTTTTCTTCCTGTTTCCCAATATGAAATGGATTGTTTTGAAACTTGTAACGCATCTGCTAATTTTTGTTGCGTCCATCCATTTTTAGTTCTTAATAAACTTATTTGTTCAGAGAGTTTATTTTGAGACACCATAAGTTTCCCGCTCCTTATATGATTGATACTATTATTATAACCTATAGTTATATTTTATCAATAATTTTGCAGAAAAATATAACTAAAAGTTATTGACGTCAACCAAAAGTTATATTATAGTGTAACCAAGGAGGTGAGACACATGGTTAAAATGAACTTCAAAACAGATAAAGTAAATTTGAATTATTCCGAAGAAGATAACAGAATCCCAATTGATCCAGACAAAGTTAAACAATTTATCGCAATGATAGGTGGGTTCTTAGGTGCACTATATTTAGCATTGAATGCATCTGGTATTTCGGTAGAATGGTTGAACCCTCAAAAGTTAAATGCATGGATGAATGTATTAAACACAGGGATACCTATTGTATTTGTGCTTTATGGTATTTGGAAAAACACATTCATTTTTACAAATCAATCACGTGAACAAGAAAAGTTCTTAAAAGAATCTGGTAAAAAATAAAAATGAGAAAGGATGATTGAATGTTAACAGCTATAACATATTTAACTAAAAAAGGATGGGAAATTTCATCTGACCCAAGAACGTACAATCAATATCCGAAGAACTATGGATACAGAAATTACAGAGAAGATGGCATAAATTATGATGCCTATTGTAGTGGTTATCATAGAGCTTTTGATGTCTATAGTAATGAAACGAATCAAATTCCAGCAGTTACAAGTGGAACAGTTATATTAAGTGAACCATTTGGTAATTTCGGAGGCACAATTGAAATTAGAGATAGTAATGGCAATGATTGGATTTACGGACATATGCAAAGAGATACATTGCAATTTTCTAAAGGTGATAAAGTCATTCAAGGTGACATCATTGGTTTACAAGGCAACAGTAATTATGACAATAATCCGATGAGTGAACATTTGCATATCCAATTACGTCGAAAAGGTGAAGACATTTCTAAAGAAGTAACAAGAGTGTGCAGTGGTATGCCAATTGAAAATTATGATATATCCAAACTTAATCAAAAATTAGATCAATCTAACAATAAAGGAGCCGTTAAAATGAGTAGAAAAATTATGATTGTAGCAGGACATGGATATAATGATCCGGGCGCAGTAGGAAATGGAACAAATGAAAGAGATTTTATTAGAGCGAATATCGTAGACAGAGTAGCAAATTATTTAAAACAAGCAGGTCATACAGTTGGAATATATGGTAAAGACCAAGATATGTATCAAGACACAGCATACGGTGAACAAGTCGGAAATAAAACAGATTACGGATTATATTGGGTGAAATCACAAGGTTATGAAATTGTAGTAGAATTTCATTTAGATTCAGCAGCCGCATCAGCTACAGGAGGTCATGTTATTATTCCAAGTGGATTAGCAGCAGACAGTATTGATACAGCATTACAAGCAGCAGTGAAAAAACATGTAGGTACTGTTAGAGGCATTACAGAAAGAAGTGACCTATTACATTGTAACGTTGCTAAAGCAGAATATATCAATTACCGATTAGTAGAATTAGGATTTATTACCTCAACAAAAGATATGAATTACATTAAAAATAATTTAAATGCATATACTAAATCACTAGCAGAAGCCATTAACGGCGGTGCCCTCAATACGAAGCCAACAACATATACAGTCGTAGCAGGAGATACACTGTGGAGTATCAGTCAAAAAACAGGCGTTACCGTAGCAACATTAAAGAAATTGAACGGATTAACATCAGATGTCATACAAATCGGACAAGTATTGAAATTAAAATAGGAGACAAAATAATGAACAAAAACGCAGAAAAAAATACCTTAACCATAAAAATTATACAATGACGGCCATCATTAAATAACATTATGTAAGGTATCCGAATAAATTAAATATACCACAAAACCCTCGCTATCAACAAACAAATAGCGAGGGTTTTAATTGTAAAAAACTGTATAAAAAGTAATTGGCAGAATATTATGAATTAAATATATTATTCTTAAGACGTCTTGAATAACTTGAACTTAATATATAGATAAGGGGAGAGGCAAAAATATGTGCAGAAAGTAATCCAACATAGCAATTATGGAGAGTTTATAAATGAAGAAAATTACAAAGACTACTATATTTCTTATATTCGGTATTATAACTTTTATATTCTTAAATTTTTATAATTATATAGATGATATTAAATTGCCAGGATACAACAAAGCATTAGTTATAGCAAAGTGGGACAAGAAACATAATAAAGAAGAAATAAATAGGTTATTAGTTAAACTTTCTACTGAACATAATATTTCGATGATTCGAGTAAATGGGAATTATGATGATAATGGTAAAACTAAATATTTATCTCAATATAATTTGAACGAGAAACTTAATTTTAATGAAAAAGCATTTAATCGTAACAAGAAATATCAAATTATAAAACCAGATAATAAAATTTTGGGTAAAGTAAATTTGGTTGGAACAACTTTTTTTATAAAAGAGAATCCCAAGAGTGATTTTTATGAAACATTAGAAGAAAAAGGTTTAACAATTGAAGATTATGAATTTCCATTACATTTAATAATATTGGAATATATAAGTACCCATCAATTACCTTCTACTTTCATAATTTTATTAGTAATAATTTTCATAGCTATTTTATATGATCAACTTGCTTCAGTGAAAGAAATGTCTATTAAACGAATACATGGATTCACATCGTCAAAAATTATAGCTTTACAATTATTAAAAATTACGAAAATCTTTGTTTCACATTTCATAATAATAACTTTAAAGGCAACTATTGGATTATATTTATATAATCAATTGGCACAAATCAGATATATCTTTTGGTCATATTTAATTTGTGTAGTAATATTTTATATTATTTTGATTATGGTATCGCTAATGTCTTACTGGTTAGTATCTAAACAAACTTTTAATATTCAAAAATATATAAAATTTGAAGGTGTTGGCAATAGGTTCCAATACTTACCAAATATAATTAAGTTAATAGTGACTTTAACATTACTCAATGTTATATCGATTTCAATACATAATTACATAGAAACGGTTGACATTGTTAACAGTGAAAAGCATTGGTTTAAGAATAAAGATTTATATATTGCTGATTTGACAACAAATGAAATAGAAACAGGTAAGAAACAGTTTAAATATTCAGATCAAGAAGTGATAAATTTATTAAACAAAATTCCTGAAAAGAATTGGATGCTTACATTTCATAGACATTATAATTGGAAAAAATCTGGGGAGAAATATGATTTAGATAATGCTATCTATGTAAATAAGACTTTTATTGATAGAAATAAAATTAGTATAGAAAACAAAGAATCAGTAGATTTTTCAAAAATTACAGCACTAATTCCTGATAATGGTTTTTCCAAAGAGAATATAAATAAAATAAAAAAAGATTTACAAGAAGAGATTGAATTTTATGATGAAATTGAGAAAGTTCCTAATAAAGAAAGGTATCTAGATATCAAAGTTCATAAAATAAAAAATAATTATAATTTATTTAACTATAGTACAGGTGTATATAGTAAAGAGGTTATATCTTATAATCCAGTAATAATAATATTACCTAAAGGTTATTATCCAATTTCTTTCTATAGTTCTGCTACATCACAAGGGTTATTGCTCTTTAATGATTATGATCTAATTAAAAGTAAACTAGATAATAATAAGTTTGATACAGAAATTCAAGGTTTGACTAATGCTTATAGTAGTGTATTGACTGAATATAATAAAATAAAACGTAATCTATTTGTTTCTGTTACTACCTCTATACTAGGAATCATAATATTAATTTCAGTATATCTATTTATTATTAATATTTATTGTGATAGAGAGAAAAAAGTGATATTTGTAAGAACTATTCATGGAGATTCTTTTTTTAAAAAGCATATAAGTTTTGTGATAAATAGTTTAGTTTCTACATTTATAGCATTATTTATTGTGAATTTTTTTGATATTGTAGAAATTTCATTCAAATTAATGATTTCAATCATTCTTTTCGAATTACTTTCTGTCATGATTTTTATTAATCGATATGAATATCATTTGTTGAAAGATGCAAGAAGAGGTGAGACTCAATAATGAAAAAGTTAATTTATACATTAATAGCAAGCATTATGATTATTTGTATAATTTTATTTACGATGAAAAATATTGATGAAAAATTGGATGTAGTAAATCCCTTTGTTAAAAGAGGGTGGAGTTATGCTAAGGTTCCATATAGTAGCGATGCTGAACATTTAAGTAAACAAGAAATAATAAATATCCAAGATTATAAAGATATTGAATCTTATGATGAAAATGGTCATAAAAATAACTACCTATTGGACTTTAAAGGTCATAGCCCTTCTGAACAATATGTCAAAATCGATCACAAAGGTAAATGGGTTTATTTTATAGAATATATTAGTAAATCTGAGTATGAGAAGATGATTAAACAATGATCCGTGTAAATAATTTAAGAAAACAATTTAATGGTGTTAATTTATTTAGTGATTTGAGTTTGAATATTAACAAAGGTGAAATGGTCGCCATAACTGGGAGAAGTGGTTCGGGAAAATCTACTTTATTAGGTTGTATGTGTGGCTTAGAAAAAATTGATGGTGGCACTATCTATATTGATGGTGATGACATAACTAAGATGAAACGTAAACATAAGATGCTTTTATATCGAAATAAGTTAGGCTATTTGTTTCAAAACTACGCACTTATCACACATGAAACGATTGAATATAATTTGGACATCGTACTAACTTATAAAAAATTGAGTAAATCACAGAAAAAAGTATTGAAAAATGATGTCATGAAAAAAGTAGGATTAAATAAACCACTTAATACTAAAATTTATACATTAAGTGGAGGAGAACAACAAAGAGTCGCAATTGCTAGGTTACTATTAAAAGAACCTCTAATCATTTTTGCAGACGAGCCAACAGGTGCTTTAGACAATGATAATAAATATAAAATACTTGAACTTTTATCAGAATTTAAAGGTAAATCTACTATATTAATTGTTACGCATGACGAGGAAGTTATGAAATATTGTGATAGAAATATACAACTTGCTACATGAATGAGTTGATACACATTTAAAACGGCTAGGACATTATAGTTTGTCATAGCCGTTATTTTTTTATGAGTTGAAAAGAATGGTGAATTTAGTAACAAAAGTCGGCGGAAGTGTAACTAAGACGGCTTATAATTACAGATTGTATAAGAAGTGTAACGAACGACATACGATTCTTTACTGCTCATTCATAGTTTTACATAATTTTAATCAAACAAACTGAACTATAAATACTCTGTGTGGTATGATGAGTATGGTGATGAGATATGATAAAAATTGGCCTAACTGGATGGGGAGATCATGATTCTTTATATGAAGACCTGTCTAATAAAAAAGAAAAGTTAAAAGCATATGCTGCTCATTTTCCTATTGTGGAATTAGATGCAACTTATTATGCGATTCAACCGCAACGAAATATTGAAAAATGGATTCGGGAAACGCCTAATAATTTTAAGTTTGTTGTTAAGATTCATCAGGCGTTAACAGGTCATGCTGAGGTAACTGATTTTGCTGAGGACAAAATGACATTATTTAATTTATTTAAAGATTCGATGGCACCGTTGAAAGCATCAGGAAAGTTAGCGATGATTCTCGTACAGTTTCCACCTTGGTTTGATTTACAGCCTCAAAATATTAATTATTTACGTTATGTACGTGAGCAATTAAAAGATTTTGACGTTTGTATCGAATTCCGTAATCGTACTTGGTTTAAAGAAGATGTTAAAGAGTATACGTTGGAATTTTTAACCGAAATGAAATTTATTCACAGTGTTTGTGATGAACCGCAGAGTGGAGAAGGGTCTATACCACTTATTAATCGCATTACGCATGATGTTGCTTTCGTCCGTTATCATGGTCGAAATGTAAACGGATGGACGAAGAAAGATATGACAGATCAAGAGTGGCGTGATGTCAGATATTTATATAATTATAATGAAGCAGAACTTAAAGAGTTAGCTGATAAAGTTAAAATTTTAGAGCATAAAGCGAAAGATGTTTATGTAGTATTTAATAATAATTCTGGTGGACATGCTGCACAAAATGCCAAAACTTACCAAAAGTTATTAGATATAGAATACGAAGGTTTAGCGCCTAAGCAACTTAAATTATTTTAGAGGTGACAGGTATGGCATATTTAGTGTTAATTATTATAGGTGTATCGTCTGCAATATTAGGGGCGTTAGTTGGAATTGGTGGCGGAATTATTATTGTTCCGTCACTCGTATATTTCGGTATAGATCATCAATTATTGTCTGGTATGACACCACAAAGAGCGATTGGTACATCATCAGTCATTTTAATTACAACGGGTTTAACAGCAACATTAGGCTATTTGAAAACAAAGCAAGTTGATGTAAAAAATGGATTGATATTCTTAGTTGGTATCATTCCGGGTGCTTTACTCGGTGCATATTTAAGTAAGTATTTTACTTTAGATTCATTTAATTTGTACTTTGGTATTTTCTTAATCTTTATTTCTATCGTATTAATGATACGTAATCGTGTGAAACCAATAAAGTATTTCCAACAAGAAAAGTATTTAAAATCTTTTACAGATAGATATGGCGAACATCATAAATACGGTGTACCACCGTTTGTTGCTATTGTTTCATCATTTATTGTTGGTATAACGACTGGTTTATTCGGTATCGGTGGTGGTGCATTGATGACTCCATTGATGATTATTGTATTTAGATTTCCACCACATGTTGCTGTTGGTACAAGTATGATGATGATATTCTTCTCAAGTTTATCAAGTTCTGTCAGCCACATTGTGCAAGGTAATGTACTTTGGGTACATGCGATTGTATTGATTATTTCAAGTTACTTTGGTGCAAAAATTGGTGTAAGAATAAATAGTAGAATGAAGTCAGACACTGTCGTTTTAATTTTAAGATTTACAATGTTAATCTTAGGTATATATTTGATTATAAAAAGTGTTTTATAAGGAGTTGGATTTGTGAAGCTCACGATATTTCATACAAATGATATACACAGTCATTTAAATACATATGCCAAAATATCTCAGTATATTAAAGATGAAAGAAGTCGTTGTCAGCATGATACTCTATATATTGATATAGGTGATCATATAGATTTATTTCATCCTTTAACAGAAGCATCACAAGGTAGAGAAAATGTTAATATTTTAAATGACAGTCACGTAGATGTTGTAACAATAGGTAACAATGAAGGTATGACAATATCTCATGATGCCTTAAACCACTTATATGATGAAGCTCAGTTCGATGTTACTTGTTGCAATTTATTTGATTTAGATGGCAATTTACCAAATCATATAACTTCTCATGTTGTTAAAGATATTAATGGTATTAAAGTATGTATGATTGGTTTGACAGCACCTTTTAATCATATTTATGAAAGACTTGATTGGAAAGTAACGTCACCATTACTTGCGCTAAAGAACGAAATCGAACAAGTGGAAGAATCGTATGATGTACTGCTCGTATTAAGTCATGTTGGCATCTTCTTTGATGAGCAAATTTGCAAAGAATGTCCGGAAGTTGACGTTATATTCGGCGCACATACACATCATTATTTTGAAAATGGCGAAGAACAAAATGGTGTGTTGATGGCTGCAGCTGGTAAATATGGTCATTATGTTGGTAAAGTAGATTTAGTTATTGAAAATCAAAAAGTTATCCATAAAGAAGCGGTAATTATTAATTCTGACTTAATTGAAGAAGTACCAAATGATTATGAAGAAAAAGGTAAGGCATTATTAAATAAACCGATTCTTAAAGGTCATTTTTCATTACCACGACGACTTAACAGTGCAAGTTATACAACAGATTTATTATGCGAAAGTGTATTAGAATTTACAGAAGCAGACTGTGCAATTATTAATGCAGGTCTTATTGTTAAAGGTAAGACAGGCAATGACTTAACAGAATACGATATTCATCAAATGTTACCGCATCCTATAAACACTGTTTCAGTAGATTTAAGAGGTGTAGAACTTAAACAAATTATTTATAAAGCGATGGAACAGTCCTATATGGATGAGGTAGCATTTGGATTTGGCTTTAGAGGGGATATTTTTGGAGGATATGTATTTAAAAATATCGGCTATATTGAGTCTACAGGTCAATGTTTTGTGAATGGAAAAGAAATAGAAGATCACGAACAATATAAGCTCGGTACAATTGATATGTACACATTCGGAAGATACTTCCCAATATTGAAAGATATGAATATAAATTATATTATGCCAGAGTTTTTAAGAAATATTTTTGAACAAAAGTTATTACAACATGAAAAGAAAGTGTAATGAGCATTTAAATTTATACTTATATTCGTTATAATATATAAAGATGAAAATTAATAATAGAAGGGTGTTCACGTATATGGCTACTAAAAATGAAGAAATATTACGTAAACCAGACTGGTTAAAAATAAAATTAAACACGAATAAGAATTACACAGGCTTGAAGAAAATGATGCGTGAGAAGAATCTTCATACAGTTTGTGAAGAAGCTAAATGTCCAAACATTCACGAATGTTGGGGAGAAAGACGTACAGCTACATTTATGATTTTAGGTGCAGTTTGTACGAGAGCATGTCGTTTCTGTGCAGTTAAAACAGGTCTTCCAAATGAGTTAGATTTAGATGAACCACAACGTGTAGCAGAATCAGTTCAACTTATGAACTTAAAACACGTAGTAATTACAGCTGTAGCAAGAGATGACTTGAAAGATGCTGGTTCTAACGTTTATGCAGAAACAGTACGTAAAGTAAGAGAGTTAAATCCATATACTACAATTGAAATTTTACCATCAGATATGGGTGGTAGTTATGAAGCTTTAGAAACATTAATGGCTTCTAAACCAGATATTTTAAACCATAATATCGAAACAGTTAGACGCTTAACACCAAGAGTTAGAGCACGTGCAAAATACGACCGTACATTAGAATTCTTAAGAAGATCTAAAGAAATGTACCCAGATATTCCTACTAAATCTAGCTTAATGGTTGGACTTGGTGAAACAGTTGAAGAAATTTATGAAACAATGGATGATTTACGTGCAAACGGCGTAGATATTATGACAATCGGTCAATATTTACAACCATCACGCAAACATTTAAATGTTCAAAAATACTACACACCTTTAGAATTTGGTAAATTAAGAAAAGTAGCGATGGAAAAAGGCTTTAAACATTGCCAAGCTGGTCCAATGGTACGTAGTTCTTATCACGCAGATGAACAAGTTAATGAAGCTGCTAAACAAAAACATATTCTAGGTGAACAAGCACTTAATAACTAATAAGGTGATTGAATGTTAACTAAAATAGAAAATAACTATTTTGAAGTGATTAAAGATGATCAGAAATCTTTCAATGAAGAACAATTTACATCACGTTATTCTGAAATTCTAGATAAATATGATTTTATTGTTGGTGACTTTGGTTACGAGCAACTTCGTTTAAAAGGCTTTTATCATGATTCTAATAAAAAAAGTGATGCAAATAAGCGATTCTCTGCCATTCAAGATTATATACTAGAGTATTGTAATTTTGGATGTAAATATTTTGTGTTAAGACGATTATCTAAATCTGAGATATCTAAATTAACAGCAGAAGAAGCAACTTTCATAGACGAAGAACATAAATTAGAAGATGTTAAAATAGAGCCAACAATTCAGCAAAACACTAAACAAGAACAACAAGACAAACAACAAGAAGCTGAAACAGTAGAAATAGAAGAAGACTTAATTGAAGAACAACCTACATCTAAAAATACTTTAAAAGATTATTTATAAACGAAAGAGCCCGGAAAATTCCGGGCTCTTTTTTTATTGAGCTATAGTGAGAGTTGTGAATATTTTTGTATGAAGTTGTTTATAATGACGGGTGCGTTAGTAACAAAAGTCGGCGGAAGTGTTACTATGGGTGTCCATAATTACAAAAATCGGTCGAAGTGTAACTATGGAGTGCCTTATTTACAAAACTACTGAGAATTGTCATTACTGGACTTCTTATTAGCACTTTGGGCAAAACTTGCTAATAACGGTATCAGTATTAGCACTTTCGGCCAGAACTGCTAATAACGCTCACACTATATTAATCACATACTTAATTCAAATCTATATATCTATAACATCATGTAAATATTCTGTTACTTCTTCGCCTTCTTCTTCTGTTAAACCGAGGATGTGACTAATATAGCCTTCTTCTTCTAAGTCATCTTTACCAATAATACCAAATGTATTGTTTTGAGTATTGAGTACCATTGTTTTTCCATAATGTCTATCTGTATAAATCAGTGTTAAGTCATAGCGACTGTGTTCACCGACAAATCCTACAAATTGTATTTTCGCTTCATCTTGCTCATCATATAAGAACATATCTATCATGTTTAGCGACTCCTTTTTAAAAATCTTTCTTTACTTGTATAGTATACAGAGCAATGCCCTACAATTCAAAATTATGATATGATGATATATGGATAGGAGGTCTTCTACATGTATTTCGTAGATAGCAAAACTTTAACTTTAAAATTAAATTATTTAGAAAAATTGACGGTAGATTTTGAAAGCGAGAAAAATTCTCCATATGCTTTAGAAAGAATCGCACATATGATGATTGAATCTGTAGTCGATATTGGGAATTTGATTATTGATGCATTTATTTTAAGAGATCCTGGTAATTATAAAGATGTAATTGATATTATGGAACTTGAAAAAGTATTCCAACCTTCAACGGCTGAAGCAATTAGAACATCTATTGATTACAGAAAAGAACTTATTCGAAATTATGAAAATCTTGATCATGATCAATTAAGAAAAGCTTTTGAAATTGCGACGCCATTTTATAAACAAGCAATTGAAGATACAAAACATTTTTTAGAAAATGAAAATGTTCCCGTAACAGCTTTTGGTGAAGGAGATAAAAATGAAAGATTATAAAGGTTATTTTATTGATATAGACGGCACAATGTATAAAGGTACGGAAGTTATTGAAGGTGCAATCGAATTTATAAATTATTTAAATGAAAATAATAAAGATTATTTATTTGTTACAAATAACTCATCAAAAACTCCTGCTGAAGTAGCAGAAAAATTAAATAATATGGGTTTTCATACTTCAAGTGAACATGTGATTACTTCTGCAATGGCAACGGCTGGATATATAAGTGAAGCTTCTCCAGGTGCATCAGTGTATATGGTAGGAGGAAGTGGATTAGAAACGTCTTTAAAAGATGCTGGATTAGTTGTGAAAGAAGATGAACATGTTGATTATGTCGTAATGGGCTTAGATGTGAATATTTCTTATGAAAAGCTTTCAGTAGCATGTTTAGCCGTTAGAAATGGCGCGAAATTCATATCTACAAATAAAGATGTTTCGATTCCAAATGAAAGAGGATTTTTACCTGGAAATGGTTCATTGACAAGCGTTGTAAGTGTATCGACTGGACAGACGCCAGTATTCATTGGTAAACCTGAAACAATTATTATGGAACAAGCTATTGAAAAAATTGGTCATGCTAAAGAAGATTGTGTCATGATTGGTGACTTATATGACACTGATATTTTAGCTGGAATCAATAGTGGCATTGATACATTACATGTACAAACGGGTGTAACATCTTTAGAAGAAATTAATAAAAAAGAAGTATTACCAACATATAGTGTTAAGAATTTATTTGAAGTGATTAAGTAAATTCACATAAGGAGCTGAGAACATGAATGAGAAAGTACTTGTTGCAAGACAATTACCAGAAAAGTTTATCAATCAGATTAAAGAATATGCAGAAGTAGATGTTTGGAATAGCGAATTAGAACCAATGCCTAGAGAAGCGTTTTTAGAACGTTCTCAAGATGCAACAATTGTCATTACGACATTAAGCGAGCAAATTGATGAGGAATTTTTTAACAATGCAACGCGCATAAAAGGTGTCGTCAATTTAGCTGTTGGTTTTGATAATATTGACGTGAAACTTGCTGAAGAAAAAGGTGTTGTTGTTACAAATACACCAGAAGTTTTAACAGAAACGACTGCTGAATTAGGCTTTACGTTAATGTTAACAGCAGCAAGAAGAATTGTTGAAGCGGTTCAATATGTACATAATGGCGAATGGAAAAGCTGGGGTCCATATCTTTTAGCAGGAAAAGATGTCCACGGCTCAACAGTTGGTATTTATGGTATGGGCTCAATTGGAGAAGCTTTTGCTAGAAGATTGAAAGGCTTTAATTGCAAAGTACTTTATCATAATCGCTCTAGAAAAGAAGAAGCTGAACAGCAATTAAACGTTGAATATCGTACAATGGATGAATTGCTTAATGAGAGTGATTTCGTAGTTTGTACAGCGCCATTAACGCCTGAAACAAAAGGCATATTCAATCGAGAAACATTTAAAAAAATGAAAAACTCAGCTATTTTAATTAATATCGGACGTGGTGGTCATATTGTAGAGTCTGATTTAATTGAAGCAATAGAGCAACAAGAAATTTTAGGTGCAGCATTAGATGTTGTTGAAAATGAACCTATTTCAGATGATCATCCATTTTTGAAAATGGATCAAGTGATCGTTGTGCCACACATTGGTAGTAGTTCAATTGCAACGCGAGATAAAATGGTGCAACTATGCGTAGATAATGCTAAACAAATTATGTCGAAACAAGATCCAATAACGCCGGTTAAATTAAAATAATTAAACGAAATTAATAACTAAAAAAGACAAACCAAAAGAATTAAATTTTTGGTTTGTCTTTTTATTGCCATATATTGCTAATTTTTTACATATAATTCTTGATATTCCATTATGCATAGAATATAATGATGAAATAGAATAATTACAAAATTAAAACACAAGGAGATTAACAATGGAAAAAATTAGGGATATTATAAACTCTGAAAACTTTAAATTGATTGGTTTGACGATTTTCTATTTACTAATCATGATTGTGTTATTTTGGATTTATGCTGGTGGAAGCGCAAGTAATGATTTTATATATAATGAATTTTAATGAAGGAGAACTTTTATGAATGACATCTTAGAAAAAGTAACATTTATGAATAAGTGGCATGCTGATAAGGTTGCTATAAATTATAGAGATGAAGTAATGACTTATGGTGAATTAGATCTTTATTCTAATAAATTAGCTACTTTAATTAAAGGTTCTGAAAAGCCTATAGTACTTTATGGTCATATGTCACCTTATATGATTGTGGGAATGATTGCGAGTATGAAAGCAGGCATTG
Organism: Mammaliicoccus sp. O-M54; assembly: GCF_022386035.1. Lineage (NCBI taxonomy): Bacteria > Bacillati > Bacillota > Bacilli > Caryophanales > Staphylococcaceae > Mammaliicoccus > Mammaliicoccus sp. O-M54. Next base: position 194,832 of record NZ_JAJNJE010000001.1, read on the forward strand.
GTTACGTTCCAATAGATACATCTATTCCATTAGAAAGAATAGAGCATATCATTGAGAAGGTTGAGCCTGTTTTTATTTTGAACACAACTGGAAATTTATTGAATAATTTACATGTAAATCAAATAACAATAGAAGAAATACTTGCTGTTGAATCAGTGGATCAAGATTTTAATAGAATAACTGATAAAGATATTGTTTATACAATTTTTACATCTGGCTCTACAGGTTTTCCTAAAGGTGTACAAATAAGATATGAAAGTCTTGTTGATTTTACAGAATGGATGCTGGAATTAAATCAAATAGGCGAGTACAAAATGTGGTTAAATCAAGCACCGTTTTCTTTTGACTTGTCTGTTATGGCCATTTATCCATGTTTAATGACAGGTGGTACACTTCAACTTGTTGATAAGAAGATGATTGAAAAGCCTAAACAATTATATGAATTACTTGAACAAAAAGCAGTAGAAAGCTGGGTATCTACACCTTCATTTTTAGAAATGTGTCTTTTATTGCCTAATTTTAATGAAACACATCATCCGAAATTAAAGCAGTTCTTCTTCTGTGGAGAAATATTAAGTCATAAAACAGCACAGAAATTACATGATTTGTTTACGACATCAACTATTTATAATACATATGGACCAACTGAAGCTACAGTTGCTGTAACGAGTATACAAATCACACAAGAAATACTGGATCAATTTAAACCTTTACCAATAGGCAAAGTGCGCCCAAATAGTGAATTGAAGTTAACAGATGAGGGTGAATTAATTATTATTGGTAAAAGTGTGAGCCAAGGTTACTTAAAAGATGAAGAAAAACATAATAAAGTGTTTAAAATCATTGATGGCCAATTAAATTATCATACAGGGGACAAAGCGTCTTATCGAGATGGCTATTGGTTCATTAACGGAAGAATTGATTTCCAAATTAAGATTAATGGGTATCGCATGGAACTTGAAGAAATTGAAAGCGTACTTGAACATTTACCAGATGTTAAACAAGCTGTCATTTCACCAATTAAACATGGTGAGAAAATCCAATATTTACATGCAACGATTGTACCAATGGATGACGAGCTAGATAGTGAAAATGACATGACAATGCATTTGAAACATGAATTGAAATTACATTTACCAGAATATATGATTCCTAGAAAATTCAGTTATGCTAAACAGCTACCTTTAACGGCCAATGGTAAATTAGATCGCAACAAAGTATTAGAGAGGTTAAATTCATGACACCATATGGCGATTTTACTTATTTCTACATCTGTTTAATCTTAATGTTGCCCGTAATTATTTTAGGATTAATCGGTAAGAAAAGTCTTATATACAATAGGTTAATAACCTTAATTATGCTTGTTTTAATTTTTTCGGATGACAGTAAAAATTTATTCGATAATCAATATTTAAGTTATCAACTTATTTTCTTTGCATTGTACGTATGTTACCAAGTTGTTTTGATTAGAACTTATAACACGCTCGTAAAGAAAACGAATAACTTCAAGTTATATGTAAGTGCAATATTGTTATCTATATTACCGTTAATTGTTGTCAAAGTATTACAAAGTAGCTGGCTTGGAACACATCAACTTACAATACATGGTAATAGAGTCATTGAATTTATTGGATTCTTAGGAATATCGTATATTGCATTTAAGAGTATTCAACTCATTATGGAAATTCGTGATAGTCGTATTAAATCTATTGATACGATGAAATTAATAGATTTTATTACGTTCTTTCCAACAATCTCATCTGGTCCAATAGATCGATATAAACGATTTATTAAAGATGAAGAGAAGACGATAGAACCTGAAAAGTACTATGACATGCTTATCAAAGCGATACATATGGTGTTTATGGGATTCTTGTATAAATATATTATTGCTTATTACATTAATGAATATGTCATAAAAGTTGTACCAATAGACACGGATCCGACATTTTTAAATTACTTATATTATATGTATGGTTATAGTTTCTATTTATTCTTTGATTTTGCGGGATACAGTTTATTTGCTATTGCATTTAGTTATTTATTTGGTGTACAAACACCAGTTAACTTTAACCAACCATTTAAAGCTAAAAATATTAAAGATTTCTGGAATAGATGGCATATGAGTTTATCATTTTGGTTTAGAGATTGCGTATATATGCGATTTGTATTTTGGGTATCTAAAGAAAAATTATTAAAAGATAAATTATTAATATCTAATTTAGGATTTTTCTTAAATTTCTTTATTATGGGTATTTGGCACGGTATTGAATGGCATTATATTTTGTATGGTTTATATCATGCAATGCTATTTATTGGATATGGCTATTATGAACAATGGCGTAAAAAACATCCTATAAAGATGAATCCAAGCATTATGAACATAGTAGCAATTCTTATTACGTTCCATTGTATAGCATTTGGATTTTTACTTTTCTCAGGCAAGTTAATACATTAAAAAAGGGAGATATATTATGAATTTTGAAGAGAGTGTTTTAAATATTTTAGCAGAAGTTGCAGAAAATGATATCGTTAAAGAAAATCCTGATATTGAAATATTTGAAGAAGGTATTATCGATTCATTTGCGACAGTTGGATTATTATTAGAAATTCAAAATAATTTAGGCATTGATGTGACAATTACTGATTTTGATAGAGATGAGTGGGCAACACCAAATAAAATTATAGAAGTACTTAAGGAATTACAATGAAACTAAAGTTATTGTTACCATTATTAATAAGTGGTTTATTATTCGGTTTATTTTTACTCGTACCTGTAGAATGGATTAAATCATTTTCAAAGTATGACAGTATTAATAACGAAGCGATATCTTTAGATGATACAGTACTAAAAGGTGTGCACTCACAAGAAGAAATGTTATTAAGCAAAAAGTTCTATCCAATCTTTGGATCAAGTGAATTGGAAAAACAAGACATCTTCCATCCAGCGTATATCTTGAATGATAAAAAAGCGAAATTACAACCATATCTAATAGGTACGGGTGGATCAACTGATTTAATTCATGCAATTAATATGGGGAGCCAAGCACATAATCTGAAAGGTAAAAAAATAGCGATTATTATTTCTCCACAATGGTTTACGAATCATGGATTGACTAATGATAATTTTAGTGCTCGATTTTCACCATTACAAGCTGACCACTTATTTAAAAATAAAGTGTTAAGTCCAGAAATTAAAGATCGTTTTGCTAAAAGATTAGTGCAATTCAAACAATTAAAATCAGACCCATACTTAAAATCAATCATAGAAAAAGAAAATCATCATTATGATGAAGGTACATTTATGAATGATTTTGAAAAAAACATCTATGAAAAACACGACGCTTTAAAATCAATTTTTGGACAAGAAAAAGCAAAGTTACATAGAGAAGAGCACCATCATTTTAATCAAATGAATTGGAATGATTTGAAGTTATACGCTTCTGAATATGGCGCACAACATTCAAGAACAAACAAATTTTGTATGAATGATAAATATTGGCACTTATTAAAGCAGCAACGTAAAAGATATAATCGTAATTACGAGTTTAATATGCATTCGAAAGAATTTGATGATTTACAATTATTAATTGATACTTTAAAAGAAGCCAAAGCAGATCCATTGTTTATCGTTATTCCAGCAAATGGAAAATGGTATGACCATATCCATGTCGATAAAGAGAAACGTGAAGCGGTATATGAGAAAATCAATCATATGATTCAAAAGAACGATATGAAAGTATATGATTTAACCGATAAAGAATATGAACCGTATGTTATAACAGATGCCGTTCATATTGGATGGAAAGGCTGGGTATATATTAATGAACAAATGATACAACACATCAATGGAACATATGATGGAAAAGAGAGTAGACATTATCATTAATATTACCTAGGAAATAAAAAACAGGACATCGTCTTATAAACGATGTCCTATTTTTTATTAATTATAAAGTTAGAATACTTGTTCTACTTCCACTACGCCAGGTACTTCTTCTAATAAAGCACGTTCTATGCCAGCTTTTAGCGTAATAGTAGAACTTGGGCAAGTACCACAAGCACCAAGTAGACGTAATTTAACAATCCCGTCATCAACATCTACTAGTTCACAGTCGCCGCCATCACGTAATAAGAATGGTCTTAACTTTTCGAGTACATCACTAACTTGATCAAACATTGTTTGTTGTTCGGTAGCCATATATATTAATACTCCTCTCATCAAGTGTTATTAGATACATTAATCTTATTTATCTATTATAATAGAAATAAGGTAAAAAATCTATTCATGAAACTAGGGGGATGCTAAAATGTCCAAGGCAAGTATAGTAATTTATGGGGCTGATGTTGTATGTGCAAGTTGTGTAAATGCACCATCATCAAAAGATACATTTGAGTGGTTACAAGCAATTTTAGGAAGAAAATATCCAGAGTTAAACCTTGAATACACATATATTGATATTATGAATCAAACTGAAAATTTAACAGATCACGACCAACAATTTATTGAAAGAATAAACGAAGACGAACTATTCTATCCACTCGTAACAATCAATGATGAATACGTAGCAGATGGTTATGTTCAATTAAAGCCAGTAACAAAATTTATAGATGAACACGTAGCAGTAGAACAATAAATAAGAATAATGTTGGGAAGATTGTTGGGGACAGGTGAGTTGGGTAGAGAGTAGATGTGTGATATGAGGCAAGATGTGGCTTAATGTCCGAATAAAGCCAAGAGATAGTTCAAGTCGTAGCTTAATGTCCGAATAAAGCCAAGAAAATACTAAAGTTATCCCGTTCCTTAACAACCACAACAAACTCACATCTTCACTTCCATCCAACCCCACATACAACAAAAAAGTAGCAGAGTAATCTGCTACTTTTTTCTTATCCGTTATGATATTTATATAACCATAAGACGCCTGATTTAATGACTCTTGCTAAACGACCGGTTACGGTTTGTTCCATTAAATAAGCGAATCCTTGTTTTTCACCAAGTGAACCTACAAATCCTTGTGGTTTCAATTCTGGCATCTTTTCAGGTAGTGGTTTGTTTGCCCATTGTAATTTCATGACTTCAGCGATTTGGTCAGCTTGTATTTCTGCTAAATATGCGCTTGGTGCATGTGGTAATGCTGCGCAATCGCCTACAATATATACATTTGGATATGTTGGAATTTGATGATATTGATTTACGATAACCCTTCTACCGTCATTAGTATCAACTGGAAGATTTCTAACGATTTCAACTGGTTGTATACCGGCAGTCCATACGACTAAATCAACGTTATGAATATCTTCATTGTTATAAAGTTGACCTGGTTCAACTTTAGTGATATTTGAATTTGGTACAACTTCTACATTATGTTTATCAAACCATTTTTTTACGTATTTACTTAACTTTTCTGGGAATGCAGGTAAGATTCGTGCACCTCTATCGAAAAGTTTGATTTTAATATCTTGTCTACTTTCGCGTAATTCACTTGCAAGTTCTATACCGCTTAACCCTGCACCAACGATACCAACAGTTGCATCACTTGGTAAGTCACATATTGCTTGGTATGTTTTGCGTGCGTTTTGTACAGTTTGAATACTATAAGTATATTCTTTTGCGCCAGGTACGTTGTGATATTTGTCTTCACAACCTAAACCTATTACAAGTTCATCATAATCAACTCGTGTATCTCCAACTGAAACAATTTGATTGTCTAAATCAATATCAGTAATTTCCCCATATACTGTATTAATTTTTTTATCTTTTGGAAATTGAACTCGAATATCTTTATCTGGTTTTGTGCCTGCTGCTAATGCGTAGAATTCTGTTTTTAAACCGTGAAATGGCATACGATCAATCAGCGTAATTGAATAATCGGAAGGTAATGTGCTAGGAAGTATTTCTTTCATTAAGCGCATATTACCGTATCCGCCCCCTAATAATACTAAGCTTTTCATCGTTATTCTCCTTTGTCCATAAATCAAATTTCTACAAATTTGTATGTATATATTTTATAATATATAAGTATACTTTTAGTATAATCGTTTTTGGCATAAACTACAATGAATGTTAAAATAGTTTAATGAATAAAAAGTGAGTAGGTGAACACATTGAACCCAATTGTCGAATTTTGTATTTCAAACTTGGCCAAAGGTGCTGATGTAGTGTTTAACAAGCTCGACAATGATCCAGAAGTAGATGTATTGGAATACGGTTGTCTACAAAATTGTGGACCATGTGCAAGAGGGTTATATGCATTAGTCAATGGAGATATGGTCAAGGGAGAAACACCAGAAGAATTACTTGAAAATATATATAGTCATATAGAAGAAAATTGGATTTTTTAGGAGGAATAAATATGTCAACTGTTATATTAACTGAAGCAGCAGCTTATGAAGTTAAAGATATGATGAAAAATAACGATATGCCAAATGGTTATTTGAAAGTATCTGTTAAAGGTGGCGGTTGTACGGGACTTTCTTACGGGATGTCAGCAGAAGAAGAACCAGCAGAGAATGATGAAGTTCTAGAGTTTTATGGTGTGAAAGTGTTAGTAGATAAGAATGATGCACCAATTTTAAATGGTACAACAATTGACTTTAAGACATCTTTAATGGGTGGCGGATTTGCGATTGACAACCCTAATGCGATTGCAGCTTGTGGTTGCGGAAGCTCATTTAAGACAAGAGATGTTTCTGGTACACCAGAACAATGCTAAGGAATTGATATGTCACACTTGAATTTATCTTTATAAAAATATACAATAAAACTTGTATGTAAATAGTATTATCTTTATTTGTGAGGAAAAACACAAAGTGACACAACTTTCCTATAAGTGTCAAACAAAATTTAGAAAGTATAGGTGAAAATAATGGGATTTGAACGTAAAAAAGTTCTAGTATTAGGGGCAGGTTACGCTGGCTTACAAACAGTAACTAAATTGCAAAAATTAGTTTCAAACCAAGACGTTGATGTTACATTAATCAACAAAAACGATTATCACTACGAAGCTACATGGTTACACGAAGCTTCTGCAGGTACTTTAAACTATGAGGATGCTTTATATCCAATTACAAATGTAATCGACAGAAATAAAGTAAACTTCGTTAAAGCAGAAGTAACAAAAATCAACAAAGATGCTAAAACAGTTGAAACATCTAACGGTGTATTCGAATATGATATTCTAGTTGTTGCATTAGGATTTGAAAGTGAAACATTCGGTATTGAAGGTATGAAAGAACACGCTTTACAAATCGAAAACATTAACACTTCTCGTCGTATTGCTAAACACATCGAAGATAAATTTGCTAATTATGCTGCATCTAAAGAAAAAGATGAAAATGACTTAGCAATCTTAGTAGGTGGCGCTGGATTCACTGGTGTTGAATTATTAGGTGAATTAACAGAACGTATTCCTGAATTATGTAAAAAATACGGTGTAGATCAATCTAAAGTTAAAATCACTTGTGTTGAAGCTGCTCCAAAAATGTTACCTATGTTCTCAGAAAACTTAGTGAACTACGTTGTTAAATATTTAGAAGACCGTGGTGTTGAATTCAAAATTTCTACTCCAATCGTTGCTTGTAATGAAAAAGGTTTCGTAGTTAAAGTTAACGACGAAGAACAAACTTTAGAAGCTAACACAGCTATTTGGGCTGCAGGTGTTAGAGGTAGCAAATTAATGGAAGAATCATTTGACGGCGTTAAACGTGGTCGTATCGTAGTTAAAGATGATTTATCAATCGACAACTATGATGATATCTTCGTAATTGGTGACTGTTCAGCTGTTATGGCTGGTGAAGGAGACAACAAACGTCCACTTCCAACAACAGCACAAATCGCTATGCAACAAGGTGAACACCTTGCTAAAAACATCAAAAACATCTTCAATGGTGAGAAAACAGAACCATTCGTATACGATGACAAAGGTACTGTATGTTCATTAGGTAGCCATGATGGTGTTGGTGTTGTTATGGGTCGTGAAATTACTGGTAAAAAAGCAGCATTCATGAAAAAAGTTATCGATACTCGTGCAATTTTCAAAATTGGTGGTATCGGATTAGCCTATAAAAAAGGTAAATTCTAATTGATTCATTATTAAGTGTAGAGACCTGCTATTAGGCGGGTCTCTTTTTTTAAAGGAGGTTAGCTATGATATCTTTACCGCAAGTTATCATATCAATGGCATTATTTTTTGTTCTGTTTTTTGGAATCGCTTTTATATTAAATATGCTATTAAAAGGTACTTGGTTAATGGTCGTACTTTATCCATTTGTTATTTTTGCAATTGTAGATAAAATTTCCACGGCTATGTACTTTACAGATCCAACAACTGCATTTTCAAAACTTATTACAGGTTTAACACACATACATACTGCGGATATATTAATGCTTGGTTCAGGATGGATTGGCGCGATTGTCGCAGGATTTGTTATAAGGAATTTACGAAGAAGCGGTTATTCAATGTTTTAACAAAAGGGGATAATAATGATGAATATAAAAATTAAAGAATCATATTCTAATAATGAACATCCGATTGTAATCGGTTGTCCAAGTCATTTAAATCAAATGCACAATTTTGATGAAATTGATCAAATTTTAGGCGGACAACTTGAAAATTTAAAAAAACAACAAATTATTAGTAGCGAACTTGGTAAAATCACTAGTACAGCGATTATCGTAAATGGACAAGTCGTTAAATTAATTGCTGTAGGGTTAAGTAACTTAAAAGAAATTAAAGAAAATGACTATCAAGTTGTGTACGGAAACTTAAGCAGATATTTACAAAGTAATAGAATTGAAGAAGTACATTTGTTAGATGATACGTTTGTATCACAAAATGTATCTCATCAAGAACGTGCTTATCGTTTTGGTTGGTTATTCACACAAGCTACATTTGTATTTGATACGTATAAATCAAACAAATCAGCAAATGTTAATACAGTCATTAATTATGTTACAACGACAACTGAAGATGTTACGACATTTATTAATCAAGGTGAAATTTTAGGGGAAAGTGTTAATTTAGCGAGAACTTATTCACAAACACCTCCGAATATTTTAACGCCAGATTATTTCGCAAATCAAATTGAACAACATTTTAAAGATTCACAAGTAAAAGTCACGATTAAAAATGAAGATGAAATTAGAGAAGAAGGTATTGGTTTATTAGATGCAGTTGGTAAAGGTTCTATAAACCCACCACGTTTAGTCGTGCTTGAATATAAAGGATCAACTCAAGATCCAATCGCACTTGTAGGTAAAGGTGTAACATACGATTCAGGTGGTTACCAAATTAAATCTAAAACAGGTATGCCAACGATGAAATATGACATGAGTGGTGCAAGTAATGTAGTAGGTATGATGCATGCTATCAATCAATTACAATTACCAATTCATGTAGTGGCCGTATTACCATTAGCTGAAAATATGATTTCAAGCAATGCAATGAAACCAGATGATGTATATACTGCATTAAGTGGAGAAACAGTTGAAATAACAAATACGGATGCTGAAGGAAGATTAGTATTAGGTGATGCTGTTTCATTCGTTAAACAATATAAGCCAGAGCTTATTATGAACTTTGCGACATTAACAGGAGCAGTTGTTGCAGCATTAGGTTTAGGGAAAACGGGGATATTCTCAAGCGATGCTGATCAATACATTGATGATGTGAAACAAGCTGCAAAATATTCAAATGAAGTAAGTTTTGAATTACCAATAACAGATGAAGAGAAACAAGATATTAAATCTTCAGAAGTTGCAGATTTAACTAACTGTATTTTAAATAAAAACGGTAAAGCTTTATTTGCAGCAGCATTTGTAACGCATTTTAGTGATGAAATACCACACTTACACTTTGATATTGCAGGTTCAGGGGAAACAGAAAAGGATTCATTCAAAGGTCCAAAAGGTGCGACAGGTGCTATGATACCAACAGTACTACATTTCTTAAAAAATAAATAAAATCAAACATATAAAAAGCGGGATAAAAAATCTATGTACTATGATAGGTTTGAATCCCGCTTTAATTATGACGAAATTTGATTCAGAATATTCGGACTAATTCTTGAAATGTTGACATGCTATTTCTCAACTGATATGATAAGTTCATTATTTCACTTTATCGTGGTAGAGAACTAAAGAATGGAGAGGGTCTTTTTGGAAATAAATGCAGTATTAGTAGCTGTTATTGTGATGATTATACTTTGTTTAATGCGTTTAAATGTTGTACTAAGTATATTCATTGGTGCATTAACAGGTGGTTTATTAAGTGGAATGTCTGTTGATAAAGTCATTTCCACATTTGGTAAAACAATCGTTGATGGTTCAGAAGTTGCATTATCTTATGCATTATTAGGAGGATTTGCAGCACTGATTTCATATAGTGGTATAACTGACTACATTGTAGGAAAAATCATTACATCAATGAAAAAAGAAAATTCACAGAAAAGTAGAGTAAAAATAAAAATATTATTAGTGGCTGTATTACTTGTCATATCAGTACTCAGTCAAAATATTATACCTGTCCATATCGCATTTATACCTATTCTTATACCACCATTATTAAGCTTATTTAATGAACTACAAATGGATAGAAGATTAATTGCTACAGTTATTGGATTCGGACTATGTTTCCCTTATATTTTATTCCCATACGGTTATGGTCACATATTCCAATCTATTATCTTTGATGCATTTGGAAAAGCAAACGTAGATATAGAATTCAATAGTATTTGGAAAGCGATGTTAATTCCATCAATGGGTTATGTATTCGGATTAATTGTTGCAATTATTATGTATTGGAAACCTAGAACATATAAAACAATTAAAGTGGAAGAAGACGAAGAAATGAAAACATTAAAGCCATATCCATTAATTGTGACTGGCTTAGCGATTTTAGGAACATTCGTTGTTCAAACATTAACGGAATCTATGATTTTTGGTGCATTAGCAGGGATTTTAATATTCTTCTTCTCAGGATTATATAACTGGAGAGACTTAGATGCTAAATTAGTTGAAGGTATTCAAATCATGGCATACATTGGTGTTGTGATTTTAACAGCAAACGGATTTGCAGGTGTGATGAGTGCCACAAATGAAGTAGGTTCACTAGTTGAAAGTCTAGCATCAATTACAGGAGATAATAAAGCATTCAGTATTATAATGATGTATGCTATTGGTCTTGTTGTAACACTAGGCATAGGATCATCATTTGCGACAATCCCGATTATTGCTAGTTTATTTATTCCATTTGGACAAGAAATTGGACTTAGCACAATGGCATTAATAGCTGTTATCGGAACAGCAGGTGCGTTAGGTGATTCAGGAAGCCCTGCAAGTGATTCAACTTTAGGACCAACAGCTGGTTTAAATGTTGATGGTGAACACGATCATATTAGAGATACATGTATACCGAACTTCTTAATATATAATATCCCGCTAATTATTTTTGGATTTATTGCAGCAATGGTATTATAGTATGATTAAGGGGGATTAATCATATGGATTTAATAGAGAACTTTGGAATAGAAACAATCGAATCAAGTCATGGTTATATAGAAATGACGATGCCAGTAACGGATAAAGTTAAACAACCATTCGGATTCTTACATGGCGGTGCAACAATAGCATTAGCAGAAACAGCAGCATCTATGGGAGCACATTACGCTTCAAGTGAAGATGAAATACCATTAGGATTAGAAATCAACGCAAACCATATAAAGTCAACTCGATCAGGTACAGTACGTGCAATAGGTCAAGCCCTTCATATCGGAAGAACAACTCAAGTATGGGACGTCAAAGTTACGAACGAACAAGACGAACTCATCTCCGTTATACGCGCAACAATTGCTATCAAAAAGAAAAGATAAACAAATAAGAGCATGGGATTAACTGTCCCATGCTCTTATTATTTATTTTGCATCTTTTAAATCATCACGTATTGTTCTTTCACTAGGTCTAACGCCCATATAGTAAGCACTTCTTGAAACTAAGTGACCTGCTAATGGTCCTGTTATGAATATAAAGATAATACCTAGTAGTAATTGAACATTGAAATGTCCTTCTTTTGCGATAAAGTATATCAATACACCTAACAAGATAAGCATAACGCCTAATGTAGAAGCTTTTCCTGAGGCGTGTGCGCGAGAAAAGACATCTGGTAATCTTAGAATACCTAACGCTGCGAAAAAGCTAAAGCAAGCTCCAATGACCATCATAAAAATTGAGATACTAATAAGAATCGTTTCTATCATTTTCAATGATCTCTCCTTTATCCATAAATTTCGCAAATGCAGCAGTACCTAAGAATGCTAATATACCTATTAATAAAAGTATAACGAATAAATATCTAGTATTAGTTAATACTGAGAATAAAGCTATGATGGCCATTAATGTAATACCCAATGCATCGAGCGCAATGACTCTATCAGCAAGAGTAGGGCCAATAATAACACGAATCAGCATACCAATCATAGAGAGTGCAACGATGATAATCGCGATAATAACGAATATATTTGTCATCGTATGCTCACCTCCTTGATAGCTTTTTCAAATGAATCTTTAATCGCACTCACTTCAGAATCGATATCTGAAAAATCAATTGAATGAATATAGAGTGTTTTTTTGTCATCTGAAATTGCTACGACGATTGTACCTGGTGTTAAAGTGATTAATTGTGATAATAAACTAATTTCCCAATCTTTATCTAAATCTGTAGGATAAGCGAAAAATGCAGGCTTATTATGGATTTCTTTTTGTATGACTATTCGAATAACATCTATATTCGCTAAAATTAATTCTTTCATGAATATAACTGCTAAAATTAGTGATTTCCAAACAGGACGTAAGTATAAATGTTTGCCTGGAAGAAGCGGTAAGGCTACTAAGACGAACAATATACCAAATAGATAACCAAATACAAATGCACCAAATGTATACGTATCTGAAAGCATCATCCATAATGCAGCTAAAAGAACATTTATGAGTACTTGTATCGCCATTAATAATCGCCTCCTAACGCATTAACATAAGTCTCTGGGTTATAGAATGGTAATGCAGCTTTTTCCACTAATGGATATAAGTAGTCTGCACCAAGACCAAATAGAATGGCTACAATTGTAATGGCAACTGATGCGATCATTAATTTATTAATTGGTAGTTTAGGGTTATAAATATAACCTTTTTCTTCACCCCAAAATGCCATTAAGAAAATACGCATTACAGAATAGAGCACACATAAACTTGATAAAAGAACGATAATACCACTTATGTAATAACCATTTTCAAATGTAGACATTACGATGATATATTTACCATAGAAACCACTTAATGGTGGTATACCTGCTAACGAAAGGGCAGCTATAAAGTAAATCCAACCAAGAACTGGATAGTGATTGATTAATCCACTGAACCTTCTTAAATCAGGTGTACCAGTTATTTTAATAATGACACCAATTAATAAGAATAAAGCAGCTTTGATAATCATGTCATGTAACAAGTAGTATATACTTCCCATCATGCCATTTTTATCCATCATAGCAGCACCGATTAGGATAACGCCAATCGCGATCATAATGTTATAGATGATAATCTTTTTAACATCGTAATAAGCGATAGCACCGATACAACCCATGATGATTGTTAAAATTGCTAGAACAATTAATGTTTGCGTAATAAATTCACTATTTGTTGAATAGAATAAGCTAAATGTACGCATAATTGCATATGCACCGACTTTAGTTAATAAAGCACCGAATAGCGCGATAATTGGAATTGGTGGTGCATAATAAGCGCCAGGTAACCAGAAATACAGTGGAAACATACCTGCTTTAGTCGCAAATACAAATAGAAACATAATAAATGTAATCACAACGATATTTAAATCTGTTCCTGAAAGTTCAGCGAATTTAACATGTAAATCTCCCATATTTAATGTACCAGTAATTGAGTAAAGCATACCGACACCTAATACAAAGAATGCAGATGTTAATACATTAACGAGTATATATTTAATACTTTCTTGTAGTTGGATTTTAGTACCACCAATAACAAGTAATAAATATGATGACATTAAAAATACTTCGAAAAATACGAATAAGTTAAATAAGTCACCAGTCATAAATGCGCCGTTAACACCTGTCACCATCATTGAAACACCAAAGTAATAAAAATATCTTTCACGATGGAGACCAATTGATTGGTGAGAGTATATGAGTACGATAAGCGTAATCAATAAACTTACAGTTACGAGTAATGCACTTAACATATCCACGTATATAACAATGCTGTATGGAACTGGCCAGCTACCTAAATTTAAAGTTTGTGTTCCATTCATATATATGTGGTAGAGGTTGTATAAACTCACTAAAAATGCTAACGAGAAACCTGTTAATACTACTTTACGTTTAACATAAGGTCTGTGACCGACAAAAATTAACGTAACGGCCGTTAAAAACGTAATGACAAGAGGTACAATAATCAAATTACTCATCTTTCGGTACCTCCTTCATCTCTTCTAAATTATCTGTTCCTAATTCTTTATAACTTCTAAAAGCTAATACTAAGAAGAATGCTGTAACAGCGAAAGCTATTACGATGGCAGTTAAGATCAATGCTTGTGGTAATGGGTCAACATAGTTCTTAATACCTTCTTCTTCAATTGGTAAGGCACCTTTTTTCAATCCACCCATTGTCAGTAACATTAAATGTACGCCATGGGATAGTAATGTAGTACCAATAATTATCCTAATTAAACTTTTAGAGAGAACTAGGTACACTGATACGGATATAATAATACCTGCAACGAAAATCATTAATATTTCCATTATTCATTCTCTCCAATCGCTAATATGATAGTAATGGCAGTACCCACAACAGCTAGTAATACACCTAAATCAAATAGCATTGCTGTATGCCAATGAACTTCACCAAAGATAGGAAGATGGAATTCTCCAAATTTATGTGTGAAAAATGTTTTGTTGTATGTCCAACTTAAAATTGGTGTTAGAACACAGAAGAACAAACCAGTTGCTGTTACTAATTTAAAGTCAAATGGGAACATTTTCTTTAATGTTTTAGTGTCAAATGCTATACCGATAATAATGACTGCAGATGAAAGTAATAATCCACCTACGAAACCGCCACCCGGTGTATAGTGTCCACCAAAGAAAATAGAAACAGCATACATCATAATAATTAGGAAAATGATAATGGCATTAAACTGAAAGAATACATCATTCGATTGTTTCTTCATGTTCTTCACCTCCATCTTTACCTTTGTCTCTTAATTTAACTAATGTGTAAATACCTAAGCCAGCAATACCTAAAACAGCTGACTCGAATAATGTATCGAATCCACGGAAGTCTACAAGAATAACGTTTACCATGTTTTTCCCAGCGGCTAGATCGTATACATTATCTATATAATATTGAGAAATAGAATCAAAATGTCTATTTCCATATGAAATTAATCCGATTGTTACAACACCAATACCGACACAAATCGAAATAATTAAGTTACCAATTTTAAAGTTTCTATTTTCATCATGTCTACTCATTTTAGGTAAATGGTAGAAACATAGTAAGAATAGGGCAGTTGAAATTGTTTCAATTGATAATTGTGTCAGTGCTAAGTCTGGTGCACCGAAGAATACAAAGAATAAAGCAACTGAATAACCAACTGCAGCTAACATAATGATGCTAAATAGTCTTGATTTAGCTAATACGATACAGAATGTACTCACTAAAATTAATCCCATTAAAATCACTTCATATGGTCTGATTTCGCTTATATTATCGAATGCAACACTTACAGGATGTGTAAATAACGTAAGTGCAGTCATAATGATAAAGAATGCGAAAATATACATTAAGTATGATCTGATAAATCCAGTCATATAACTTTGCGTGATTTTGTTTGAAATATAAGAACTTAATTGAATACCTCTGTCGTAATAATAATTAAACGTTAAGTATTCAGGTTGAATACTGTAAATATTGAACCATTTTTCTACTGATTTAAATAATATAAAACCAATAATAAATACGATTAATGTACCTATTAAAGCAGGTGTTATACCGTGCCAATGAGATATATGAACATCAGGCGCATCAGCGAATGGTGCAATTGCTCTTACTGCTGGTGCAATAATACTGTTGCTTAATATATTTGGGAATAAACCAAATAACACAACTAAGAATGTCAAAATACCTGTCGGCAATAACATAAGTAATGGCGCTTCATGTGGTTTCTTAGGTAATGCTTCAGGTTTGTAATCTCCAAAGAATATTTCATGTACATATTTAAATGAATATACAAACGTAAAGATACTACCAACAATCGCAACGATAGGTAGTAAGTACCCAAGTGTTGATAAACCAAATACATCAGCTTGATGACTATCAAACATTGCTGTTAAGAACATTTCTTTAGATAAGAAACCATTAAATGGTGGAACACCCGCCATACTTAATGCAGTAATAATTGTGAATGTACAAGAAATTGGCATGATGGTCATTAAACCGCCCAATTTCTTAATGTCTCTTGTACCAACTTCATGATCGATTGTTCCCGTAATCATGAATAACGCACCTTTAAATGTTGCGTGGTTAATTAAATGGAATACTGCAGCGATAATACTAGCTAAGAATAATTGACTTTCTTCACCAGAATAATGATAACTGACAGCACCGATTCCAAGCATGGACATAATCATACCGAGCTGTGAAACTGTTGAGAATGCTAAAATACCTTTTAAATCTTGTTGTTTAACAGCATTAAATGATGCCCAGAACAATGTGATTAATCCGACAGCAGTTACCGCCCAAACAAATCCAGCACTTGCTGCAAAAATTGGCGTTGTACGAGCAACTAAATATATACCTGCTTTAACCATTGTTGCTGAGTGCAAATACGCACTGACTGGTGTAGGTGCTTCCATTGCATCTGGTAACCAAATGTGAAATGGAAATTGTGCAGATTTAGTCATAGCACCAATTAAAATTAAAATCATTGCAAAAATAAAGTAAGGTGAACTTTGAATTTCAGCGGCATTTTGTACTAAAGAGGTAATACTCCATGAATTACCTGCAATTGCGATACAAATAAATCCACCTAGTAACATTAAGCCACCGAACACTGTAATTAATAATGACTTTTGTGCGCCGTATATTGACGATTGTTTATGGCGCCAATAAGCGATAAGTAAGAAACTTGAAATAGATGTTAATTCCCAGAATAGGTAAAGCATTAATAGGTTATCTGATAATACAACACCTAACATAGCTCCCATAAACATAAGTAAATAACAATAAAAATTACCGAGTGATTCATTTTTACTTAAATATGTAATGGAATATAAAACAACGAGCGCACCAATCCCTGTAATTAAAGATGCGAATAATAAACTTAGTCCGTCTAAATGAACGGAGAAGTTCATACCTAATCTAGGCATGAAATCCCATATTACAATGAATGGTTTATCCGAATCTGGAACATTTATGTATGACATAAAATAACTAAATATAATAATCGGAATAGGTAGTACAAACCATCCTAGATGTATACCTTTATAAAATCTGTATAAAATTGGTATTATGATTGCAAAAATTAAAGGTAACAAAATCATAATATGCATCAAACTCATTTAATAACCTCCTTCCAAAAATCTTATAAATATTATTATACACAATAAAGTTAATGCTTGAAAATACTATCAAGTCAATCTTTCAGAATTTTTAGGTTATTTTTAAATATGAAGAAACACGTTAAAAATTTATTAAAATTTTTTTAGTTTTGCTAAAAATTCGCCTTGTATTGACGTGAATAATCTATTTTTAATTGTTCAATACACTTTAAAGCTTGTTCACTATAAGCATTATTTCTTTTAATCATTTTTTCTTCAAGTTCAGCTAATGATGTTTTTAATGAATCAATATAGTTCGGAACATCGTGCGGATAGTCTTTTAAAAACTGTGCAGTTGTATGTCTTTTTTCGAATTGACTTAAAGCTTTTCTTTCATGGAAAAAGACATTTTCAACTTCATTTGGACTATGTAAATCTCCTTGTCTAGGATGTTTGAGAACAGCTAATACTTTAATGAGAAACTGGTCTCCTTTTTCTTCAACTATTTCTACGACATATTGACCTGTTTTGTGTGGAAATTGATAATACATGTTGATATCCCCTTTCTAAAAAATTATGTTATGATATCACTATTGTAATTATTTTAACATGAATGGAGAATATTAAATGACAAACTATCCTCAATTAACAACTGAAATATTAGAAGGTGAAAGAGTTGTAGAAATTAAAACAACTAAAGGAAACATGACATTCAAGTTATTTCCTGAATTAGCACCTAAAACTGTTGAAAACTTCATCGGTTTAGCTGAGAAAAAATACTATGATGGCATTATTTTCCATAGAGTTATCAATGACTTCATGGTTCAAGGTGGAGACCCAACTGGTACAGGTATGGGTGGCGAAAGTATTTATGGAAGTGCTTTTGAAGATGAATTCTCATTACAAGCATTTAACTTATACGGTGCGTTATCTATGGCTAATGCTGGACCAAACACAAATGGTTCACAATTTTTCATTGTACAAATGAAAGAAGTACCTGCAAATATGTTATCTCAACTTAAAGACGGTGGTTGGCCTGAAGAAATCGTTGATCGTTATGCAGAAAAAGGTGGTACACCTTGGTTAGACCAAAAACACTCAGTATTTGGTCAAATTGTTGAAGGTGAATCAGTTCTTGAAGAAATCGCAAATGTTAAAGTTGGCGCTAACGATAAACCAGTTGAAGACGTAGTAATTGAAACAATTGAAATTATAAAATAAATCGACATTCAATTGTCATAAAAAAATCAATGCATTCGACTCAATCTTTGGTATAATTTAGTTGCTAAGGGAGTGGTCGGCTTATGATGGAATTTCTTTATTTTCCAGATAATAAATTAGAATATATTCCTGCTGTTGCTACGTTGATATTATTTATGATTTTGGCGTATATCGTATTTATGATGTTCCGTAAAAAATCTAAAAAAGACGAAGAAAAAATGAAATCATTTGAAAAACAAGTAATGGATCATTTAGAGCAAGAGGAGAAAAAGAACAATAAGAAGTAAATAAAGCATTCCAAACGAATACTATATATAGGAAGAGACTGAGACATATGTATGTCGAAGTCTCTTTTTTATATTTTGAGTTAAGGGGTGGGCGCTAACGATCAAGAAACGAAAACAAGATCGTTAGCGCAGAAAAAAATCAAAAAATGAGATAAAACGAGGCGCTAACGATCAAGAAACGAAAACAAGATCATTAGAAATTCTAACGCTCAAGAAATCAAAACAAGATCGTTAGCGCAGAAAAAAATCCAAAAACAGAGATAAGACGAGGCGCTAACGATCAAGACTCAAAAACAAGATCGTTAGAAATTCTAACGCTCAAGAAACAGAAACAAGATCGTTAGCGCAGAAAAAAATCAAAAAACAGAGATAAAACGAGTCGCTAACGATCAAGACTCAAAAACAAGATCGTTAGCGCCCAACATATCTCATATCTCATAAAATCCCCATACAAATCCTACAACAAATAAAGAATCTTTAATCTATTTTCTCCATAGAATACTTATTTCTTAATCTAATAATAAATTCATGAATTTATAGATGATTTATATTTATGCATAATATTTTCAGAATTATATATCAAATTAATGGTTTAATAAAAATAACTATGCTATGATGAAATAGTTAATAACTTCAAGTACAAGGGGTTTTCTAAAAGTGAGAAAACAATATAAAGTTGGTCAGTTTGTAAAGGTAAAAGTGACTGGCATTCAGCCATATGGCGCCTTTGTTGAAACCCCTGATCATGTGGAAGGTCTCATTCATATTTCTGAAGTGATGAATGATTACGTGCACAACCTTAATCAATTTCTTAATGTTGGCCAGATAGTAAAAGCTAAAATAATTAAAGTTGAAGCGGATGGCAAGTTGAATTTATCACTTAAAGATAATGAATATTTCAAAAGACAAGAACGTAAGAAAGAAAAGCGCTCAGTTCTAGATGAAATTAGAGAGACAGAAAAATACGGGTTTCAACCTTTAGAAGAAAGGTTGCCTAAGTGGATTAAACAATCAAATAAACATTTTGAAGACGAATAAATGATCTATCGTCTTTACAAGCTGGATATCTTACATGATAATCCGGCTTTTTTTATACGAAAAATCACTTCATTGAATGAACATTTAAACGGCTTTTTGAATATTTATTTGAAGTAAATTTACAACTTATTTTTATTGTAAAAATTCAGAAAAAAATAGCTTGAAGTAATCTATAAAAGTGTGTCATTATAGGGATGTAAGGGGTTTCTTAATACCCCGTATAAACATAGGGAGGTTTACTTTAATGATTCCATACAAACACGAACCATTTACTGATTTTACGAAAGAGGAGAATAAGGCTGCATACTTAGAAGGTCTTAAAACAGTTGAAGGATATTTAGGAAAAGAGTATCCAATTATTGTTGGAGGAGAACGTATTTTTACAGAAGATAAAACACGTTCATATAACCCTTCAAATATTGAAGAAACAGTAGGATTAGTTTCTAAAGCAAGCAAAGAACATGCTGAAAAAGCAATGGAAGCTGCTAAAGAAGCCTTTAAAACATGGAGAGATACTGATCCAAGTGTCCGTGCTGACGTTTTATTCAGAGCAGCAGCAATTACGAGACGTCGTAAACACGAATTCTCAGCTTTACTTTCTAAAGAAGGTGGTAAACCATGGAAAGAAGCAGATGCAGATACTGCTGAAGCAATCGACTTTATGGAATACTATGCACGTCAAATGCTTGAATTAAAAGACGGTAAAAAAGTAGAAAGTCGTCCAGGAGAATATAATAAATATAATTATTTACCAGTTGGTGTAAGTGTTGTTATTTCACCATGGAACTTCGCATTTGCAATCATGGCTGGTACAACTGTAGCACCAGTGGTGACAGGAAACACAGTGTTATTGAAACCATCATCTAAAACACCAGTTATCGCTTATAAATTTATGGAAGTTTTAGAAGAAGCAGGTTTACCAAAAGGGGTGGTAAACTACATTCCAGGTTCATCAAGTGAAATCGGTGATTATTTAATTGATCATAAAGATACAAGTCTTATTTCATTCACTGGTTCTCGTGATGTAGGTGTTTCTATTTACGAAAGAGCTGCAAAAGTTCAAAAAGGCCAAACTCACCTTAAACGCGTTATTGCTGAAATGGGTGGTAAAGATACAATTATCGTTGATTCAGAAGGCGACTTAGATTTAGCAGCTGATTCAATCGTACAATCAGCATTTGGATTCTCAGGTCAAAAATGTTCAGCATGTTCACGTGTTATTGCAGTTGAAGATATTTATGATGAATTATTAGACAAAGTAGTTGAACGTACAGAAAAATTAACTGTCGGTGATTCAACTGATCAAGCTAATTATATGGGTCCAGTAATTGACGAAAACTCATTAAACAAAATTAAAAAATATATCGAAATCGGTAAAAAAGAAGGCCGTATTGTAGCAGGTGGTACAACTGACGAAGAAAAAGGACATTTCGTTAACCCAACTGTAATTGCTGATTTAAAACATGACGACAGAGTAATGCAAGAAGAAATCTTCGGACCAGTTGTTGGTTTCAGCAAAGCAAAAGATTTTGATCAAGCAATTGAATTTGCAAATGATACAGAATACGGTTTAACAGGTGGCGTTATTACAAATAACCGCTCTAAATTAGAACAAGCACGTAGAGACTTTATGGTAGGTAACTTATACTTCAATAGAGGATGTACAGGTGCAATTGTAGGTTACCAACCATTTGGTGGCTTTAAAATGTCAGGTACAGATTCTAAAGCAGGTGGACCAGATTACTTAGTACTTCACTTACAAGGACGTACTACTTCAGAAATGTTATAATATTGTTGAAATAATAAAAATACAGTAGGGCGTATACATGCTCTACTGTTTTAATGGGAGGAGATTTAATATGACAAAGTCACAAGAAATCATTGAACAAACAAATACATTTGGTGCGCCGAACTATTTGCCATTACCAATTGTAATTTCAGAAGCGGAAGGTATTTGGGTTAAAGATCCAGAGGGCAATCGCTATTTAGATATGTTATCTGCTTATTCTGCAGTTAACCAAGGTCATCGTCATCCGAAAATTATCCAAGCATTAAAAGATCAAGCAGATCGTGTAACACTTACTTCACGTGCATTCCACAGTGACCAATTAGGTCCTTGGTATGAAAAAATTTGTAAACTTGCAAATAAAGAAATGGTATTACCAATGAACACAGGTGCAGAAGCTGTTGAAACGGCTATTAAAGCTGCAAGACGTTGGGCTTATGATGTGAAAGGCGTAGAAGATAACAAAGCAGAAATCATTGCGATGAATGGTAACTTCCATGGTCGTACAATGGCTGCAGTTTCACTTTCTTCAGAAAAAGAATACCAAAGAGGTTACGGTCCATTATTAGGTGGATTCAAACTTGTTGATTTCGGTGATATCGAACAAATTAAATCTGCTATTACACCAAATACAGCAGCCGTATTAATTGAACCTATTCAAGGTGAAGCTGGTATTAATGTACCTGAAGACGGTTATTTAAAACAAATTAGAGAAGTTTGTGATGAAAACAATGTATTATTCATTGCAGATGAAATTCAAGCTGGTCTTGGTAGAACAGGTAAATTATTCGCAACAGATTGGGATAATGTTCAACCAGATATGTATATCTTAGGTAAAGCATTAGGTGGAGGCGTATTCCCAATTTCATGTATCGTTGGTAATAAAGAAATTCTAGA
The DNA here is from genome assembly GCF_022386035.1 of Mammaliicoccus sp. O-M54. Lineage (NCBI taxonomy): Bacteria > Bacillati > Bacillota > Bacilli > Caryophanales > Staphylococcaceae > Mammaliicoccus > Mammaliicoccus sp. O-M54. Next base: position 217,686 of record NZ_JAJNJE010000001.1, read on the forward strand.
AGTATTTAACCCAGGTTCACATGGGTCTACTTTTGGTGGTAACCCTCTAGCATGTGCAGTATCTGTTGCAGCATTAGATGTACTAATTGATGAAAAATTATCTGAACGTTCTTTAGAATTAGGAACTTATTTCAAAGAAGAATTACAAAAAATTGATCATCCATCAATCAAAGAAGTAAGAGGTAAAGGTTTATTCATCGGTATCGAACTAACTGAAGATGCAAGACCATATTGTGAAAAATTAAAAGAATTAGGTCTGTTATGTAAAGAAACACACGATACAGTTATTCGTTTTGCACCACCACTTATTATCGAAAAAGAAGATTTAGATTGGGCACTTGATCAAGTTAAGTCTGTTTTTAAATAAAAAATCTGATAACGTTTACAAAAAAACGTTTAAGACCTTTTAAAAATAATCAATTATGTTACAATTATTTAGAGATTAAAAGTATTTAAAAAAGAGGCGAAGAGGATCATGAGCGAAAATTTAAATTTAGTTTCATCGACACAAGAAATTATTGGTGAAGCCCTTAATAAATTAGGTTTTGACGAGGGAATGTACGATTTAATTAAAGAACCAATGAGATTATTAACAGTGCGTATACCTGTTAGAATGGATGACGGTTCTGTTAAGACATTTACTGGTTATCGTGCACAACATAATGATGCAGTTGGACCAACTAAAGGTGGGGTTCGTTTCCACCCAGATGTTGATGTCGAAGAAGTAACAGCATTATCTATGTGGATGACGTTAAAATGTGGAATTGTAGATTTACCATATGGTGGTGGTAAAGGTGGTATTGTCTGTGACCCAAGACAAATGAGTATTCATGAAGTAGAAAGATTATCTCGTGGATATGTTCGTGCTATTTCTCAAATAGTAGGTCCTACAAAAGACATTCCAGCACCAGACGTATTTACAAACTCACAAATTATGGCTTGGATGATGGATGAATATAGTCAAATGGATGAATTCAATTCTCCAGGATTTATTACTGGTAAACCTATTGTTTTAGGTGGTTCTCAAGGTAGAGATCGTTCTACTGCATTAGGTGTTGTTATTGCAATTGAAGAAGCAGCTAAGAGACGTGGAAAAACAATCGAAGGTTCAAGAGTCGTTATTCAAGGATTTGGTAACGCAGGAAGCTTTTTAGCGAAATTCTTATATGATCAAGGCGCTAAAATTGTAGGTATTTCAGATGCTTACGGTGCACTTCATGATCCTGAAGGTTTAGATATCGATTATTTATTAGATCGTCGTGATAGCTTCGGAACAGTTACAAATCTATTTGATGACACAATTTCTAATAAAGAATTATTTGAAATTGATTGTGATATCCTTGTTCCAGCAGCGATTTCAAATCAAATTACAGAAGAAAATGCTAATGATATTAAAGCTGAAATTGTAGTAGAAGCAGCAAATGGTCCAACTACAATGGCAGCAACTAAAATATTAAGTGAGCGTGGCGTTCTTCTTGTACCAGACGTACTAGCTAGTGCTGGTGGCGTAACAGTATCATACTTCGAGTGGGTACAAAATAACCAAGGTTATTACTGGACTGAAGAAGAAGTAAATGAAAAACTACGTGAAAAATTAGTTAAAGCTTTTGATACAATTTACAATTTATCAGAAAACAGAAAAATAGATATGAGATTAGCAGCTTATATTGTAGGTATTAAACGTACAGCTGAAGCGGCTAGATATAGAGGTTGGGCATAAGCCTTAACCAATAAAAAACACACCATTTTGAATGGTGTGTTTTTTTGATTATATGAGTTCTTTAGCGACATTAATTTGATGTTGTACGGACTCTTGACCTGTTGAACCATAACTTTTTCTACGGTTTAAACAGTTTTCAGGTTTTAAGTAATCATATACATTTTCTTGTATACGTTCGTTATAAGATTGATATTGTTCTAATGGCACATCTAATAAATATTTGCCATTTTGAATGCACCATAAGACGATTTTACCTACGATCTCATGTGCTTCTCTAAAAGGTATATTTTGTTCTACTAAATAATCAGCTAGCTCAGTAGCATTAGAAAAATCTTTATGGACTGTTTCGTTTAAACGCTCTTTATTCACTTGCATAGTAGATATCATACCTTCGAAAATACGTAATGAGCCTTTAATCGTATGAATGGCATCAAACAGACCTTCTTTATCTTCTTGCATATCTTTATTATATGCTAATGGCAAGCCTTTTAAAGTAACGAGCATACTCATTAAATGACCCGTTGTTCGGCCTACTTTTCCTCTAATCAATTCTGCCATATCAGGATTTTTCTTCTGTGGCATAATCGATGATCCAGTAGAGAAACTATCTGATAATGTAACGAATTTAGCTTCATCAGTAGACCAGAAAATAATTTCTTCTGCAAATCTCGAAAGGTGAACCATCGTTAATGAAATATTATGCAATGTTTCAACGATATAATCACGGTCACTAACTGCATCAAGACTATTTTCATATAAACTACTAAAGTTTAAAAGTTCTTGTGTACGATGTCTATCAATAGGGTGCGTTGTACCGCTTAAAGCTGCAGCACCTAGTGGACTGATGTCGATTCTTTTTAAACTATCATTAAATCTCGATTTATCACGCTCTAACATCCAGAAATAAGTCATGATATGATGCGCGAAAGAAATAGGTTGCGCTCTTTGTAAGTGCGTGTAACCGGGCATGATAGTATGCACATGTTCATCAGCAATAACAAGAATTGATTTTTGAAGAGACTCTATAAGTGTGAGAATCTCTTGAACATGTTGTTTTGTATAAAGGTGCATATCCGTTGCAACTTGGTCATTTCTACTTCTACCAGTATGCAATTTACCGCCAACTTGACCAATCTTCTGAATTAAAGCATGTTCAATATTTAAATGAATATCTTCTAGTGATTCAGAAAGATCAAGATTACCGTTATAATAGTCGGCTTGAATATCTTTTAAACCTTGAATAATTTGATTTGCTTCTTCTGTTTTGATGATATTTTGCTCCGCTAACATTGTTGCATGTGCAATACTACCTTGAATATCTTGATCAATTAAATTTTTATCAAAATGGATAGATGCATTAAATGCATCTACCCATGATTCAGGGTTAGACTCGAATCTTCCACCCCATGCTTTTTTTGTCATTTTAAAACACCCTCTGTTTCTAATAATGCTTTAACCTTAGTAGGTAAACCGAAGATTTCAATGAATCCAACAGCTGCTTCTTGGTTAAATGCGTCTTCTTTAGTATACGTAGCAAGTGCTTCATTGTATAAACTAAATGGAGATTTACGTCCATTAACGATTACATTTCCTTTAAATAGTTTAACACGAACTGTACCTGTTACTTGAGTTTGTGTAGAATCGATAAATTGTTTTAAGCTATCTGTTAATGGAGAGAACCATAATCCATTATAGATTTGTTCAGCTAATTGTTTTTCGATTACTGGTTTAAAGTGTGCAACGTCTTTAGTTAAAGTAATCGTCTCTAATGCTTTATGTGCTTCCATTATAACCTTTGCACCTGGTGTTTCATATACTTCACGTGATTTAATACCAACTAAACGGTTTTCTACGTGATCGATTCTACCGATACCGTGTAAACCAGCAATTTCATTAAGTTGTAAGATTAATTCATCTAACGGATATGATTTATTATTGATTGAAATAGGTAAACCTTTTTCAAATACAATTTCAAGTTCTTCTGGTGTATCAGGTGTTTCTTCAATTGGTTTCGTTAAATCATATGCATCTTCTGGTGGTGTCGCAAATGGATCTTCAAGAATACCACACTCATTACTACGACCCCATAAATTTTGGTCAATTGAATATGGAGAATCTAGATTGATAGGAATTGGAATGTTATGTTTTTTAGCATAATCAATTTCCTCCTCACGACTCCAAGACCATTCACGTACTGGCGCTAATACTTCAATATGAGGTGCTAATGCTTTAATAGCTACTTCAAAACGTACTTGGTCATTCCCTTTACCAGTACAGCCATGTGCTATTGCAATCGCATCTTCTTCTTGCGCGATTTCAACTAATTTCTTAGAGATAAGTGGTCTACTTAATGCAGAAACAAGTGGATAACTTCCTTCATACATTGTATTCCCTTTAATTGCATATCCAACAAAATCTTCACTGAATTCTTTAGTTGCATCTATTACATATGATTTTTCTGCACCCATATCATATGCTTTTTGTTTTACTAGTTCTAAATCTTTACCTTCACCAACATCTAGGCAACATGCAATTACTGTATATCCTTTTTCAATTAGCCATTTTACTGCAACACTCGTATCTAATCCACCTGAGTATGCCAATACAACTTTGTTAGTCATTAAAAAAACCTCGCTTTTGTATTAATATTTAATATCTTGTATATTTAATCGATAAACATACAATATCATATTAGGAATGAATGTTCAATAGTTATTTTAAATATTTATGCACTTAAAAGTATATCGTTGCATTTCGATTGAAAGCCTATGAAAACTAGAGTAAAATAAAGACGTTGTTGAAATTAAATATAGATTACATAGGAGGATATTATGTCACATATTCAATTTGATTATAAAAAAGCTTTAACATTTTTTGGTGAACATGAGTTAGAACAATCACGTGATCTAGTAAAAAATATACATCATGTTATACATGAAAAGACTGGAGCAGGTAGCGACTTTTTAGGATGGGTTGACCTTCCTGTAGATTATGACAAAGAAGAGTTCGATAGAATTCTAGCTGCTTCTAAACGTATCAAAGAACAATCTGAAGTATTACTTGTTATTGGTATTGGTGGTTCATATTTAGGTGCTCGTGCAGCAGTTGAAATGTTAAATTCTACATTTGCTAATTATGAAAAAGGTGAAAATCCTCAAATTATATTTGTAGGTCATCATTTATCATCGTCTTATGTACATGATTTAATTGAGTATATAGATGGTAAAGATTTCTCTATTAACGTTATTTCTAAATCAGGTACAACGACTGAACCTGCAGTAGCATTTAGAATCTTCAAGAAAATTTTAGAAGAAAAATACGGTAAAGAAGAAGCTAAAAACCGTATATTTGCTACAACTGATAAAGAAAAAGGTGCTTTAAAAGATTTAGCGACTGGTGAAGGATACGAAACATTTGTCGTACCAGATGATGTCGGTGGTAGATATTCAGTATTAACAGCAGTTGGATTATTACCAATCGCAGCAAGTGGTATTGATATTCAAGATATGATGAAAGGTGCTGCAGCTGCACGTGAAGATTTATCATCTTCAGAACTTGATGACAATATTGCATATCAATATGCAGCAATTCGTAATATCTTATATGCAAAAGGATATTCAACAGAAATGTTAATCAACTACGAACCAGCTTTGCAATACTTCAGTGAATGGTGGAAACAGTTATTCGGTGAATCTGAAGGTAAAGACTTCAAAGGTATTTATCCTTCAAGTGCTAACTTCACTTCTGACTTACATTCACTTGGTCAATATGTACAAGAAGGCCGTCGTTTCTTATTTGAAACAGTTGTAAAAGTTGAAAATCCTAAACATGATATTACAATTGAAGAAGATAAAGACGATTTAGACGGTTTAAACTTCTTAGCAGGTGAAACAGTTGACTTCGTTAATACGAAAGCATTCCAAGGAACATTATTAGCACATACAGATGGTGGCGTACCAAACTTAGTTGTTAAAGTTCCTCAATTAGATGCATATACATTCGGTTATGTTGTATACTTCTTCGAATTAGCATGTGCAATGAGTGGTTATATGTTAGGTGTGAATCCATTTAATCAACCAGGTGTTGAAGCATACAAACAAAATATGTTCGCATTACTTGGTAAACCAGGATTCGAAGACTTGAAAAAAGAATTAGAAGATAGACTATAATATGAAACGTATTTTAGAAAAAAGTCCCCAAATTTAATTTGGAGGACTTTTTTTATTTTGGATTTGAATTTTTTGAAGAAATGAGTGGTATTTTATGAAAATACGTAAAAATTTATTTTTAGCTTATATTGATGCATTGCAAAATAGGATAGATGTGTTACCTGAAAATGTAGATGAACAATACCAAGTCACAAAACAAGGGTACGAAGGTGAAAAAGCATTCGCTCAAATACTTGAAAGTTATGGAGCAGAATGGTGGCTATATGATTTGCAAATTAAAAATTATAACCATATTCAATTTGATTTTGTAGTCATAACAGACGATGCCATCATTCAATTTGAAATTAAAAATTATACAGGTGACTATTATTTTGATCAGCACAAACTATTTAGAAGTACAGGTTTTGTATCTAAAGATCTTATTAATCAATATGAAGTCGCTCAAGAAGGCTTAAAAAGAATCGTTGAGAAATATAAATTAAAACGCAAAGTAGAAAGCTATGTTGTTTTTATACATCCAACATTCACGTTACATGGTGATTTACGATCTCGAATGAACATTATTTTAAAAAGTGAGATACATAAAATAAAAGACATGGTATCACAAAACTTTAAATATGAAGAAAATAAATGGATATACTGCAAACTAAAAAGCCTACACGAACCATTTTTAAATACAAATCAAATACCAAATTTGAATATAGACTATAAAGATTTAAAAAGAGGCGTACGATGTACAAACTGTCGAAAGTTGATTCGAGTAGATGAATTATTTAATAAACGAAAATATTTAAAATGTCACCATTGTAAGAAAGAATTGAATAGAGCGAATATTATTATTCAATCATTAGAAGAATTATATTTATTAAAAGGCGCACCATTTTCAGTAAAAGAAGCAGAAATGTGGACGGGTGTCTACAGAAGTTCCATAAAGAGAATCCTATATAAGTACTTTATCAGAAGCGGTAATAGAAAAAGTACTAAATATGGACCGTTAAAAAAATTTACCGGTCCAGAAACGAGAAATATGGACCGATAAAAATAATTACCGGTCTAGAAATGAGAAATATGGACCGATAAAAATAATTATCGGTCCATAACCATTGATTCTCCATACCAACAATCTCCTTATCTCCATAAACTAAATTCCTTCTCATTCCTAAAGATACGACTTTTGTATGATGTCAATTTACTTTTCTATTTACACATTTATCGGTATAATTAATCTAAATTTAAGAAGGAAGTTGCGTTACATGTTAATACAAGATTTAATGAATTGGTTCAGTGAAGAGAATATTACTGAATTAATTGAAACGTTTAGATCGTTCGGGATATTCATAGCATTTTTATTACCTTTTATTGAGGCATTCTTACCGTTTTTGCCGATTATTCTCTTTGTTATTGCTAATGTAAATGCTTATGGATTATTGCTAGGTTTTATCATTACATGGGCTGGTACTGTTTCGGGAAGTTATATTGTCTTTTTAATCTTTAGATTAATTTCTAAAAAGCCTTTTATGAAAAGGATTATTGAACAGCCTAGAGTTGTAAGATTTATTCAGTGGATTGATGAACATGGGTTTGGACCACTGTTTATTTTGTTATGCTTTCCATTTACACCAGGTGCTTTAGTTAATATGGTTAGTGCGTTTTCAAATATTAGTAAACAAGTCTATTTAATTGCGTTAATTTTATCAAAAGCCATTATGATATTTACGTTAAGTTTCATCGGTGCCGATATAAATTCCTTTTTTGCAAGTCCTAAAAAGAGTATAATAGTAGTCGTGATTATATTTATACTCTGGCTAGTTGGAAAAGGCTTAGAAAAATATTTTGATAAACGCTTAAAAAATAGGAGTCAAAAATGAAAAAAATATTCGAATGGATAATTGCAATTATTATTGCGTTAGTATTATTATTTGCTGTAAGAACATTTTTATTCATCGGTTATGTTGTAGACGGAGACTCAATGAAACCAACTTTTCATGATAATGATAGAGTAATTGTTAATAAACTTGTTAAAAATTTTGGACAAATTAATAACGGTGATGTTATCGTATTTCATGCGAATAAAAATGCTGATTATATTAAAAGAGTTATCGGGTTACCAGGCGACACAGTTGAAATGAAAAACAACAAACTGTATATTAATGGTACTCATGTAAATGAGCGTTATTTAAATGATGATATAAAAACTGATGACTTCAGTACAAGAACAATTCAAGGCTCTAAAAGTGATGTTATTCCTAACGGTGAATATTTAGTATTAGGTGACAATCGTAGCAATAGCAGAGACTCAAGAGAAATTGGATTTGTACATGAAGATGATATCGTCGGTACTGTGAATTTAAGATATTATCCATTTAATCAAATAGATGTGAATTTTGATAAATAATAATAATGAGGTGGCATTTTTGAAAAAAGAGATATTTGAATGGGTTGTGGCGATTGCAGTAGCAGTTGTATGTGTGTTATTGATACAAAAATTCTTATTTGTAACATATACAGTTTCTGGTGATTCCATGTACCCAACTTTAAAAAATAGTGAAAAAGTAATCGTCAATAAAATTGGTTATAAAGTAGGGGATATTGATAACGGAGATGTTATTGTATTCCACGCAAACGCAAATGATGATTATGTAAAACGTGTTATCGGTAAACCTGGTGACACAGTAAAATATGAAAACGACCAATTATATGTAAATGGTAAAAAAGTACCTGAAGAATACTTGAAAGCAAACAAAGCGAATAAGTCTCGTGATTTATTAACAGAGAACTTTGAAGTCAAAGATTTAGTGAATTCAAATGGAGTTAATAAAATTCCTAAAGATGAATATTTAGTCTTAGGAGATAACCGTGAAGTGAGTAAAGATGGCCGTTCATTTGGTTTGATTGATAAAGATGTCATTGTTGGTGAAGTTGCATTAAGATTCTGGCCAATTAATCAATTCCATTATAATTTTGACCCATCTACAAATTAATATAAAAGTTCTGTAACACCTTACTTTGAAATTAAGTGAGGTGTTCTTTTTATGTTAAAATAAATGAATAAGAGAACGTAAGGGAGGTAGAAATAAATGCAATTAAATGTATGGATTGGACGAAGTGGGACCGGGAAAACGAATCAAATGCTTAACCAAATGACTGAAGCTATGATTCAAGATCCATTAGGAGACCCAATTATATTTTTGACACCAACTCAAAATACCTTCCAATATGAACAAGCATTTGTTAAAAATCCTAATTTAAAAGGAAGTATACGTACTTCAGTATTCGGATTTGAAAGGTTAAGTTGGAGGGTTTTAAGTGATGAAGGCGGTCTTGTTGAACAACAAATTTCAGATGAAGCGTTAGAAATGCTTACATATCACTTATTACATACACATAAAAAACAATTAAATTTATATCAGTCTACCATTCAACATTATGGGTTTAGTCATAAAATGATGAATGAGATTAAAGACTTCAAGAAATATAATGTAAGTCCTGATGATTTATCACATTATATTGAACATAACGAAGCCATTCCTAAAAGAATGAAAGATAAACTTAGTGATATCGAAACAATATATAAAGCGTTAGAAGATCAATTAAACGGCCGCTATGTACAAGCAGAAGATGTCTTGTATAAATTAATTGAGAAAATACCAAACTCAGACTACATCAAACAAGCAGATATTTATATTGACGGTTTTCATAACTTTTCAACACTCGAATATCGCGTTATTGAAGCATTAGTTAAATATAGTAAGTCGGTTACAATCGGTTTAACGACAGATGGAGACAAAGATCCATTTAGCTTATTTAGAAAAACATCGGAATCTCTCAATCACGTTGAAGACATTGCGGATGCATTACAAATTAAGATTAATTATACGCACTTTAAGACAACAGAAAGATTCAATAATCAAAAAGTATTAAAGCATTTGGAAAGTCAATTTGACGCATTACTTCCGAATACCATTGATAGTGAAGATTTAAAAATTATAGAAACATCCAATATGAGAGATGAAGTGCAATACGTTGCGAGAGAGATATTAAGACGTTCGAGAGAAGAACATCTATCTTACAAAGACATCGCGATACTTTATCGTGATCCAGGTTATGAGCAGTTGATTGAAACGGTATTACCGCATTTTAATATTGCGTATAATCATGATGCGAAAAAGAAAATGGCATATCATCCGTTCATTGAATGTTTACGGTCTATGTTAGAAGTCATTCAAACTGGATGGAGATTTGAACCTGTCATGCGCATGTTGAAGACAGGCATCTTAACAAGCCATATCCCAAATGCGCCATATTTAATTGATATATTAGAAAACTATGCATTTGAAAGAGGGATATCTGGTAAGAGATGGACGAATCCAGAATTTTTCACAGTTGAATCATTTGAAAAACTCGGTAAAAAATCTTTAAGAAAAGAAGAAGATACATTTATAGAAGAAGATAGAAAAACAGTGCAAAGTGTCATCGACTTGAAAGATTATGTTGTGAATCGTATTGAAAAATTGAACGAAGCTTTAGCGGATAGTCAAACAGTGGAAGACTTTACGAGTCGATTATATGGCGTTATCGAACAATTTGATTTACCTACGCACTTAATGACGATGCGCGATGAATTAGAAATAAAGCATCAGTTTGAAGAAGCGGAAGAAATTGACCAAGTATGGGAAGGGACAATTCGTATATTTGATGACATCGTAGAAGTGTTAGGTGATGTAAAGCTTTCTTTAAATGAATACATCGAAATATTGGATAGAGGATTGGATGAATTAGAATTCTCAATGATTCCGCAAACACTAGATGAAGTAACAGTCGGTAATATGGATTTAGCCAAAGTGGATAATAAAGAAATTGTATTCTTGCTTGGTATGAATGACGGTGTTTTACCGAAAGTATCTAATCAAATGTTGTTATTAACAGACGATGAGAAGAAAGAATTAGCAGCATCGAGCGGTTTAGAATTAAGTCCGACGAGTGATATTTTACAGATGGATGAAGCGTTTGTATGTTATATTGCGATGACGCGTGCTAAGAAAGAAGTTGTATTCACGTATAGTTTAATGTCCGATGGCGGAGAAATTAGAGAAAAGAGTCCATTTATCAATACGATTCAATCTCTATTTACAAACCTCGAAGTTCAATCATTAAAATCAAGTATAGAACACAATCCTATTCAACTATTAGAACATGAACATCAAAGTCAAATGCATATATTTGAACATTTAAATGATTGGATGAATGATGAGATTGTTAATGATATATGGTTAGATGCGTATCATGCTTCATTAGATATTCATCATTTAGACCATACTGTTCAATTTTTAACATCAGCTTTAACGTATAAAAATGATACAGTCCAATTGAATACAGACGTATCTGAATCACTATATGGTCAGAAAATAAACGCCAGTGTATCAAGGTTTGAAACATATAATCAATGTCCATTTAAACATTACGTTTCACACGGTTTAAAATTAAACGAACGTACGAAATATCAAATTCAAAGTGTCGATATCGGTAATATATTCCATCAAACATTGAAATATATTTCAGATGAAGTAAATGGAGACTTTAGCAAATTATCAGCAAAAGCCATGACTAAACTCATAAACGAAGCTATCGATGAAAGCTTACCTAAAATTCAATTTGATGTCCTACATCGTACTGCACATTATAGATATTTAAAATTACGCATCCAAAACATTTTGAAATCTACATTAGAAGCAATGAAGTATCAAACAAGTCATTCAAAATTCAAAGCTTATCAATTTGAATTAAACTTTGGTGCAACATCTAAACATCAATTAAAAACGACACCTTTAGCAACGAAACGAAAAATTCCAATTAATATTAGAGGTCAAATTGATAGATTGGATGTATATAAAGGTAAAGATAAAGATTATGTGTCTATTATTGATTATAAGTCATCAGTGACAAGCTTAGATTTAACTAAAGTAATGTATGGCATGCAAATGCAAATGTTTACGTATTTAGATGTCGTACTACAAAATAAAGCTTTGTTAAATCTACAAGATAACGTATCACCTGGTGCATTATTGTATTTCCATGTGCATGAACCTGAAATTAAAGCAACAAGTTGGGGAGAAATTCCAGAAGTAGATGATATTTATCAACAAACCATTGAAAAATTCAAAATGGACGGCTATGTAAATAGAAATCCTGAAGTAGTCGATGCACTTGATGATAAATTGATAGATCAATTAAAATCTGACATGATCCCTGTTACGAAAAAGAAAAATGGTGAATTAAATAGTTATAGTAAAGCTTTAGATGAAGAACTATTTTTCAAATTAATGAATAAAAATAGAGAAAACTTTGTTGAAACAGCTACACAAATTATGGATGGGCATACAGAAGTTTCGCCTATGCGCTATCAAAAGCGGTTACCTTGCCAATTTTGTGAATTTAAATCAGTTTGTCACATCGATCCTATAACTGATACAGAGCAATATAGAGAAATCGAACATACTTTAACGAAAGATGAAATCATCGATATGTTGAGAGAGGAGGCGGAAGAATGACATTGCCAGAAAAGCCGATAGATGCACAGTGGACGGATGATCAGTGGAAAGCGATATATAGCGAAGGGAAAGATATCCTTGTAGCAGCTGCAGCGGGAAGCGGTAAGACAGCTGTACTAGTTGAGCGTATTATTCAAAAAATCATGCGTAACAAACAAGACGTCAATAGGCTGCTTGTAGTTACCTTCACTAACGCAAGTGCGAGAGAAATGAAAGCAAGGGTCAATGCTGCAATTCAAAAAGAGAGTATTAAATATCCTGAAGATGAACATTTGAAGTCACAAAGAATTAAAATTCATCAAGCTCAAATTTCTACACTTCATAGCTTTTGTTTAACATTAATTAAATCACATTATGACACAATTGATATTGACCCAAACTTTAGAACTGCAAATGAAGTTGAGAGTATTGTCTTATTAGAACAGGCGATAGATGATGTGTTAGAAAGCTATTATGAAAAGAATGAACAGACATTTTTAGAAATCGTTGAGCATTTATCCAATGACCGTTCTGACGAGCCTTTAAGAGCATTATTGAACCGTTTGTATCGATTTAGTATTGCACATGCAGATCCTTTCGCGTGGTTAAATGAATTGGATCAACCATATGAACAAATTGATGAAAATCATGCTTATTTTAAAATGTTTGACCAACTTATTTATCGTAAATTAGATAGTGCTAAAAATGCTTTGTATCAGTCAATTGATTGCTACCAGCATTTAAATGAAGTCGATAAACATGTGAAGTATTTAGAAGGTGAACGCATATGGTTAGAGCGCGTATTTGAAGGTAGTAAGCCACTTGATCAAATACATTTAGATATGGCAGCAAAAAAATTACCGACAAATAGTGCAAAGATTAAGTCTGAAAATGAAGGATCAGAGCAATTACTGGTTCTAGGTAAAGACTATCATACAGCTTATATTGACCACTTAAAAGAACTGACTGAAGGTTATCTTAGTAGAAGTAGAGAAGATTTAATTCAAGATATGAAAGATATGGGACCAAGAGTGAAAGTGATTGCGGATATCACTAAAGATGTTATTCAATATTTCCAATCGCTCAAACAACAAAAAAGAATTATTGATTTCTCTGATTATGAACATTTAGCTTTAGAAATTTTGACAGATGATGATGGTAATCCTTCAGAAATTGCATTGCAATATCGAGATTACTTTGATGAAATTTTAGTAGATGAATATCAAGATACTAATAGAGTACAAGAAGCTATTATCAGTTGTATTAAACGTGGAGAAGAGCATAATGGTAACTTATTTATGGTTGGTGATGTGAAACAATCCATCTATAAATTTAGACAAGCTGAGCCAGAATTATTTATAGAAAAATATAAACGATTTAATGATCCGGAAATAGCATCAGGTGAAGTAATCGATTTATCTAAGAACTTTCGATCTAGAAAAGAAGTACTCGATAATACGAATTTTATCTTTTCACATATGATGGATGAAGTTGTAGGTGAAATTGAATATAACGATGAAGCTAAATTGTATTACGGTGCAGATTATGATTCACAACATACGCCACTAGAAATGGATATTATCGTCCAAGATTCATTTGAAGTAGAAGATAATAATCTTATTGAAGCAAAGGCTATTGTAGATAAAGTGCAATATATATTAGATAACAAACGCGTATTTGATCGAAAAACGCAAAGTTATCGACCAGCAACATTCAAAGACATTGTGATTCTTGAGAGAAGTTATAGTAATGCGATGCACATGCAACAACAATTTAAAGAAGCGAATATTCCGTTTTATGTAGAATCGAAAAAAGGCTACTTCGAACAAAATGAAATTAGATTGATGCTTTCATTTTTACGAGTAATAGATAACCCGCTGCAAGATAAATATTTAGTTGGTGTTATGCGTTCGATAGCATTTCAATTTAAAGAAGATGAACTTGCTGAAATTAGAAATAAAGCGCCTCAAGAAATTTACTATATAGATTCTATTCATAAATATATGTCAAATCCAGAAGCGGATGCAGCGTTAGTAGAAAAGCTTAATCAATTTTTAACGCAATTGAAAGACTATCAAGCATATAGTAAGTCTGTCCCGGTATGGCAACTGTTGGATAAATTGTATAATGACTATTACTTAATTTCTTACTTTAGTGGCCTTACTGGTGGTGTTCAAAGAAGACAGAACTTATACGGCTTATTAAATAAAGCTATACAATTTGAAGCATCAAGTTTAAGAGGTATTTTCCAATTTATTAGATTTATCGATGAATTAATCGATCGTGGACAAGATTTCGGACAAGAAAGTGTTATAGGGCCAAATGATGATGTTGTACGTATGATGACGATTCATAGTAGTAAAGGTCTGGAATTTCCGTTTGTTATTTATTCAGGTATTACACGCGAATTTAACCGTACTGAATTGAGAGAGCATGTTATCTTAAATAACCGATATGGACTAGCTTTAACATATTTCAATATTGAAAAAGAAGTCTCATTCCCTACATTAGCATCTATTATATTTAAAAATATCAATGAAACAGAAATGATTTCTGAAGAAATGAGATTGATTTATGTCGCATTAACGAGAGCTAAAGAGGGATTATATCTTATTGGTCGTGTTAAAGGTGATAAAGCACTCGAAAAAATTGGTCTCGTAAGTGCAGATCAAGATGAAATAATTGAATCTGAATATAGAGTGAAGGCGAAATCACCATTTGATCTTATCTCTTCAGTTCTAGCTAAATCGAAAGATAATGGTTTATCACACTCAATGCCATTTAAGTCTGAACGAAGTGAATCTTTTAATATCAATATCATACGTGACGAAGAACAAGATGAAGAACAAGATATCTCATACGAGAAACCAACGTTAGATACACTTATGAAATATAAACCTTCTGAGAAGAAGGATGAAATCTATAATCAGATGGTGTACAAATATCCGGATGAACAACTGTTAAATATTGCAGCAAAACAATCTGTTTCTGAAATTAAACGTCAGCGAGAAACTGAAGAAGCGGGTACGGATTATCAAATTGTGAGACAATATCAACTCGGTACTAAATCATATGACAGACCTAAGTTTATGACTAAACAAAAAAGACAAAGTGCCGAAATTGGTACTTTGATGCATGCAGTCATGCAACACCTTCCTTTAAAACAAGGAGGTTTATCTTTAGAAGATTTACAAAATCTTGTACACGAGTTGATGGATAAAGAAATACTACCTGATGACGCTATGCAAGATTTAGATTTATCATTAATAGAAGTGTTTACACAATCTGATTTATATAAAAGGTTAGTCAATGCTGATAAAGTCATGAGAGAGGTACCTTTTGTAGTTGGTCAAGATGATATCGATCAAGGTTTATCTTTCGATGTTTCTGAAAAAGATAATAAACCGATTATTCAAGGGATGATAGATTGTATTTTTATTGAAGGAGATAAAGTATCATTTATAGATTATAAAACAGATGCATTTATCGTTCGTAGAGGTAAAACAAAAGAAGAAGTAGCAGAAACGATGAAACAAAAATATGACGTTCAAATGCGTTATTATCAAAATACATTGGAAACAATATTGAAGAAACCAGTTGAAGGTTATTTATACTTCTTTCAATATGGAACGAAACACATCAAGGAGAATCATTAATGGCAAAACAAAGAATATTTAGTATTGATGCATTAAGAGGGTTTAGTTTACTAGGTATATTACTTATGAATATTTTAACCTTTGCATATCCATATCAAATCATCAATCCGTTTGAGTTTTTTCAACATCAAGATGGTGCATGGTTTAAAATCAGTTCATTATTTATAATTGCTTCATTTTATCCAATATTTGCATTTCTATTTGGTTATGGTTTGTCCATCATGTATCAAAATAGTTTGGATAAGGGATTAAACTATTATCCAATGATTACAAGAAGATTACTATTTTTATTACTGCTAGGTATCATTCATGGCGTATTCATTTTTTATGGTGACATTTTATCTACATATGCATTGCTAGGTTTAATTGCAATCATATTTGTGCGCTTAAAACCACAATATACATTAGTTGCACTATCAATAGGAATCGGCATATTTGTACTGTTATATTTACTGCCAATGATTTTATTAAAAGATGTCACACAAATAGAAAGCTTCGTAGGATTACAAGAATTAGAAAGAGTTAATAATATATTATCAAGTGCTGATTATGTATCGATTATTGGCTTTAATTTGAAATATTTTGGTATGAATATTGCAAACGCCATTCTAGTAGGACCATTTTCTATTTTACCGATTATGCTATTCGGTATTTATGCTCATCAAATTAATTGGTTTAACAAAATTAAACAACATAAAAATCTATATATGGTGATAGGCGTTGTTGTATTAATTTTAGGTTTAGCGATTAAAATGATTCAAATCGTGTTAGAAGGTTCAGTAACATCACAATTAATGAGTCAGATGATTGGTGGTCCAATTGTTGCATTGAGCTATATTATGTTCTTCGTCATATTATGTGAAGATCAAACAGCTCGAAAAATTTTAACGCCATTACAATCAATCGGAAAACTAAGCTTAACGACTTATATTATGCAAAGTGTAATTTGTATTTTCATATTCTATGGTGTTGGTTTTAATTTCTATGGTAAGTTACCTGTCTTAACCATTTATATCATAGGTATTGTTATTTATTGCGTACAACTTATCGTGAGTTATCTGTATTTAATGAAATTTAAACAAGGACCATTGGAAAAATTATGGAGAAAAGTAACATATTTAAAATAATCGTTTGAAAAGCATGCGATTTATCTAAAAATTCGGTATAATCGAAATTAAGAATAAGAAGGAGTTGACAGAGTGAATGAAATTTTTAACTTTTAAACATAAAGATATCACTTCATACGGTGTGAAAGTAAAACGCGAAGAAGCGGTTTGGGATTTACGCAAAGTATTTGCGGACTTTGGAGAAGAAGGTTTTAATCCTAAGACATTATTAGAAGGTTTACAATTAAATATAAATGTTGATTTCCAAGAAGCAGTTCGTAAAGCAGTCGTTAAAGTGGAAGAATCTGCTGAGAAAGACGATTACAAATATAGCTTTGAGGATATCGAGTTTTTACCACCTGTAACACCTACAAATAATGTAATTGCTTTCGGACGTAATTACAAAAAACACGCTGAAGAATTAAATAATAAAGTTAATAGATTATATGTATTCACTAAAGCAGCATCATCTTTAACTGGTGATAACGCAGAAATTCCGAATCATAAAGATGTAACAGACAAGTTAGATTATGAAGGTGAATTAGGCGTTGTAATCGGTAAGCATGGAGAGAAAATCCCACGTGGATTAGCTTTAGATTATGTATATGGTTATACAATCATCAATGACATTACAGATAGAAATGCTCAAAAGGAACATGATCAAGCATTCCTTTCTAAATCATTAACAGGTGGATGCCCAATGGGTCCATATATCGTAACTAAAGATGAGTTACCATTACCTGAAGACGTTAATATTGTCACTAAAGTGAACAATGAAATTCGTCAAGATGGTAATACAAATGAAATGATCTTAAAAATCGACGAATTAATTGCTGAAATTTCTAAATATGTAGCATTGCATCCAGGGGATATCATTGCTACTGGTACACCGGCTGGAGTTGGTGCAGGTATGAACCCACCACAATTTTTACAACCAGGTGATGAAATTAAAGTTACAATTGATGGTATCGGAACTTTAACAACATTCATTAGTGAAAAATAATTAAAGTGATATATAAGAGTACCTTCTAAACCGAGTGTTAGAAACTTGGAATAGGGGGTATTCTTTTTAGTAGGACGAACATTTGAATAAATTGTGAATTATGCGCTAACTTTAATATTAGCTTTTGCAAAAATGGGCTTATTCTAATTGTTCCTATGTTATAATGCTAATGGAAAAGAAATATGAATATTTGGGGGGAACTAAATATGATACATTTCCATATTTTTAGCTGGTTAGTTACGATTATCTTATTCTTCGTTGTCTACATGAAAGTTACAAATAAACCAGTGCATATGGTCTTAAGATTATTCATGGTATTTACTTTAATTTCTGGTTTTGTTATTTTCATGCAAGCTATGGGAATTAACGGTATGCTTTATGGTATTAAATTTATTCTGGGACTTGCAGTTCTTGGTTTAATTGAAGTGACAATTGCTAAGAAGAAAAAGAATAAAAACAGCCAAGGATTATTCATTGCAACAATTGTTGTAATGGTATTAACGATTTTATTAGGTAGTTATTTACCAATGGGCGTATTACACTTTGGTTAATAGCCACTTTAAAATCCATTCATGATTTTGTAATTACAAGACATGAATGGATTTTTTTATTGAATTTATTTATGACAATTTCATGTAGTTCTATCAGTTAAGTAAACGTTTTAGTATAATAGAATTAATTGGGTAATAAAGAGGGTTGAATAAATGAATAAATGGACAAAGATAATCATATCGATTATATTAATCGCACCACTTTTTAGTAGCTATGTTTTTGCGAAAGAGAAAGAATACGAGGATGTTAAATACCCTAGAATTTATAGTTTAGTGGTTGATCGTTTTATGAATGGAAATAACGACAACAATAAGATGATTAAAAATAATAATCAATCGAATGATTTACCACTTGGAGGGGATTTCCAAGGGATTGAATCAAAGCTAGATTATATTCATGATATGGGATTTAATACGATACATATTTCACCTGTCTTTTCACATAATCAGAAAGATTTTTTAGGATATAAAGTGAAAAACTATGATGATATCGACAAAGTGCTAGGTGGAGAGAAAGCATTCAAATCATTAATTGATAAAGTGCATCAAAAAGATATGAAAATCATCATTGATATGCCAGTTACATATACAGATGATTTTAAGCAATCAACAAATGGTGATTTGAATCAAATTCAAAAATCATACTTTAAAAATGATCAATTTATAGATTTGAAGAATAGTGAGAATCAAGGTATTTACAAAGCGAAAGTTAAAAATTTTGTTGATAAATATCATATCGATGGTGTTTCGATGAATATCGTTCAAGATGGTATAGATGCTGAGGCGTTTCTACCAGAAGGATTGGATACATACGGTATCATTAATAAAGACGGTATAAACGCAAAAAACTTTAAACATTTATCGACAAATGGTACACGTACAGCTATTCAAAATGCATTTAAAACTGAAAATACCGAAATTCCTGCTTATAACCAAAAAGGTGAAGTACTCATTGCAGACACTTGGTTTACAGAACGTTTCACAAAACATGCTGCAGATGAGAACAAATTCCCTGGAACACGTATTAAACAATTAATGACATATATGTGGGGATATAAAGGTCCAGTTATGATGAACTATGGTACAGAAATAGCTGTAAATGGTTCAAAAATCGAAACAATCAATCAGCTACAGAACTTTAGAACGGATAAAGAAGTTATAAAATATTTAGAAAAAATTGCTGATACCTTTAAACAATATCAAGAATTGTATGAAGGTAAAGTTAAAGTATTGCCGCATGATAAAGGTACAAACTTGTTTTATTATGACACAAATACAATTGATTATATCTTGAATATTAACGATAGCAGTAAGTCTAAAAAAGTCACATTAGATGATAAGGTTATTGAAAAAAATAAAATGCTATCTGGCCTTATATTAGGAGATAATATTAAAGGTAAAGATAATCGATATGACTTAATTACAGATAGAGAAGAAAGTGAACTATACGCAATTATTAATGAAAGAGGACTGAATAATAGTTATTTAGTTGCAGCAGTACTTGTAATCCTATTATTTGGATTATTTATCTTCTTAGTATCAAGAAGAAGTAAACGACAAAAGAATAATCAATAATATGTAAAGCTGGGACATCCGTGTCCCAGCTTTTATCATTGTTAGAGGTCGTAGGGGTGTGTTTCTGGACCGATAAAAATAAATACCGGTCCAGAAATGAGAAATATGGACCGATAAAAATAATTATCGGTCCAGAAACGGGAAATATGGACCGATAAAAATAAATACCGGTCCAGAAATGAGAAATATGGACCGATAAAAAAATTTACCGGTCCAGAAATGGAAAATATGGGCCGATAAATAAAATTATCGACCCGAAAACAAGATTATCGGACCGATAAATAAAATTATCGACCCGAAAACAGGATTATCAGGCCGATAAATAAAATTATCGACCCGAAAAACATCGTTTTCGGGTCGCTCTATTAAAATTCACATACTTTATTTTGATTGTGCTTTATAACCAATCATATTAACAATATCTTTTGGACTAGAGAATGGTGGTGCATAAGCAATCTCGATATCACGTAGTTCGTCTACAGTTAGGTCTCCTATTATTGCTGTAGCTATAATATCAATTCGTTTATCAGCACCATCTTTACCGACTGCACATGCACGTAATATTTTGCGTGTTACTTTATCAAAATAAACGCGTAATGTAAGTGGTTCGGCACTAGGATAATAGCCAGCATGTTGTTTTTGAGTTTGTTCAACTACATCATAATCATAATTTGAAAGTTCACTTTCTGAAACGCCAACACTACCTAATGCATAATCAAACATTTTTACTATATTTGTACCAAGTAAACCTTTGAAAGTAGCTTTAGGACTTGATGAATTTGATGTAATATTTTCGGCGATTAATGCTGCTGCTCTATGGGCACCCCAAGCTAAAGTGACACTAGTTGGTTTCTTTGTATGTCTATAGAATGTTTCAATCACATCACCTAATGCATATACATCATCTAAATTCGTTTCGAAATATTCATTTACTGGGATATAGCCTTTTTCATTTAATTTAAGTGAAGATGATTTTAACCAATCACTATTCGGTTCAATTCCAACACCCGTAATGACTAAATCATATGATTCTGTTTTACCGGATTTAAAAGTTACTTCTCGTCCTGAAATATCTGCAATTTCTTCATTTAATCTATAAGGAATATTTCGTTTTTCTAACTCATCAAATATAACTTTATTTAAATCTCTATCCATACTTTTATTAATGTGGTCGCTACGATGTATCAAAGTTGTCTCGATATTTCTATTATATAAATTCTCCAAAATTTCTAAACTCACATAACCAGCACCGACAATTAATGCAGATTGGACATTTTCTTTTTGAATAAAGTCTTCTATTTTGTCAGTATCTACTAAGTTTCTTAATGTAAATACACGGTCAGATTGAAAACCTAAATGTCTTGCACGACAACCCGGACTTAAAATAAGTTTGTCATATGCATCTTCAAAAATTTCACCAGTTTCATGATTTTTAATCGTGATTGTTTTTTTAGAATCATTTAATTCAATCGCTTCATGATAAGTTTTAACTGTAATATGTTTTTTCTCTTTAAATTGATCAGGTGTCGCTGATAACATCATATCTCTATCTTCTACAACTTCTCCTAAATAATAGGGAAGGCCACAGTTTGCAAAGCTCATATCTCTATCTTTTTCATAAACTGTAATATCACTATCCGGATCAAGTCGTCGAATTTGCGATGCAACTGTTGCGCCTCCAGCAACTGCACCGATTACGATAATTTTAGCCACTTACCATCACTCCTTATAATAGAATATAGCGACTGTGCCACTACCAGTGTGTGAACATATAACTGGACCAATATTTGAAATGACAACATCTTTAGGTGAAAGATTTGATTGAATCAGTTCTTTAATTTTTTCTGCTTCTTCAATATCATCAGCATGTGTCATATAAATAATGTCATCTGAGTAATCACTATTTTCTTTTTGCATCTTATCTATAATGGCATGCCATAATTTTTTAGAACCTCGATGCTTCTCAATCGGAACAAGTTTGCCTTCTTCAACATGAAGGAGGGGTTTAATATTTAATAAATTACCTAAAAATGCTTGTCCTTTAGAAAGTCTGCCACCACTAGCTAAATAGTTTAAATCTTTAACTGTAAATAGATGTCTAATTTTATCAATTCGCTCTTTAATATAAACGTCAAGCTCTTCAAAAGTATATGACTGTTCAATTTTATCTTGTACATCGAGAATTAATTTGCCGCATCCCATTGATGCACTTAATGTGTCATATATTGTTAAATCAAGGTCTGGGTATGTTTCTTTCACTTGTTCTTTAACTAAACAAGCCGTTTGATATGTCCCACTTAAAGCACTACTAAAAGCTAAGTAAATAGCTTGTTCTTTCTTTTCTGCAACTTCAGTAAATACTTTTGTCATTTGTTCCATAGTAGCTTGATTCGTCTTTGGATGTTTATTGTTTTTAATTGCTGCTAATACTTCTTCGTTTGAGATTTCATATTGATCAACTTTATTTTGATCATCAATGACAATTCCGAAAGGTAAGAAGTAAAATCCTTTTTCTTCAATTTGAGATAACGTTAAATCTGAACCACTATCTACGATCATTTTCATGTAAAAATCCCCTTACATATTTAAGTCAAAATGTTTGTTTAAGTATTTTCCGATACCATCATTATTATTAGTGTCTGTAACTTCTGTTGCAATTTCTTTAAGTTCTGGAATAGCATTTCCCATTGCGATACCATAATTGGCAAATTGAATCATCTCAAAATCATTATCTTCATCACCAAAAGCAATAATATTATCAAAATCTATATCTAAATATTCAGCGACATATTTTACCGCTTTACCTTTGTTAATACCCTTTTTAACAATTTCAATAACAGGAAATGGAGCACCCCAACGACGATGTTCTATAAATTCAGCATAGTGTTTATTTAAATGTCTTTTAATACGTGGAATTTCACTTTCTTCTGCTTGAATTAATAAACTCGTAGGAGATTCAGGTAGTAATTGATCAAGTTCTCCATATTTTATTTCAGGATTGCCCATGCTAAATCCTTCAAATAGTGATTGATCATAGTTGTTGATATACACTTGGTCTTTAACTTCAGCAATAATATTTTTAATATCAAGTTGACTAATATCTTTATAAATTTTGTATGCGATACGCGTATCAAATTGCTCATGTTTCGTTGGGAACCTATTATCTGTTGGATGATGAATATAAGCACCATTGAAATTAATGATAGGGGTATTCATATTCATTGCATTGTAATAATCCACACTTGCTCGATATGGTCTACCAGTTGAAATCATAATTTCATGACCGGATTTTTTTAAATACTGTAATACTTTTTTAGTAAAAGGTGAGATGCGCTTTTCATCGTTTAATAACGTGCCATCTAAATCTAAACAAATTAAATGTTTTTCCATATCGATAACTCCTTACCATTTTTCTTTATGATACATACAATAATATCATATCATTTTCTTTAACCCATGCTTTAAATTTGATATATTATATATAGTAACTTTTAGAATGAGGTGAAAATATGGAAGAAGCAATGAAAGATAGTATTATCGGTGCACTTGAGAATGTAATTGACCCTGAACTAGGAATTGACATAGTTAACTTAGGTCTTGTATATAACGTTGACTTAGACGACGAAGGATTATGCACAGTAGAAATGACTTTAACTTCTATGGGTTGTCCAATGGGGCCACAAATTATAGATCAGGTTAAAACTGCATTAGCAGAATTACCTGAAATTAAAGAAACAGAAGTTAACATTGTCTGGAATCCACCATGGGGCAAAGACAAAATGTCACGTTACGCTAAAATTGCATTAGGTGTAAGCTAATAGTAATCAAAAAGCAGTAGAGCATCATGTTTAGAACATGCAGCTCTACTGCTTTTGTTGTTTATAGTTGCCTTATTCTATCCTACATATAGATAAAGGACAATTTTCACAATTGATGGCTCTCTTTAAATAATCTAAGTCGTGTATGGTGATTTTCTTATGATTGATGGAGACGATTTTCTCTTTCTTTAAATTACTCAACATACGGTTAACACTTTCTCTTGTTACATTACAAAAATTAGCTAATTCATGATTGGTTAAATCTACATTTATCAAAATGTTATTACCATCTTGTATGCCATAAGTATTTGCTAATTTAATCAATATCGAATAGAACGCACCTGTTTTTCCAAGTGTGTAGACATCTCTAATTTGATATTCATTTTTTTCGTTTTCATTTTGTACCCACAGTAACCATTCATATTTAAGCACTTCATCGTTTAAAATGGCTTCTTCGAATTGTACTTTAGGAATACTAAATACGACAGCTGCTTCTTTTACTCTTGCTGAAAGGCTATGTGTCTTTCTTCCACAAAATAATGTTGTCGAACCGAAAATACTATGTCTGCCTAATAGTTTAGTATTAAATTCTTTCCCGTCTTCCATTACGCGATGTGTAATGACTTTTCCCTCTACAATTACATAAATATGATTACATAAGTCTCCAGTATGGTATATATAATGGTGGGCATCAAAATGGTGTCGTTGACCATGTTGAATAATATACTCAATAATTGAAGTTGCTTCTGTATATGTAGTTTGCAAAAGATCACTTCCCCTTATGATTTCAATTATAGTTTACCATAAAATGTCATAAAAAAGGTTTGTAATTTTGGTGCTTTATATTTGTCAAAGAAGGTCAAAAGGTATATAATCAAATTAAGGTCAAAGATAGTCAAACTATTGACCGTTGAAAATTTAAAGAGGTGATACATTTGGATATTAATCAGATGACATATTCCGTACAAAGTGCAATTGAACAAGCACAACAATTATCACAATCATATCAACTACAAAATATTGAAATAGAAGCTGTATTACTTGCAGCATTAAATGAAGATGAAAGTATTTATAAAAGAACGCTTGAAAGAGCAAATATTGATACAGAAATTTTAAAAGATAAATATGAACAAAAGTTAAAACAATATTCTGTAGTTAAAGGTGATAACGTCCAATATGGACAATATATTTCGCCAAAGCTTAATGAATTATTTAATAAAGCAGATAAAATTAAAGAAGAAATGCAAGATGACTATATGTCTATGGAGCATATCTTAAAAGCAGCTATCGAAGTTGACCAAATAACAATCGATATTGTAGGCAATAAAAAAGAAGTCGTTAATGAAATTATTAATAAAATAAGAGGAGGGAATCGTGTGACATCACAAAATCCTGAAGTACAATATGAAGCATTATCTAAATACGGTAGAGATTTAGTCGAAGAAGTTAGAAAAGGGAAAATGGATCCTGTAATCGGTAGAGATGAGGAAATTCGTAATACTATTCGTATATTAAGTAGAAAAACTAAAAATAACCCAGTATTAATAGGTGAGCCTGGTGTTGGTAAAACAGCAATTGTAGAAGGACTTGCTCAACGAATTGTTAAAAGAGATGTTCCTGAATCATTATTAGATAAAACAATTTTTGAATTAGATTTATCAGCATTAGTTGCTGGTGCCAAATTCCGCGGTGAATTTGAAGAAAGATTAAAAGCAGTCTTAAAAGAAGTTAAAGAATCTGAAGGAAGAATTTTATTATTCATTGATGAAATTCATATGCTAGTTGGTGCAGGTAAAACAGACGGTGCAATGGATGCAGGTAACATGCTTAAACCAATGTTAGCAAGAGGTGAGTTACACTGTATCGGTGCAACAACTTTAAATGAATATCGTCAATACATTGAAAAAGACTCAGCATTAGAAAGACGTTTCCAAAAAGTAAATGTTAAAGAACCTGACTTAGAAGATACTATTTCAATTTTAAGAGGTTTGAAAGAAAGATATGAAGTACACCATGGTGTTCGTATTCAAGATAGAGCGTTAGTAGCAGCAACTGAATTATCAGATAGATATATTACAGATAGATTCTTACCAGACAAAGCGATAGATTTAGTAGACCAAGCTTGTGCAACAATACGTACAGAAATGGGTTCTAATCCAACTGAATTAGATGCTGTAAATAGACGTGTCATGCAGTTAGAAATTGAAGAAAATGCACTTAAATCAGAATCTGATCAAAGCAGTCAAATACGTCTAGAAGAATTACAAAAAGAATTAGCCGATGAAAAAGAAAAACAACAACAATTACAAAGTAAAGTTGAACAAGAGAAAGAACAAATCAAATCATTACAAGATAAAAGAGCAGAATTAGATGAAAGTAAACAAGCGCTTGAAAATGCAGAAAATCAATATGATTTAGCTAAAGCAGCAGAACTTAAACACGGCAAGATTCCACAAATAGAAGCAGTATTAAAAGAATTAGAAGAAGCATTTGCTGAAGAAACAGGCTCTGATCATGACCGACTTATAAGAGAAGTTGTAACAGATGAAGAAATTGGTTATATCGTCAGTCAATGGACAGGTATTCCAGTATCAAGACTTGTTGAAACTGAAAGAGAAAAATTACTTAAACTTTCAGACATTCTACATGAAAGAGTTGTCGGTCAAGATGAAGCAGTAGATCTAGTGTCAGATGCTGTTGTAAGAGCAAGAGCAGGTATTAAAGACCCAAATAGACCAATTGGTAGTTTCTTATTCTTAGGTCCTACTGGTGTCGGTAAAACTGAATTAGCTAAGACATTAGCAGCAACATTATTTGATTCTGAAAAACATATGATCAGAATTGATATGAGTGAATATATGGAAAAACACTCTGTTGCACGTTTAATTGGTGCGCCTCCAGGTTATGTAGGTTATGAAGAAGGTGGCCAATTAACAGAAGCGGTTAGAAGACAACCATATTCAGTTATTTTATTAGATGAAATTGAAAAAGCACACAATGATGTGTTTAACGTATTACTTCAATTATTAGATGAAGGTAGATTAACAGATGCAAAAGGTCGCAGTGTTGATTTTAAAAATACAATTATCATTATGACAAGTAATATTGGTTCACAATATTTATTAGATGGTGTTACTGAAAATGGTGAAATTGAAGAATCAGCTAAAAAACAAGTAGACGACAGCTTACATGCTTACTTTAAACCAGAAATATTAAACAGAATGGACGATATCGTATTATTCAAACCATTATCTATTAAAGATATGAGTCATATCGTAGATCATATTATTACAAACTTAAACATTCGATTAGTAGATCAGCACATCAAAGTGAGTGTAGACCAAGATGTGAAAGAGTGGATAGCTGAAGAAGCGTATGAACCACAATTTGGTGCAAGACCATTGAAACGATTTGTACAAAGACAAATTGAAACACCATTAGCAAGATTGATGATCGGTCAAGAATTAAAAGAAGGTACAATAGTAAACGTACACTTAGTAGATGGTGAAGTTAAATTTGAAGTAAATGCATAATAAAGTATCCCGTCATATAATTGGCGGGATTTTTTTTGGTGTTGTGTATAAGGTAGCAAGGAAGTAATTAGCAAGTTAGGTGAGAAGTGCAAATACTGAGGTCGTTATTAGCAGTTTCGGTTAGAAGTGCAAATAGTGGTATCGTTATTAGCAAGTTTGGTAAGAAGTGCAAATAGTGGTATCGTTATTAGCAGTTTTGATGAGAAGTGCAAATACTGAGGTTGTTATTAGCAGTTTTGGTAAGAAGTGCAAATAGTGGGTGCGTTATTAGCAGTTTCGGTGAGAAGTGCAAATAACGAGTGTGTTAGTATCACTTCGGCCGAGATTTGTAATTATAGCCGCTCTTGGTTACAGTTTAACCGAGTTTTGTAACTAACGCCCCCGTTATGAACAAGTTTGGTAAGAAGTGTTCGCAACGCCCTCGTTATGAACAAGTTTGGTAAGAAGTGTTCGCAACGCCCTCGTTATGAACAAGTTTGTCGAGAAGTGTTCACAACGTCCCAGTTATGAACAAGTTTGGCAAGAAGTGTTCACAAAGCCCACATTCACACCATGAATATAATCTAAAAATCATATGGTCTAATATAAACAAAAAATCCCGCCACATAATTGACGGGATTTTTTTATGAATGTTGTGTACTTTGTTTGCCCGAAGAAGATTTACCAACTAATGCATCTAAAAGAATAATAACAACTGTAAAAATGATTGCATAAATAGTTGGACTAACAAAATTTAGCGCTTCATCTGAACCGCCTAAACTATGTAAAACAAAGTTTATCATTTGTGATAATAAGAATGCCCATATAAAAGTTAAGATGTATTGCATTTTTTATCCTCCGTAACTGTTAATGTCATATCATTCATTATAATTAACTTTTTATAAATTGTATACCTTATATGATGAAAACGATTTAAATATTTTTAAAAGTGAGTCCGCGCTTGTGTATAATGGTATAAGTATGTTAAATTAGTACCTGATAATAACAACAGATTATAAGAAGGTGTCAATATAATGGATATTGGTATAAAAGGTTTTGGTGCATATGCGCCTAAACGCGTGGTAAAAAATGAACATTTTGAAAGTTATTTAGATACATCAGATGAATGGATTACAAAAATGACAGGTATAAAAGAAAGACGTTTTGCTGATGATACTGAAGATACAAGTGATTTGGCATATGAAGCTGCGGTAAGAGCGATTGAAGATTCTGGTATGGATAAAGAAGAAATCGAAATGATCATCGTAGCAACGTCAACAGGGGATAAACCATTTCCAACTGTAGCAACTACATTACAGAAGAGATTAGGTTTAAATAAAGTTCCATCTATGGATCAACTTGCTGCATGTACTGGTTTTATTTATGGTATAGTAACTGCACAACAATTTGTACAATCTGGTCTTTATAAAAATGTATTAGTAGTTGGTGCTGATAAACTAACGAAAATTACAGATATGAATGACAGAAGTACAGCTATATTATTTGGTGATGGTGCTGGCGCAGCTATCATTGGTGAAGTATCAGAAGGTAAAGGTATACTAAGTGTTGAACTTGGTTCAGATGGTAATGGTGGACCACACCTATATCAAGATATGGATGCTAATACAATCCAAATGAATGGACGAGAAGTCTTTAAGTTTGCAGTTAGAATTATGGGTGAAGCTTCTACTAAAGCAGTAGAAAAAGCAGGTCTACAATCAGATGACATCGATATGTTTGTACCACATCAAGCGAATATTAGAATTATGGAATCTGCTCGTGAAAGATTAGGTATTTCTAAAGAGAAGATGAGTGTAACTGTAGATAGATACGGGAATACATCTGCAGCTTCAATACCCTTAAGTATTGCATATGAATTAGAACAAGGTAAAATAAAAGATAACGATACAATAGTCCTAGTTGGATTTGGTGGCGGCCTGACTTGGGGTGCCATAACGTTACGCTGGGGTAAATAGGAGGAAATTGGATAATGACAGAGAAAAAACGTGTTGTAATGACTGGTTTAGGTACATTAAATCCTTTAGGAAATGACGTGCCTACAACTTGGGAAAATGCAATTAACGGTAAAAACGGCATAGACGAAGTAACAAGGATTGATGTTTCTGAATTTCCAGCTAAATTAGCGGGTGAATTGAAAGACTTCAATATTGATGATCATATTCCGAAAAAAGATGCTCGTAAAATGGACAGATTCACGCAATATGCAATTGTTGCTGCGCGTGAAGCTTTAAAAGATTCTAAATATGAAATTACAGATGAAAATAGTCATCGTGTAGGTGTTTGGATTGGTTCAGGTATTGGTGGTATGGAAACATTCGAATACTCACACAATATGCTTTTAAAACGTGGTCCAAAACGTGTAAGTCCTTTCTTCGTACCAATGATGATTCCAGATATGGCAACTGGTCAAGTATCTATAGATTTAGGCGCTAAAGGCCCAAATGGTTGTACAGTTACTGCTTGTGCAACAGGTACAAACTCTATAGGAGATGCATTTAAAATCATCCAACGTGGTGATGCTGATGTTATGTTAGCTGGTGGTACAGAGGCACCTATAACAGAAATGGCTATTGCAGGTTTCAGTGCGAATAAAGCATTATCTACAA
Source organism: Mammaliicoccus sp. O-M54 (assembly GCF_022386035.1). Taxonomy (NCBI): domain Bacteria; kingdom Bacillati; phylum Bacillota; class Bacilli; order Caryophanales; family Staphylococcaceae; genus Mammaliicoccus; species Mammaliicoccus sp. O-M54. Next base: position 247,950 of record NZ_JAJNJE010000001.1, read on the forward strand.
ATCCAGACAAAAATACAGCTTGTCGTCCTTTCCAAGAAGGAAGAGATGGCTTTATCATGGGTGAAGGTGCTGGTGTAGTCGTATTAGAATCATTAGAATCAGCTGAAGCACGTGGTGCACATATTTATGCTGAGGTTGTAGGATATGGATCAACTGGGGATGCATTCCATATAACAGCTCCATCTCCAAATGGAGAAGGCGGTGCTCGTGCAATGCAAGCAGCCATTAAAGATGCTGGTATTAATCCAGAAGATATCCAATATTTAAATGCACACGGTACAAGTACACCAATTGGTGATTTATATGAAGTATTAGCTATTAAATCTACTTTCGGTGATGCAGCTAAGAACTTAAAAATAAGTTCAACTAAATCAATGATGGGTCATTTACTTGGTGCAACTGGTGCAGTTGAATCAATCTTAACGGCTTTATCAATTGAAAATAGTATTGTCGCTCCGACAATTAATGCAAACACACCAGATCCAGAAATCGATTTAGACTATACGCCTAATGAAGCGGCTAAATTAGATATTGAGTACGCTATGAGTAACAGCTTAGGCTTTGGCGGACATAATGCAGTATTAGTCTTCAAAAAATATCAAAAATAGATCATAAAAATAAAGCAGAAATACCAATGGAAAGTTGGTATTTCTGCTTTTTAATTATGAAAAATATTAAACGATAAACCCTAGAAAGATTGAGATAATAAAAAATAATGTACTTAATACGACAAAAGGTAATACCCAGTTATGTATTGTTCTTTCTTTTAAATGTAGTTCTTTCATATTTGGATTCATGATTTCATCGTCTTTCAAATAATCTTGTGACGCTTTAGACTTCATATGAAAATTAAACTTCCGAACTGCTTGTCTAGAAACTTCTCCAACGCCATCTTGTTTCATCGCAACAATCCAACTAGCTGCAAAAGCAATTGTCATGATGTAAAAGTATATATTAGCTGCTTGATCTAGGTCTTTTAAAAAGATAAGACAAAGGACAGCGAATAGGCCAATATAGCCTATAGTAAAAATACCCCAAAATTTCATTATTACCTACCTCTTATCATTAGATTTAAGTGTATTATAACAGATTAGAAAAAAATATTTATGTTTTGTGGAACTTAATAAAAAAATAAGTGTAATTTTACTTATGTATAATTATTGTATGTGACTACATAGTAAATGACTGAAAATTAGAAAAAATAGGTAATTAGTAAACATTTGTTGTATATTTATGCTAATAAAGTGTATATCGATATCGCGTTGTCGCTTTATCGTAATAAAATAATCTACTATTTTGAACACTTTCATATTCAAAATTCTGAATATTCGTGTTGATTTACATTGTATAAATTCTGTATAATGTATATAAATATTTCTGAATATTAAAAGAAATATGAATTCGATAAGGGGATTGGAGGCAAAACAATGGTTAGATATACTTTGAAACGTATTATTTATATGTTCATATCATTGTTTTTAATTATGACGATAACATTTTTCTTAATGAAATTGTTACCGGGTTCACCGTACAACGATGAGAAATTATCAGAAGAGCAGAAGGTTATTATAAATGAAAAGTATGGTCTGAATGATCCTGTACCAGTACAATACGCGAACTATTTAAAAAATGTCGCGAAAGGTGATTTTGGTATTTCATTCCAATACGATAACAGAGAGGTTTGGAGTTTAATTAAACCTAGACTTGGACCATCTGTAGAAATGGGTACATATGCGATGATTTTAGGAACTATTACTGGTTTATTATTAGGTATAGTTGCTGCAATCAGGCAAAACACAATAGTAGACTATGGGGCTACCTTCCTATCGGTGATATTTATTTCAGTTCCATCATTCGTTCTAGCTGTACTACTACAATATGTATTTGCTGTTGAATGGCAAATCTTCCCTGTAGCAGGTTGGAGTGGATTTATGACTGCTGTATTACCATCAATTGCGTTAGCAGCAGGTGTAACAGCAACAATTGCTCGTTATATTCGTTCTGAAATGATTGAGGTCCTAAGTTCTGATTACATAGAATTAGCAAGAGCTAAGGGGATGTCAAGTGCACGTGTTATCTTTGGACATGCAGTACGTAATGGATTAATTCCAATCATTACGATTATCGTTCCAATGTTAGCAGGTATCTTAACAGGTACTTTGACAATTGAAAATATATTCGGCGTTCCTGGTCTAGGTGACCAATTCGTTCGATCAATTCAAACAAATGACTATCCAGTCATTATGGCTTTAACATTACTATTCAGTTTCTTATTTATTATTTCAATCTTTTTAGTTGATGTACTTTACGGATTAGTAGATCCAAGAATCCGTGTTGAAGGAGGTAAAAAATAATGGCTAATAATGATGATAACAAGTTAAATAATAGCGGTTATGATAACGCCTCTGTTACACACTCAGCACAAGGTATGCCAGCAGAAAGCTTCGTATTACATGGTAGAGATAAAGTCGTAGAAGAAAAATTCGAAAGAAAAAGTCGTACATTCTGGCAAGATGCTTGGAAACAACTTGTAGGGAATAGACTAGCGATTGTTGGTTTAATATTCCTTATCTTACTGACAGTTATTTCTTTAGTAGGACCATTAATGAATGATCATAAATTTAGTGATCAAAACGTTTCACATGCGAACTTACCACCGAAAATTCCAGTATTAGATAAAGTTCCGTTCTTACCATTTGATGGTACAGATAGAGATGGTTTTGACTTATATGAAAGTCAAAACGTTCAAGAAAATTACTGGTTCGGTACAGATGAACTTGGACGTGACTTATGGACACGTACTTGGAGAGGTACACAAGTATCCTTATTCATCGGTCTTGTAGCAGCAGCTCTAGATATCTTTATCGGTGTCATTTACGGTGCTGTATCAGGTTACTTCGGAGGAAGAATAGATGATATTTTACAACGTATCGTAGAAATACTTTCTTCTATTCCAAACTTAATCGTCGTAATTTTATTCGTATTACTATTTGATCCATCAATATGGACAATTATTTTAGCCATGTCTGTAACAGGTTGGCTCGGTATGAGTCGTATTGTACGTGGACAATTCTTGAAAATTAAAGAACAAGAATTCGTAATGGCATCTAGAACATTAGGGGTTTCTAACTTTAAATTAATCTTTAAACATATTTTACCGAATACACTTGGCCCAATTATTGTAACGTCTATGTTTACAGTTCCAAGTGCAATTTTCTTCGAAGCATTCTTAAGCTTCATTGGATTAGGTATTCCAGCACCACAAGCATCACTAGGTTCATTAGTTGATACAGGTAGAAAAATGTTGCTGATTTACCCACATGAATTATTCGTACCAGCAACAGTATTAAGTTTATTAATCTTATTCTTCTACTTATTCAGTGATGGTTTAAGAGATGCGTTTGACCCTAAAATGCGTAAATAAGGAGGAAATTAATTATGGCTAAGAGAATATTAGAAGTAAATAACTTACATGTTTCCTTCGACATTGACGCGGGGGAAGTACAAGCAGTAAGAGGTGTAGACTTTTATTTAGATAAAGGGGAAACACTTGCAATAGTTGGTGAATCAGGTTCAGGTAAATCTGTTACGACTAAAGCATTAACACGTTTATTGCCTAGAAAAGTAGGTAGAATTAAAGACGGTTCTATCTTATTTGACGGGAAAGATATTGCAAAATTAAGCGAAAAAGAAATGCAGAAAATTCGTGGTAAAGAGATCGGTATGATATTCCAAGATCCTATGACTTCACTCAATCCAACAATGAAAATTGGTAAGCAAGTCATGGAACCACTTATTAAGCATCAAAAATTATCTAAACAAGATGCGAAAAAACGCGCATTAGATATTTTAAATTTAGTAGGTTTACCGAAAGCAAAAGAAAGGTTTAATAACTATCCTCACCAATTCTCAGGTGGTCAAAGACAAAGGATTGTTATTGCGACAGCATTAGCTTGTGACCCTAAAATCTTAATTGCGGATGAACCTACAACAGCATTAGACGTAACGATTCAAGCACAAATATTAGAATTAATGAAAGAATTACAACATAAAATAGATACTTCTATTATCTTTATTACACATGACTTAGGTGTAGTAGCAAACGTGGCAGATAGAGTAGCAGTTATGTATGGTGGACAAATAGTAGAAACAGGTTCTGTTGATGAAATTTTCTATAATCCTAAACATCCATACACATGGGGCTTACTATCATCAATGCCAAGTTTAGAAACATCTCATGAAACAGAGCTTTTGGCTATACCTGGTACACCACCAGATTTAATCAAGCCACCTGTTGGAGATGCTTTTGCTAGACGTAGTGAATATGCCTTAGATATTGACTTTAAGGAAGAGCCACCTTGGTTCCAAATTTCACCTACACACTTTGTGAAGTCATGGTTGTTAGATGAAAGAGCACCTAAAGTAGAATTACCAGAAGCTGTTAAATTAAAACAAAAAGCAACACCAGATCAATTTGACAAGCCAAAACGTGTAGAAAGGGTGACGTTCTAATGGCTGATAAAAAAGAAGTACTGATTGATGTTCAAAATTTAAAGCAATATTTCAACGTAGGTAAGAAAAATGAGGTAAGAGCGGTAGATGATATCTCATTTCAAATATTTAAAGGTGAAACATTAGGTTTAGTTGGTGAGTCTGGTTGTGGTAAATCCACAACGGGACGCACACTTATTAAACTATATGATGCAACTGACGGGAAAGTCATCTTTGATAACGTTGATATACAAAATATCAAAAAGCGTAAAGACTTATTACGATTTAATCGTCGTATGCAAATGATTTTCCAAGATCCATATGCATCGTTAAACCCACGTCTTAAAGTTATGGATATAATTGCTGAAGGTTTAGATGTTCACAAACTCGTTTCAAGTAAAGAAGAAAGAAAAAAACGTGTTTATGAATTACTTGAAACAGTTGGTTTAAATAAAGAGCATGCTAATAGATATCCACATGAGTTCTCTGGTGGACAAAGACAAAGGTTAGGAATTGCGCGTGCATTAGCTGTTGAACCAGAATTCATTATTGCAGATGAACCTATCTCTGCACTTGACGTTTCGATTCAAGCACAAGTTGTTAACTTAATGCAAAAGCTACAAGATGAAAAAGGCATTACGTTCTTATTCATCGCGCATGATTTATCAATGGTTAAATATATTTCAGATAGAATCGGTGTAATGTACTTTGGTAAATTGGTTGAACTTGGACCATCTGACCAAATTTATAAGCATCCTCAACATGAATATACTAAATCATTGTTATCAGCGATTCCATTACCAGATCCTGATTCTGAACGAACAAGAACAAGATCTTCATATAATCCAGATATACATAAATATGAAGACGACGACAAACTAGAATTAAGAGAAGTAGGTCCGAATCACTTTGTATATTGTTCTGAAAAAGAATTTGCTGAGAAGAAAGCCAACTATAATAAAGACTTTGATTTAACAGAAGCATAAATTATAGTTTTTTAATTTAGGTTAATCGCATTTTAACAATTGTTTGAAAATTGTGTGAATTTTTGTTGTTATTCATGCATTTTTAAAATATAATTATAATAACTCTTCTGATTACACAGGAGAAAGAAAACAAGGGGGAAAAGCTATATGAGGAAGAAGATTTCGGTTTTATTGTCAATACTCGTTGCAGCTGTTTTAACGTTAGCAGCATGTAGTGGTGGCGGTTCTAAAAGTGACGAAGGTGGTAAAGGCGGCGTTAAGAGCGAAAAATCTGAAAACGTCTTAAACTTATCTTCATCATCAGATATTCCAACTATGGATTCATCTTTAGCAACAGACCAAGTATCATTCTTTACGTTTAACCAAACTTTAGAAGGATTATATGTTTTAGATAAAGATGATAATCCTGCACCAGGTGTTGCAAAAGCAGATCCTGAAAAATCTGCAGACGGCAAAACTTGGACTATCAAATTAAGAGACAATGCAAAATGGTCAAATGGTGATCCAGTAACAGCGCATGACTTCGTTTATGCTTGGCAAAGAACTGTTGATCCAGACACAGCTGCAGAATATGCATACATGTTTGAAAACATCGAAAACGCTAAAGACATTACTGCAGGTAAGAAAAAACCTGAAGAATTAGGTGTTAAAGCAATCGATGATCATACTTTAGAAGTTAAATTAATTAAGGACGTTCCTTGGATGCAAAGTCTATTTGCTTTCGGTTCATTCATGCCTCAAAACGAAAAATTCGTTGAGAAGCAAGGTAAGAAATTCGGGACTACTGCTGATGCTACATTATCAAACGGTCCATTCATGATGAAAGAATGGAAAACTGAAGATAACTGGAAGCTTGTACCAAACAAAGAATATTGGGATAAAGACAAAGTTAAACTTAAAGAAGTTAACTATAAAGTTGTAAAAGAAGTACAAACAGCTATTAACATGTACCAAACTGGTAAATTAGATACTGTTGGATTAGATGCTTCAAACGTAACAAAATATAAAGATAGAGAAGACTTCTCTACTCAATTAAACTCTTCTAACTATTTCTTTAGAATTAACAAAACTAAGAATAAAGATTTAGCAAATGAAGATTTAAGAAAAGCATTCGCAAAATCTATTGATAAAGAACAATATGTTAAATCATTATTAAACAATGGTTCTGTTCCTTCAGATAAATTAATGGTTAAAGATTTCGTTAAAGATGAAGACGGTAAAGACTACATCGATGGCGTTAAATCTCCATTAAATTATGACAAAGAAGAAGCTAAGAAATTATTAGAAAAAGCTAAAAAAGCAACTGGTAAAGATAAATTCAACATCGAGTTATTAACATATGATGCTGATGAATCTAAAAAAGCAGCTGAGTTCGTTAAAGAACAAGTTGAGAAAAACTTACCAGGTGTAACATTAAAAATTAAACAACAACCTTTCAAACAAAAATTAGCATTAGAATCTAAAGGCGATTATGACATTTCATTTGCTGGTTGGGGTCCTGACTATCCAGACTCAACTACATTCTTAGATTTATTTAAGAAAAATAGTCCACATAACCAAACAGGATATTCAAATGATGAGTACGATAAAGCATTAGAAGAAGCTAACTCTGATGAAATGTTAAAAGATGAAAATAGTGAAAAACGTACTAAATTATTACAAGATGCTGAAACTAAATTCTTAGACTCAGCTTCAATTGGGCCACTTTACCAACAAGGTGTTGCACGTTTACGTCAACCTTACGTTAAAAACTGGCAACCACATAAATTCGGTGGTGACTACTCACTTAAAGAAGTAGAAATCGCTGGAGCTAAATAAAAGTGAATGAAAGCAATCAATGGAAACATTGATTGCTTTTCTTTATATATTCATGATGTTTGACAAAACAATGAGGAGGCGCATTAAAAATGAAAAAGTATAAAGTCATATTTATGATAGTTGTCTCATTGATGCTTATTATGTCAGCGTGTAGTAATGATAAAGATGAAAAAGGCAGTAATATTAAACAATCCAAATCTAAAAATGAGCTTAATTTAGCATCAGGGGATGATATACCAACTATGGATCCGTCATTAGCAGCTGACCAAGTATCATTTACAACTTTTGCACAAACGTTAGAAGGCTTATATGTATTAGACAAGAATGACAAACCTATACCAGGTGTTGCAAAAGATGAACCTAAAAAGTCTAGTGATGGGAAAACATGGACAATTGAATTAAGAGATAACGCAAAATGGTCTAACGGGGACCCAGTAACTGCACATGATTTTGTATATGCATGGCAAAGATCAGTGGATCCAGATACAGCTGCAGAATTTGCATATATGTTTGAAAATATAGAGAATGCAAAAGACATTACGCAAGGTGATAAAAAGCCAGAAGAATTAGGTGTTAAAGCGATTGATGATCACACGCTTCAAATTAAACTCATTAAAGATGTGCCTTGGATGGAAAGTTTATTAGCATTCGGTTCATACATGCCTCAAAATGAAAAGTTTGTTAAAAAGCAAGGTGACAAATTTGGAACAACAGCTAAGACCACATTATCTAATGGACCATATAAATTAACAGAGTGGAAACCAGAAGATAAATGGAAGCTTGAAAAGAACGATGAATATTGGGATAAAGATAAAGTCAAAGTTCAAGACGTGAACGTTAAAGTTGTTAAAAATACGCAAACAGCCATTAATATGTATCAAACAGGTAAGTTAGACATGGTTGGTTTAGATGCGCAAAACATAAAAAAATATAAAGACAGAGAAGATTTTTCTACTGAAGCAACATCAGGAAGTTACTTCTTCAGAATTAATAAAGAGAAAAATGAGAACTTAAAAAATGAAGATTTAAGAAAAGCAATTGCGAAATCAATCGATAAGAAATCATATGTGAATTCGTTGTTGAATAATGGATCTAAACCATTAGATACATTAATGATTAAAGACTTTGTGAAAGATAGCGATGATAAAGATTATACAGAAGGTGTGAAATCGTCACTGAGCTATAATAAAAAAGAAGCAAAAGAACATCTAGAACAAGCGAAAAAAGACTTAGGTAAAGATAAATTTACAATTGAATTGCTAACGTATGATGAAGATGAATCTAAAAAAGCAGGAGAATTTGTTAAAGAACAAGTAGAGAAAAATTTACCTGGTGTAACATTAAAAATTAAACAACAACCATTTAAACAAAAACTCGCACTTGAGTCTAAAAAAGACTTTGATATTTCATTTGCAGGTTGGTTCCCAGATTATCCAGATCCAACAACATTCTTAGATTTATTTACATCAGATTCTCCGCATAACCAAACAGGATATGCTAACAAAGCGTATGATAAAGCGTTAGAAGAAGCCAATTCAGATGAAATGTTGAAACCAGAAAATAGCGATAAACGTATTAAAGCATTACAAGATGCAGAATCAGAATTTTTAGATTCAGCATCCATATCTCCATTATTCCAAACAGGGTCTGCACGATTGAGACAACCATATATTAAAAATTGGCAAAACCATAAATACGGTGGAGATTACACATTAAAAGGCGTCGAAATAGAAGGCGCTAAATAAATTAATTTAAAAGGGATATAAAAACCATTTGTGTATGAATTTTATATCCCTATTTATTTTGTAAATTTTTAACACTTTATTGATACTGAAATAGACTTTATATATAATTAAACTAAATAAAGTCAGAAAATTCACGCTTTTAAAAGCTAATTGGAGGGAACTATGAATCCACTTAATTCTTTTCTTGTATTTAATTTAAAATCGATATTGAAAGATAGGATTACTTTAGTTTGGACGCTAATTTTTCCGATTCTAATGATTATCATTAATTTTTCAGTTTATCAAAATAGTGTCAAGACTATTGAAGATAAGGAAATATTATTAGTTCAATTTTGGTCATTTATGACAATCCTGATATTACTTAATGGCATTGCAGTTGAAATTGCAAATATTAGAGAAGTTGGCGCACTGAAAAGTTATGTTATGTTGGCAGGGTCCAAGTATCCATTTATATTGGCAATATTAGTATCTCAAATCTTAATTTTATCTATAAGCATAAGTGTTATATCCATTCTATTTATGGCTTTATTTAAACTCTTTAGTTTGAAAATTTTATTATATGCCTTTATTTATATACTTTTAATCATTCCTATATCATTTATATTCTTAGTAGTAACGTCATTGCCTTTTAAAGCAAGTTCTATCGCTACTATTTCAACGATACTTTCAATTGCATTATTTTACATTGTCAATATGCAACTCTTTGGATTGGAATGGATTAATCCGTTACATTTCCTTTATAAATTAGGGGAATTGATTGTTCTTGGTTTTAATCATTTTAGCATGATGATTCCTATAATCTACGTACTTTATGTCGTAATTGGTTTATATGCACTTATAAAATTAGATATTAATTCTAAAATTATTAGATAAGGATGAGTTACATGTACTATGTAAAAAATTTAAAATATACATACAAAAATAGTGATAAAGCTGTACTTTCAAATATTTCGTTTGATCTAAAACGAGACAGATTAAATGTATTAATAGGTATGAATGGAGCTGGTAAAACAACTTTATTCGATTGTATAACGAATCATTTAAAAGCAGAATACGATGAAATCAATATGCCGAAATTGAATGATATTTCATTTCTAACACAATATAATTATTACGCACCAAATAATACTGGAGAAGACCTTATAAAGTTATTTTTAGGCATTATTCCTAAGGATGAGAAAAAGAAGTTCAAAGATCATTTTTATAAAGGTTTATCCAACATCGAAAAAGAGAAATATGATCATTTATTAAAAATGAAAATAGGGAAGATGTCATTTGGAGAAACTAAATGGCTGTTAACAGTGATTTTTTCAAACTTGGATAGAAAGCTGTTCTTATTTGACGAACCGACGAGTGGTGTTGATCCAGTATCTAGGAAAATGATAATGGAAAAATTACAGTCATTAATACATAAAGGTAAAATTTGTCTATTAGCCACTCATCAATTACAAGATTTAGCTCATTTAAATCCACATATCATATTTATAGATCATGGAGAAATCGTATATGAAGGAAACTATGATAAGTGGTTAGAATTAAATCATACTCAAAATCCAGATGTGGCTTTTGAAAATACTATAGGTATAAATAAATACTAGTTTTCCTCTTAATTTTAATTTGTAAAATATTATTGCTGTCAACTTGATAACTTATGTTGCGACATAAACAAATTAACATTATAATTGAAGAAAGTTCAGAAATGACTGAATTTTCAAAAATTGAATAAGGGGAAATGTTTATGAAAAACAAACATGCAAGGTGGAGTTTTTTAGTTTTTCTGTCGATAATTTTACTTTTATCGGCATGTAGTGGTGGAAACGGAAAGGATAAAAGTGGCGGTTCTGCAGGGGATGGCAAAAAGTTACGATTAATTTCTATTTCGGATATTCCATCAATGGATTCATCTTTAGCAACTGATGCTGTGTCTTTTGATGCATTAAATAATACGATGGAAGGGTTGTATAAGTTAGATAAAAATGACAAAGCAATTCCGGGTATTGCAAAGGGTGATCCTAAAAAGTCTAAAGACGGTTTGACTTGGACGATTGAATTAAGAGATGCAAAGTGGTCGAATGGAGATGAAGTTACTGCACATGATTTCGTATATGCTTGGCGTAAATTAGTTGATCCAAAGACTGCTTCTGAGTATGCATTTATTATGTTTGATATTGAAAATGCCGAAGATATTAACAAAGGTGACAAAAAGCCTGAAGAATTAGGTGTTAAAGCGATTGATGATAAGACATTAGAAATTAAACTTAATCGTGAATTACCTTATTACCAAGAATTATTGTCATTCGGTTCATTTTTACCGCAAAATGAAAAATTCGTAAAAGAAAAAGGCGATAAATACGGTACAACTGCAGAAGATACACTATACAATGGACCATTTACGTTATCTGACTGGAAGACGGAAGATAATTATACTTTAACTAAGAACAAAGAATATTGGGATAAAGGTAATGTGAAACTAGATAGTGTGAATTTTAAAGTTGTTAAAGAGCCTCAAACAGCTCTAAATATGTATAATGCAGGGGATGTAGATGAAGCGCTTATCCCAGCAGAAAATGTTAAGAAATATGAAAAAGATAAAGCTTATAACACAGAACTTGAATCAAGAGTTTACTTTATGAGAATGAATCAAAAAGATGTACCTGAATTCAAAAATAAAGATTTAAGAATGGCAATCGCGCAATCAATTGATAGAGAACAATATGTTAAGAGTAATTTAAACAATGGTTCTAAAGCAGCAAACTCATTAGTACCTACAGAATTTGTAAAGGATACTAAAGGAGAAGACTATACTAAAGGTGTTAAAACAGATAATAAATTCAATAAAGCAGAAGCTAAGAAACATTTAGAAGCTGCTAAGAAAGAACTTGGTAAAGATGAATTTACTTTTGAATTATTAACATATGACCAAGATAACGCTAAAAAAGATGCTGAATACTTTAAAGAGCAAATTGAGCAAAACTTACCAGGCGTGACAATTAAAGTTAAACAACAGCCTTACAAGCAAAAATTAAAACTAGAAGCGAACATGGATTATCAAATTTCATTCGGTAGATGGGGTCCTGATTACCCAGATGCTATGACATTCTTAGAATTATTTACAAGCGATAATGTGATGAATGAAACAGGTTGGAAAAACAAAGAATATGATAGCAAAATTAACGATGCGGGAGATAAATTGTTAGATAAAGAACAAGAACGTGTTGAAGCTATGCAAGATGCTGAATCATTATTGTTAGATGAAGCGGTTATTGTGCCTATTTATCAACAAGGTAATGCAAGATTAACGCAAAGTTATGTGAAAGATATTGAAAGACATAAATTTGGTGGAGATACAGATTTAAAACATGCTTATGTTCAAAAGTAACAAATCGGTAGTTTAACTAAATATAAACTTAGGGGATGAGTTACATGTCGAAAATATTTAAAGTTTTAACAATGATGTTGGCAGCTGTACTCGTATTGAGTGCATGTTCATCGGGTGGCGGAAGTAAAGGCAAGAGTGACGAAACATTAGATTTACAAATCAATGGTGATATACCCACGATGGATTCAGCTATGGCAACAGATGGTTTATCATTTGATATGTTCTTCCAAACAATGGAAGGTCTCTACACATTAGATAAAGATGATAAAGCAATACCAGCAGTAGCAAAAGGTGATCCGAAAATTACGAACGATGGTAAGAAGTGGACGATTAAATTAAGAGATGATGCAAAATGGTCAAATGGCGATCCAGTAACGGCACATGATTTTGTCTTTGCTTGGAGAAAAGTTGTAGACCCAGATACTGCATCTGAATATGCATATATCTTATACGATATTAAAAATGCAGAAGAAATTAATTCAGGTGACAAAAAGCCTGAAGAACTTGGTGTTAAAGCCGTAGATGATCATACATTAGAATTTGAACTAACGAAATCATTACCATACTATAAAGAATTATTGTCATTCGGTACATTTATGCCACAAAATGAAAAATTCGTTAAAAAACAAGGTGACAAGTATGGTACAACAGTCAAAACAACTTTATATAATGGACCATTCAAAATGACTGAATGGAAAACAGATGATAAAGTAACGCTAGAAAAAAATGATGATTACTGGGATAAAGATAAAGTTAAATTAAACAAAGTAAACTACAAAGTCGTTAAAGAAGCTTCAACAGCTGTAAATTTATATGAAACGAATAAACTAGATATTGTAGATTTACCAGCAGAACAAGTTAAGAAATATAAAGATGATAAAGCATTTAATACAGAATTAGATACTGTAACGTATTACTTCAAATTAAATGAAGATACAGTACCTGAATTCAAGAATGAAGACTTTAGATTAGCATTTGCTAAAGCAATTGATAAAGAAGCATACGTAAAAAACAACTTGAATAACGGTTCTATTCCAACAGACAACTTTGTACCGAAAGATTTTGTTAAAGATAGTAAAGGTAAAGAATATCAAGATGGCGTGAAAAATACGAATCAATATAATGTTAAAGAAGCAAAAGAACATTATGAAAAAGCTAAAAAAGCATTAGGTAAAGATAAATTTACAATTGAGCTGATGACTTATGATAAAGACACAGCTAAACGAGATGCTGAATACTTTAAAGAACAATTAGAGAAAAATTTAGATGGTGTTACAATTAAAATTAAGCAACAACCATTTAAACAAAAACTTGATCTCGTATCAAAAGGTGAATATGAAATGTCACTAGAAAACTGGATTCCAGATTATCCAGATCCAATGACATTCTTAGAACTTTATGTAACAGACGGTTCTCATAATAATACTGGCTGGTCTAATAAAGAATATGACAGTATTATTAAAGCAGCAGACTCATCATTAGCAAGTGATCCTGATAAGCGACTTTCAGAATTACAAAGAGCTGAAGGTATGTTATTAAATGAAGCGGGTATTGTACCACTTTATCAAGTCGGTGTAGCACAACTTCAAAAACCTAACGTTAAAAATGTAGTGAACCACCAATACGGAGGCGTTTCTACATTAAAAGAAGCTTATATTGAAAAATAGACATTAAAGAAGCAGTAGAAATTCACTTAAATGTGAGTTTCTACTGCTTTTTATAGTTTGGAGATGAAATTGGTAGTTGGGCACGCACGAAGACTGAGAGATATCGTGCGCTAGGGTACAAAATAGGGGTGAAACGCACGAAGACTGAGAGATATCGTGCGTTAAGATACAAAATCAGGGTGAAACGCACGAAGACTGAGAGATATCGTGCGCTAAGGTACAAAATAGGGGTGAAACGCACGAAGACTGAGAGATATCGTGCGCTAAGGTACAAAATCAGGGTGAAACGCACGAAGACTGAGAAATATCGTGCGTTAGGGTACAAAATAGGGGTGAAACGCACGAAGACTGAGAGATATCGTGCGCTAAGGTACAAAATCAGGGTATAACGCACGAAGACTAGGAGATATCGTGCGCTAAGGTACAAAATCAGGGTGAAACGCACGAAGACTGAGAAATATCGTGCGTTATAATAATCAAACATAATCTAGCATAAAAAAGAGATGGTCAAGACCATCTCTTTTTATAATTATTTTCTTTTTCTTCCTAATCCTATAGCGTTTTCCATCTTTTTCAATGTTTTGTTGGCTACGAAACTTGCTTTATCTCTACCTTTATCAAGTATTTCATCTAATACTTCTTTGTTTTCATAATAATAATTGAATTTTTCTTGGAATTCTACAAGGAATTTCTTAACTTCTTCAGCTAAGTCTCCTTTGAAATCGCCATATCCTTTATCAGCATATTGTGCTTCTAATTCTTCAATTGATTGACCTGATAGGCTAGAGTATATAACGAGCAAGTTACTGATACCTGGCTTGTTTTCTTTATCATATTTAACAATGCCATCAGAATCTGTAACAGCACTTTTAATTTTCTTAGCTGCAACGTTTGGCTCATCTAATAATGAGATGAAGTTCTTTTGATTATCATCACTCTTACTCATTTTCTTAGATGGATCTTGTAAGCTCATAATTCTAGCACCAAACTTAGGCATGTGAATTTCTGGCTTAATTAAAACATCATTATATTTCGTATTAAAGCGATCAACAACATTACGTGTTAATTCAATATGTTGTTTTTGGTCATCGCCGACAGGTACGATATTTGTATTATAAAGTACAATATCTGCTGCCATTAATGGTGGATAAGTTAATAGACCTGCTGGAATACCTTGAGATTGTTTTTGTGCTTTATCTTTATATTGCGTCATTCTTTCAAGTTCACCAATTGAACTGATTGTTGTTAAAATCCAACCGGCTTGAATATGTGCTGGTACTTCTGATTGGATAAATAGCGTTACTTTTTCTGGGTCTAGTCCAGATGCTAAGTAAATCGCAGCTAATTTACGTGTATTTTCTCTTAATTTAAGTCTATCTTGAGGTACTGTAATTGCATGCTGATCTACAATGCAAAAAAAGCAGTCATAGTCGTGTTGAATCTCATTAAATTGTTTTAATGCACCAATGTAGTTACCTAAAGTAGGGATACCACTTGGTTGGATACCTGAAAATAAAGTTTCCATTAACCTTGCCTCTTTTCTACAAAATTTCTTTATATCATTATAACAGTATTTTATTCATTTGTAAGTTGTGTTATTCTTGTAATTAGATAAATATGTCGTCATAAACATATTCATCTATAATTTATGTGCTTTTTAATGAATTATTAGCAGTTTCTCATTTAATTTTAATCTTTGAGTTATATAATATATTTATAGCAATTAGATAAAGATTAAACCAAGTGAGCAATATATGTTTAACCTAGTAAGATATAGGGTATATATAATTAAGTGTATTTTATCTTATAAGTTCACTGACGTTTAACATAAATAATATTCAATTAGGAGAGTGAGATGTATGGTAACATTATTTACTTCACCAAGTTGCACATCTTGCCGTAAAGCGAAAGCATGGTTACAAGAACATGACATTCCGTATACGGAGCGTAATATTTTTTCAGAACACTTAACATTAGATGAAATTAAATCAATCTTAAAGATGACAGAAGATGGAACAGACGAAATTATTTCAACTCGTTCTAAAACATATCAAAAATTAAATGTAGATATCGATGCATTACCTCTACAAGAATTATATACAATTATACAAGACAACCCAGGTTTATTACGTCGACCTATTATTTTAGATGATAAACGTTTACAAGTTGGTTATAACGAAGATGAAATTCGTCGTTTCTTACCAAGAAAAGTGCGTACATTCCAATTAATGGAAGCACAACGTATGGTTGACTAATTTAGTCTAATATTAACATTATAGCTCCTGTTTACAGGGGCTATTTTTGTATATAAAATTAAATGTGAATAGTTCGAACAAATTACTGTTAAAATGTACTTGTTTATAATACAATGAATGTACTATTCCTAGAGTAAGGGAGTGTGACATTATGAGAATAGAACGAATTGATGAAACAACGGTAAAATTATTTATAACTTATCAAGATATCGAAGCAAGAGGTTTCAAACGTGAAGATTTATGGACAAATCGTAAACGTGGCGAAGAATTTTTCTGGTCTATGATGGATGAAATCAATGATGAGGAAGAATTTGTCGTTGAAGGACCATTGTGGATCCAAGTGCATGCATTTGAAAAGGGTGTTGAAGTAACCGTTTCTAAATCTAAAGGTGACGAACTGTTAAATATGACTGACGAAGAATCTAATGAACAATTAGAGTATCAAGTCAATGATTTCTTATCTCAAGCACTCGATTCTGATCAGAATATCGGAGATCTCTTGAATGAAGAGAAAGAAGCTGAAAAACATTTTGTCCCTAAAGACATAGGCTTACTTGTAAGATTCGAAGAGTTAGAAGATATTATTGAATATGCACATTATAATGAACATAAAGATATTGTATTTACAGACTTATTATACATGTTAGATAACAAATATTATTATTATGTACAATTTGATCAAATAGATAGTGAAGACATTATTAATGACTTCTACGGACAATTACTTGAATATGCTAATCCAACTCAAGTGTCTAAATTATATCTAGATGATTATGCAAAAGTTGTCATGAGTTATAATGTTATGGGTCAAGTGAGAAGATATTTTGAACCTAAAAATTAAATAAGTAATTTTAGCACCTCTTTACGTTTTATATAGTAAAGAGGTGTTTTTTTATGTTAATGGGACTTAATCAACATAATCAGTTAATATATGCACAACACGCTAAGGCAAATGAAATATATAAGTGCCCGGATTGTTTATCTGAACTTGTTATCAAGAAAGGGAAACATACTGTTGCGCACTTTGCTCATAAAGTAGATAGTTATTGTTTAAGAAATAGTTATAAGAAAGAATCTCTTGATCACATATCTTCTAAACATCATATTTATGCATGCTTAAATGGGAAAGTTAACATAGATATGGAATATTATATTTCAGAGATAGAACAAATACCTGACATACTGATTAATAACAATACCGTTGTCGAATTTCAATATTCACCTATTAGCTTTGATTTATTAATGGATAGAAGCGAAGGATTTCGAGTAATGGATATGAAAGTAATTTGGATAGGTAAAGAAATTAAATATCAGAATGGAATATTAACTCTCAGTTATTTCGAAGCAGCACTCATTAATCATAGAGAAAGAACACTTATAACTTATAATCCTGATGAGCGACTGTTAATAAGATATGAATGTTTACAATCAATTGATAAACATAGATTTATCGGTTATAGATGTGAAATTCAATGGGAGCATTTATTAGAAGATTACCCATTAAAGCAAATACCAAATTTAGCGTTAACGGATAGAGCTTATCAAGAATATTTAACTAAATGTAGGAAACAGAAGAATGTATTAGAACCGACGCTATCGTTATTATATAATGCACGCTTAATACATAAGAAGAGACAACCGATTATAGGCATAATAGTCCCTGAACAAATATATTTTTTAACACATTGTATAACATGGCAATCATACTTATTTTTAGAAATGAAAAATAAGACATTTACTTTTGAAAAATTTTATCAGTTCATAGAATTTAGATCATTTTATGATTGTCATTACTCTAAGAAAGAAATCCTTTTAAACGCCTTTTACTCATATATTTCAATTGTAAAACGAAAGGCTATTTCACGTGCAAATTCGACTAATTAATGAGAAAATTATAAATATGAAATATTAAGGAGGCTATTAAGATGGCGAAGTTAATTACAAGGGAAGAACAACAAGAACAATATACATGGGACTTAACAACTATCTTTTCTTCTGACGAAGCATATGAAGAAGCTTTTAAAGAGTTAGAAGGCTATTTAGGTAAAGAAGAACAATTCAAAGGTCACTTGAAAGATAGTGCAGAAACATTGTATAAAGCGTTATTACTTGATAGTGAAATTGATGAGAAACTAGGTAAAGTTTATGTTTATGCTCATTTGAAACATGATCAAGACACAGCAAATGATAAATACGCTGGATATGAAGCGAAGGCAGCAACACTTGCTAATAAATTTGCGAGTGCATGGAGCTTTATTTTACCTGAATTAATGTCTATTGATGAAGCAACATTAAATGAATTTGTTGAATCTAATGATGATTTAAAAAGATATCAATTTGATATTGAAAAACTTAATAAGAAAAGACCTCATATTTTAAGCGATAAAGAGGAAAAGATTTTAGCTGAAGCAGGGGAAGCATTACAAACACCTAGCAATGTATTTGGTATGTTCAATAATGCTGACTTAACATTTAAACCAGCAGTTGATAAAGATGGTAATGAACACGAACTGACACAAGGTACATATACTAAATTGTTAGAATCTGAAGACCGCGTGTTAAGAAAATCTGCTTATGATAATGTATATGAAGCATATGGTAGTCATAACAATACATTAACTGCGACGTTAAGTGGGAAAGTAAAGACTGCTATATTTAGTTCAAAAGTTCGCAAGTACAACTCAGCTCGTGAACAAGCATTATCAAATAACTTTATTCCAGAAGAAGTATACGATAACTTAATTGCGACTGTACATAAGCATTTACCATTGTTACATCGTTATACAGCTTTAAGAAAAGAATTACTCGGTTTAGATGAAATGCATATGTATGATATGTATACACCTCTTGTTAAAAACTCTTCATTTGAAATGCCATATGAAGAAGCTAAAGACTGGATGGTTAAAGCGTTACAACCTATGGGTCAAACGTACACAGATGTAGTTGAAGAAGGTTTAAATAATAGATGGGTAGACGTTTATGAGAATAAAGGTAAACGCTCTGGTGGTTATTCTTCAGGCGCTCACTTAACAAATCCATTTATTTTACTTAACTGGACAGACTCTATTTCTGATTTATTTACGTTAATTCATGAATTTGGACATTCTGCACATAGTTATTTCAGTAGAAAACATCAACAATCAAATGAAAGTGATTATTCAATCT
This sequence comes from Mammaliicoccus sp. O-M54, assembly GCF_022386035.1. Lineage (NCBI taxonomy): Bacteria > Bacillati > Bacillota > Bacilli > Caryophanales > Staphylococcaceae > Mammaliicoccus > Mammaliicoccus sp. O-M54. The sequence goes on from NZ_JAJNJE010000001.1 coordinate 267,456, forward strand.
TTGTAGCAGAAGTTGCTTCAACAACTAACGAAGCGTTATTAAGTGAATATATGGATAAGAACTTAGAAGATCCTGAAAAGCGTAAATATTTATTAAACCAAGAGTTAGAAAGATTTAGAGCAACATTATTTAGACAGACAATGTTCGCTGAATTTGAATATCTTATTCATAAAATTGTAGAAGATGGTGAACCATTAACTGCAGATCGTTTAAACTCTGAGTATGCAGAACTTAATAAAAAATATTTCGGAGATGCTGTTGTGACAGATGAGAACATTGCCAAAGAATGGTCACGTATTCCTCATTTCTATTATAATTTCTATGTTTATCAATATGCTACAGGTTATAGTGCAGCACAAGCATTGAGCAAACAAATATTAGAAGAAGGCGAACCAGCTGTTGAGAGATATATTAATGAATTCTTAAAAGCAGGTAGCTCAGATTATCCGATTGAAGTATTGAAAAAAGCTGGTGTAGATATGACATCTAAACAACCTATAGAAGAGGCAATGGAAGTATTTGAACAGAAACTAAATGCCTTTGAAAAGCTTGTAAAAGAGAAATAAATGTATGTAGACGTTTCCAATATGACAACTGTGTGACAAATTAAAAAAACCGATGTTTTTTGTTGAATTTAGTGTACAGACCATGTTATATTACATACATGAAATTAATCACATAACAAACATACCCCTTTGTTTGAAGTGAAAAATTTCTCCCATCCCCTTTGTTTAAGCACCGTGTAATCAGACACGGTGTTTTTTATTTATTTGTTTGTTCATTCATAGTTAACATCCCAAAAGTTATCTATTAAAATGGTAAGTATAAGTTATAAGAACGTATATTTAACCATAAAGTATGAAACTTAATGTTCATGCTAAAAATTGAGTAGGGCATAAATGTCCAAATTAAAACAGCAGCTATTCATCTTAATGATGAATGACTGCTGTTTTTTTATTTTATGCATTTTATCTAAAGCATAAAAAATAACATCTCATTTCTAACTGAATGAACAAATGAAATGAGATGTTATTTAATTTAAGTTAGGATACAGATCCTATACTTTCTATTATTTATTTTTCTTGAATTTCCAAAAATCTCCGTGTACAGAATCTTGTTGTTCTATATAATTTTGGAGTTGTAATTTTTTTAATTCGCGTTTGACGATTTTCTCTGGCCATTCATATATTGTCGCAATTTCTTGTTCAGAAATAATGGATTGCGACTGTATATAGTCGAGTAATTTTGGAGGGAGTTGTTTCTCAACTTCAGTTCCAATAAGTTCTTGAATGATATACGTATAAATATGATATGGGTATAAACCTTCTACTTTAAGTCCTTCAGAATGTACATCTTCATTAAAGAACACAAGTGATGGTGTCATATTGATATCCATTTCACGTGCAATGTGCAAATCTGTTTGTAAACTTTCAGTCAATGACTGTTCTTTTAAGTCTTTAATAAATACAGATAAATCAATTCCAGATTTGTACGCACATTTTCTAATTAACTCAGTTGTAATGATTTTTTCATGAGGTATAATTTCATTCTGAATTAAGTTTAGAAATCTGCTCGCTCTATTATGTCCTTGTAATTCTGCTGCTTTAAATGCTAAAGCTACATTATCAAATTCACATGTGCTTTGAGCCTGACATTTAGTCAAAACTTTTAGAGATGGGTTCAAAATCTGACGAATTTTAACATATTTTTGATATTCAATTTTTAACTTTGCTAATGTAGCTGATAGATTAAAACAATCTTCGCAAAATGGATCGAAAAATGAATAAATTTCGATTTTGCTTACAGGTGTTAAATCTATATTATTTTGTTCATTAGCATGGATTAGTCTTAATTCTTCGGCCATATTATCCACCTTCAACTATATTAAGCGTTAACCATGTGGTTTGCAGTTAGCTTGAGTCTTTCATATAAATATTCTTGTATATCTTTATTTAATCGAGATTGGGTAAGTGCTTCAAGCATATTCTCTAGCCAAGCATCTCTTTCTTTATTCGTAATTCTGAAAGGTAAATGACGTTGTCGTAACATCGGATGACCATGTTCTTCTGTATATAATGCTGGACCACCCAAAAACTGAGTTAAAAACTGTTTCTGTTTACGACTCGTTTCTGCAAAGTCACCAGGGAAAAGATGATTAATACGATTATCGCGTTCTACGAGATAATAAAAGTGATCAATCATGTCGTACAAATCTTGGGGGTCGATTACTTCATATGGGGTCATAATTTCACCTTTTCTTGCTTATTTCATTATCGATAATATTAATATAACATGTTCTTAAATTTTTGAAAGTATTTCGACTTGTAACGAAAGTAAATTCATGTTCTTTTGCGATCTGCATTGAAAAAGCGTACCACTTTATTATTTGGAATATTTCTTTCTATATTCATGTCATTCAAAATTTTATTAAAAGCTATTTCGCCTTTAGCATAGTCTTTAACTTCGAATTCTAATTCGTAATCTTCAATACCTAAATAAATACTATGATCTAATACTAAAAGTCCTGTGCCTATATCTTTTTCTAATCTATAAGTCGTTAAATCACCAAGTTGTCGCAGATCATTCAATGGAATATTGAACTTATTTAATATTTCAGTAATGTTTTCTGGAAGATATTGTTTGTCTAATCGTTCGCCTTGTTTAGGAACATCCTCAACTATTTCGTTATATTCTAGAAGACCAACTTCTTGTGGGACTTTTAATGTCATTTCATAATTATGATTCTTTTCACGTATTCGTAGTGCCATTTTTTGTGACATAATATCATGATTATTTGTATCTATATAGTAATTTGTTTGTTTAAAAGGCTCACTTTGTTTAAAATAATATTGTTTGATTAATTCATAATCTTCAAGCGTGAGCATATTCTTGAATTCAATTTCGAGTTCTTGTCCCATTTTGATATACACTTCCTTTTACACTATTATTATAGAAGATTTACGGATAAACAAGTAATTATACAAAATTGACTTGATGATATGAATGTTTAAATTAAAATGTGTTAAAATAGATTGGAATAAGGAGGAACAACAATGCGTATTTATGTAAATGAAATTAAAATAAATGATAATCAAATCAAATGTTATACAGACCAACCAACTGAGGGATTAGAACCAGCAGAGCATATGATTGTAGATAGCGATAATCATGCATTTGTATATATGCTTGATAGCGGTGAACAATACCATTATTTATTATTTGTAGAGGAAACATGGTCAATGATTCATGAACACTTCGACAAAGAGGTCATCGTCAACGATCATTTAGTATTAACTTCATTTAAAGAAGAAATGGAATTTTTATTAGATAACATCGCAGATAATCACAACTATGGTAAAGCGTTTGTAGCTTCGGTAGAGGAAGCATTTGAATTAAACAAAGCGGAGTGATGGTTATGAATCAATGGGAAGAATTTTTGGCACCATATAAACAAGCAATTGACGAATTAAAGATTAAATTGAAGGGGTTACGTAAACAATATGAATCTTCAGATAAACCTTCGCCAATTGAGTTTGTTACAGGTCGTGTTAAACCTATCTCAAGTATTATAGATAAAGCAAATCAACGTAATATTCCTTTTGATCGATTAAGAGAGGAAATGTATGATATTGCAGGTTTAAGAATGATGTGTCAGTTTGTTGATGATATAGATATCGTTGTAGAACTATTAAGACAACGTCAAGATTTTGAAGTTGTAGAAGAACGAAATTATATCGAATATACAAAAGAAAGTGGATATCGCTCGTATCATGTCATTATTAGTTATCCAATTGAAACGTTACATGGTCAAACAAATATTTTGGCAGAAATTCAAATTAGAACATTAGCGATGAATTTCTGGGCGACGATTGAACACACTTTAAGATATAAGTACGATGGTGATTATCCTCCTGAAATAAGAAATAGACTAGAGAGAGCAGCTGAGGCAGCATTTTTATTAGATGAAGAAATGTCTGAAATACGTGAAGAAATTCAAGAAGCACAGAAATATTATTCCAGACAGAAAAGTAATAAACATAAACACGATTAGGGGTGAATGCTTTGAAGTATAATATATTATCAAAAGGTGATTCAAAATCGAATGCTTTAATGTATAAGATGAAAAATCATATGAATGACTTTAATATGGTTGAAGACAAAGAATCACCCGATATCGTAATTTCTGTTGGTGGAGATGGTACTTTATTACAAGCATTTCACCAATATAGTCATATGTTAGGTGATGTCAGTTTCGTAGGTGTACATACTGGGCATTTAGGTTTCTATGCTGATTGGTTGCCACATGAAGTTGAAAAACTCATTATCGAAATTAATAATTCAACTTATCAAGTTATAGAATATCCATTATTAGAAGTGATTATTCGTTATAAAAAAGGCGGATATGAAACAAGATATTTAGCTTTAAATGAAGCGACAATTAAAACAGATAATGGCGCAACACTAGTCGTAGATTTAGTATTAAGAGGCGAGCAGTTTGAAAGATTTAGAGGCGATGGTTTATGCGTATCAACACCATCTGGCTCAACAGCTTATAATAAAGCTTTAGGTGGGGCACTTATACATCCATCACTAGAAGCTATGCAAATAGCTGAAATAGCTTCTATTAATAACCGTGTCTTTAGAACAGTCGGTTCTCCGCTTGTATTGCCTAAACATCACGTTTGTCATATACATCCTGTAAATAACGATACATTACAAGTTACGATTGATCATGTAAATGTTAAACATAAAAATATTGAATCTATTCAATATAGAGTAGCAAATGAAAAAGTCCGCTTTGCGAGATTTAGACCATTTCCTTTCTGGAAAAGAGTACATGATTCATTTATTTCAAATGAGGATTAAATATGAAAGTATTACAATATCAAGCAACTTCTTCAATGACTTTGAAGACATTCTTATATGATAAAGGCATTTCTAAAAAGAGTTTAAGCGCCATTAAGCAGAATGGCGCTTTATTAGTGAACAAAAAACATGCTACCGTTAGAAAAGAAATTCATGAAGGTGATGAAATTGATGTCCATTTACCTAATGAATTGCCTAGTCATAATCTAGAACCATTTACGTTTGATTTAAATATTTTATTTGAAGATGAATGGTTTATTATTGTTTCTAAACCTGCCATGATGAATACTGCACCTTCTAGAGAACATCCACATTATAGTTTAGTTGAAGCGGTATTAAGCCATATGATAATGAATGGTGAACGAACGATTCCACACATTGTTACACGTTTAGATCGCGGTACAAGTGGTATAGTTATATTTGCGAAGCATCAATTATTACATCATATGGTTTCAAATACGACAATTAGTAAATACTATGTTGCACGTGTTCACGGGGCTGTTGAACCGAAGAAAGGTGTTATTAAAGCACCAATCGCACGTGCTAAACATTCTATTATAGAAAGAGAAGTTTCTGAAGAAGGAAAGTTTGCACATACAGAATATGAATATTTAGATGGTGATTCTGAAAATAGCATGCTTAAATTACAGTTGTTTACTGGTAGAACACATCAAATAAGAGTGCATCTCGCACATATTGGATATCCTATTATAGGGGATAGTTTATATGGATTTGAAGATGGTCAATATGAGCATCAATTACTGCAGTGCAATCATATAGAATTTATACATCCAATCACTTTAAAACAATTGCATATTGTTGATGAAATGCACTATAACCTAAGCGGTGTAGGTATGATATAATAAATTGTATTTTTATGAGGAGGTGGCAAAGTTGGTTAATGAAAATAATGAAAATTACATCGAAGACGAAGCTTTTGATAAAGAAAAGTTAGACGAACTATTAGCAAATGATGAAATAGACCAATTTAGAGAAGAATTTTTAAATATGCATACATATGACCAAGGTGAATACTTTGAAATATGTGATAATGAGCTTAAACAAAAAATATATCAATTCCTTTCTCCGTTAGAAGTAGCTGACTTCTTTGAAACGACTGAGTTAGATGATGAAGAATACGAAGAAATTTTTCAAAATATGAATGCTAATTATGCAAGTCAAATGTTAAGTGACATGTCATACGATAACGCAGTTGATATTTTGAATGTATTATCTAAAAGTAAAATAGCCACTTTACTCACACTCATGAATCGTGAAGATGCTAGAGAAATTAAAGCATTACTTCACTATGAAGAAGACACTGCCGGTGGTATTATGACCACTGAGTTTATTTCAGTATATTCAACAATGTCTGTTAAAGAAGCGATGTTCTACGTTAAAGAACAAGCACCTGAAGCGGAAACAATATACGTTATTTTCGTTGTTGACGAAAATAAAAAGTTAGCAGGTGTTATCTCATTAAGAGACTTAATCGTTGCTGAAAATGATGCTTATATTGAAGAAATTATGAGTGAACGTGTTATCAGTTCTAATGTAGCTGATGACCAAGAAGACGTAGCACAAACAATGCGTGATTATGACTTGATTGCGTTACCTGTAATAGACTATCAAGATCATTTACTTGGTATCATTACAATCGATGATATCTTGGACGTTATGGATGAAGAAGCAAGTGAAGACTACTCTAAATTAGCCGGTGTATCTGACATCGACTCTACAAATGATTCAGTCTTCCAAACAGCTATGAAACGGTTACCTTGGTTATTAATCTTAACGGTTTTAGGTATGATCACAGCATCCATATTAGGACAATTTGAAGATACACTTTCACAAGTTGCACTTCTTGCAGCATTTATACCTATCATTAGTGGTATGAGTGGTAACTCAGGTACACAATCTCTTGCCGTATCTGTACGTAATATTTCAACAGGTGAAATAAATGAACAAAGCAAATTTAAGCTCGCACTTCGTGAATCTGGTTCAGGATTACTGACTGGTTTCTTCTGTGCAATAAGTTTATTTATTATAATTGTCTTATTATATCGTGAACCTGTATTGGCACTCATCGTTTCAGTTAGTTTAACAATCGCGATGACTGTTGGTACTTTAATGGGTGCAATTATACCGATGTTTATGAATAAAATGAATATTGACCCTGCAGTTGCAAGTGGACCATTCATTACGACAATAAACGACATTGTCAGTATGTTGATCTACTTTGGTTTAGCAACAGCATTTATGTCTTATCTAATATAAGGAGAATAATATGGAGCATTCTAGTTTTACATCTCTCGTTATTGTTGTTATTGCTGCATTTTTAACACCTATACTTGTAAATAGGTTGAAAATTTCTTTCTTACCTGTTGTCGTTGCTGAAATCATAATGGGGATAATCATAGGTGACTCTTTATTTGGATTAGTAAAAGAAGATGCATGGTTATCTATCTTGTCGACGTTAGGTTTTATATTTTTAATGTTCTTAAGTGGTTTAGAAATTGATTTTAACGCGTTTAAGACGAAACAAACTTCTGATGAACAAGAAGGAAATAATATTCCAAGTAATTTATATTTAACGGCTGTCGTATTTTCATTAATTATGGTTTTATCTATTTTATTAGCCTTTATATTCAAATGGACTGGTTTAATAGACGACGTATTATTGATGGTTATCATCATTTCGACAATTAGTTTAGGTGTAGTTGTACCAACAATAAAAGAAATGAATATTATGCATACAAGCATCGGACAATTTATCTTGTTAGTTGCAGTTGTAGCAGATTTAGCAACAATGTTACTGTTAACAGTTTACGGAACAATTAATGCTAAAGGTGATTCACCATTATGGCTTATAGGTATTCTAATCGTCTTTAGTTTTATCTTTTATATTATGGGTGGTTTATTTAAAAAATCACCATTCTTAAAAAAATTAACTTCAGGTACGACTCAAATAGGTATTCGTGCTGTATTTGCACTTATTATTCTACTTGTTGGTTTAGCTGAAGGTGTGGGTGCTGAAAATATATTAGGTGCCTTCTTAGCAGGTGTTATCGTATCGTTATTAGGACCTGACCAAGATATGGTAGAGAAACTAGACTCATTTGGATATGGTTTCTTTATTCCAATATTCTTCATTATGGTAGGTGTGAATTTAAACATTCCATCACTAGTGCAAGAGCCAGGTTTATTAATTATCATACCTTTACTGTTTATTGCCTTTTTAATTTCTAAGTTAATTCCAGTAGCATTTATAGGTAAATGGTATGACCGTAAAACGACAATATCTTCGGCATTCCTATTAACGTCAACATTGTCACTTGTAATCGCAGCAGCAAAGATCGCAGAACAACTTGGAACAATCAGTTCAGAAATATCTGGCATACTTATTCTAAGTGCGGTTATCACGTGTGTCTTTGTACCGATTGTATTTAAGAAGATGTTCCCAATGCCTGAAGAAACTAAGAGAATTGTAAAAGTGAGCTTTATTGGTAAGAACCAATTATCAATTCCAGTTGCTCAAAGTATTCATTCTCACATTTATCAAACTTCAATGTTCTTTAGAAAAGACCTTTCAGATAATAGAAAGTTAGATGAAAGCATTAAAACATATGAGCTGGATGATTATATTGAAGAGGAACTTGTAGAATTAGGTTTATTTGATTCAGATATCATTGTATGTTCTGCAAACGATGATTATATCAATAAACAAGTGGCTTTAATGGCGCATGATCATGGCGTTAAGAGAATTATTTGTAAACAAGAAAATGGTAGTGAAGATGAAGCATTTGAAGGTAAGAACATTGAATTCTTTAGTAGTTTCTTAAGTAATAAAATCTTACTTAAAGGATTAATTGAATCTCCAAACATGCTGAACTTATTAAGTAACGTGGAAACATCTCTATATGAAATAGAGATGAAGAACCATAGCTACCATAATGTTCTGTTAAGATCATTCCCATTTGCTGGGGACGTAATCTTCGTACGTATTATTAGAGGAAAAGATTCAATCGTACCTCATGGTGATACTGAATTACAATACGGAGATAAGTTGATTGTGACAGGATCTAAAGAATATGTTTCACAATTAAAACAAGATATGGAATTTATTTAATAAACTTTGTAAAAATGAGGTTGTATAATAGACCTCATTTTTACTTTTTATTCAATATAAAATAAAAGTATAATGCTTGTCAGGTGGTCTGACCAGTGTTATTATAACGAGTGAATGTTTAGTATAATATACATATTAAAGGAGTATAGTGAATGTTTAATTTAGAAGGTAAAACATATGTAATCATGGGTATTGCGAACAAAAGAAGTATTGGCTTTGGTGTAGCTAAAGTGTTAGACGAACTAGGTGCTAACTTAGTATTCACATACAGAAAAGAACGTAGTAAAGATCAACTTGTTAAATTATTTGAAGAATTAAAAAATCAAAAAGGACAACACATTTATGAGTGTGATGTTCAAAAAGACGATCATGTTGTAAATGCTTTTGAACAAATTGGAGAAAAATTTGGTCATATTGATGGTGTTTACCATTCAATCGCTTTTGCTAACATGGAAGACTTAAGAGGAAGATTTACAGATACATCTCGTGAAGGATTCTTATTAGCACAAGACATTAGTTCTTATTCATTAACTATCGTTGCAAGAGAAGCTAAAAAATTAATGCCAGAAGGTGGAAGCATCGTTGCAACTACTTATTTAGGTGGAGAATTTGCAGTTCCTAACTATAATGTAATGGGTGTGGCTAAAGCAAGCTTAGAAGCAAACGTTAAATATTTAGCACGTGACTTAGGCGAAGATAACATTCGAGTAAATGCAATCTCTGCAGGTCCAATCCGTACATTAAGTGCAAAAGGTGTAGGTGGATTCAATGCAATTCTTAAAGAAATTGAAGAACGCTCACCATTGAAACGTAATGTAGATATTATAGAAGTAGGTAAAACAGCAGCTTATCTATTAAGTGACTACTCAAGCGGTGTAACAGGTGAGAATATTCACGTAGACTCAGGTTATCACGTTGTAAGATAATTAAGAGAACCAACAAAATCTATGATTTTGTTGGTTTTTTTGTATATGTAGTAACAAAAAGATGGGGAAGTGTAAATAAGAGCGGCCATAGTAACAAAACTTGGCCGAAGTGTAACTAAGGCCGCCCATAGTAACAAAAGTCTAGGGAATTGTAACTAAGGCCGCCCAAAATAACATCTTCCACACCAAATAAAAAACTGAAACCGCATTGGTTTCAGTTTTTTTGTTTATTTTAAGTTATTATCATGTATTGGATCGTCTTCAACTGTACGGTTCGCACTTGAACTAATAGATTGTCTATGTGTGTATACATTTCGAACGATTGTCTTAAGTACTGCGTAAGTAGGTACGGCTATTAAGATAGCTACGAATCCACCTAAATTACCTGCAGCTAATATTACTGTAATGATTGTAAGTGGGTGAATATTTAATGATTTACCCATAATGTTTGGTGTAATGACGTTACCTTCAAGTTGCTGACAAATTAAAGTGATAATACTTACCCAAACGAGCATCATAGGATCTTGTATGAGCGCGATTGTTGCTGCTGGTATAAATGCTAACCATGGTCCTAAGAATGGAATCATATTGGTAATCAATGCTAATAATGCTAAAAGTAATGCATAATCTAATCCTACAAAAGTATAACCAAGGTACAATAAGACGCCTAATATAACGCTGACTGTAACTTGACCTTGTATATAAGATTGTAAAGTTTGATTAATGTCTTTACTTAAATTCACGACAAACCATTTCGTACGTCCTTTGAAAGGTCTCGCAATAAACGGTATAAATCTTTCGTGATCTTTTAACATATATATTAAGAAGAAAGGCACTAAGATTAATAAGAACATTGTTGAAACAAATGATGAAATATAACTAAATAAGTTGGTTAACATATCTGTTACGATACCGCTTATACTTTCGATTGAATCATTAATCTTTTGTGATATATTATCTGGTAATCGATCTCTTTGTTGTAATGCATAATCAACAACATGCTGAATTTCACGTTGTATATATGGAATGTTCTTAATTAAATTATTAATTTGATTTGTTAATACAGGTGCAATGATAGAGATAAATAATACAACAATTAGTATTAATGCAACGATGATAATCGAAATACTTCCCCATCTTGGTACTTTCCTTTTTTCTAACATCTTCTGAAAAGGTAAACAAATATAGAATAAGAATCCACCTAATAATAATGGTAGTAATATGGATTTTACGATAATGATAATCGGATAAAATATTTCATTGATTTCCATAAATATTTTAATAATTAGAAACGTAAGGAGAATAGCTATTCCTGTACGAAACCATGCTTTATTTAACAATAGAAGTCCTCCTTATCAAACTTTCTCATACTTTTATATTATAAGCGAAATTACAGAATTAACAATGATAAATAAAATAGTTTCTAGAATTCGTGTATTGTTTGAAAGTTTATATTTTTATATATTATTTTAAGTTGTACGGATTAGAATAATTATAAAGTATTTGTGAATATAAGCGTCTGTAAGATTTTACGCTTATTATTTCAAGAAACCTTTTTTAACAATATAGTAAGCGCTTACAATTTATGTTATGTTCATTTCAAAAAAATATTGATTGTGTATTTATACATGGTATAATCATAACAAGGTAATTTCGAAATTTTCTGAACATGAGGTTATCTTAAGGCTTACAACAAAGGGGAGATTAATTATGGAATCTATTGTTAGCTTTGCGAATGAGATTGTATGGAGTAAAGCGTTAGTATATGGTCTTTTACTGACTGGTGTTTTATTTTCATTTATGATGAGGTTTTTCCAAGTCAGGCACTTTAAAGAAATGATTCGGTTAATGTTTCAAGGGGAAAAATCACCAACGGGTATTTCTTCTTTCCAAGCAATCGCAGTATCATTAGCAGGTCGTGTTGGTACAGGTAACATTGTTGGTGTTTCAACAGCAATCTTTATCGGTGGTCCCGGTGCAGTATTCTGGATGTGGGCTACAGCATTTCTAGGTGCGAGTTCGGCATTTATCGAATCAACACTTGGTCAAATTTATAAAAGAGAAATTAATGGTCAATATCGTGGTGGACCAGCATACTACATAGAATCAGGTATAAAAGGTAAAGCTGGTAAAATATATGCAATTATATTTGCACTTGTAACAGTACTATCTGTAGGTTTATTACTTCCAGGTGTACAATCAAATGCCATTGCTTCTTCAATGAAAAATGCATTTGGTTTAAATCCTTGGATTATTGCTATAGTATTAGCTGTATTATTAGCACTTATCATTTTCGGTGGTATTAAAGCAATTGCAAATGTTGCGACAGCCGTTGTACCTTTTATGGCTATTGTTTACATAGGTTTAGCGATTGTTATTATTATATTAAATATTCAAGAAGTTCCAGGTTTAATTGCATTAATTTTCAAATCTGCATTTGGTGTTGAAGCTGCTTTTGGTGGTATTTTCGGTGCGATGATTGAAATTGGTGTTAAACGTGGACTTTATTCAAACGAAGCAGGTCAAGGTACTGGACCACATGCTGCTGCTGCTGCAGAAGTATCACATCCAGCTAAACAAGGACTTGTACAAGCATTCTCAGTTTATGTAGATACTTTATTAGTATGTACAGCTACAGCATTAATGATTTTAATGTCAGGTACATTTAATACAACAGACGGTGGAACAAATAAAGATGGTTCACCACATTTAATTCATGACAATGGTATTTATGTACAAGGCCCAGATGGTAGTAAAGACGTATCAGGTACAGCGATGTATGCTCAAGCAGGTATCGATAAAGCGTTCTCTGGAGATAACTACACGTTTGATCCAGCGTACTCAGGTTTCGGTTCTTACTTTATTGCGTTAGCATTGTTCTTCTTCGCATTTACAACGATACTGGCATATTACTATATCGCAGAGACTAACGTAAGTTATATCATACCGTCCGATAAACAGAAGATATGGATTATATTAGTACGGTTAATCCTCATTGGTGCCACAATATACGGTTGTGTTAAAACAGCTGATGTTGCCTGGGCGATGGGTGATTTAGGTGTAGGTATGATGGCATGGTTAAATATCATTGCAATTTGGATACTCCATAAACCAGCCTTAAGAGCATTACGTGACTTTGAAATTCAGAAAAAACAAAAAGGATCAGGTTACTATGCTATATATAGACCAGAACCTGATGAAGTACCAACAGCTAAATTCTGGCATGAAGATTATCCTAAACGTTTAAAAGAATATAACTTAGATGATAAATAATTAAACAATATCAAACGCTTTCAAATATACGCTCTCTACTGTACAATAATATTATATGTACAGTTGGGAGCGTTCTTTATGGATAAAAAAATAGGTCTTGTTGACCAAATTAAACTCGAAAGTAAATTCTTAAAAAGGGAAGTGACAATCTCAATTTACTTACCTAAAGACTATACAGATCTATATAAACATCATGTGATTATTACATTTGACGGTAGGGACTTTTTCCAATTTGGTCAAATTCATCGCGCATATGAGAAATTAAGAACAAATGATGTGATAGAAAGGGCAATCATTGTCGGTGTTCACTATGAAGATGTAGATAAGAGAAGAACAGAATTTCATCCCGATGGAGAATACCGAAAAGAAACGTCACAATTTGTGGTGAAAGAGCTATGTCCTTATATTGATAAAACATTCTCAACTTTGAAAGTAGGTAATGCAAGAATGTTACTAGGCGATAGTCTAGCAGCAAGTATTGCTTTAATGACATGTTTAGAATACCCGCATCATTTTAGTCAAGCAGGTCTGTTCAGTCCACTGATCAACGATACTGTAATAGAAGCATTTAACAAGTGCTCATCTAAACATCTATTAACAATCAAACATTATATAGGTAAAGAAGAAGATTCTTTCAAACTTATAAGTGGAGATATGGCAGACTTTTTAACACCTAATCGTGCATTCAGTGAACGCGTTAAGCAAGAAGATTTAACATATGAATACACTGAATTAGATGGTGGACATACATGGAAAACATGGAAGCCTGAATTACCAAATATGTTAAGTTACTTTTTAAGTCATCAAAATCAAAAAAATTTGATATAATAATAATGTAGAAAAACAAAGGAGGAAGTATCATTATGAAATTAGGCATCGTACTTATTCCGTCTAAACCATTCCAAGAACAAGTGAATGCTTATCGTAAAAGATATGACAAACACTATGCGTTAATTGCACCACATATTACAATTAAAGAGAAATTTGAAATTGAAGATAGTAAACTAAATGAAGTGAAATCACAATTAGAGGCAACAGCTAAAGCATTTGAACCATTAAATATCCAAGTGTCTAAAGCATCTAGCTTTGCACCTACTAAAAATGTTATTTATTTTAAAGTGACTAAAACGGATGAATTAGAATCTTTATTTAGTAAATTTAATAATGAAGCATTCTATGGTGAGAGTACACATCCATTCGTACCACACTTTACAATTGCACAAGGCCTTTCAAGCCAAGAATTTGAAGATATTTATGGCCAAGTAAGAATGGCTGGTATAGATCATTCAGAAACAATTGATACAATTAAACTTATGAAGCAAAATGAAGACGAAACATGGTCTGAAGAAGCTTCATATACATTAGGATAAATTGAAATTTATCTCATATAAATAAGGAAGGGAGCGGGACAGAAATCTAATTTGTATAAAAAGATTTCGTAGTCCCGCCCCGGCAAGGCTGACTAGAGTTGAAAAAAGCTTGATTCAAGCGCATTTTCAATTCAGTCAGCTACTGCCAAGATGCTAAAAGAGACTGAGACATTATATTATGTCCTAGTCTCTTCCTTTTATTTTATGCTGATTTTCTTTTTCTATAATTAATGATAAAGAATGTGCCATAGAATAATGCTAAGAATAAGAACATAATACTTGAAGCATAAATTGTATAATACACGTCTCTAAATACTTCAGATATTAAGCCTCCTAATACTGGGCCAATCATTGTTCCAAATCCTTGAACACTATTGAATACACCCCATGTTTCTTCTTGTACTTTGTTATGAATTTGACCTGCCATAAATGTATTCCACGCTGGTAAGAGTAATCCATAAATCGTACCAATGAGTAAAGCAATCAATAGAACGATAAATAATTGTGTTAAGACCGTTAAGCCAAATATAAATGAACTATATGCTAAAAATCCTACAAAAATGACAAGATGTGTAAATGCTTTAGAATGTTTATCCATCAATTTAGAAAAGAATAACATCGAAATGGTACATCCAATACCGCCGACAATAAGTAAAAGTGTATATTCTAATGTCGTAACACCCATATGCTTTGTTGCGTATGTTGGCAATATAGGGACCAACATGCCTATTGCAGAACCTTGTAAAAAGATACCTGGAAATAGCAATAAATGTCTTCTTGTCACTTGTACGATTTCGCGTAGTTGTTTTTTGACAGATTTACTTTCATAATTTGTTAATTGTACTTTAACGAAATAGAATAATATCCATGCAATGAGTACACAAAGCGCCATCATAAATGTAAATCGAGTAGGATGTAGTTTAAATAGTAAGTTCATAAAAATCATACCTGATAATAAACCAACTAACCAGCTGAAATAAACATATCCCATTTGTTTACCTCTAGATGCTTCGTCAACACTAGATAACATAATGACCCAAATTGGACTGACCGCGATACCTAATAATATGGCACTTAAAATAAACACGATAGGTGACGGTATAAAAATAATGAGTGCTAAACTTGAAAAAGCTAATATAAATCCACACGTTAATATAACAGTTGGACCAAATCGTTTTAGAAGAAAACCTATTACGAAATTGGTTAATGCATCACTGATGAAATGTAAAGAAATCGCTAAAGAAGTAATACCAACAGTCACTTTAGTAGTGGTTGTTGGTAAAATTGGTAAATAACTTAAAATGTACATTCCTCTCGCAAATTCCATCATAAATAATATGATGAGCATTAACCGAAAATCTTTTTTGTGAAATGTTTTATCTGATGAAGTATTTGGCATACATAGGAACCTTTCCATAAACTTCATTATAAGAAAGTGAATCACTTAATAATGAAAGTAAGTCTTTGCAAATATTTTCTGTTGATTTTTCAATATAGTTTTCTTCAAGTAATTGTGTCATTTCTTTTAGTCTTGATGGTTGGTTCATAAGTGAAATAACAAGTTTAGTCGCTTCTTCTGGTGTGTGTGCTATTTTACCGTATCCTTTTTGTGAGAAATACTCAGCGTTTTCTAACTCTTGTCCAGGTGCTGGATTTAAGAATATCAATGGTAGATGTCTTGAGAATGCTTCAGAAATAGTGATACCACCTGGTTTAGTAATCATAAGTTGGCTTGATGCCATCCATTCATTCATATGTTTCGTATAACCGAGTATCAACACATTATCATTATCTTTAAAATGATGTCTAAGTTCATTTTTCAAGCTTTTACTGTTACCACAAATCATGACAACTTGAGCATCTTTAGCGTACATATCTATTTTACTAATCATCGTTGAGAAACCTGTTGATACACCGAAAGCACCAGCAGACATTAAAATAACTTTCTTGTCTGGATCTAATTTATGTTTCGTTAACCAATGATATCGGTCGATTGGTTGCTCAAATTGTTTCGAAATAGGTATGCCTGTTACTTTGATTGCATCGCTTTCTACACCGATAGATTCAATTTCTTTTTTCAAATCTTTCGTAGCAACATAGTATCTATTTGAGTGTGGTGTTACCCAGTTCTTGTGTAAACGATAGTCCGTCATAACTGTAGCGATAGGTATATTTAAATTGAATTGTTCCGTTAAAACTGATACGACCGGTGTCGGAAAAGTTAACAAAATCAAATCAGGCTTTTCTTTTATAAGTAAATTCAATAATTTATTTAATCCATAGTATTTATAGAAACATTTATCAATTTGTTCAGGTCTACTATAGTAGAAGAACTTATACATATTTCTGAAATACTTAAAGCTGTTTATATACCATTGTTTCGCAATTGAAGTCATAATAGGGTGTGCTTCCAAAAATAAATCATGCTCAATAACAGTTAAATGATTTAAATTCATTTCACCAAATTGTTTCACAATACTATTCGTAACTTGTAAATGACCATTACCGAAAGAACCTGTAATAATCAATAATTTTTTGTTTTGAGAAACCATTAGCCACACTCCGTATTTGTATTTAATTTCTATGATAGTTTAACGCATTTTCGCTATTTTGTGAAAAGATATTGCATATAATTACAAAATTAATATAAAAACTTTATACTATATCAATGTTTTAGTTGGAGATATTTAACAAATTATACGTCATTATGCATGAGATATAGTTAAACTTTTCTGTATCGATTCATACCAATCATATTTAATAATAACAGTAATAAGAATATACCTATGAGTATGATCCAATTTATATAAATATCTGATAAGTGATAGCCTCTTAACATAACATTTTGTATTGTATCACCTGCATAGTATAGTGGCATGATATGTGCGATATATACGAGTACTTTATGCATGCTTTCCACTGGTATGATGCCTGCAAAAAAGACTTGAGGAATCACAACTAAAGGAATAAATTGAATCATTTGAAATTCTGATGATGCGAATGTCGATAACAATAAACCAAGTGTAAGTGCTATAAATGACACGAGTACATTCGTAATAAATACTAATAATATGTTGCCTTCTGTAACCATTTGTAATACATAAATAGCATATAAAACAATCAAAGTTGTTTGTATGATGGCAAATGTACCATAACCAACTATATAACCTAAAATTATTTCATGTTTATTAATAGGTGATGATAAAGTTCTTTCTAAAGTTCCAGATGTTCTTTCTTTGAGTAATGAAATACCTGAAATTAAGAATGTAAAGAAGAATACGAAAAATGCGATTAAAATAGGACTTATTGTATCAAAATAATTTGTATCTTTATCACCATGTAAATAATGCTCTTTGGCATCTAGTTTAGTTATATGATTTGGGTATTTAGCCGAAACTTGAAACTTTTCGGCTGCTGGCAGTTGTTGAGTTATTGACTGAATGATTTTCCCTTGTTGATTAACGACAGATGTCAACTGCTTTGTACTTTGCATGATGACTAATTTATTGATGGTTAACTTTAATTGACTCGTTTTGCTTGGGTCAGTATTTTCGTAAGTTACATCTAGTTTGTTATCGTTTAATGATAGAAAACCATCTAAATGATCCTCTTTAAATTTATGTTTTAAATCTTGTTGATTTGAATACTTTTGAATGTTAATATCTTGTTTTTTGAGGCTTGAAATGATTTGATCGTTTACTTGATATGTACCCACTTTTAGATCAGTTGACTCATCTGAATAATTAAATAAAAAATAAATCAACGTCATGATTAATAACGGTGCAACGAGTAAGAGCATAAGGGTACGTTTATCTCTAATAACTTGTTTTAAAATACGCGTGGCAATATTAATCATGTGCACCATCTCCTAACGCTAAAAAGACATCTTCAATCGTTTTTACATTATATGATGATTTAATTTCATTTGGCGTACCATAAGAAATAATTTGGCCTTCTCTCATTAGTAATAAACGATCGCATTTATCTGCTTCATCTAATACATGTGTTGTGATCAGAATGGTCTTGCCTTCATCTCTAAATTGAAACAAATCATTCCATATCGATTTTCTTAATCTAGGATCGATGCCAACTGTTGGCTCATCTAAAATCAATATGTCTGGATTTTGGATCATACTAATTGCAAGAGATAATCTGCGTTTCATACCTCCAGAAAATGCCTTAACTTTTTTATGTTTTTCATGTGATAAGTTGACAATTTCCAGCGTGCGTTCTATTTGTTCGTTGATGTCCAATTTAAGTGCTTTATGAATATATAATTTCGCAAAGAATTTTAAATTTTCAACAGCGGTTAAATCATCAAACAATGCATCACTTTGAGACATATAACCAATAGACCTTAAAATTTCTCTATTAGGTATACGATTGCCGTTGATCGAGATTGTACCGGAATCCATAGTTGTCATGCCTAAAATACATTTAATCAAAGTCGTCTTGCCAGCACCTGATGGGCCAATTAAACCAGTTATTAAACCAGGTTCAAATTGAGTTGTTACATCTTTTAAAATAACTGCTTTTCCATAAGATTTTGTAATGGATTGAATATCAATCATAAAAGCACCCCTTTATTTAAAAGTAAACGCTCACTCATTTTATAATTGTTTATAGTTATAGTCTAAGCTATAAAATCAACTTAAGAAAGTGTATAATAGACCTATTGAAAATAAAGGAGCAATAACGATGAATGTTAAAACGTTATTAAATAAAATAAAAATTAAACAAACTTACGGTCAAATTGACCAAGAAGTTCATGATATTACGACAGATTCAAGAAATGCTCAAGAAGGCTCTATATTTGTGGCATCAAAAGGTTATACAGTAGATAGTCATAAATTTATACCGAATGTAATAGAGCAAGGATGTAGCGTCATTGTGAGTGACCGTTACGTAGAATTAAATGATGACGTATTATTAATTGTGGTTAAGGATACATTGAAAGTGGCAAGTATCTTTAGTCATGTATTATTTGATTTTCC
The DNA here is from genome assembly GCF_022386035.1 of Mammaliicoccus sp. O-M54. Lineage (NCBI taxonomy): Bacteria > Bacillati > Bacillota > Bacilli > Caryophanales > Staphylococcaceae > Mammaliicoccus > Mammaliicoccus sp. O-M54. The sequence continues at coordinate 287,014 of NZ_JAJNJE010000001.1, forward strand.
TAGTCAAAAATTAACGACAATTGGTGTAACTGGCACAAATGGTAAGACGACAATTGCGACAATGATTCATCATTTAACGAGAGGGTTAGGAAAAAATAGTGCTTATTTAGGAACGAACGGTTTTCAAATTAATGAAACAGTTACAAAAGGTGTTAATACGACTCCAGAAACCGTTACTTTAACGAAACATATCGTTGAAGCGGTTGATAAAGAATGTGAGAGTATGACATTTGAAGTTTCAAGTCACGGATTAGTTATCGGCAGACTTCGTGGTTTAGAATTTGATATCGCTATTTTTTCAAATTTAACACAAGATCATTTAGATTTTCATGGTACGATGGAAGCTTACGGACATGCAAAGTCATTATTATTTAGTCAATTAGGTCAAGACTACAGAAAAGACAAATATGTCATATTGAATGCAGATGATCCATATATAAAAGAATTAATACCTGTAACACCATTCGAAATATTTACATATGGTATAGATAACGAAGCAGACTTTATGGCTAAAGATATAGAAGAATCTATCAGCGGTGTTCGTTTTACACTTGAAACACCATTTGGTTCTTACAAAGTACAATCACCTTATTTAGGTAAATTTAATGTCCTTAATTTATTAGCGAGCATTATAAGTTTGTGGGCACAAGGTTATGACTTAAACGACATAACTGAAGATGTTGAAAATATGCCTGCAGTTGAAGGACGTTTAGAAGTATTAGATAGAAACTTACCAATAGATTTAATTATTGATTATGCACATACGCCAGACGGAATGGATAAATTAATAGATGCAGTAAAACCATTTGTAAAACAAAAATTAATATTCTTAGTAGGTATGGCCGGAGAAAGAGACTTAACAAAAACACCAGAAATGGGTAAAATAAGTTGTCGAGCAGATTATGTGATATTCACACCAGATAATCCTGCAAATGATGATCCGAAAATGTTAACAGCAGAATTAGCTAAAGGAGCGACACATAATAATTATGTAGAATTTGAAGATAGAGCAGAAGGCATTAAACATGCAATAGAAATTTCTGAGCCAGGTGATACAGTTGTACTTGCATCTAAAGGGAGAGAACCATATCAAATCATGCCTGGACATATCAAAGTGCCTCATAGAGATGATTTAATCGGTTTAGAGGCAGCATATGAAAAGTATGGAGGAAAGCCAAGTGAAGATTAGAGAAAGTCATTCGCAAAACTTAAATTGTAAAGTTTATATATATGAAAATAAAAAAGAAGAATATTTTGTGATTTCAATTCCGGATTTATTTTGGTCTATTGAAGTAGATTACGATTTATACGGAGAATCTTTAATTGAGCATTTGTACTTGCATTTGTTTAATGTGCTTGATGAAGATGAAGCAAATGAATTAGCAAATAGAATTAGCCAATGGACATCCGAATTATAAGGAGAAATGAATTGTGACGATTAAACAAGAAGTAGAAAGTAGAAAGACATTTGCGATTATATCCCACCCAGATGCTGGTAAAACAACATTAACGGAAAAATTATTACTTTTTGGTGGTGCGATTAGACAAGCAGGTACCGTTAAAGGTAAAAAGACAGGGAAGTTTGCGACAAGTGACTGGATGAAAGTGGAACAAGAACGTGGTATATCTGTTACAAGTTCAGTTATGCAATTTGATTATGATCATTACAATATTAATATATTAGATACACCAGGACACGAAGACTTTTCAGAAGATACGTATAGAACATTAATGGCTGTAGACAGTGCCGTAATGGTAATTGACTGTGCGAAAGGTATCGAACCACAAACATTGAAATTGTTTAAAGTATGTAAAATGAGAGGTATTCCTATTTTTACATTTATCAACAAATTAGACAGAATGGGTAAAGAACCTTTTGAACTTTTAGAAGAAATTGAGAAAACATTAGAAATAGAAACTTATCCTATGAACTGGCCAATTGGAATGGGACAAAATTTCTTCGGAATTATTGATAGATCCGATAAAACAATTGAACCATTCAGAGATGAAGAGAATATTTTACATTTAAATGATGACTATGAATTAGAAGAAGATCATCCAATCAAAAATGATTCACAATTTGCTCAAGCAATTGATGAGTTAATGCTTGTTGATGAAGTAGGTGAGCAATTTGATGAAGAATTATTGTTAGCTGGAGAGTTAACACCAGTATTCTTCGGTTCAGCATTAGCGAATTTCGGTGTACAAAACTTCCTTAATGCGTATGTTGATTATGCACCAATGCCAAGTGGACGCAAGACTGAAGAAGGTGATGTTGTAGATCCGTTCGATCCAGACTTCTCAGGATTTATCTTTAAGATACAAGCAAATATGGATCCAAGACATAGAGATAGAATCGCATTTATGAGAGTTGTGAGTGGTGCATTCGAAAGAGGTATGGATGTGACACTTCAACGTAATAAGAAAAAACAAAAAATTACGCGTTCAACTTCATTTATGGCTGATGATACACAAACTGTAAACCATGCAGTTAGTGGTGATATTATTGGGTTATATGACACTGGAAATTATCAAATAGGTGACACACTTGTAGGTGGAAATCAGAAATTCCATTTTGAATCATTACCACAATTTACGCCTGAAATATTTATGAAAGTTAGCGCTAAAAATGTTATGAAACAAAAGCATTTCCATAAAGGGATTGAACAATTAGTTCAAGAAGGTGCGATTCAACTTTATAAAACGTTGCACACGAATCAAATCATATTAGGTGCAGTTGGACAATTACAATTTGAAGTATTCGAGCATCGTATGAAAAATGAATATAATGTTGATGTTGTTATGGAACAAGTCGGTAAGAAAATAGCAAGATGGATTGAAAATGAAAAAGATATTACAGACAATATGAATTCAAGTCGATCTATTTTAGTTAAAGACCGCTTTGATCAATATGTATTCTTATTTGAAAATGAATTTGCAACAAGATGGTTTGAAGATAAATTCCCAGAAATTAAATTATTTAGTTTGTTATAATGAACAAAACATTGTATAATAACTAAGTAAAACTAAATAGACCTACGACTTTGTCGAAGGGGAGTAACTTTAGAACTTAAAAATTCTAGCATATTATCGTCATTACGAAGCGCAAGTTTCCGGTAATATGGACATCATATAAATGTTAAGTGAGACCTTTGCCTTTTATTAGGCATGGTCTCTTTTGTTTTTTATAAAAAAGAATGGAGTGTGAATAGATGGATCCGAGTTTGTTAATTAGTTACGGCTGGGTATTGATTGTTTTAATTTTTCTTGAAGGATTATTAGCAGCTGATAATGCAGTTGTTATGGCCGTGATGGTCAAACATTTACCAGAAGATTTAAGGAAAAAAGCATTATTCTATGGATTATTAGGTGCATTTGTATTTCGTTTCTTATCATTATTCTTAATTAGTTTCTTAGCTAACTTCTGGCCAATTCAAGCAGCAGGGGCATTGTACTTAATTTATATGTCCATTAAGAATTTGATAGACTTTAGAAAACATAAAGGTGAAGAGCTCAAGACACCAGATGACGTAGAAGCTCAAGATGATTTCCCTGAATCAGAATTTCCTTCAGATGGACATGGTCATCATAAATTGAAAAAGAATTTCTGGTTGACTGTATTAAAAGTAGAATTTGCAGATATCGCATTTGCGATTGATTCAATGTTAGCAGCATTTGCTATCGCAGTGACATTACCAGCAATGGGTATACACTTTGGTGGAATGGACGCTGGTCAATTCGGTGTTATGTTTGTCGGTGGTATGATTGGTGTTATTATTATGCGATTTGCAGCAACATACTTTGTAGAATTATTAAATAAATATCCAAACTTAGAAGCAGCAGCATTTGGTATTGTAGGTTGGGTAGGTATTAAACTGTTTGTTATCGTATTGGCACATGATGAAATTGGTGTATTACCACATGATTTCCCTCATGGCATACTATGGCAATCTATATTCTGGTCAGTATTATTATTACTCGTTATTATTGGCTGGATCACTTCAGTACGTAATAATAAAAAGACAACAAATTAATATTATAAATACAAAACATCCACAAAGTTTATTGTTGACTTTGTGGGTGTTTTTTTATCTTTTTTTAATTGAATAATCCATATTGAATGAATTCGTAAATATATGTAAAAATAGGTGTATAATATTGAGAATTACAATGGTTTTATGTTAATAAATTTAGTATTATATGGCATAATAGATACATTAAGTGTTTAGATTGAGGAGGGCAATAAATGTCACGAAAAAAGCATGTCATTCCTAGAAATGAATATAAGAGACAGCGACGTGAATTTTTTCATAACGAAGAACGTGAAAAAAGAATCGAACAAGAGAAAAAAGAATATGAAATAAAAAAAGCTAATGAACGAGAACTTCAAAAGAAAAACGAATTACGTGTTAAGGAAAATATGCAAAAAGCACGTATTGAAAAATTAACGAAAGAAGAAATTAAAAAGCAAGAAGAAGAATCAAAATCACATCCAACAATTGATTTAGACGATGACCGACTTGCTGAAACACATCAAGAACATAGTGAACAAGATGATGTATTACATAACGATGAAATTCAAACAAACAAAAAAGATAGCATAATAAACTCAGAGGAAGAACCTGAAGAGATTAAATATGAAAAAGTAAGTGAACAAAAACAGGCAGAAACAGATAAAGCCTTTTCTAAAGACAATGACTTTGAAACAAATAAGCAGCTCGGTGCAAGACATGATGAAAAAGTAGAACAAAAATCTCAAAATAAAAATAGTTTTCTTAATACATTTTTAACTAAAATAGAAAAGCATTGGCCAATCATTGCGATTATTTTAGCAATCATATTAATATTTATTTTAGTATGGAGTATATTCCAAAATGTAAATCCTCCTAACGAAAGTAGAAAATCGATTGAAGAAAAACAATCTCAAAAAGGATTCCAAAAGCCTATTACGAATGTTATGGAAGCTGTAGAGAAATCTAAAAACTCAGTAGTAGGTGTATCTCATGAAGATTCAGATGTATCTAGTAAGAAAGAATCTTCAGCGAAGGAAAAAGAAGAAAATAGCGGCGTCGGTTCAGGCGTCGTTTACAAAGTTGAAAATAAAAAAGCATACATAGTAACAAATGCACATGTTGTATCAAGTGATAAAAAACCAATTATTACAGCAGCAAATGGTAAAAAGTATGATGGTAAAGTATTAGGATCAGATCAATGGTCTGATATTGCAGTCTTAACGATTCCAATCGAAAAAACTGAAGATTTTAAACCTATTAAATTTGAGGACTCAGACAATTTAATTTTAGGTGAAACAGCTATTGTAATAGGTAGTCCGTTAGGCGCTGAATTCCAAAATAGTATTTCTACAGGTGTAGTTTCTGGACTAGATAGAAAAGTTCCTGTTGATTTTAATGGCGATGACGAGTATGATTGGGAAATTAAAGCTATTCAAACAGATGCTGCAGTCAACCCTGGTAACTCAGGTGGTCCTGTATTAGACTCACAAGGTAATTTAATCGGTATTGTATCATTGAAAATCGATATGCCTAATGTAGAAGGTATGGCTTTTGCAATTCCATCAAATGACGCTACTGATTACATTAATAAATTAGAGAAAAATGGTAAAATTGAACGTCCAGAATTAGGTATTATGGCTCAAAACTATTCTAAAATGAGTGATAGCGAAAAGTCTCAAATATCTTTACCTGATAAATACAAATCAGGAATGGCAATTACTGGTGTTACTAAAGACGGTAATGCTGACAAGGCAGGCGTTAAATTTAATGATGTAATCGTCGGTATTAACGATACAAAAATTGAAAATAATCTTGAATTTAGAAAAGAATTATATAATAATCATAAAAAAGGCGACAGTGTAAACTTGAAGCTTATTCGAGATGGAAAAGAAATTACGAAAAAATTAACATTGAAATAAAATAGAGGTGACAATTTGTGTCCATTATAAAATACTTTTTTCAAAAAATGACTCCACAACAAGGTATTGTATTATATTATTTGGGCGCAATTATTGTCGCCTTTTTATTATTAAATTTACCTTATGTTGTTAAACCTGGTGTTAAAATTGCACCAGTCGATACATTATTTGTTGCTGTATCTGGTGTCAGTGTAACGGGGTTAACGCCTGTTACAATTGAAGATACGTTTACCATATTTGGACAAGCTATCATCCTGATTATACTTAATATTGGTGGCATAGGTGTAATGGCTATTGGTACATTACTTTGGGTTATTTTAGGTAAACATATCGGTTTACGTGAACGCCAATTAATTATGTTAGATAGTAATTCAAACGCTATGAATGGTGTTGTGAAGTTAATATTAGATATTGTGAGAACAATTTTAATGATTGAAGTTATTGGTGCGATATTGTTATCATTTTACTTCTATAAAGATATTGGATCGGTGAAAGAAGCAATCCATCATGGTATATTTGCATCTATTTCAGCAACTACTAACGGTGGGCTAGATATTACAGGTGAATCATTAGCACCATATGCGAATGATTATTTCGTTCAAACAATCATTATGTTACTTATTATGTTAGGTGCAATCGGCTTCCCTGTATTAATTGAAGTCAAAACATACATGAAAAATACAATTCCAAACTTTAGATTCTCGCTATTCACTAAAATTGCAAGTGCGACATATTTATTTTTATTTTTATTAGGAACAATCGTGATTTATTTATTTGAGTTTTCAAATTCATTTAAAGATGTTTCGTGGCATAAAGCTTTATTCTATGCAATGTTCCAATCATCATCTACAAGAAGTGCTGGACTTTCAACTATAGATTTAAGTCATTTTACTGAAGCGACCAACTTCTTCTTAGGTGGATTAATGTTTATAGGATCTTCACCTAGTTCAGTAGGTGGTGGTATAAGAACAACAACATTTACAATACTTGTCTTATACTTAGTGAACTTTAGTAATGGTCGAACAACTATTAAAGCTTTCAATAGAGAAATACATCCAATTGATATACAAAGATCATTTGCAGTTATTTCACTTGCATTAGCGATTACGTTTGTAGGTGTGTTATCTGTTGTTCGATTTGAAGATGGTAAACATGATTTGTTATCTATATTCTTTGAAACGATGTCAGCGTTCGGGACATGTGGATTATCAATGGGGATTACAGATGGCTTACAATTAGGATCTAAAATCGTCATCATGATGTTGATGTTTATAGGTCGGGTAGGTCTATTATGTTTCGTCGTCATGTTAGGTGGAAAATCAACACCTGATAAATTCCATTATCCTAAAGAACGTATACAAATAGGCTAAATATAAAAAGCAAGCGGCTGGGCCGCTTGCTTTTTCTTATGGCTTAATAGTTGGTATGGTGATTATAAACGTAGTACCTTTAGTCATATTTGTAAATACGCTAATTTCGCCTTCCCAATCTTCAATGAGTTTCTTACTTAAATATAAACCGAGTCCACTACCAGATTCTTTCGTTGTAAAGAAAGGATCGAATATCTTTTGTTGTGTCTCTTTAGACATACCGACACCGTTATCTTTAAATATAATCGTTGCTTGGTTTGCATGTGTATGTTGTAATTGAATTTCAATTTCTGGTTGTTCAACATCTACTAAAGCATCTTTAGCATTTTGAATAAGATTGATGAGAATTTGTTTTAATTGATCTTCTGAAATAAATGCAAAGATAGGGGTATCTGGCAATGTTAAAGCAATTTTAATGTTATGTTGTTCTAGTTCATATTTCAAAAACTGTGAAACTTCTTTAATAGATTGATTAATGTCGACATTCGAATAGGCAAGATTAGTTGGCTTTCCTAAAAATAAAAATTGAGTAACGATATTGTTAATTCTATCTAGTTCTTCTGAAATGATATTAAAGTGATGATCTTGTTTATCTTTATCATATTTCATTCTCGTTAGTTCAATAAATCCATTAATGCTTGTAAGTGGATTTTTAATTTCGTGTGCTGTATTAGCAGCGAGTGTACCAATTAATCTAAGCTTTTCATTATTAGCTTGTTCGATTACTTTTTCATGTTCTAATCGTTCGGATCTATTTTTAAATATAAGTGTCACAATAGATAATAATAAAAATACCACTAAAAATATTAAAAGAATCGGTAAAATAATACGCGTTATAAAATTATACTGTCCGCTAATTGTTAATGAAATAGGTAATTGATCATACATATAATTTATAGATTTAGAATGTTTATATTCTTTTCCAACTTGATAGATTTCAGTTCCATCGATACCATTGACTTGAATATGATATCGTTGAGAAATTAAATTAACTTCATTTTTAAAAGAAGACATATTTATTTCTGATGCGACAATGTAGTCTTTGTTTTGAACTTTTAAATGATTCGTTAATAACAATGTATTGGCATTTTTTAATGAAATATTTTCACTACTTAAACTTGAATTAGCTGTAAAAGGAAAATGAAACTTATATTTGTTAAAATCTTTAAGAGAGGTATAATCAGCCCCTTTTGAGTCATAGACGATTTCTTTCTTGTCATTCAAAATATAAATATGATCAATCCATGTATATCTAATGTGATTATCTTCTAAAAATTGATTAATAAATTTTTCATTACGGCTGTTAGATAAAATAGTCGTTAAAGATTCAGAGATGCTATTTGATTCGTTTATAAATGTATTAATTTTTAAGTTTACAATTTCTTTTGTCGTTTCTAATCTTTGATTCACTCTATTTGTATAATTTTTATTTATAATAAAACCGATAGTTAATGAAATGACTAAAGCGATAGCAAAATTAATGATGATTAATTTATTAAATGATTTCATTATTGCCTCCAAGTTTATTGTTTACTAATAGAGTATATTATGATTAACAATTATTGCCAATACATATTAAATAAATTTTCTATCCAAATGGTCGTAAACTGCCCTAACAGTATTTAAAAATGGTAAAATAAATAAAAAAAGGTGGGGATAGCATTGAATACGAATGAAACCATAACAATTGATTTATTAGCTACTTCTGACTTACATGGACAAATAGGAAAAAGTGGTATTAGTGGTAACATTCTAAAGATGGCCACTTACGTTAAACATAAACGCAAGACCAATCACCATGTCTTATTGTTAGATAATGGTGGTATGTTGTCGGGTTCAATGTTTGCTTTTTATTATGCTCAAATTGCCCCATATAAGAGAAATCCAATGATTAAAGTGATGAATGAAATGCAATTTGATGCAAGTGGCGTGAGCCCTGACGAATTCAACTTTGGCTTAGACTTTTTAAATAAATCTATTGCTTTAAGCAGATTTCCTTGGTTAGCAGCAAATATTGAACATAGTAAGACTCGTGAACCATATTTTACAACACCTTATACAATTAAATATGTAGAAGGTATAAAAATAGGCATCATAGGATTTACATCAAGTGGCCTTATGGAAAATAAAAACGTTGAGTTTGAAGACGAAGTGCTTGTTGGTGAGTCTATGACCACAGCTAAAAAATGGGTGAGATATTTACATGAAAAAGAAAGCCCTGACTTCTTAATTATGTTATACCATGGTGGCTTAAACACATATACAGATAAAAATAATTATAGATCATATTACAGTAATAACGCTGAAAGTATGACGAAAAGTACGGAAGGCGTTAATGTCATTATTACAGGTCATCAAGAACATATCGTCGATCTTAAAGTCGAAGAAACACAGTTTATACAACCAGGTAAAGATGCTACGAATATTGTAGATATGTCTATTCAATTTAAGAAAAGAGCAAACTCAGTAGAAATTATCGATACGTCTATTAAGCACGTAGAAATTTCAAGTTATCCTGAAGATAGAGATTTATTGGAACTAACGTATTTCGACCAAAAAGCTGTCCAACATTGGTCTGAACAGAGCGTTGTTGACGTACCTGTTGTATTAGATTATAAACATTTAACAGACTTATTTATTAAACCGCATAAGTTCATGGAATGTATTCAACAAAGTATGGCAAGAGCATTTAAAGCGTCTGATTTTGTTTGTGCACAAATTGGAAATCCGACAGGAAACGGTTTACGTGGCGAGTTACAAGTTAAAGATGTTTATCAATCATATGTACATACTGATAAACCTGTCAAAATTAATTTATCTGGTGCTGAAATAAAGCGCATTATAGAAAGAACTGCTACAGCACTGTATAAAGAAGGGGACACGGTTCAATATAATGACCATATTTTAGAACCGACACTTATGACTGTATGGAAAGGTTTTGAATATACGATTGATTTGAGTAAACCTGTAGGTAGTAGAGTTAACTTAAATAATATTGATTTAGAAGCTTCTTATTCAGTTATTATGACGGACTATTTATTTAGACACGTTAATAAGATCATTTCTGAATCAACGTATGAGAGAGCGAAGAAGACCGTCATCGAATATATGATTGAAGAACTAACAGAATCAAAAGGTAAATATAATTTAGAACATCATTTTGAAGTATTATAATATAAAAATACCCCTAAAAAGTTAGCATAATTGCTAAAATTTTGGGGGTTGTTTTTATTAAAAGTATTAGCTGAAAATGATAACGAGTATGATGATTGCTGCAATTTGAGCTACATAAGATGTTACGATTCTTTTCGTATAGAAATACAATGTAGATAATATGAGTTGTGCTAAAAATATAAACATAAATATAGCTAAATTATCTAAATATAAAAATAGTGAACTAGATGCAAGGGCACTCACAACGATTGCAATAATAGGTTGTGAAAATTTCAGTTGCAACTGATTTTGTAAAATTGTTCTAATATATAACTCATGACAAGGTATAGCAATAACAATTGTTACAAGCATTTGCCACTTATAAAATACGCCAGCATGCATTAATTCTTTTAATAAGGATGCATATGACAAGCCATTATAAATTTGTGATAATAATAGCTGAAGTAGAACTAATATAATGGCACCAATGAGACCATATCCAATTGATTGAAGTAATCGCTTAGATTTGATGTCACGTTGATAAAAGACATAGCTAATGCCCGCAATCAGCATAATACCAGTATATAAGTACCAGAATACTTCTTTTTCACCTTGCATAATGAATAAAATAATGTGAAAAATAATGAAACTAGATATGAACCATATTAACTGAGGATTAATTTGTCTCTTCACTATTATCCCTCTTCAGAAATTATTGTATAACGCTTATGATTCACTACAGTTTTTTCAGGTAACTCTAAACTTTCAAAGTTATCCATAATTGTGATATCTACGATAACTGAGTTTTCATTAATTTTTTCAACTCTACCTCTTAATCCATCTTGAAACTCTATGATATTTCCAACTTCTGCGATTGTCATCTTATTCCTCCTAAATAATACTATGAAACATTATACTAAATAATACCCAGTTTATAAAGTATTAACAAATATACTCTATTTTAACATAAACATATCATACATATGATTAATCAAACATATGGTACTATATACTTGAGGCTATTTGGGGAGAAAAGAAGGAGGAAATATAATGAAATTTGTAAGTAATAATGGTATTAACGATCCGATGATTAATTTAGCTATGGAGGAATATGTCTTAACTTCTCTTCCTAAAGATGATAGTTATTTCCTTTTCTATATTAATCAACCATCCATTATTGTAGGGAAAAATCAAAATACAATCGAAGAAGTTAACCAAGAGTATGTTGAGAAAAACAACATCAAAGTTGTAAGAAGAATTTCTGGTGGTGGAGCTGTATATCACGATTTAGGTAATTTAAACTTTAGTTTTGTTACAAAAGATGACGAAGACAGTTTCCATAACTTTGCGAAATTTACACAACCAATTGTTGATGCTTTAAATGAAATGGGCGTTAAAGCAGAATTATCTGGTAGAAATGATATACAAGTCGGGGAAAGAAAAATATCAGGTAATGCAATGGTTAAACAAAAAGATCGCATGTTCTCACATGGAACATTGATGTTAAATAGTGAAATCGAAGAGGTTGTAAATGCACTTCGCGTTAACGAAGCAAAAATAAAATCTAAGGGTATTAAATCTATAAGATCACGTGTCGCAAACATACAAGAGTTCTTAGAAGAGCCAATGGATATTGAAACATTTAAACAACGTATACTTACCTCTATCTTCAAACAACAAGGTAGTGAAGATGTTGAAGAGTACCCTTTAACAGATGAAGATTGGGATAACATTAATGAACTAAGTAAAAATAAATACCAAAAATGGGAATGGAATTACGGTAAGAATCCTAAATACAACTTTGAAAGAAGTCATAAATTTGATAGAGGACTTGTCCAAATTAAATTAGATGTTAAAAAAGGTAAAATAGAACACGCAGCAATATTCGGTGATTTCTTTGGTGTCGGCGATGTAAAAGATATTGAAGAAGCATTAATAGGTGTTCAACATCAAAAATCATCCATTCAAGAAGCATTAAAAGATATTGATGTTTATCACTATTTTGGAGATATCGCTAAAGAAGAAATTATTAATTTAATGCTATAAACAAATAAAAGAGACTATTTTTGAATGTTTTCAAAAGTAGTCTCTTATTATGTGTTAAATTTTAAATGACAACTCACGATTGTAAATCCTCCAACTGAATTAATTCTTCACTGTATTGTTCAAATAAAGTATTATTACGATTCGCAAGTGCTTCATCAATTAAAACCATTAATTCTCTTTTACGATTTTCACGTAAAGCAGAGTCAATCACAAGCTCAACTGATAAATCATTTAAGTTATTAACAAAAGTTTCTAAACTCTGGTGCTTAACTTGAGAATATTGTTTCATTTTAAACAACCCCTTGACTTTATTTGTTAAAATTATAGCGTATTTATTTTCTAAATGCAATGAATATTCAGAAATTTTAAAAAGTAAATTTATAATTCGAAATCAGTGATAAACTTACTCTATAAATTCATTATATGTTACTATAATCTAATTTCAAATTATTTTGCTCACAATTCAGAATACGGTTGTGAAAGTTTTGAGTAGTCGAACCATATATATCAAAAATACTAAAGGAGAATCATAATGTATCAATTAAAAAAGTGGGACCATGTACAATTATCAGCACCTAAAGGATCAGAGGATAAAGCACGCTATTTCTATTGTAATCAATTAGGGTTTAAAGAAGTAGAAAAGCCTGAGTCATTGAGAGGTAATGGAGGCGTTTGGTTTAATATTAATCAAATTGATTTGCATATTGGTATTGAAGAAGAATTCGAACCATTAAAAAAGGCGCATCCAGCTATTAATGTTGGAAATCTAGAAGATTTAAAAGAACATTTAACGAATGAAAAAATAGAGTTTAAAGCAGATAATCGTTTTCCAGGCGCAAATAGAATCCATTTATTAGATCCTTTTGGAAATCGATTAGAATTTATAGAAAAACAATAGAATTTATTCCAAAAAGTATTGACTTCCATTTAAATATAGATTATATTTTATGTAATTACAATAAATGTAAATCCATTCGTTATAATTACATAAAATTTGAAAGGAGAATATTATGAGTAAATACGTAATTAAACAAAATACGATGTACATTAGAGGAGTTAAAGTAGACGATCACACCATTCATACTGAGGTGTCTGAAGCGGGTAGAGAACCATTCATCGTTAAACAGAAGCCTCAAGAAATTATGAATCAGTCATGTCGCTTTTATGGCGAACACTTCAATGAAAGAAAGCTTTTTACAAAAAGGCTTACCAGAATTACAAGCAAACCCCCGATTTTAGTATCCGCAGTAACATCCACTTATTTTTTCTGCACAGGTTCCGAAAGGTCAATAGACAACACATGGATAAATATACTCTATGTTAAAGATTTCAAAGAATATAATGGTAATAAGACCAAGATGTTTTTAGAGCAAGATCAAAGCCTCGTTTTTCCAATTTCCTACCACGTTATTAATCACCAATACTTAAACTGTTTATGTTTGTACTATAGAAATCACCGTAATAATATCTTTATTAAGCAGCTAAATACACCAAATATAGATTTAACTCAAGATGGGTATAGTGTACTTGATGTTATTAAGATGTATTTGAAAAATCAACATTAGCATACGAATATAAATATTAACGGAACAAGTGCAACTAAAGTGTAAATGTTCCGTTAATTTTTTTAGGTTTTCTCTTGAAAATATTACGATGCTTGATATAATAGTATTTGTGCTTGATAAAAATTTAATTATTCCACAGTAGCTCAGTGGTAGAGCTATCGGCTGTTAACCGATCGGTCGTAGGTTCGAGTCCTACCTGTGGAGCCATGGAGATGTACTCAAGTTGGCTGAAGAGGCGCCCCTGCTAAGGGTGTAGGTCGTTCTGCGGCGCGAGGGTTCGAATCCCTCCATCTCCGCTCAGATTAATTAATCACGTATAGTGAAAAGAAAAAACCTTGATAACTCAAGGTTTTTTCTTTTTTTATTTAGGCGAATTTAATATTTTTGGTCACAACGTGACTATATATGAATATCCAAAAGCTCACCTAAATGAAATAGGTGGGCTTTTTTTAGTTTGAGATCGTGGTTGATATTTACTACAATCTTAAATGCGATATTTGATATTTTTCTACATTATTGTATGTAAATCATTTGTGGGAGTTTAACAAGTCAAAAACCTGATGGTGCCATTTGTATTTAATAATTAATTAAGAAATAGTTAATGGTTTTATATTACTCATTCTGTAAAATATACATATACTTTATAGATAGGAGAATACATATGCAATTATCAAAAAAATTACTATTAGCATTTACATCATTAGGATTGGCACTAACAGGTTCGATAGGAGAGGCTGATGCTAAACAAGCTGAACAAACTCAGGTAAAATACAATGCCTATGATTACAAGAAATCATTAGATGAAAAGGTTATGGCAGCTAAACAAGCTGTAAATAAGCTGAAACGCGATAAAACGATTAAAAGCCATAGAGTTGCTCAAAGAGCAGTAAATAGAATCCATGAAACGGCTGGTAAATCGTATGCTGCAGAAAAGAAAAAATTGCAAAAAGAAATAGACATTGTACTCAAAAATAATTACTTAAGATAATATGAAATTTCTTTCACACTTTCATCTTACTAGTTTATTTATTTATTATGTTTTTATATATCTATGTGTGAGAGTTAAATATACATTAAGTTGATTGGCGAGATAATTGTCGTATTCAAGATAATGACCCACTTTAATTAGTGGGTCTTTTTTATAGGCGAATTTAATAATCTTAATCATAACGTAACTATATATGAATATCCAAAAGCTCACCTAAATGAAATAGGTGGTTTTTTTAATTTGAGATCGTGGTTGATGTCGATCTCAATGTTTAATAGCTTTTTTCTTTATTGTAAGAATTTTGAAAAAATTATATAATATAGTAAAAAGTGAATAAGTGAGATATAAGGTTGAAGAAATACGAAATGATTCTAGACACTTATATGCCACTTAAAGATGCTGCTGAAGTATTTCAAAAAATAGCTGAAAGAAAAAAAGAACAACTAAAACAACGACATATAAAAAGAGAAAAAAGCTAGAATACTAGAAGAGTTAATTAGAAAAAGGAGGTAATGAGTAATGTTAGTTTTAAAATTAGTAAGTAAAGACGAAAAAAGCGTGACTTATGATTATTATCCCGAAAACGAAAAAGTATCAGGGAGAATTACTATAAGTATAGAGGATTGTGAAATACTCTATGCAAAAAAATCGGAATATGATCAAGATACAAGTAACTATTTAGGGCATGCGATTTATAGAATTGAGAAATATATTAAAAATAATGAGTTTCCTGAAAACGATCTTGTAGCATGGGGGTAAGTTATGAAATTATGGACTTATGTGGGAAAAAAGGTACGAATAGAATTGACGAATGGAAATCAATTTATTGGTGAAGTTACAAATTACGATGATGAAGTAGTTAATGACAGTGGAGAACCTTCTATACATTTCGCTACTGAAACTTACTTATATGACTTTGATGAAAGTGAAATAAAGTCGATTGAAATTTTAGATTAAGCACCTAACAAAGAATTAATGGTTAAGGAGCTGTTTTTAGTCAATTTTTTAGCTATCACAGTGTTGTGATAGCTAGTTTTTATGTAAAAATTTTTTTGAAGATATTATAAGAATTTATGGAAAATAAACTTGAAAGATTTGAAAAAGAATATTTATTTTAAAAATTTTGCTATTTTATCTTACCATTTTTATTTTGTTTGCTAGGATCGAATACAGTTGAAACGAAAAGTGTGATTAATATAGTAAAAATCAACATGCTAATGACAGCTAGTATTCTAGCGATAGGATTTTCTTTATATATAACAACATAGAATCCTTGAATGAAAAAATAAAGATATATAGGTATTAATGCAACTAAGATATTTTTCATGTTAGTCATTATTTAGTACACCTCATTTATTATTAGTTCTCTGTTTTTCTTTTGCTTTAAAATATATTAAGTTTAGTATGATAAATATAATGATAAATATGCTATAAACTCTTGAATAACTTTCTTTAATTTGGATGACATTAAATATGACAAATAAATTGAAAATAAAGAATAAAAGTATAACGATAAATAATAGATTAAGAGCATAATTTTTCATGATACCAATCCTTATTGTCTAATATATATTTAAACTTTAAAATTTAATTATTTAAGATAATATGAAATGAGTCAATTTATTATACGCTTCTTTGATATTTTAAAAATTTTTCACGCTTACTTAAGTTGCTTTTTGATTTGCGAAATGAAACTTGAAATTGAGATAACAATTCCTGTTGTTAAAATGAATAAAATAACTACGACAAATGATTTTAAAATCATTGAGTTGCTATATAATAATGCATGGATAAATTGAGCGTAGATTATAATACAAATTGGTAAAATACCCGCAAAAATACCTACAGATAAATTATTATCTTTTTGTTCTATCACTATTAATCACCCCTTGCGTAATAATGAAGTAATTTATGTCGAAAGTTAAATATATTTGATATAAAACTAACACATTCTTTATAGGTTTATACTTTTATATATTTTTAAAATAAAATTTAATGCAATCTAAAACTGGGTAAAAAAATATAACCTTAACTTATATTGCATAGTAAGATAGGGTCTTTATTTTTATGAATTATTAATTAGTTATAAAACTAAAAAATATCATTATCTATCTTTGGCATGTTAAATGGCTATTTTTATAGTAATTAATAAAGTCACAGTCTTTAAGATGGCTCATAGGACAACGTGTTATATAACGTTGTAATTCAATTATATAATATCATAATTTAGAATATTTTGTCTATTATGGTCGTAAATGTATATAACAAATACTGGTAATTTGGTATAATATAACAGAGCAAGTTGGATAGATGGTGGCCAATCTTAGTATAAAGTGAGGTGATGCTTATGAAAGTATCAACTAAATCTTTAGAAAGGAGAAGCTTCTAATGGTTCCGATTAGCGAAGCGCTAAACTTAATGTTTAGTTTCGGTAGTTTTATCGTACTATTATTGGGTTTAGTGATCGCGATTGTTAAATTGAACCAAAAAAATAAACCATCTCTTACAACTTTTGACTAGTTTGAGATGATTTATTCTATCATTTATAAATACGGTCACCGTCTTTAAAACGGGCTCATGGGGCAACGTGTTGGAGCACGTTGTCCTTTTTTCAATTGGATTATAACATAATTTGGTAGAATTTGTCTATTTTGTAGTCGGATTATTACGTGTGACTTTCACGATATCAGTTGAATATTTTATCTAGATTTTCATTGTAAAATTTCAAAGCATTTTTATATTCGTGAATCTCAGTATTATCATCATTTGTTAGCAATGTATCAATTAATAGTGAAACAGACTCTTGATTATTATTCATATTATATTGTGTAATAGCAAGGAATATTTTTAATACAGGGCTGTCTTCAAATTTTGTTAATCCTTCATTTAAAATCTGCTTAGCTTCTTTGTATTTGCCAATACTTCTATAAGTGCTTCCTAAACCTATATAAGCATCTTTTAGATATATTAGTTCTAAATTGTTATTAATAGCTTTATGATAATAATTAATAGCCTCGTGTTCGATTCCTAAATTATCTAGACACCATGCCATTTGATAATTGTAATATGCATTGTTAGGATCCTTACTTAATATATCTTCCATTTTTTCTTTTGCTTTTATATATTCTTTCTTTGATCTTAATTCGATAACTTCGTCTATCGTATGCGTCATCATAACCCCTCCAATAAGATAATATTACACTATCTATTTAATCTTATCCATACACTTTATTATATCCAATTTATGTAAAATATATTTACAAATTACAACCAATAATTATAATAAATAAAAAGAGCTAATTTTCGTTTTATAGAAAGGAGAAGGAAAGTTGAAAAGGAAAATAAATAAAACGGGAATTGTAGTATGTCTTATTTATTGTTTTGTTATGTATTTTATATTAAGTAAGTATGATCAGCACGTTGGCAACCATGAAAATAATACACACTATGTATTATTACCAATAGGTGTAGTAATAATAAAAATTATTTTTGAATATATCATTAAGAAAGATATTTTTGATAAAGAACAAAAGTAAAAAAAATAAACCATCTCTTACAACTTTAGACTAGTTTGAGATGATTTATTTATTAAATAAGGTCACCGTCTTTAATACGGACTTATCGGGTAACGTGTTATTGCACGTTGTTTTCTCATTAAATTCCTTAGAAAGGAGAAGGCTATAGTGGTCCCGATTGGTGACGCACTAAACTTAATGTTTAGTTTCAGTACTTTTGATGTACTATTATTGGGTTTAGTAATCGCAATTGTAAAAATGAACCAAAAAAATAAACCATCTCTAACAACTTTTGACTAAATAAAGAAGGTTTATTAAAAATTAGCCATCGTCTTTATAACGGGCTTATCGGACAACGTGTAGCAGCACGTTGTCCTTTTTCAAAGAAATTATAACACAATTTGGCAATATTTGTCTATTGTGAAAAATTAATGATTAAGGGATGTATTTGATATGAAAAAAGTGTCAAGAGTATTAACAATTATTAATATTATTACAAATATTGTAGGAACGGTATTGATATTAGCAGGAATGATTAAACGTTTAAAATAATGCTAGTGAAATGATTATTGAGTTGATTATGGACGGAGTGTGATTGATATGAAAGTAAGTATAAGTATTCGTAAAACGACGAAGAAAGAGAAGATTGAATCGCTTGTTGCTGTGAGTATTTTAATTTTGGGGATTTGGTTTATTAAGTGGTTAAACAAATAATTGTATTTTTGTTTCTAATTTTTAGAAGTGTATAATGAACCTAAATATAGAGAGTGGAGGGGATTATATGACTGTTGAATTAAGATTAATGGAAATGCAGGACTTTAATGATTTTTATGAGGTTTCTTTGAAAGAATTTGCTGATGAACAAGTGAAAAGTGGTTCTTGGTCTGTTGAAGAAGCGGATGAGAGAGGTAGAGCATATTTTAAGAAACTTCTACCTGATGGTTTACATACGGAAGGTCATAAAATTTTTAATGTCTTTAATGAAGGAGATAAGGTAGGTATTTTATGGCTACATGTTTTCGAGAAAGATCATGTATTAAAGAGTTTTATTTATGATATTAAAATTGACGAATCTGAAAGAGGTAAAGGTTTAGGTAAAATGACGATGCAAGCTTTAGATGAGTATTGCAAGGAACATGACATTAAAAGTATTCGACTCCATGTTTTCGGTCATAATCAAATTGCGTATGAGTTATATAAAAAAATGGGATTTGAAACGACAAACTATTATATGGAAAAAACGTTATAATAGTGATATCGAAATTGAAATCGGAGTGATTTGATTGTTGAAATTGAAAGAATCTCAAAATGTATTTTTAAAAGGTGGAGATGAAGCGGTTATATTATTGCATTCTTTTACAGGTACAGTAAGAGATGTAAAAGCTTTAGCAGAGTTTCTAAACGAAGCGGGATATACTTGCTATATTCCAGCTTATAAAGGACATGGATTAAGTTTAGAAGAATTATTAGCCTATACGACAAATGATTGGTGGGAACAGGTACAAGAGAGTTATCATTATTTAAAGGATAGTGGATATGAAAATATTCATGTGCTCGGTGTTTCATTAGGTGCGCTTATGTCTTTAAAACTTGTCGAAACATTTGATGTGAAGAAATGTATAGCAATGTCCACACCTCATAATAGAACTAATAAAGATATTAAAAGAAGACTCTATCATTATGGAGAAAGAATTAATCAGATCCAAGATTTAGATGAAGATGAAAGTAAACGCCAACTTGCACTCATTGATGATTATGAAGAAGGTGCACGTCTTTTTACATCATTTATTGAGGATATTATGAATCATTTAGACGCAGTAAAAATACCTATCTCTATAAAGTATGGAGAATTAGATCAAACATTCTATCAAGATAGTGCTGAGAAAATATATCATGATATAGCATCAGAACATAAAGAATTAGTAGCCTATAAAAATGCAACACATTTAATGACAAGAAGTGACGATAAAGAACAAATTGAACAAGATATACTTGAGTTCTTAAAAAAATAAGACCATGCCAACAAATATTGGCATGGTCTTATTTTTGTGTGAATGCAATTTTGTACTATATCAATTTTGACATTATTGAGAAAATACAAAGATATTGGAGGGATTCGATGAGTACATTATCATTTTTATTTTACTGTTTTATGATTACTTTCACACCTGGACCTACAAATATCGTAATATTAACGACAACTCAAAATTACGGTACTAAAAAAGCTTTACATTATACGTACGGTTCAACGGTAGCATTCTTTTTAATTTTGTTATTATCTGCAATATTTAATACAATACTCGTAAACATTATGCCAAATATCATATTTACGATGAAAATTATTGGAACAATATATATGTTATATTTGGCATATCAGATTTTAAACGCTTCAAAATCACATAATGATACAAATTACGGTAACTTTACATCTGGGTTTGTTATGCAATTTCTAAATCCTAAAGTTGTATTATTCTGTTTAACGGTTTTACCGAGCTTTGTTTTAAAAGCAGACTCTACTTTTAACGATGTGTTTCTTAATGTAACTATCATAACGATTATTGGATTTTTAGCATTTGCGTCTTGGCTATTATTCGGTACGGTTCTGAAAAGATTTATAGATCAACATTTGAAAGTTTTTAATGTTGTTATGTCAATGGCACTAGTTATGGCGACATTATTAATTTGGTTATAGATAAGGAGGGGTTATATGGATAATTTTTTGTATAAAAAGCGTATAGGTGTTACAGCATTATTAGCACAAATGAGCGAGTTTAAATATAAAAAACATGCGCATAAAGAATATGCACTTGGTGTAACGTTAGATGGTATTCAACACTATACTTTAGATGGTGCTGAATATTTATCCTATCCAAATAATGTTATGTTCTTTAATCCGGAACAAATTCATGATGGTAGTTCTTTTGACAAGAAAGATCTTAAATACACAATGATTTATTTAGAGAGAGAGCATATTCTTGGAAATGATAACATACCGCAAAATGTCATTTTCAATAAACCTATATCAAATGACCAAAATTTAAAAAACAAAATTATCCATCTCTCTAATGCTATTTTAACGAATCAAGAAGATGCTTATATATTAGAACAATTGCTGCAAGTTAATGATGCTTTGTTGAATAATGATATAAATGTAGCGCCTAAAGATAACAGGCTCATAAATATGGCGAAGAATATTATAGAAAGCCACTTGTTTGATACATTAAATGTAGAAATGATCAGTCTAGAATTAAATATGACTCAATATCAATTTATTCGCTATTTCAAAAAATATACTGGCTTTACACCTTATCAATATTATTTGAATAGAAAGGTAGAGCAAGCTAAATTAAATTTAGAAATGACTAAAGATATTTACGCTGCTGTTACAAATTGTGGATTTGTAGATTTGTCTCATTTAAATAAAAATTTCAAGAAAATTTATGGTATTACAGCTTTTGAATATTTAAAACAACTTATATAAATCAAAAAGAGGCTGGACATTGTCCAAGCCTCTTTTTTGGTGGTGTTTTATAATCCACCTAATAAACCACTAATATATACACCAAGAGCTAATAACAATCCGAAGATCGTGTTTGCTTTACCTGTTGCTGCCATTGCAGGCATCATTGTTTGTGGTGTGTCATTTTTGTTAAATCGACGTACGGCTTTGATTGGGAATGGTGCAGATATTAAGACGAGCAACCATAATAGAGAGCCGTATGGTTTAAATAATGCTAAGTAAATAACAAAGACATATGCGAAAATATATAGAATTGCCATAGTCATGATGGAAAGTCTTTTACCGACTAAGATTGCGTAAGTCTTTCTACCACTTTGTTTGTCTTTTTCGCGGTCTCTAATGTTATTTGCTAAGTTGATAAGTCCAATTGTAATAGAAACTGGAATACTTAATAATGCTGGATAAAAGCTTAAAGTACCTGTTTGTATATAGAATGAAATCATAACAATGACAAATCCCATGAAGAATCCAGCGAATATTTCACCGAATGGCGTCCATGAAATAGGGATTGGTCCACCTGTATAAAAATAACCGATTGCCATACAAACTAATCCTATTGGTATTAATAGCCATGTACTTTGCATGCATATGTAAATACCTAATATGACAGCTATAACATAGAATGCTATCGCTAAATTATAAACGGATTTAGGAGACATTCCATTTCTTACGATTGCACCTCCGATACCAACAGAAGTATGGTCATCTAATCCACGCTTATAATCAAAGTATTCATTAAACATATTAGTTGCTGCTTGTATTAAAATACTTGCGAGTAACATTGCTAATACGACTGAAATTTTAATGGATGCTTCAGCACCTGTTAAGAAAATCTTTGATGAAGCGGTACCTAATAGTACAGGAACAAATGATGCTGTAAGGGTATGTGGTCTCATCAAATGATAATATTTTTTCAAGCCTGAATGCTGTGATAAATTTTGTGACATGTATTTACCTCTTAAATTTATATTTTTGACAGTATTAGTATATGCTTTCGCTATCAATTGGTCAATCACTGTAATTGTGTAAAATTTTAATTTATATTCTGTATTTAAAGTACAATATTAACGCATGTTCACTTAAAAAATGATAAAATAAGTAGATAGATATTTTTCGGAAAGAAGTGGAAGTGAAATGGCCTTGAGGACGGATTTGAAGCAACAGATAATTTCTGAAATCGATGGAAATAAAAATTATATTTCAGTTGAAATTGAGCTTCAATATCAACCAGATTTAATCCATTTATTAAGGGAAGAAATCAATTATACAGGACAACATTTTTATTACAAATCTAAAGATTCTAAATTAGAAATGTGTGGAATTGGATATTTATTAGAAGCTAGGTATTCGCATCTAGAACATGATGATATATATGAATACTGGCAAAATATTAAAGAACAATTAAATACGATTAAGTTACATGATGAAAAGCACCATCTAAAATTCTTTGGTGGCTTTCAATTTTCTGAGCATTCATTAACGAATGAATGGAAAGATTACGGGATGAGTCATTTTGTATTGCCTAAATATTTGGTAACAAAAGAAAATGGTCATTATTATCTTACTTATACGGATCATAGTAACAAATTCGATATCGACAACATTCAAGAAGTTATAAATATTTTAGAAACAGAAAATAAAAAAATCGAATCGATTGAACCTGTAGTAGTGGAAAATAAAGATATTCAAAGTGAAGAATGGAAAGCGTTAGTTACTAAAGTTGTTTCACAAATGAATCAATCTGTAGCACTACAAAAAGTCGTACTATCCAGAAGAAGACAAATCGAATTTGAAGATCGTGTTAATGTTGAAGATGCATTACAAAGATCATTAGATTCAAATGAATCAAGCTATTTATTACTATTTGAGTCAGGTAAATCTCAATTTATTTCACAAACACCTGAACAACTTTGCCAAATAGAAGATGGTAAACTATATACAAATGCAATTGCTGGTACGATTTTAAGAACAGAAGATGAAACAAAGAATGATAAATTAAAAGATGAGCTTCTTAATGATTCTAAAAATCAATTTGAACATCGTTATGTAGTGGATAGTATTATTCATGATATTCAATCATTTACGAAACACATTGAATACGATAAAAAGCCAACCATTCTTACAAACAAACATTTATATCATCTATATACGAAAATACAAGCAGATTTACTATCTGAAAATGTATTAGAAATTGTTAATCAATTGCATCCAACGCCAGCATTAGGAGGGTTTCCTAAAGTTGAAGCGATAAAATTTATAGAACATGAAGAGTTTGGCACAAGAGGATTTTACGGTGCACCATTAGGTTATATCGATTTAGAAAATAATGGTGAATTTGTTGTATCTATTCGATCTATGTTAGTGAACAATCATACTGCAACATTATATTCAGGTTGTGGTATTGTAAAAGATTCTGAAGCAATATCTGAGTTTGAAGAAACAGACTTAAAATTTAAACCAATGTTGAAAGCACTAGGAGTGATGTAGAATTGAGTACACATACTGAAAGTCTCACTAAACAAGTATTTACATTTGTTTCTAAATTATATGAATATGGTGTCGATGATGTTGTTATAAGTCCTGGATCACGATCTACACCATTAGCGATAGCTTGTGAAAGACATCCACATTTAAAAACATGGGTTCATCCAGATGAAAGAAGCGCAGCATTTTTTGCACTTGGCATAATCAAAGCAAGTCAAAAGCCTGTCGCAATCATTTGTACTTCAGGAACAGCTGCATCAAATTATATGCCAGCAGTATCTGAAGCGTTTATTAGTCGATTACCACTTGTTGTTGTTACGAGTGATAGACCACATGAACTACGTAATGTTGGTGCACCTCAAGCAATCAATCAAGTAAATATGTTCCAAAACTTTACGAAGTTTCAATTTGATATGCCTATAGCTGATGACTCAGAGGGTACATTAAATGCAATTAATATGAATATGATTAATGCTGAGAAACATTTTGTTGGTCCACAAAGAGGTCCTGTACATTTTAATTTTCCATTTAGAGAGCCATTAATTCCTAATGTGAAATTAAGAAGATATTTGTCTTCTAAAAGAAAATTAGAAACAAAATATCAAAAATCGATTGATTTTACGAGTATACAAACATATATCGAAAAACCAAGAGGTGTCGTTATTGTAGGAGATACACAAGGTCAAGATTTATCTCAAATATTAACTTATTCAGCGATTCATAATATTCCTATATTAGCTGATCCATTAAGTAATTTAAGAAAATTAAATCATCCAAATGTGATTTCTACTTATGATGCATTATTCAAAGGTGGTTTAAGTATTGAACCACAATTTATTATTAGAGTGGGGCAACCAGTCGTTTCGAAACATTTAAACAATTGGTTAAAAGAAGTTAAATGTCCACAAATTCTTGTGCAAAATAATGATACACCTGATGCTTATCCTAAAGTACCAACGATTTCAGTGGAACTAAGTCCAAATGATTTCTTCAGACAAGCTCAAGATGTATCACCAACTCAAAACAAGAATTGGTTAGAAAAATGGTTAACAATGGACAAAGAAGCAAGTGCATTGATTGAAAAATATATCGAAGAAGAAACAGATGAAGGTGCTGCAGTTGGTAGTTTATTGAAAAAAATGACTTCTAAAGATACTGTATTTGTTGGTAATAGTATGCCGATAAGAGATGTCGATACATTTAATTTAAACTCAAAAGCTGAAATAGCAGCTAATAGAGGTGCAAATGGTATAGATGGTGTCGTGTCGACTGCACTTGGTATGTCTGTATATAAAAAAGTTACACTTATCATTGGTGATGTTTCATTCTTCCATGATATGAATGGCTTGATTATGAGTAAACTACATGATTTAGATATTACAATTGTGTGCTTAAACAATAATGGTGGGGGCATCTTCAATTACTTAGCACCAAAAGAAGAAGCACCTGAACATTTTGAGAAATTATTCGGTACGCCACTAGATTTAGATTTCCAACATGTTGCACATCTATATGAGTTAGGTTATGAAAAATTTGAAAGCGTTTCTGATTATAAGAAACAAACATTACCTCAATTCGGTTCTTATTTATACGAAATTCTAACGAATAGAGAAGAAAATACCGCAACACATAGACAACTTTTTGAACAAATGAAAGGTATCCAATATGTTAAATCACCGCGTTAAGTCGTTTGATGAACATAATCCGTCTATTATTTTATTACACGGCTTCATCAGTGATCATACATCATTTCATTTAGTTGAGCGTACGTTAAGTAAGCAAGGGTTAAATGTTATAACTATTGATTTACCCGGACATGGACATGATGAATCAAGTTATGATGAAATATGGTCAATGGATTTTATTGTCTCTAAGATTAAAGAAGTTATTGATTATTTAGAGCTTAAAAAGGTTTATTTGCATGGATATTCAATGGGTGGGCGTGTTGCGTTAAGCTTTGCTGTGCAATACCCAGAGTTATTAAACGGCTTGATTTTAGAAAGTGCTAGTCCAGGACTTAAAGATCCATCAGATAAACAGAATAGAATTGAAGTCGATCATAATAGAGCAGCGCGCATTCATGAAATTGGATTACCTCACTTTGTAGAGGAATGGTCTAAACTTCCATTATTTAATAGTCAGTCTATACTTTCTACTGAAGAAAGAGAACGTATTAAACAAATGAGACTTTCTCAAAATCCTAATGGATTAAGTAAAGCACTTAAAGATTATGGTACAGGTTCACAACCATCCAATTGGTATCATTTGAATACAATGACTGTGCCAACTTGTATTATCGTCGGTCAAAAAGATGAAAAGTTTATTCAAATAGGTAAACAAATGAACGAAAGTATAAAAAATAGTAAATTTTATATTGTTAATGATGCTGGGCACACAATTCATGTGGAACAACCCTCAAAATTTGATACAATAATAATAGAATTTATTTTAGGAGGCAAATTATGTCAAGACAATGGGAAACTATAAAAGAATATAAAGAAATTAAATATGAATTTTTCGAAGGTATTGCTAAAATTACAATCAACCGTCCAGAAGTACGTAATGCATTCACACCTTTAACAGTTCAAGAAATGATCGATGCTTTCTCTAGAGCTAGAGATGATGAAAGAGTAGGTTCTATCATCTTAACTGGTGAAGGCGACTTAGCATTCTGTTCAGGTGGAGACCAATCTGTTCGTGGACATGGTGGTTACGTTGGCGATGACCAAATTCCAAGATTAAATGTACTAGATTTACAACGTCTTATCCGTGTTATTCCTAAACCAGTAGTAGCTATGGTTAGAGGATATGCTATTGGTGGTGGACACGTACTACATATCGTATGTGACTTAACAATTGCCGCTGAAAATGCAAGATTTGGTCAAACTGGACCTAAAGTAGGTTCATTCGATGCTGGTTATGGTTCAGGCTATTTAGCAAGAATTGTTGGACATAAAAAAGCACGTGAAATTTGGTTCTTATGTCGTCAATACGATGCACAAGAAGCGATTGATATGGGTCTTGTTAATACAGTTGTACCATTAGATAAAATAGAAGATGAAACAGTTCAATGGTGTAAAGAAATGATGCAACATTCACCAACTGCATTACGTTTCTTAAAAGCTGCTATGAACGCTGACACTGATGGATTAGCTGGTTTACAACAATTCGCTGGTGATGCAACATTATTATATTACACTTCAGACGAAGCAAAAGAAGGAAGAGACGCTTTCAAAGAAAAACGTCAACCAGACTTCGATCAATTTCCTAAGTTTCCTTAATATTGATAGAAAAAATAAAAGGTTGAGGCATTTTATAATGTCTCAGCCTTTTTTATGGAAAAAATATCTGTATATGAAGTGTTCTATGTTGCTTGTTTGGGTAGTCTTGCAATATAGGAGCCTCTATGTTGCTTGTTTGATGTGTCTTGCAATATACAGAAGTTCTATGTTGCTTGTTTGATCAATCTAGCAATATTCAGCCCTCCAACATTGCATGTAACGCTTCACTTGCAATGTTCAGCACTATATTTCTGAAAATATGAAAAAGAGTCTAGAACATTTCTGTCCCAAACTCTCATTTTTATAATAAATGTTTTCTTATAACTTGCTCGATAATAGTAGGTATTTCTTCAAACGCACTTTTCATGTTGATACGTTCTGTTACTTGATGAGCATCTTTACCGATAGGTCCAATATTTATGACAGGTGCACTTATTTCTTGTATATCTTTAAATGGTATAAAGTATGATTGATTAAAGACAGGTGTTTGCTCAATATAGCTTTCAAATCCTAAATCGTCTTGTCTATATTTGGCATAACTCAGATCACTAATACCATTAAAGAAATATTGTCTTTTTGACACTCTATCAAACTGTTTTAAAGATGTTTCACTAACAGTTTGGACGATTTCATCAATAAATGGATCTTCAGAAGAGTGTGCAGCAGGATAATAAGGTGGTGCAAAGAATGTCACGACACTTGGTCCTAAACCTTTCAGCATATGCATAAATCGATCCGTAATTTCTATTGATTGTGCTCTTTCATCAGGAATTTCATGAACAATTTGTTCAATGATTTGATTAATTTTACTTTCACCATACTCTTTTATTGCAAGTGCTTTTAATTCTTTGAAAGTTAAGATATTAATGGATAACTTTTTATCAAAGCCCTCGGATTTTAATGTTTCTTGGTATGCTTTTTCACATGTATGAATGGCATCTTTTACTACGTCATTAAAAATTTTAAAAGCTTGTTCTGCATTTCTGTTAAATAAGAATACATTATATAATGAAACAGTTCTAAATGGTGTTTGAACGTCATAATGATCTTTAATATCTCTACTCATGAGAGAGACTGGAAGCGGCGTCGTTTCATCTTTATATGTTTCCTTAAACAAAGTACAGTATTCCATTTTGCTATTAATAAAGCTTTGTATATAGTTCGAACTAATACCATTCAATGGTTGTCCAACATGTGTTTCTTTACCATAGCATAATACTGAAGGCATGATTTTGCCTATTGTACCTGAATAAACATAATGATTTGGGTCATTTTCTGCTTGTGAAAAAGTAGGTTCACTGTTTAAATGTAAAGCTATATCTAAATGGTCTACTTTACGAATTTGATTGAGCTTTTGAACGGCAGCATGCATACCTTTAGACTCAACTTCTTCATCAGGTACTGAAACTACGATTATGTTAATATCCCATGATTCTTGGATTGCTTTTTCTATCAGAGACATATGTATCATAAGACCTGGTTTCATATCCATTGAACCACGTCCGAATAAATAATTTTGTGTTTGGATATCTTTTTTAGCATCAGGCGTTAAGTATTTCATATCTTGTCGAAATTTCTCTGTAATTTTATCCATATCAAAAGCATCATCTTTATATTCGCTATAATCATCGATACCGACCGTGTCAAAATGACTTATACAAACGAGTGTTTTTTTTGATTGTGGTGCTTTGTAATATGCAAGAACTGCATGACGACCATCCCCAGTCGGTTGCAGCATAACTTGATCAGCATTACGCTTAAAATAATCTAACTTTAAGTATTGATCCCTTAAAAAGTAAGGAAAAGTCTTTTCTCCTTCTGAATGTGTTATAGATTGATGTCTGACCAAGCTTTTAAGTAAATCGCTTCTATCTTCAAACGTTTGCCATAATAAATTCATTGTGTTCCAGCCCCTTTAAAATAGTTCTTGAATCATTCTTTCTAATCTATTCAGTCCTTCTTCAAGTGCTTTTAAATTGTAAGCATATGAAATTCTAATATAGCCTTTGCCAATATGGGTGAAAGCTGAACCAGGTACAATCGCGACGTGGTAATCTTCAAGTGCTTTCATACAGAATTCATAATCATCCATTCCGAAATGTGATATTTGCGGAAAAATATAAAATGCACCTTGAGGTTTTTCATTTAATTTAAAGCCGATTTCAATTAATCGCTTGTATACATAATCTCTGCGTTCTATGTACGCTTTATTCATTTCTTTAGGTGAATCAATTGCATTTGTTAATGCTTCAATTGCAGCATATTGGCTCGGTACATTTGCACAGATACAATTATAGGCATGTACAAATGTTAATTGTTTCATAACATATTGTGGTCCTAATAAAAAGCCAATTCTAAGTCCAGTCATTGAATGAGACTTACTTAAGCCACCTAGTAAAATACATTGATCTTTGATTGCGTCATATGAAGCGAAAGATGTATGGGTTTGATTAAATGTATTCTCAGCATAAATCTCATCGCTGACTATATAAATAGGGTAGTCTTTAAATACATCAACAAGTGCTTCTACTTCTTGTTGATTCAGCGTAATACCAGTAGGGTTATTAGGATAATTCAGCAAGATAGCTTTCGTCTTATCAGTAATATGAGATTTAACTAATTCAGGTGTTATTTTAAGGCCAGTTTGGGTAGTATCTATGTATATAGGTTTAGCGCCTAACAATTCGATAAGGGGGACATACCCAGCATATACTGGTGAAGGAATTAATACTTCATCGCCATGTTCAAGAATCCCTCTTAATGTCGTGTCTAACGCTTCGCTTGCACCATTAGTGATGAGGATTTCATCCGTTTCAAATGAAGCATTGAAGCGATTTTTATAATATTGTGCAACGATTTTTCTCAATTCTGGTAAACCAGCATTATGAGAATAAGATGTAAAGTTATGATCAATTGCATCTTTCATTGCATCTTTAACACTTGTTGGTACAGGAAAGTCAGGTTGACCAACTGTTAAGTTAATCACATCATCAATTTCAGGTATACGGTTAGATATCGCTCTAATTCCAGACACTTGAAGTTGAGATGCAAATTTATTTAATGGTAATTGCATTTTTTTCACCTCTTCAAAACGATAGTTTAATTATAACTTTAAAAAGCATACAAATAAATGAATATAGCAAAAATTTAGAAAACGTATTACAATAAGGGAAACATTACAATAATAGGGGATGTTTATATGGTGAATTTAGCTAATATGAATCAACGATTAAAGTTACTACTATCTTTAAATATTTTTGATTGGTTACCACATCCAACGTTTGTATTGATACAAAATAATGATGAACAATGGATGGTTTCATTTGAAGAAGATTCAATACATATTTGTAGAGCAGAAGCTCAATTACCACATTTTCATCGATATTATTTCGGGCAAGATAATCGACTTATTAAGAATGCGCAATTCCATATTAAATTTAAAGTGAAAGAAGAACTATCATTAGACGAAAGAAAATTTGTTTCTGATTTTATGCAACCAACGTCTAAAAAAGAGAATCCAATATTATTTATTCAGTCAGATACACCGTATACGCAAGAGTGGGTAGATTATTTAACATACTTATTAAGTGCGAGCTATGAAGTATTAGAAAATCTTTATAATAACAATCATGAGTTAGCGCCCATTACACATAAACATGTACAAATACCTGCTTATTTATTAAATAGTGAAGATAAATTTATAGGAACGATATCGTATGCAACATTAATTAGATAAACAAAAAAGCCAATCCTTAAGTTATGTACTCAAAGGATTGGCTTTTCTATATTTATTTTTTCTTTTTTGGTGGCTTTTTAATGTTAACAACGGGACTTGCGTAATGTCTTACAAGATCGCTACTAAAGAAGTAGACAATAGCAATTGTTATAAGAATGATTGCAACCCAAACATAAGGTTGGTCTAATAACATTTGATCCCATTCTTTTGAACGGAATAGACCTACGAAAAGTCCGTGTAGTAAATAAATAAACATTGTTCTTGAACCAATATAAGTTAATGGTAATTTACGTTCTGGTATTAAGTTTAAGAAACTAAATGTTGAAACGAAAATGACCACATATATAAATAATCTTTTTAATGCACTATAAACGTCTACATCGCCTTCAAGTGCAGAGTATGGTTTACTACCAAATAACCATTCAAAGTTATAATCAGTTAGTAAATAAGCAATGAAAATAACAATTAAACTAATGGAAGATAACCAAATATGTTTTTTATTTCTTAAAATTAATGACTGTTCTTTATTGATGTAATAGCCTAATAGGAAAATTGGGAAGAATACAAATGTTCTTGATAGACTAAGTTTTGCATTAATAAAGTCAAAGTAACCAACAACTAAACCTAATAATATTGCTACTGTATATGTGATATATGGATTGAAGTTTCTCACAAAGTGCAAAATAATATGCCATGAGAATAAACTTACTAAGAACCACATTGCCCATTGTGGATCGAAGGGACTAATATTTAATGTATCGTCTCTATCAATATAGTAGTAATATAAACCATAAAATAATTGGAATATTAAATAGGGTAGTAACAGTTTGATTGTAATTTTTTTTATGTAACCTGGTTTTCCTACACCTTTAGCAAAGAATCCTGATATCAGTACGAATGCTGGCATATGGAAACTATAAATAAACATATATAGTGCTTTGAAAATATGACTTTCATTAACATAAGATCTTGTTAAATGACCGAATACAACTAACACAATTAAGAAAAATCGTGCGTTATCAAAATAATGGTCTCTTTCTTTTTCGTTTGCCATGAAAAGTGCTCCCCTAAAACGATAATCTACAAATTGCTTGAAATGTAGATTATAAATTAAATTTTTCAAAAGTACAAATAATTTTATTTCGTTAATACTATAAAATCAAACCAATGCCTTTTAAAGGCATTGGTTTTTACTTTAATATTATGCTTTATATTGGTCAACATCGTAATATTGACCGTCTGTTTGAATCTGTTGATAGAAGTCGCTAATTCGTTTTGCATTAGACTTAGCGAAGTCTATGCCTGTTGCGTATTGATGAACGCCAGGATTTTGTGGATTAAATCTCATTTTATAAAGTGTGTTTTGTCCTGATTTAATGTAATTATTAGCTATAAATTGAGCACCACCTAGGATTGCTTTTTCAGGTGTGTTCCATCCAGCTTGTTGTGCATATTTAATACCGCCGTATAATGCATTTTTATCAATAGCGCCAACACCAAACACATTATAATATTTTGTTTGTGCATTTAAATCAACATTACCATTTTGGTCAATTGCTCCACCGTTAGCTAAATCACTTGTACCGTTACCAGTTTCTAATAATGCATGTGAAATTAAATAAATTTCATTAATACCTACTGCTTTTGCAGCTTGGCTAAAAGCACTACCTTGATTTTCAAGAATTCCTTTTCCACGTAACAAGTCATTTAGTTTAGTTACTGAAATATTTTGAGATTTGTTTAAGTCTAAAAATTGATATTTTTGAACTGGATCGTTTACATACTTACTTGTATCCATTGCATCTTTAACTTCAGCTCTAGTAGCATTTCTAATACCACTTGCTAATACTTTTTTAGGTTCAGAACCATTTCTTAATGCCATTTGAATATCAACAGCTTGATCTAACGTGTATGGGCTAGTTGAAATATTTGTTGATTCTGTAGCGAGTTGTAAATACTTAGCGTTAATCCATACAGTTTTACCATTTAATAAACCTTTATACCATAATTCATTACCAACTTTTTGAGATGAAATCACTTTAAAGTATGAATATTGATAGTTTTGTAATGAACCGAGTAATGTCTTTTTAGATACTGAAGGTTCACTATAGAAGTATCCACTGTTATCAAAAATTAAGTAGTTTTGATAATTCTCTTTTAAGACAATAAGTTGATTGTTAACAGCACTTGATTTTATAGCATTAGTCTTTTTAGGTTGAGCAACAGTTGGTTTATTAACAACTTTTGGTTGTGTTGTTGCTTTTTGCAATTGAACGTCTTTAGCGTTAACCCATCCTAATGGAATAGCATTATTATCTTGAAGTAGATAATATGTTTGATTGTTATAAGTTGATTGTTTACCAATCTTGAATGTTTTTCCTGCTTTGTTGATGGCAGGTACAGTTTTTTGATCATATACAGAAGTATATACACCAGAAATATTTTTATTAACTTTACCTAAATAGTTAACACGAACCGTTTTAGCAACTGCGTTTGCCTTTGTTGTCTTAGAAGCAACAGGTTTCGGAGTTGCTTTAGGTTTCACAGTGTTAGAAGCAACAGGTTTCGGAGTTGCTTTAGGTTTCACAGTGTTAGAAGCAACAGGTTTAGAAGTTGCTTTAGGTTTCGCAGTGTTAGAAGCAACAGGTTTCGGAGTTGCTTTAGGTTTCGCAGTGTTAGAAGCAACAGGTTTCGGAGTTGCCTTAGGTTTTACAGTATTAGAAGCAACAGGTTTAGAAGTTGCTTTAGGTTTCGCTGTGTTAGAAGCAAGAGGTTTCGGAGTTGCTTTAGGTTTTACATTCTTAGAAGCAACAGGTTTAGGAGTTGCTTTAGTATTATTTTGCAGTTGAATATCACTAGATTTCACCCAACCTAAAGGTGTACCGTTATTATCTTGTAATAAATAATATACTTGGTTGTTATAGTTAGATTGTTTACCGATATTAAATGTTTTACCTACTTTGTTAGCAGCTGATTTTGTTTTAGTATCATAAACTGAACTATAGACACCTGATGCATTTGTATTAACTTTACCTTTATAGTTAACAACTACTGTTTTAGCAGGACTCGCTACAGGAGTAGTCGTTTTAGGTTTAGAAACTACAGGTGTAGAAGTCTTAGGTTTAGACGTTACAGGAGTAGTCGTTTTAGGCTTAGAAACTACAGGCGTAGAAGTCTTAGGTTTAGACGTTACAGGTGTAGTAGGTTTTGGCTTAGAAACTACAGGCGTAGTAGGTTGAGTTGCGCTACCTGTTTTATATAAATATTTTTCTCTCACTAAATCTACAAGCTCATTGAAAGTATAATTATTTTCTGCAAACCAACCATATGGATCACTATGATCTGTGCCGCCTAAATATCTTGAAACGGCATCATGAGACCATAAAGTACCAGTACCATCATTTTCAGCACTATCAAATGGTAAGCCATAATATGATAAGTTTGTTGCGATATAATCTGCATAATTGTTAATAGATCGAGCAAAACGATCTCCGCCATAAACACGAACTAATTCAACATGTATAAATCGTTCATTTGCGACACCACCAGCACCCCAAGCTAAGTAATCAGTTGGCGCAACTTCAATAATATTATTATCATCTACAAAGGCATGTACAAAAGCACTTTCGTAGTTGTTTTTCATATATGCAATTTCACCTTGAATTGTTGAATTAGGATTTGCAGTTTCATGTGCAATAATTCCTTCAGGTTTACCAACACCATTACGATATGGAATTTTAGGAATATGACTTGAAAAATCTTCAACATATGTCGGCACTGTATAATTATTATTTCTAATTTGACTATTAATTGATGAACTTACTGTAGGACTATAAGAACTAGTAGTAGCTACTGCTTTTTTAACAACAGGCGCACTACTTACAGATCTAAATGCAAAAGTACTAACTCGTGGTTGAACACTAGCAGTTTCTAATTGAACTTTGTCATTTTGAGTACTATTAGCCGCTTCAGTATTTTGAACATCATTAGTAGAAGTAGGTTGAGCTGTATCCTCAGCAACCTCTTCGTTATTTGTAACTTCAGAGTTATCTTCAGTAGAAGCTACATCAGTTTTTTGCTCTTCCTCGTTAGAAGTAGGCTGAACTGAGTCATCAGAAACGTCTTCGTTGTTTGAAACTTCAGCATTATCTTCAGTAGGAGCTACTACAGTGTCTTGGTCTTCATTGTTAGAAGTAGGTTGAGTTGAATCCTCAGCAATCTCTTCGTTATTTGTAACTTCAGCATTATCTTCGGTAGAAGCTACTACAGTGTCTTGGTCTTCATTGTTAGAAGTAGGTTGAGTTGAATCTTCAGAAACTTCTTGGTTGTTCGCAACTTCAGTATTACCTTCAGTAGGAGCTACATCAGAATTTTGCTCTTCTTCATTAGAAGTAGGTTGAACTGAGTCATCAGAAACGTCTTCGTTGTTAGTGATTTCAGTATTATCTTCAATAGAAGCTACATCAGAGTTTTGTTTTTCTTCGTTAGAAGTATTTTGAACTGAGTCATCAGAAACGTCTTCGTTGTTAGTGATTTCAGTATTATCTTCAGTAGAAGCTACATCAGAATTTTGCTCTTCTTCATTAGAAGTAGGTTGTACTGTTGCATCAGCTGTATTTTCCACTTCTTGTTTTGGTTCATCAATGATAGAAGGATCTTTATATTCTTTCGTACCTGAAACGTTTAAAGATTGGCTTTTTAATTCTTTTTGTTCATCTTGAATTTGACTAGCATTATCGTGTTGTTCAATGATGTTTTTATTTTCTTTGTTTGTTGTTTGTTCTTCTGCATTAACTTGATGTGTTACAAGCGTAGTACCTGCTAATGTCATTGCTACAAGTGCGGGGGTTTTGTAATAGAATTTTTTATCCATAAACAATCTCCTTTTGTATAGGTATTTATTTATAAACAGTATAAGGCTTTTTAATAATAAAAGATGAACTTTTTATGAAATGTAATGTAACTTTAATATTTGAGATATTAATAATTTATCTAAAATG
Organism: Mammaliicoccus sp. O-M54; assembly: GCF_022386035.1. Taxonomy (NCBI): domain Bacteria; kingdom Bacillati; phylum Bacillota; class Bacilli; order Caryophanales; family Staphylococcaceae; genus Mammaliicoccus; species Mammaliicoccus sp. O-M54. The sequence goes on from NZ_JAJNJE010000001.1 coordinate 323,604, forward strand.
TTAGTTTCATAAAATAGTGAGGAATGTTTTCTTCTAAGAATTCTTCGCCTTCAGTTTTATAACCTAATTTTTCATAGAAACCTTTAGCGTGAGATTGTCCATTAAGTACAGTACCCTTGTATCCATCTTCACTAGCTTTTTCGTTAATAAAATTCATTACATCTTTGCCATAACCAAATTTTCTATAAGGTTTTAAAACAGCAACTCTTTCTACTTTCGCATATCCATCTTTATAATTTCTAAAACGACCTACCGCAGCTGGTTTATCATCGTGATATAGAACAACATGCTTAGAAACATTTTCAAATTCATCTATCTCTGCATCTATAGAAACACCTTGTTCCTCAACGAAGACAGTTTTTCTAATATTTAATCCATCTTGTATATCTTTTTCGCTTTCTGCTATTTTAATCATCATGATACCTCCATTGTATTGATTCAATTTATTATACATTATGATTATTCTAATTGATGTAGTAAATAAAAAACTCAATAAATAACAAATATTTTGTAAAAAGAACTTGTATTTATCAAGACTACCCAAACAAGATAAATAGAAGCGTTGTATTTATCAAGACTGCCCAAACAAGATAAATATGGACGCTGTATTTATCAAGACTGCCCAAACAAGATAAATATGGACGCTGTATTTATCAAGATTGACTAAACAAGATAAATAGAGGCATTGTATTTATCAAGACTGAGCAAACAAGATAAATAGGGACGTTGTATTTATCAAGATTGCCCAAACAAGATAAATAGAAGCGCTGTATTTATCAAGATTGTCTAAACAAGATAAATAGAGGCGTTGTATTTATCAAGACTGAGCAAACAAGATAAATAAACATCACCAATATTGCAAGACGAGGCTGACTAGCAACATAGAGCCGCCGAATGTTGCAAGACTACTCAAACTAGCAACATAGAAGCCCCGAATATTGCAAGACTACTCAAACTAGCAACATAGATCACTCGTATATTGCAAGACAATCCAATCTAGCAACATTCACACTATATTTTCACAATAAGTCCATCTTATTTCTGTCCACACAAAAAAGCTGAACCACTTTATACGGTTCAGCTTTTAATTTATATCGTTTGTACTGCTTGTCTTCTAACGATTGCGGTATATTGCCAAAATAATCTTAATTGGTGAATGCTCCAATTTGTCATACCCATTGTATATCCGCTTGGTGTAAATATTTGAATTTGGCTTGTTTCTAGTGCTGCTGCTACTAGATATTGTAAATGAACACTTAATGATTTCATTTCTTCTGTTAAGCCTGTTTCTGTATATACCCATGAAAAAGGTAGGGGGTTATCAAAGATATTGATAACATTAAAGATTTCTGGGATGGCAATGATGTAACAAGCGCCATCTACAATTGGATCGTTGTTTGCTTGATTATAGTATAGTAATAACGCTTCATAATTCTCATGATGTTCGTGATTAACATAGTACAAATTTTGTCTGAAGTGAGACAAATCTCCAGAATGAATGATTTGATTTTCAAGTGCATCAAACATTGTATTGATTTGTTCATATTTTTCATATGTTTTACGTTGAATCATAATTTGCCTCCTTTCCTAGTAAACTTCTGGACCAGGTTGTTGAGCGCTTAGATCTGGTGCTTGACCACTTTGATCTGGTGTTGGTTGTTGTGGTACTTCTTGTGATGGTACTTCTTCTGTAGGTGTTTGTTGTACAGGTTGTTCTACAGGCTGTTCGGATGGTTGCTCAGACGGTTGTTCAGTCTGCTGCTCTGTTGTTTCTTCAGTATCAGGTTCTATAGCTGGTTCAACTGTTTCAGCTGAATCGTTGTCACCTGATGTGTTTCCGCTCTTTAGACTTTTCTTAGATACTTCGATATAAGGTGTTAAATCACCATACGCTTGAATCATAAGATAATTCATCAATTCTGTTTTCTTAGTTTTAGGTAAGTTTAAGTCTTTTCTAAGTTTATTAGAAAGTTCTAATAAATTATCTAAGTCAGGATTGAAGAAGTAAACACCATTGAAATTAGCATCAGTTCCTGTAATTTGTTCTGTTTTGATTTTTACTTTACTTGATGAATAAGTCGTTGCTAAGTTTTGAATATCTTCAAATGTGAAATTGTGTTTCGCATTTTTACCAACGATTTTAACTAAGTCATCTAATTTATTAATAGAATTTGTTTCTTGAGCTTTTTTGATAATGGCTTTAATCATTTCCATTTGACGTTTACCACGCTCTAAATCTGAATCTTGTTTTCTTGAACGAACAACTGCAAGTGCTTCGTCACCAGATAAATTACGTTTACCTTTTTTAACTTTAATACGTCCTTTATCTTCTGTGTTAGGCTCGTTTAAATCAAATGGTACATCATATTCAATACCACCAAGCTCATCTACAACTTCAACAAAAGCTTCCATATTAATTCTTGCATAGTAATCTACTGGAACGTTTAAAGTACTTTCAACACTTTCCATTGAACCTTCTGGCCCATCTATTGCATGAGCGTGCGTGATTTTATCATAATATTTTACGGCTGGTATATAACTTAATGTATCACGTGGAATACTAACCATACGTATTTGCTTTTTATCTCTATTAAATGTTGTATAAATCATAGCATCCGTACGAGATTGGTTAGCTTTTTGACCACCTTCACGTCTTGATGTACTATCATCTACACCTAAAAATAATACCGACACATGATCTAAACTAGGATCTACTGGCTTATCTCTTAAAGATGATTTGCTTTTTTTAGAATCAAGAAATGAATCATTAATCGCACCTTTAGTTTCAAGATAAAGCATGAGTCCAAATACTACGGGTAGAATCATGAGTACTATTGACATCAAAAGTAAACCTATTTTTGCAAATCTTTTCATATTATATATTTACCCTTCTATTCGTATTGTGTTTTGAAATATCTATTTTTGCATATTATACATCATATATGATTATACAAGTAAAATTCAACAATTTAAATGAATTATGTGTACTACTTATCAAATATAGAATGTAAATTTGTTGTAAAATTTATGGAAATGGTGTAAATTATAGTGAAGAATGAGAGGTGAGACAAATGGCAAAAGTACTAGAAAAAGATTTAAATAGTATAAGTGAACAAATAGAGTTAAACAGAGAGAATTCGTATGACGTGATTAAGCCTCCAACCGTTAATGTTCTAGGTTTGCCATTTGCAAACCTGACGGCAAATGAAATGGTAGAACGCATTAAGTATTTTGTAAATCAGGAAACGAAAGACAATTTATTTATTGTAACAGCTAATCCTGAAATTGCACATTATGCTTATAGCAATAATCACTATCAACGACGTATTAAACATGCAGATTACATTGTACCAGATGGTATTGGTATTGTTAAAGCAGCTAAATATTTAAATACGCCATTAAAAGAACGTGTTCCGGGAATAGAGTTAATGGAAGAAATGTTGAATATTGCTAACGCAAGTAGTAAGAGAGTATTCTTATTAGGTTCTTCTAAAGAAGGCGTTAAAGCAACTCGCAAAATTTTAGAAGAACAATATCCAAATATTACGTTTGATCATAAACATGGCTATAAACATGTATTAGATTATAAAGTAACTAAGAAAATCAAGAAATTTAATCCAGACTTTATTTTTGCGGCAATGGGTTTTCCTAAACAAGAAGATTGGATTTATTATAACCGTCATCACTTTGAGCATACAGTAATGATGGGGGTAGGCGGCTCATTTGATGTCATAAGCGGAAATGTTAAACGTGCACCAAAAATGTTTATTAAACTTAATTTAGAGTGGTTATATAGAATTATAACTGATTTAAAACGTGTGAATAGAGCACTTAAAATTCCACTGTTTTTAAAAGAAGTTCAATTCCAAAAATCATGTACACCTAAAAAGAATAAATATGATTATATGAAGAATAGATAATTTAGAAACATCTTAATGTTGAAATTTAACATTAAGGTGTTTTTTTATGAAGAATTTTATCTATTCAATTGTTAACTAAATGATATGATAAAGGTAACAATAAAAGTAGGTGGTATGATCATGCAAGTACTGGAACTTATAAATCAACAATTAAATACAAAAGCAGATAAAATTGCCATGTATATTGATGAGATGCATTTATCTTATAACGATTTATTGATAGAATCTGAAAAAATTGCCACAACGTTAAAACAATATCCAAAACATATCATGATTGGTATTTCAATGAAAAATCCACTTCAGTTTATAAAATGGTATATTGCAGCTTTAAAGTGTGAACTTATACCGTGCGTCCTAGATCCTTATATAGCTGAAGAGAAAAAGTATGAATTATTAAGGTTATATCATATTCCGTTATTAGTAGATGACAGCAATAAGGTAACATATCGACAAATAGAAAATAATACGGTATTACCTCAAGATATCTTACATATTGGATTTACTTCTGGGACGACAGGTATTCCTAAAGCATATATGAGGAATCATCAATCTTGGATTCAATCATTTAAATATAATGAAGACTTACTCAATGGTCATACAGACATTATTATAGCACCTGGACCACATGCACATTCTTTAACACTATACGCTATGATTTATGCATTATGTACAGGTAGAACATTTATTGGCCAAAAGAAATTTAATACGCAAATACTAGATAAATTAATCAATATATTTAGTAAAAATCAAACGATGTTTATTGTGCCTACAATGCTATATAGTTTATTGAATCATAACGTTCATTTAATGAATGTTTCGAGCATTTTTTCATCAGGTGCAAAATTATCTACACAAATATTTGAAAAATTTAAATATAAGTATCCTGATATTGATTTAATTGAATTCTTTGGAAGCTCTGAAGCGAGCTTTATTAGTTACAATATTAATGGACAAGCAGATTCAGAATCTGTAGGTAAACTATTTCCTTCTGTACAAGTTCAAATTAAAGACAAAGATGAAAATAATATAGGCAGGTTATATGTCAAAAGTGACATGACATTTAGTGGTTATTTGAATGAAGAAGTCCACGATGAGTGGATTAAAATAGGCGATTGGGCATCAATTTCTGCAGACCAAGAACTACGCTTATATGGACGAGAAAGTGACCGTTTAATTATTGGTGGTAAAAACGTATATCCAGAGATTATTGAGCAAAAATTATTAAATCTAGATATTGTTGATGAGGCAATTATTATAAGTAAGCAACATAATAAATTTGGAGAAATAGCAATTCTATTATATAAAGGTAAAGATCATTTGCAATATATAAGCATGAAAGAGTATTTGTTAGCGTGTGGGTTAAGTCGTTATGAAATACCATCTCGAATGATACGAGTTAAACAGATGAAATATACTTCTAGTGGAAAGATAGCGAGATATAAGATGAAATCTATTTATGAGATAGGAGGAAAAGCATGGGACCAGTTATTGTAGCTGCAAAACGAACGCCATTCGGTAAATATGGCGGCATTTTTAAACAGTTAGAACCCGAATTACTCTTGAAACCTTTATATGAATATTTGTTATCTGATCATGCTGAGGCACTTGAACATTTAAGTGAGGTTGTTTTAGGAAACGTAGTAGGTAATGGAGGTAATATCGCAAGAAAGTCTTTGCTAGAAGCAGGTTTGCCGGTTGATATTCCTGGTGTCACAATAGATAGACAATGTGGTGCTGGATTAGAAGCGGTCACTTATGCTTGTAGAATGATCCAAGCAGGTGCTGGTGAAGTTTATATTGCTGGTGGTGTTGAAAGTACAAGTCGAGCACCTTGGAAAATCAAAAGACCACAATCAGTTTATGACGCACCAGAATTTTTTGAGCGTGCTTCATTTGCGCCTGATGGAGAAGACCCTTCAATGATTGAAGCGGCTGAAAATGTTGCGCAAGTATATCAAATCTCTAGAGAAATCCAGGACGAATTTGCATACAATAGTCATCAAAAGACAATAAAAGCTATGGAAAAAGGTTATTTATCAAATGAAATTTATCCGATTAAAGTAGGGAATGAATGGATCCAACATGATGAAGGTGTTAAACCTAAATTAACTTTAAGAACGTTATCACGTTTAAAACCACTTATTAAAGATGGGACTGTAACAGTAGGTAATAGTTGCATGAAAAATGACGGTGGGGTATTACTTTTAATTATGAGTAAAGAAAAGGCGGCTGCTTTAGGTTATCGCGAAGGACTGGAATTTATCGATAGTTCTGTAAAAGGTGTAGATCCTAGATTACTAGGTATAGGTCCAGTACCTGCTGTTGAAAGTTTATTAAAGAAATCACATTTAACAATGAACGATATTGACGGTGTTGAATTTAATGAAGCATTTAGTTCTCAAGTTCTTGCTTCAAAAGATATGTTAAATATTCCAGACGATAAATTTAATTTGTATGGTGGCGCATTAGCTATTGGACATCCATATGGAGCTAGTGGTGCTAGCCTCGTTACGCGTTTATATCATATGAAAGAAATTGAGACATCGATAGCAACAATGGGAATAGGAGGCGGCATGGGACATGCAACATTATTTAGAAGATGGAATCGAAATAATTGACGTCATTTTCAACAAAGAAGATGTTGAAGCATATAAAAAAATACTTCCTATAAAAAAGAATAACTGCGCTGTGCCAGTATTGTATTTAGCAAGTATATGGCCGGAATTTTCAATGTTTGAGCGTTTTTTAGAAAAAGAGATTTACTTAAAAGAAACATCAGTTGAACAGTATAAAGCAATAGATGTTGATACAATTTATAAAGCAGAATTAAAAAATGAGAAAATAAAAAAAGTAAAGTCGTTTACGATTTACGAATTTAGTTTGACGATTACAAGTGGAGATAACATATACACTCGACTCAAGCAAACATTCGTTGGAAAGTGAGGTATAGTATGAAATTGGATATTAGTCTTGTTAACAAATATTTAACTATTATTCATGATTCAAATCCAATCCATCAAGAAATTGTACCCGGCCAACTTGTATGTGAATGGTTGTTAGAAGATGTTGAGTGGCAACATTATACTGTGAGATACAAAAATCCAATTTATATAGATGAAACATTAGAAAAAGTACTTCAAGATAATAAGATTAAATGTATCAATCAACAAGGGATGGTAAAGATTATTGTTGAAAAGCAATAAATTAAATGTAAGATTTATCCAACAAAAGTTTAGTTATAAAAAGACTATATAATTATTTTACAATTAATTTAAAATCATGTAATCTTCATAAGTGACAAAAAATTATGAGTTGGAGTACTTATGAATAGAAAACATGAAATTACATATGCCAGGGCAATATTTTGCTTAATTATAGTAGCAGTGCATATATTATCAAATTATTTGAGAGACGTAGAATTACAAGATCATAATCGCATGATTGTATTAACATTCCAAATATTAATTTTGTTTGCAACGCCGTGTTTTATTATTTTGTCAGAATCACTGATTTCAATGGTTTATAAAGATAAATTACCGAAAAACTTTCTAGTCAAACGCTTTAAATATATTATGATTCCTTACTTTTCAATTGGAACATTTTATGTGTATACAAAGTATAAAGTAGATGCAAATGAAGAAACATTCTGGCAGTTGTTTAAAGAAAATTTATTAATTGGGAATTGGTATGGTTGGTTTGTCATTGTCATATTCCAATTTTATATTCTACATTTAATGTTCCATAAAGCATTAAGTAAAGCTAATCCAGTTGTTATGCTGGTCATCAGCTTTACGATCAGTCTCGCACATTCATATTTAATGTACGATAATGATACGTATACGAATTGGTGGAATGAATTTTACCCGTTATTCCATAGAACGAATATTCTTTATTGGTTATTCTATTTTGTATTTGGGTTTTACTTAGGTAGATACTACAATGAAGTTCTATCGTTTATGGAGAAGAAGTTTATGTGGTTAGTAGGAAGTTTAAGTGCCATGACACTTTTAGTTATTTATTCAATTTATCAAAATGATGTAACAGTCGTTCAATCTAACCGTTATGATATTTTAATATATTCAGCATTAGCGTTTATAGTTATCTTAGTTATTTCTAAAAAGTTGTCTAACTTTAATATAAGCTTTTTATATTTTATAGGTGAAATATCATTCTTTATTTACTTAACACATAAAATTATGGTCTATTACATGGCAAAATATACATTTCATTTTATAGATCAATTCTTTATGTATAATATTGCAACGTATATCTTTGCTTTATCTTTAAGTGTAGGCTTAGCAGTTGTTGTGTCATTTATACCATTTTCTAGATTTATAATTGGTAGAAATTCTATTAACGCAATGATAAAAGGGAATTATAGAGTAGAGTAAAAAAGCACGTCACCTTCATTGATAAAGGTGACGTGCTTTCTGTTATTTGAAATAAAAACGTGTAGCATCTAATTCGTCTTTAAAAGCTTTTTTATCTTTTGCTGACTTTTTATTGAACTCTTTTAAGAATGCTTGGTATTTTGGAAGTACATCTTCAGTAGAGCCAAATTCTTTTAATTTGCCGCCTTCAATCCAAGCTATTTTTGTACAAAAATCTTTAACTTGACCTATATTATGACTAACAAAGAAAATAGTCTTGCCAGCTTCTTTAAATTGATTCATTTTGTCTAAACTTTTTTTAGTAAATGTTTGGTCACCTACAGATAATGCTTCATCAATTACAAGAATATCTGGATCGACAGTTACATTGATTGCGAAACCTAATTTAGATTTCATACCGCTTGAATATTTCTTGACAGGTTGATATATAAATTCACCTAATTCAGAGAATTCGATAATTTGAGGTGTAAGTTCTTTAATTTGTTTTTTAGAGAAACCAAGTAATAACATCTTGTATTCGATATTATCTATACCGTTTAGTTGCGTGTTTAAACCAGAGTTAATTGCAATAACGTTAACATCACCGTGGCGTTCAATTATACCGTCTGTTGGTTGTAATGAGCCGCCGATAATATTACTTAATGTTGATTTTCCTGATCCGTTAATACCCACTAAACCGATAATATCGCCTTCGTAAGCAGTAAATGATATATCATTAAGCGCTAAAAATCTTTGTGATTGATGCTTTGGTAAAAAAACATCTTTTAATCTCTCTTTGTTATTACGGAAAATTTTATATTCTTTTGTTAAATTATTAATGATAACTGATTCTTTCATATGTACTTCATTCCTTATAATTATTAACATTTCTATTATGCATTATTTTATGAGTTTAGTAAATTTATTGTAAATTCTGTTAGAATCATGTAAATTATATATGTTCTATAATTATGAGATTAACCTAAAGTTTAATATATCATCTATGCTCATTTGATGCTATATTAAAGATTAAGTTATAAATGTCTTAGCGAGAGAGTGATATTCATGCATGCTGTTTTTACAGTAATAAAAGAGCACGTCAAAAACTTTTATTTGATTCAAAGATTAGCACAATTCCAATTAAAAATTTCGAATCATGATAATTATTTAGGATTAGCGTGGGAACTTATTAATCCTATACTACAAATATTTGTATATTGGTTTGCATTTGGTTTTGGTATAAGGCAGAATGACCCAGTACATGGTGTACCGTTTATCTTATATTTATTAGTTGGTATTAGTATGTGGTTCTTTGTAAACCAAGGTATACTTGAAGGGACTAAATCAATAGGTACTAAGTTTAATCAAGTAGCAAAAATGAATTTCCCTTTATCTGCAATACCCGCATATATTTTAACAAGTAGATTTTATGGTCATATTATTTTAGTTTTAATTATTATTTTATTATGTATGCCTGCCGGTATTATACCTTCGATTTATATTTTACAATTATTCATATACTTACCTTTAGTGTATTTATTTGCATTTTCTGTTTCGTTATTAACATCGACTTTAGGTGTCATTATTCGAGATACACAAATGGCAATGCAAGCTATTTTGAGAATGCTATTTTACATGTCACCAATTCTTTGGGTACCTGATAAAGGTTCAGTGATTGAAATGATTATGAAATTAAATCCAGTATTCTTCTTTGCAGAAGGGTACAGAGCAGCAATATTATATAATAATTGGTACTTCATAGAACATTGGCAATTATTACTTTATAATTTATGTGTAACAGTGTTATTCTTTGTAGTAGGTGCAATATTACATGTTAGATTTAGACAAAGATTTGCTGACTTTATTTAAAATGATTAATAAATGATAAGGCTGAGACGTTAATGATTGTCTCAGCCTTTATCTCAATATATAGCTGCTTTTGGTCAATTTTTACTTTAGTAAATTTTATATAAGGAAGTGTCATTGTGGTAAGAAGCATAATTAAACAAGTCTACCTTTCTATTATTTTTATATTTAATAAATTATTTAAAAGTAATGTGAAACGTAAAAATGTCGTGGTGTTTATGACATTTAAAGAAGATGTGTTACCTGTTATTGAAGCATTAAAGAAAGAAGAATACTATATTACGGTAATTGCGCATCCGAAGTGGATTGATTTTTTGAATGATATAGATGTAGATAAAGTGGTAAACTTAAGTAATAAATATGTCTTACAACAGATTAAAGCAATTAAAAGCAGTAAAATAATAATTATCGATACATATTATTTATTATTAGGCAGTATCAGCAAAACGCCAGAACAAAAAGTTATACAAACTTGGCATGCTGCTGGTGCTTTGAAGAAATTTGGTTTAGAAGATAAAAGTATTAATCTTGAGGATAAACAACAGATAAAAAATTACTTATCTGTTTATCATTTTACAGATTATTATCTAGTCAGTTCAGATATTATGAAAGATGTCTTTATTAAAAGTTTAGATGCCGAGCCCGATCAAATATTACCATTTGGCTTACCAAGGTTAGACCAATATAAAGATAAACATGAGTATCCTATTAAATCCAAAAAAATAGCTTTATATGTTCCTACTTATAGAGATTATACAAATGAAATTCATATGATAGATAAACAGAAATTTGAAAAAATGTGCCCTGAATACGAACTCGTGACTAAATTACATCCAAGCATTACTTCACATGATTCAGATTCGAGAGATATACAAGATCTAGTTGAAATGGCAGAAATCATCATTACAGATTACAGTTCATTAAGTATTGAAGCCGCACTTTTAAATAAAACGATTATTTTCTATAGTTATGATGAATCAAAGTATGATGAAATGAGAGGACTTAATCAATACTATTATGAAATGACGAAAGAGAACAAAGCTTATGATTTAGAAACACTTTATAAACTTGTGAATCTAAATAGAATTAATAATGAAATTAAACCTATGTGGCATCAATATACAAACTTCGATGCAACTGGGAAGTTAGTTGATTTTATAAACAAAGGAGCTTAACGATATGGAAGTAAGTGTCATCATCCCTATTTATAATGCAGAAAAAACAATAGAGCAAACCATTAAATCAATTAAAAGTCATTATGAGCATGAAATTATTTGTATTAATGATGGATCTAAAGATAATAGTGCAGATGTAATTAGCAAAATTAATAATCCTAATATTGTACTTGTGAATCGAGAAAATAAAGGTGCTGCGGCAACAAGAAATGAAGGTATTAGTATCGCAAAAGGTAAATATATTATGTTTTGTGATGCAGATGATAAATTAGGTGAAGGTATTATCGACAAGATGGTTGAAGCGATAAAAAGGAATGATACAGATATCGTGGTTGGTAAGGTTTCTCATTTAATTGGTGATCAGATTAGGCCGATTCAAACATACAATGATTTAAAAGCTGTAGATCATACAACATTAAACTTAACACCAGAAGTTACCCAATCAATAGGACCGTATGGTAAACTGTACAAACATGACGTATTAGAAAATATTAGATTCGATGAAGATATTACTTTTTGTGAAGAGCATACCTTTAATTTAAAAGCTTGGTCAAAGAGTCGTATTACAATATTAGATGATTCAGCGTACTTGTATAATATAGGTATTGAAGACTCAATAGTAGCGACAAGTTACAAAAATATTGAAAAATATTTAAATGATGCCATTGAAGTTAGAAAAAGAACTTTGGACATTTTAAGTAATTTAAAAGAAAAAGTGAGTAACTATTATAGTTATAGAATGGATTATCTCATTATTTACTTTTTAATTCGAAATAATTTTATGAAAGTAGATAACTTAAATCATGTTATAGATCCAGCAATTAACTATTTAAAAGTCGTTCAACCACTTCAAACGAATAGTGTGAAAGATTTAAAAGAACTCGTATTGACAATTGCTGCGACTTACAATTTTGAAAGATTTAAAGAAGTGGCAAGTAATTTAGATATGCAAATTGATAAAAAAACTTATCGTTCTTATAAACTCAAACTATTTAAACTTAAGACAAAAATGAATTTAAGAAATATAAGAAATAAAAGCAAGAAAATATCTCATTAAATTATAAAAAATACTAACTGCCTTAAATGGTTGTTAGTATTTTTTATTTATTTTCATATATTAATTTCTAGTATCGAATCAATATTTCTATTTATTAATTAAATATACATAAACTTTACAATAGTTAATTGTTTGATATAATTTACAATTGCATATCAAATTAAATTAAAATGGAGTTAAAATATGGATAAAAATATAATTGATATTGAAAGAAAGTTTAGGCCAGAAATTGAAGGCCTAAGGATTGTTGCAGCTTTATTAGTCGCTATATACCATATTTGGTTTGGTAAAGTATCTGGTGGGGTAGATGTTTTCTTTGTTGTATCAGGATTTCTGATTACAACATCAATCATATCTACAATCAATAAAACAGGGGAATTTAAGTTTTGGCCATACATATCTAAAATAATGAAGCGTTTATTTCCGCTTGCATTTATTATTATATTAGTGATTCTCATATTAAGTATATTTTTCTTACCATCAACCATTTTTGATAAAACAATGAAAGAAGTCATTTCATCAATGTTCTATTATCAAAATTGGCAGTTGGCAATTAGTAATACAGATTATTTAGATGCACACCAAATGAAAAGTCCACTTGAACATTATTGGGCAATGTCCATTCAAGGACAATTCTATATCATTTGGTTCTTATTATTTACATTTATATTATTCATAATAAAAAAATATAAATTAGTAAATGGAAAGAGAATAGTAAATTACTTACTCGGTTTTATATTTATTGTATCCTTTGCATACTCAGTATATTTAACAGCAGTTAATCAACCTTTAGCATACTTTATTACATTTACGAGAGTCTGGGAATTTGCGTTAGGTGGTTTACTTTGTATTAACTTAAGCAAAATTAAAATCAATAATTTAACAGCAGAAATTATTGGATGGATTGGTCTTATTGGTTTAATTTTAACGGGGGCTTTATTTGATGTATCAACAATGTTTCCAGGTTATATTGCTTTATGGCCTATGACTTGTGCATTATTGATTATTTTATCAGGTAATAAAGATACTAAATACGGTGTTAAGAACTTCTTATCTATGCCGATTATGATTAAACTAGGTGGAGTATCATTCGGGATATACTTATGGCACTGGGTATTGCTATCATTCTACAAATACAATATTTCAGAAACACCTGGTATTATTTCAGGGATACTTATCATTGTATTATCAATTGCTCTGTCATTTATTACGACTAAATATATTGAAACTCCTATAAGAAGTGCAAATTTAAATAAAGTCGCATTTAAGAGAATAGGTATTATTGCATTAGCTAATATCATATTAATCGCTGGTTTAGTCTCTCATAATGCATATGTGAAAATATCTGACGATAAAACACTAGCATCGAAAGATTATCCAGGAGCACTAGCCGCAACATCAAAACAAAAAATTAAAGAAAATGATCCTAAGCCTGAATTTGCCAATGTATTTGATGATTTACCACAATCACACTTAGATGATTCAAATCAAGGATTAAAAAAATCAGATTTAAAGATTGGTATTTATGGTAAGAAAAAAGACTACAAAGCAACAATTGCTTTAGTAGGTAGTTCACATTCTGAACATTGGTTAGGAGCAGTTATTGAAGCGGCAAAAGAGCATGATTACAGAGTGATTAATATCACAAGATCTGGAACAAGATTCTCTACAGGTTATGATGATAATTCATTAAAAGGCCAATGGGTTAAAAATGTCGAAAACTATTTAAAGAAATCTGATGATATTGATCTAGTGTTATCACATGTTACAGCAGCTGACTCAAATAGCGATAAGATTCAACAACAAATGGTAGATGAATTATTAAAAGTTAAGAATGATTATAATATAAAAGTAATGGCAATAAGAGATATTCCTAGATATGATTTTAATGTTTCAGAAGAACTAGAAAAATCTGGTGAAAAAGAGACAATTAAACTTATGAATAAAGGAAATAACCAACAAGATACTTCATATTGGAAAAAACTATCAGAAACAAGCAAAGAATTACCAAAATTCGATCCATCAGAATACTTTAAAGTGAATGGCAATTATAGACCGATTATAGGTAATATTGTTGTGTATCGTGATATGGACCATATGACAAACACTTATTCAAAATCTTTCGGACCTATTTTAGGTAAAGAAATTAAATCTATCGTAAAAAAATAGAGAGCGGACAATGTCCACTCTCTATTTTTATAATTTTTGTTTGAGTATATCTTTAAAGATGTGCTTTAAAATTTTTTCAGTGTCACCATGATAATGGTCATTCAATTTATTGCTAGCAATAGAAACAATAAATTCGTTGTTAGAATATGTTACAAAATCATTTTGATAAAATATGCCTCTGTATCTTTGGTGATTAGGGTAACTATAAAATCCATATCTATAAGGGCTAGGATATAAATTTGTAGAGGCTTGTGATAGTAAATTATCAGTTGATGATTTAGAAAGTAATTTATTTGATTTAAATTGACTTACTAGTTTAGCCATATCATCTGTTGAAATATAGATATTACCAGCACCATCGTATTTATCCAAAGTGGATGGATAGAAATATATGGATTGATTATTTTTAAATTTATAGCCTTTTACCATAAACTCTTGTTGAGTAATTGCGTCATAACGAGCAGTATATTTTAAATGAGCTTTATTAATGATAAGTTCATTTAAGTTTTGTGCGTATGATTTTTTTGTAGCATTTTCTATGACTTTAGCAATTGTGATGTAGTTTGCATCATTATAAAAATAATTATGATAATTTTGGGGTACAACACCATTTAATTTAATACTTTCTATTGCACCATTTAAGCCCATTGCACTAGTTGGGAATTTTGCTTTAGCTAAGCCACTTCTATGCAACATTAAATCTTTAATGGTAATAGGATATACATTTTGAAAGTTTGGTATGTATTTATTAACATTGTCATTAATATTGATTTTCCCTTGATCTTCTAACGATTTCAACATTAAACCTGTTATAAATTTGTTAGCTGACCCTAGTAGGTACATTGATTTGCGATCATTATTTATATTGTTTTCAATATCCCTGAAACCATATGCTTTACTCATTAATGGTTGATTATGTTTATAAATGGTTATATTACCATTAAAAGATTTTGATTTTAAATACTTATCAATTTTTCTTTCCTCTGAAAAATTCATTTTAGATGTTTGCTTATTTTCTTTATGTTTTTTATAAATATGGGTTTGTGATTGCTCTTTTTTATATTGGCGAGCTTGGTAGACATCTCTTAATAAGATGATAAGGCATATAGCGATGATGCATAATATAAGTTTATTTAATTTCTTCATGTTCTTCTCCTGATGTTTTTACATTATATTACCATGAATGCTATTTTTTTACATTTGATATTGTAAAAAAGAACACATTGATGTGTTCTAGTCATTACCGTATAATTCTTTTTTGATTTGAGTTGTTGAAATACCTTCTGTTCTCTTAAGATAAATCACTTCACAATGGTCTTTTAAGAAGTCGAATTCGCCTTCCCAATCATGTCCCATTAAGAATGTATCAACATTAAATTTTTCTACATCTTCTGTTTTTTGTTCCCAATTATTCTCTGGAATAACTAAGTCAACATATCTAATAGACTCTAGCATCATTTTTCTTTGTTCATAATTGTAATATGATTTTTTATTTTTCAACTTATTGAATTCGTCTGTTGATAAAGCAACAATTAGATAATCTCCATGCTGTTTAGCTCTTCTTAAAAGCTCAATATGACCGTAATGTAGTAAATCATATGTTCCATAAGTAATTACTCTACGCATTATTTCACCCCATTATTTGATATCTTTAATATTAATATATATATGTATTATTGTAAATAGTTTGCAAAGTTTGTAAATTTATTTTGAAGGTATTTTAATAGGAGAAGTATATATTGAAATAAATAAATTTATTATACAAGTCGCTAAATAGTCATCAGTTTAAATTTATAAATATGTAGTGTATTATAATAGAATATGTTAATTTAATGTAAATTATGAATTAGAGGAGTATCTATGGAAGAAAAACTATTTTTAATGACTGAAAATTCATTTAAAAGTACGATAGAATATTTTAATAATAAAGAAGATGTCAATTCTACAGATAAAGAGAAATTACTTTATTATTTCAACAAAGTTTTCAATCCTCTATTTCCTTATAAATTTGACTTTATACTAAAAAATAGAAATGGTTTGTCAATTTTGTTAAGAAAGATTAACTACAGCACTCCTAAAAAAAGTGTTTTTAAATATTTAGAAGGTAAAGCTATGAAACGAGGAGATTATAAATATAGTTATATGCTATCACAGTTTCGTAAATCTTTATCCATTTTACGCTCTAAAAACTATGTCTTAGATTTTAATCCAAGTAAGGTAGACAAGACTATTGTTTATGAATCATTTAATGGTAGAGCATTTTCGGACTCTCCAAAGATGCTTTATTTTTACTTAAAAGACGCACTACCTAATTATAAACATATTGTAGTAACGGATAATAATGATTTAGATGAAAATCTTAGATTATTAAATATAGAAACAGTTAAAAAAAATACTAAACAATATTTCAAAGTATATCATAAAGCCAAGGTATGGATTGCTAATACGAGATTATCACCCCAACTTGAGAAAAAAGAAAATCAACTTTTTATTCAAACATGGCACGGTACGCCCTTAAAGAAATTGGCTAATGATCAAACGGTTATTTCTATTCCCGAAATTACGCTTGAAGAGTATCTTTATGGCTTTAATAAAGAAACAAGTAGGTGGGATTTCCTAATATCTCCTAGTGAAACTGCTACTAAACGATTTAAATCTGCTTTTAATCTGAAAGAAGAACAGATTTTAACTTTAGGATATCCAAGAAATGATGATTTAGTTCAGTTAAATAATGAAGATTATATTAATCAACTCAAACAAAAATATGATATTCCTTCTCATAAAAAAGTCATATTGTATGCACCGACATGGAGAGATAATGATCGTACAGATATAGGTAATTACAATTTTAAATTGAAGATTGATTTAGATTCGTTTAGTAAAGAACTATCCGATGAATATGTATTGCTCATAAGAGCACATTATTTAGTATCAGAACATTTGAATTTAGAAAGTTATTCAAATGTGTATGACTTATCTAATGCTAATGATATCAACGAATTATTCTTAATGAGTGATGTATTAATCACAGATTATTCGTCTGTTTATTTCGATTATGCGAATCTAAGTAGACCAATCTTATTTTTTGCATATGATAAAGATGAATATGCTAACGATATTAGAGGATTTTATTTACCGTATGAATCAGATTTACCAGGACCAGTATTTGAAACAAGTGAAGCATTAATTGAGTATATTAAATCAATGCAATATGTAGATATTCCACATTCTGATAATTATAGAAAATTCAATAATAAATATAATCAACTTGATGATGGAGGAGCAACTGAAAGAGTAAGTGAAAAGATTATCGGCACTCTAGATAAAGAAAAGGAGTTTCAATAAATATGAAAATATTAAATATTTATCAAGAACGCGATTTACTAGTCTTTGAGTTTGATCAAACATTGGATAATATTAAAAATGTTTATATAAAAAATGAATTTGATGAAATAATCATTCCACAAACCAATATCAAAAATCAATTTAAAATTAATTTGAATGACGTTTTAGAAAAATTTTCACAGTATGATAGAGAAACAATCTTTATTTTACTAGAAAGATCTGATGGTATTACACAATCCATTCAAAAAATAAACATAAAAAAATATGAATATAATATACAAAACTTTGAAACAGTTATTCATGATGAAGCGACTATTACCCCGTATATTACTAAAAACGGAATTATACAATTCACATTAAAACCAGAATTACCAGTGTCTACTTATTTTGCAAGAAGACATATAGATAAAATTATCATAAATAATAAACAAGCATTTTTAAAAGGGAAGTTCTCAATTCAAAATTCAACACTTGAATATGCTCATATAAGAATCACTTCAAGGTTAAGTGAGCATGTTATTGAGATACCATTAGATCCAGTTGTATTTAATGTGTATAAGTCACTAAATTCTACAAGTTATGATTTTGAAATTGATATTTTTAATGAACTTAAGCAGTATTTAGAAAATGACTTTGATTCTGAAGATATTATTGATATCTACTTAAATATTAAAGTAAATGAATTTAAAAATGTAATAGATGTAAAATTGGGTAACCCAAGAATTATGGTAGAAAGATTTGCTAAAGGTGAAGTATCAATTGATCTTGGGCAAACTGTAAAAACGGCTATACCATATTTCACGATAAAAGGTAGAAACCTATCATTTAGAATTAATGAATATGCAAAAGAAGATTATGAAGCATACAAAAAATTAATGCACGACTATCCAACATTAATCAAAAACAATTTGAACAAAAATAAAGTTTGGGTGATTGGTGAAAAATCATATAAAGCCCAAGATAATGGCTATCATTTCTTTAAATATATGAGAACTGAGCATCCAAATGAAGAAGTATATTATGTTATTGATAAAAATTCTGAAGAACGAAAAAACGTAGAACCATATGGAAATGTCATTGATTTTAAATCAAAAAAACATTTCGAAGTTATGATTAAAGCAGATATTATTTGCAGTACGCATCATACAGAATTATTGTTCCCAAGTCATGAAGCAAGTTATGTGAAAAAAATTAGAGCTAAACGCGTCTTCTTACAACATGGTGTATTAGGTGCTAAAAACTTAACACAGATAAATGGTAAACAACTGAAAGACTTTAATGTTGATATGTTTATCACAAGCTCTAATCGAGAAAAACAAATCGTTAATAGAGATTTATTATTTGATTCATATCAAGCAAAAGTTACAGGTCTCTCAAGATTTGATGAATTATTTAAGGAAAACGTAGAAGTTAAAAATCAAATTTTAATTATACCTACATGGCGTGATTGGATAACAAATATTAATAGTCTTTTAGAATCTGATTATCTACAAAATTATAATAGCTTATTGAATAGACCAGAATGGAAAACAATTGCTCAAACAAAAAATGTAGATATCATATTCTGTTTACATCCTAATATGCAGGCATTTGTTGAATATTTTGATATACCTGATTACATTAAAGTCATTAGACAAGGTGAAGTAGATGTTCAATTACTTATTAAAGAAAGTAAATTGATGATTACAGACTATTCAAGTGTTGCGTTTGACTTTAGTTTCTTAGAAAAACCAGTTATTTACTATCAATTTGATAGAGATAGATTTATCGGTAAATTACCATCGCATTTAGATCTTGATAAAGAACTACCTGGTAAAATTGTTGATAATGTTGAAGCAGTTTTAGAAGCGGCTAACCATTATGTTAATAACGGCTTCAAGAATGAACAACAAATTATCAATAAAGCTAATAACTTTGTAGCATATAAAGATACAAACAATTCACAGCGTATATATGAAGAGGCTAAATCATTTAAACGTAGAAATATCATAAAGGATACTTTAAAATATGATATTCTTTCACAACATGTGTTTAAACGATTTAGAAGACATAAAAAATACTTTGATATTATGTCCTATATGAATAAATTCCTTGTAAGATTTGGGAAAATAGATGAAAAACTAATTGTGATAGAAAGTAATTTAGGTAAACAAGTAACGGATAGTCCTAAAATGATTTACGATCAAATTAAAGCGCTCGATAAAGGTTATAAGATCGTATGGGTATCCAATAAAATATATCCATTTGATGATGAAAATGTTATAACAGTGAAACGTTTAAGCCCAAGTTATTATAAATATTTATCATTAGCTAAATACTGGATTAATAATCAGAACTTCCCTCATTATATTGAGAAGAAGAAAAATACAACATATATTCAAACATGGCATGGTACGCCACTGAAGAAAATGTTAAATGATGTCGATGATTTTAAAGGTAGAGATGCAGGGTATATAGACAGAATTAATCGTTCAGTGTCACGATGGGACTATTTAGTTTCACCAAGTCCATATGCATCGAGTTGCTTTAAATCTGCATTTAACTTTAATAAAGAAATATTAGAAGTAGGTTATCCACGTAATGATATCTTCTATGAAAATGAAAGTGATATTGAAGAAAAACAACATATTATCAAACGTAAACTTTCAATTCCTAAAGATAAAAAAGTGATATTATATGCACCAACATTTAGAGATGACGAAGTATCATCTGCGAAAAAACATTTAATTAATTTAAAATTAGATCTACATCAAATGAAAGAAAAACTTGGAGACGAGTACGTACTACTATTAAGACCGCATATCATTATTAGTAATAATATTATTATCGACAAATCATTAGAAGGCTTTATTTATAATGTTGCGAGTTATGAAGATATTAGTGACTTATATTTAATTAGTGATATCTGTATTACAGACTACTCATCTGTAATGTTTGATTATGCTAATACACGAAAACCATTACTCTTCTTCACATATGATTTAGAACATTATAAAGATAATTTAAGAGGATTCTATATGAACTTCGAAGACGAAGCACCAGGTCCATTGTTGAAAGACAATGAGAGCTTAATAGATGCTATTCTAAATATAGAAACGGTTAATGAATCATATAAAGATAAATATGATAAATTCTATGATAAATTCTGTTCATTTGAAAAAGGAACAGCAGCGAAACAAATTGTCGATAAATTATTTTAAATAAAAAAAGCAGAACTGACGATGTATTTTCTGGCAGTTCTGCTTTTTATTATTTATTCGTTAATTTTAACGAAAGGTTTCCATTTATAGTAGGGTAGAAAACACCTTTTTTATCCGTTAAACTGATTTTCTTATCATACCCAAATTTAATATTTAAATGCTTAAATCCATCATATACAATGATACAGTTATATATTGATTCTGGTTTATTATTGATTTCAGTTTTAGGTATAGAGATGGTTAAGAGCTTATCTTGGACTTCTATATTCTTAATAACGATATCATCTTTGTAATCTTTTCGAGACATAAGAGACAAGTTACGTATTTCTTCAATATCTATACCATCTATTTCAATTTGTATTTTGATGGATTTGTCTACTTCAGCTATGTTTAATAACGTTGCCTGTTGAAATGGTATTGTGAATCTTTCATTAGCATCAGTTAACATTGTTTGTTTATGTTGCTTTTGAATTATTTTAGGTTGTTTTTTAAGCCACGTAAAGAAACTGATAAATGACTCAAAATCATTATTTTGAATAAACGTAATTGCGTCTGTATATTCTTGACTGATTGTTTGAATGATATCTGACTTTATATATGATTGGTTGAAAAGCTCATTCAGTTGTTTAAAATACCGAACTTGTTGTTGTTTATCACTATTTAGGAATACATGACTATTACAACTTTTCAATAAATCATACTCTAAATATCGATTTAACAATCGAATGTTTTTAGTGTTTGATTCTTGTTTTAGTAAATGTTGAATAATTTCTAAATCTGAATCACGTTTTTCATAGAAATCTATACCCGTTGTAAGAGATTCATTAGATGTTGTTCTGTCAATAATTGAACAATTATCTGTAACCGTAGAAACATCTTTAATATAAGGACTCAAGTTAGTGAAAAACATTTTATCTTCCCCGAAATGTAAGTTTTCCGGGAACTTTATATTGTGTTTTTTAATATGACTTAGTTTAATAAATTTTGATGGTGGACCAAAGTGATTATATATATATGGGATGTCATTGATGTTATAATTATAACGATTATCGTTACTCATAAATCTAGCATGTACAGTTAAAGAATGGTCATTTTGACGTAACGTTCTACCAACAATCATGTCTGATTTAAGAAGTTTATCGTCATTAGCAATTCTTGCTAATATATCTGTTGCTAAATAATCATCTGCATCTAGAAAATAAATATATTGACCGGTTGCTTTTGCAATACCAATGTTACGAGGTTTTGAAGGACCACCTGAATTTTCGTCTAATATGATAAATTTGATGTTTTTAGCTTCATAGTTTTTAATTAAGGTTTGAGTATTATCCGTAGAATGATCATCTACTATGATGATTTCGTAATTTCTTGCATCTAGAGATTGGTTTAATATTGAATCAATCGCACGTTCTACTTTAGCTTCATTATTATACGTTGTGACAATAATTGAAAAAAGCTTTTTACTTTTGAATAACATAAATTAACTCCATTCATTTAAAAAATCAAATTGTATAAACAATGTGGCAAATTTGTCTCACATTGTTTGTATAATGTAATATGAATAAATAAAGAAGTCAATTTATTGTATAACTTAAAATATATGGGGTGTAAAATGATTAAAATTATAAATATTCATGACGAGCATAATTTAGAAAATTATATAATTACAGAATGTCATGAAGAAAATCATATTATTTTAATAGATAAAAATACGCGAGTTAGGGAAGATGTATTGAACAATTTAGAATTGGATAACCAATCTTATATTGTTGATTATACTAACAATGGTTATTATACAAACGATAGTAGATATATGGGAAAGGCATTTATTACAGTTGCTGATTGGTTTAATAATATAACGCTTCAACCAAATATCATTTTTAAGAAAGATGAGCTATTATGGCTAATTTCTAATTATCAGTGGGAAACGATATTTGATATTACATTAAATGCAATTTTCCACTTAGATGAAATTAAAATTGATGCTCACGTTATTTTTGATTATGTTCAACAAAGTAAACTAAGTGCAAGCTGTTTATCAGCATTTAAAAATGAAAGTCTAAGTCATGAAGAGAAATTTTATTTAAATAAAACAGCACTTTTAAATGGCATTTCACCATTGTTTAAAGCGAGAGAAACACAAATTCCTTCAATCGCCAGAACGATTGATAAAGTGATAGCAAAATCACAATTTCAATTACCGAAGATTGCTTATCAAAAATTAAGTCATACGGCACAACAAAAACAAATGAAAGCAATTAACATATATGACAAAGATGAGACGAAAATTAAGCCACATATTGTATTTTTAGGTTTCGATTATGGTTACAGAGGTAATTCAAAATATTTATTTGAATATTTAATAAAGCAACATCCTAAATATACGGTTTACTTTATTACGGACGAAGAAAAAGGTGATCACTTTGTTTCTCCTTCTCATTCTGATACGAAACAAATTATAGAGGAAGCTAACGTAGTGATACTTGAAAGTTACTTGCCAGATCAACTTAAACCTAATGGTACAATCATTCAGTTATGGCATGGTACACCTTTAAAACGACTATTCTTAGATAGCAAAGAACCTAAACAAAATATTGATATTTATAATTATCGAGCACGTAAATATAATAAATTAATTAAACAAGATTATTTTATAACGGATGTAGAATCTATAAACGATGTATTTAAATCCGCATTTCCAATGGAAAAAACTGAACTTGTTGCATGTGGCTATCCTAGAAACCAATATTTATTAGAGAAGCACTCAATTTCTAATGAAATAAATCAAATCAAACAACAGTTAAATTTAAATACTGAAAAAGAAACAATTCTGTATACGCCGACATGGAGAGATAATCAAGAAGAAGAGTTTTTATTAGAATTTACAGATGAGATGAAAGCGAAATATAACATCATTTATAAATATCACGAAGAAGATCATGCTAATAAACAGTATAATTATATCGATACAAGACAGTTTGAAACACAACAATTACTACTTGTTTCAGACATTGTAATTAGTGATTACTCTTCAATTGTATTTGATGCATTAACAATTGATAAAAAAGTGTATTTATATACACCGGATTTTAATAATTACGATTATAACCGTGGTTTATATAAAGAAGTTTATGAAACTATCAATGATAATCAATATTTTGAAAAGTCATTATTGTTTAATGCAATTATGAATAATGATTATCATACGATTAGTGATCAATTTATCAACAAAAATAATCAGTCATACGAAACTATCACGCAATTGATAGAACAAGCTATGGACTGAAAAGGAGGATTTATATGAAATCTTTTACATTTTTAGTTCACAATATTTATCATATGGGTGGGACGACGAAATCAATTTCTAATCTGGCAAATAAATTAAGTAAAAAAGGTCACGCTGTAAAAATATTGTCAGTATTTAAAGCGAGTGATGAACCTTATTTTAAGTTGCATGAAAATATAGAAATTCAACCCATTATTGAATATAACAAAACCATCAAAGGGTTGAAAAATATATTTGTAAATAGAATCAATAAGTATACACCTTTTTTGAGTCCTAAAATTATTCATCCGTCTGAACCTGGACTTCATCAATTTTCAAGTCATATTGAGCAACAAATTGTTAAAGCCATTCAGAATGTGAATACAGATATTATTGTAGGTACACGAGCAAGTTACAATATACTTGTTAGCAAATATGCAAGTCAGTCGGTATTTAAAATTGGTATGGAACATATGTATTTATATGCACATGATGAGCAATATCAAAAAGATATACTTAAAAGTTATGAACACCTTGATTTAGTGACGACATTAACTAAAGAGGATCAACAAGATTATCAACAAGGTTTAACACATACTAAAGTGATTATTGTTCCAAATATACTAAATGAAACTCAATATAATGTAGAGAAATATAATACAATTGTTGCTGCAGGTAGATTTGAGCATGAAAAAGGGTTTGATTTGTTACTGGATAGTATCAATTTAATTCAAGACACAATGCGAAAACACCAATTTCAATTAGAATTATATGGAGATGGACAAGAAAAAGAACAATTCCATCAATTGATCAATCAATATAATATTCAAGATATTGTGAAACTTAAGCCTACTACTAACGCATTATCAAAAGTATTAGCTGAAAGTAAGATTACGGCTGTTCCATCGAGAGTTGAAGGTTTTGGACTTGTTATATTAGAGGCGATGTATCAACGAAATGTAGTTATCAGTTATAAGGGCTGTTATGGTCCAGAATTTTTAATTGAAAATCAAAAAAATGGTTATTTAGTAGACTACCAAGATGCTAAACAATATGGAAAGCAACTTGCGTATGTTATTGAAAATTATCATCATTCTGATGTTCAAAATGTCATTCAAAAAGGTTTAGAAAGAAGTAACGATTTCGACGGAGATGTCATTTATGAGCAATTCATGAAAGATCTAAACAAGCATTTTAAATAAGCAACAACCTCAATCCCTAACAAGCCAATTGTTAGGGATTTTTTAATAGGGTGTTAAGATATTGTAAATATTAATTAATTGTCTTTCTAATAAATATCCTTATATATATACTTACAACTGTATAATACTTAAAGGAGATTTTTATATGCAGACAAATCCTATTAATCTAGACAAAAAATTTAGACCTGAAATTGAGGGGCTAAGAGTTATTGCAGCATTATTAGTTGCGATATATCATATTTGGTTTGGGAAAGTGTCTGGGGGCGTCGATGTATTTTTCGTTGTTTCAGGATTCTTAATTACCACATCCATTATTTCTAAATACAATAAAACAGGGTCATTTAAATTTATACCTTACATAACAGGATTAATTAAAAGGTTATTCCCTTCTGTTATAACGGTGTTACTTGTTACGGTTATCTTAAGCTTTTTCTTATTGCCAGAATCAATACTAGGTAAAACGATAAAAGAAATCTTTGCTTCTTTATTTTATTATCAAAACTGGCAACTCGCTTTATCGAGTACAGATTATTTAAATAAAGATCAAATGAAGACGCCAGTTGAACATTTTTGGGCAATGTCGATTCAAGGACAATTCTATATTATATGGTTTGTCATCTTTAGTTTGTTTTTTATGTTATATAAAAAATACACTAACCTTAAAGTTATTAATGTCATAAATCTTTGTTTAGGTACATTATTTATCGTTTCATTGTCCTATTCTATTTATTTAACGCACGTCAATCAACCTTGGGCATATTTCCATACATTTACAAGAGTTTGGGAATTCTCACTCGGCGGATTATTAGCAATCAACCTTAATAAAATTAAAATTAATCGTCTAGTAGCAAGTTTAATTGGATGGTTAGGTTTAATTGGCTTGATCTTAACGGGTATTATTTTTAATGTATCAACAATGTTTCCTGGATATATTGCACTATGGCCAATGTTATGTGCCGTATTTATACTCGTTTCTGGTAACTATGAAACTAAATATGGTGTTAAGAAATTCTTAGGATCATCCATTATGGTGAAGATTGGCGGATTGTCATTTGGCTTATATTTATGGCATTGGGTGATTTTATCATTTTATCAGTATCATAATAATGAACGACCTGGAATTGTATTAGGTATTTGTATGATTTTACTATCATGGTTATTATCATATTTCATGACACGTTATATTGAAAAGCCAATTAGATCAGCATCTTCAGATAAAATTGCATTCAAAAAATTAGGAATTGGATTAGCGATACAGTTATTGGCAATCGCATCTTTATATTTCGTTATCTTTAATAATCCTTTTGAAAAAGAAAAAGTAGCATTGAGTGAAAATTATCCCGGAGCAATGGCTGCAGAAAAGCATGTAAAAGTTAAAGAAGGTGTAGAAGCAATTCCAGAGTTTTCAAAAATCAGAAATGAATCACCTGATTCTACAAGAGACAAAGTTCATCAAAAAATAGGTGAATCAAAAGTTCTAGTTGGAGAGTACGGTAAAAAAGAAAACTATGATAAGACAATCGCTTTAGTAGGGAGCTCTCACGCACAACATTGGTTAGGCGCACTTCAAAAAGCAGCTGAAGAAGGAAATTATAGAGTATTAAGCATGACGAAAAGTGGCTGTGTATTAACAACGAATGACAGTGACCGAGATTGTACCGAGTGGAATAAAAATTTAATTAAAGAACTTGATAAGCAAGATGTCGATTTAGTTGTAACAACTGCAGATTCAAGTACAGATGTAAATGGACAAATCGACCCATTACAATTAAAACAATATCAAAACATTACAAATACAAAAACACCAATTATGGCTATAAGAGATAATCCGAGATATGAGTTTAATGTTCCAGAAACATTAGATAAATTCGGAGAACAAGAAACGATTAAGAAGATGAATGCTAAACAACGTTTGCCAAAAGTATCTAAATGGGATCAACTTGAACAAAAGCCAGAACAAACAAAATATGTAGATTATACATCGTATTTCAAAGAAGATGGAAAGTTTGCACCTGTTATAGGTAACGTCATTGTATATATGGACAAAGGACATATATCAAATAGTTACTCTAAAACGTTTGGTCCTAAAATAAAGAAAGATATCGAACAATACTTTAAAGAACTTAATCATTAATCTATAAAGCCCTTCAATCATATGAATTTATATGATCGAGGGGCTATTTTTAACACAAAATATTGAGCAATTGTAAACAATGATAAAAGAGTGTAAACCCTTCCTTAAGTATCTGTTAAACGACTGTTTATTGTATTCATAGAAGTTACAATATATTTAACATTACGAAAGTAATAGCTTAACAATTAATTATTAAAGGATGGATATAATATGAAATTAACTACTATTGGTTTAGGATACATTGGATTACCAACATCAATTATGTTTGCGAAACATGGTGTAGATGTTGTAGGTGTCGATATAAATAAAGAAGCAGTAGATAAATTAAATAATGGTCAAATTCATATTGAAGAGCCTGGCTTACAAGAAGCTTATGAAGAAGTGTTAGCTAAAAATAAATTCAAAGCAAGTATGCAACCTGAAAAAGCAGATGCATTTATTATTGCAGTTCCAACTCCAAATAATGATGATCAATATGAATCATGTGATATTTCGTTAGTAATGGGTGCAGTTGAATCTATCGTACCATTTTTAGAAAAAGGTAATACGGTCATTGTAGAATCTACGATAGCACCAAGAACAACGGATGATCATGTTAAACCATATCTTGAAAGCCAAGGATTTGAAATTGGTAAAGATATATTTTTAGTACATTGCCCTGAAAGAGTGTTACCAGGAAAAATATTACATGAACTTATTCATAACAATCGCATAATTGGTGGTATAACGCCAGCATGTGTTGAAGCGGGTAAACGTGTATATGGAACATTCGTACAAGGTGAAATGATTGAAACAAATGCTAAGACAGCAGAAATGAGTAAGTTAATGGAAAATACTTACCGTGACTTGAATATTGCGCTAGCAAATGAACTTGCGATGGTATGTAATCATTTAGATATTAACGTATTAGAAGTTATCAAGATGGCGAACAAACATCCACGTGTGAATATTCACTTACCAGGTCCAGGTGTTGGTGGTCATTGTTTAGCAGTTGATCCATACTTTATTATCGCTAAAGATCCAGAAACAACGAATCTCATTCAAGAAGGTAGACGTATTAATCGTTCAATGCCTCAATATGTTATTAATGAGTCTAAGAAAATGTTAGAAACTTTAAATGGTCATAAGGTTGTTGTATTTGGATTAACTTATAAAGGTGATGTAGATGATGTCAGAGAATCGCCAGCATTTGATATTTATAATGATTTGAGAAAAGAAAATGATATTCAAGTAGAAGCATATGATCCACATGTTGAGCTAGGTTTTGTCCAAAAAGATATTCAAAAAGCAGTTAAAGATGCATCTCTTGTATTAATTTTGAGTGACCATTCAGAATTCAAAAATTTAGTAGATCAAGATTTTGAAGGTATGAAAGACAAAGTCATTTTCGATACGAAAAATGTTGTTCAATCACAATTTGAGCAAGTTAAATATTACAACTACGGTAATTTATATACTTTCGGAAAAAATATTGCACTTTCATTTAATAAGTAAAGATTGAGGGGTCTTCATATGATAGACGTTAACAGTCCAATTATTCAAAGCGGATTGAGCTTTCAAATAATTTTAAGAGAACCAGAAAATCAAAAAATATTTGATGTAGATAAAAATGAACTTGTTGTAGGATATGCTTCTGATTATTTAAATAAAGCATTAAAAGTTATTTCTATAAAAGTGATAGAAAGTGAACTATATGGATTAATTGTAAGAGGTACGAATATTATAGGGTGGACAAGATTAAATCATTCTATCAAATTAATTTCGAAACCTATTGATACGATAAGAGTAGATTTACGTCATTTCTCTACACCACAAATTAATAGAGAACTAGGGTTTGGTGATGACTATAATTTACTATTTAAAGAAAAAAACTTTTCATCTAGAGCATTGTATTTATTTGGAGGTGAAGTGTTAGAAGCTGTATTTAATAAAGGAACATTTGCAGGATTTGTGCATACGAAAGACATAGATAGAGCAATTCCTATTAATAAAAAAGTATCAATAGAAGAATCTACAGTCTTTTATCAAGATAGCGCATTGCACAAATCAATTGATCTATCCTTGGATAAAGAACAATTTGATTTCAATAACGTCTTGATCGATATGGTGTTCTTAAAAGCAGAATCGGTAAGGATTATTATTAAAAAGAAAAAATATTGGATGAGCTTTAATGACTTAAAAGATAAAAGCATCATTCAAGATTTAGAAGCTAAACAATATGAAAACTATAACGAATTAACGCTAGAACAGCTGGATATGATTACAAACTTTCAAGAAGAAAGAAAAGAGTCAAAATCTGCAATTGTTCGTTTAATAAACGAAAATATCTCATTACAAAAAACAAATAAAAATGAAGAGAAAAATCAGTATGAACGATTATATATGAATTTAAAAAATTCTAAATTAGGAAAGATTCAAACGAAATACTGGAGTTGGAGAAATAGGAGGAAATCATAATGTCTTCAAATATGCCAACAAATATCAATCAAAAAAATAATATCGAATCAACTAAAGAGGCTTTAGTCAATTTTGATGATAAAACAAAAGTTGAACAATTAGAAGAAGTGTTAAATATTGTTGAACAAGATTATATGTATGGACTATATAAATTAAAAAAGGTTAAAGATCATACAAATCATCATAATTACTATAAAAAAGTAGCAGAAGAATCAAAATTAGATTTCCTTGAAAAACACCAACAACATTTATCAAACCTTGTGAATTCTAATACATCGCGTGTATTTATTAAAAACAAATACAAAGTTGGTCTTATAGCTGATGAATTTTTATATAACTCATTTAAAGATATTGGGAATATCGTTTATTTAGATAGTAAATTTACAGATTTAAGTCGTGATATGGATGTTTTAATCGTTGCGACAGCATGGAGAGGTATAGACGGAAGTTGGACTGGTTTAGCATCAGTTAATAGTAAGAAAAGAAGAATGTTATTTGAAGGTATTCAACAAGCTAGAAAATTCAATATACCGATTGTCTTTTATTCTAAAGAAGATCCCGTCAATTTCCATTTATACAAAGATATCGCGACAGAATGCGATATTATTCTGACATCAGCTGCTGAAGTAGTAGAAGATTATAAAGAATATTGTCAAAATGATAAAGTATATGTACTACAATTTGGTATTAATCCTCATTACCATAATCCAGTAGGGACGAGAAGTTCATATAATAAATCATTTAAAAACGATGTTATTTTTGCAGGAAGTTGGACTGAGAAATATCCTGTTAGAAACCAAGAATCTGCAAGAATATTTGATGAGTTAATCAAAAAAAATCATAAATTAACCATTATTGATAGAAATTTACCATTGCGAAGAAAACGTTATCAATTCCCAATGAAATATATCCCATACTTAACAATGCCAATTGATCATGAAGAACTTATGAAACTGCATAAAGTATATAGATGGGCAATAAATGTCAATTCAGTAAAATATTCAGAAACGATGTTTGCGAATAGAATATTTGAATTACAAGCTTTTGGGAATTTAATCTTATCTAACTATTCAGTAGGTGTTAATAATCAATTTCCAAATGTATTTATGGTTAATCATAAAACTGATGTGGCACCAATTATGAACCAATATCAAGAATATGAAATAGAAGATATGCAGGCTAAAAGTATACGTAGTGTGATGAGAAATTGTACGACGTATCATCGTTTAGATGAAGTCTTATCATATATTGGCATTGAACCTACTCAAAAAGAATCGCAAATACTCGTTATTGTTGATGCATTAACCGATAAAATGAAAGATATTCTATATCGACAATTACATGTTCAGTTTGATGTTATAGAAGCTCAAGATACAGTAGAAGATGCATCACAATATGATTTTATAACTTACATGAAAGATTCAATTGAATATGAAGAGTATTATTTAGAAGATTTATTAACAGCATTTAAATATGTAGATGTTGATTTTGTTACGAAAGATAAACAACATGAAGCACATCAATTTATTGAAAAAGCTCAAAATAAATATGTAACAATGTATCATAAAAATATATTCGATCAACAGTTGAATGTTACACAATCTCAAAATGGTTATAATTTAGATCAATCAGAAATTTATGACGAATATTTATATGGTCAAAATAACCGCAAGAAAAAATTAAGTGTCATTATTCCAATTCATAATAACGGTACTTATTTAGAAGATAAGTGTATGAGAAGTTTAAGAAGATCTTCAATATTTAAAGAGATGGAAATTATATTCGTAAATGATGGTAGTACGGATTCTGAAACGATATCTATTATTAATCGATTAAGAAGACGATACCCAGATATCGTTTACTATGCATATGAAGAAGGATCAGGTAGTGCTTCAAGACCTAGAAATAAAGG
This sequence comes from Mammaliicoccus sp. O-M54, assembly GCF_022386035.1. NCBI lineage: Bacteria > Bacillati > Bacillota > Bacilli > Caryophanales > Staphylococcaceae > Mammaliicoccus > Mammaliicoccus sp. O-M54. The sequence goes on from NZ_JAJNJE010000001.1 coordinate 355,676, forward strand.
TGCTGAACTTGCCTCTACAGATTATATTACTTATTTAGACCCTGATAACGAAGCGACTGGTGATGGGTATGCAACTTTATTAGAAGAAATAGAATCGAATAAAGATGTCGATATGGTCGTCGGTAATATTATTAAAGAAGATAACAAGCGCAGAGCACTGTTTAATTATGCGGGCACAGTGATGAAGTATAACGATGGAAAATTATTAATCGACGACCCTAAAAAATATATGAAAAAATGTGGTCTACGTGCTCAAAGTATTCAAGCTTTAATCATTAAATCACAAATTATTAAAGATAATCATATTCGAATGATTGAAGGTGCTGCTGGCCAAGATACGTTATTCTTCCAAGAATTAATGATTCATTCTAAAAAAGTACAAGCTGTAACAGATGTTATTCATATGTATTACGCTGCCGTGTCTGGATCAGTTACAAATTCGATTTCTAAGAAGCTATTTGATAAATATTACACATTAGAAATTGAAAGAATTCCATTTTACGAAAAACATGGATTACTAACATCCTACTTAGAACATAGATTTAATTTTTACGTAAAAGGCTGGTACTTGCCAAGATTAGAAAAAGTGAAACCAGAAGAAAGAAAAGAAGCCGTAGAACGATTTTTAGAAATATATAGTTTGTATGATCAATATAAACGACCTGAAGACCATGATTTAAATCAATATGTTGAACATTTAAAGCAAGAGGTTCAGCAATAATTGCGTGATTGATATAAGGGGGTGTGTATGATGGATAATACGTTCATAAGATTTAACAAAGCATATATGATTGTTCCTCGACAAATTTCAATTGAAGATCAAAACTATCGTCAACATATTCAATTCACTGACTTTACGATTTATTTTTCAAATGATTTAAGTTCATATGAGTATACAAAGAATGACATCAAAGTAGTCATATTAGGTCATTTTGTGCATACGAAAAATGTCGATTTAAAATATCCTGAAATATGCGCCGAATTATTGTCTCACGAAATTGATTCTTATGCTTTTCTTGAAGAGATGAGTTTTTATAATGGCAGGTATGTTATGTTGATAGAATATAATGGACGTTTGCTACTATATAATGATGCAACGTCATTTTTATCATTGTATTATCATGCATCTCATGATTTGTACGCTAGTCATTCAGAATTAGTAAATCAACTCGTAAAATTATGTTTTGATAAGACTTGTGAAAGAATCGCACATAAGTCATATGGATTTTTAGACTATAGCAAATATAAAGATGTTTATAAATTCAATGCCAATACAAGATTTAATATAACAGACCATACAATTAAAAGAATTTATCCAATCAACCCATGTGTTAAGAAATCAGCAGAAGAAGTATATGATATTGTTAATGATGAAATTGAAGCAGCGGTTGATTATTTATTTCGATTTGATCAAAAAGTGATTTGTTCTATCACAGCTGGTCATGATTCTAAAGTATCCTTATCTTATATTAAAGAACATATCAATGATGTGAATTTCTTTACTTATACAAAAAATATTGATGAATTAGAACATAAACAAACTGCTCATATTTATCGTATAGATGAATATATTTCTCAAAAGTTAGCATACAATTTAAATTTAAAGCATACGTTATTTAATATGGATCAACTAGCAGTCAATTCAAATTTGATTGATAGATATCAGTTATATGAAACAAATCATAGTATTCATTTAATCAATTATTATCATGAGAATAGGTCGTTTAATCATTGTATACATTTAAAATCTACTATCTTTGAACTTGCTAAAAGTATTATTCCTAAGCGGATACAAAGAGCAGACTCATTTTTACCGTATGAAAATGCAATCAAAAAATGGGCTAAAGATTTTCCAGTGGATCAATTATCTCACGATTATTTACTAGAATTTGTTAAAAGAAATAATCTCTATAAGACGATTGAATTAGGTTATCATCCTTATGAAACGTTGTATTACGAATCTAGAATGAACGGTTGGCATAGCTGTATTGTTCAAGAAAGTGATGATTATTTAGATGTGTTTAGCTTAATCAATACGAGGCATATCTTATTTGAATTTATGAGTATTAATCAGGAAGATAAGCAAAACCAAATGTTACATAAATTGATGATTAAACATCATTGGCCAATTTTAAATTACTTTCAAATCAATGACGTGAACACATTAGAGGATAGAATAATTCAATTAGAAGAAGACACAAATGAGCAAGTAGAAAGTTTGGCGAATATTATGATTCAAACTGAAGATTTCTATCAAGTGATACAAAATGAAAAAAAGTTATTTCGTGCATTAACACCTGAATTTAGTTATGACAATCAAAAGAAAATGATGTTAACGAATACGCAGGATAACACGATTACACTTGAATTAAGAACATTTTATCAAAATAAAAAAGGCAGAGATACGGTGTACTTTGATATAGAAAGTGAGTCAATCGACTTAGTAGATTTGAGTAAAAACAATTTAGAATTGACAATAAAACCACAATCATCTATTACAATATCTGTCTACGCAAGTAAGAGTTTTGAAAAAGAATCTTGGGTTAGCGCTTCACAATTTGAACTTATTGAAAAATAAAAATCAAGTAGGTCGTTATATATGAAGATAGTTATTGATATCTTAAATGAACAATTTAATAATTTACCTAAAATTTTTAAACTTGCAATTTATAATATGAAAAGTCAATATGCCAATCATTATCTTGGTGTATTTTGGAATATACTACAACCCATCTTACAAGTTGCTGTATATTATCTTGTGTTTGGTTTAGGGTTAAGAGGAGATGCGAGTGCTCAAGTAGTAGGCGTACCATTTTTAGTACATCTTATTTCAGGTTTGTTTCCTTGGTTATTTATATCACAAGGGATCAATACAGGTGCATCTGCTATTCAAGGCAATATTGGACTCTTATCAAAAATGAAATTCCCATCTTCAATATTTATTTCTATAGCTTTAACGAATAATATGATTAATTTAATGATCACATCAGCCATTTTATTTGTCGTATCTGTCATTAATGGATATGTACCTTGGTGGCATTACTTTTGGTTTATATACTTTTTAGTTGCATCTTATGCAATTATTTTTGGTATTTCATTAATTATGAGTACATTAATTATTGTTATTCGCGATACTAAAAATTTACTACAAAATGTTATAAGAATGCTATTCTTTATGACACCTATCTTTTGGGCGATGGAAGAAGCACATGGTATTTTACAAAGATTAGCAAGCTTAAATCCATTTGCATATTTAGTAGGTGTTTATCGTACGGCGTTTGTGCATGATAACGTTTCTGTGTACGGACAATGGCATGATCATTTATATTTTTGGCTTTTAACAATTATATTATTATTAATAGGTTCATTGGTTCATTCAAGGTTTAAACGGAAATTACTAGACTACTTATAGGGTGTTCATAATATGACAAAGAAATTATTAATGATTTCACAAAATTTTTATCCAGAACTTGGGTCTGCTGCAAATCGAATGAAAATGATGTTCAAAGCTTTTCGTTCAAGTGGTTCAGATCCGACAATGTTAACAACTGAGCCAACATATCCTAACCAAAGTTTATTTGAAGACCAATCTTATTTTACAGATGCATCTTTAAATAAATTAGAAAAGAAGAAAATTATTCGAATGAAAATGCATGGTAATAAGCAAAATAGTAATTTTATCATGAGGTTAGTCTATTATATAGAACAATACGTTAGATTAAGAGTCTTCTTGAAAATGCACAATGACGATTACGATATTGTGTATGTTTCTAGTCCAAATATATTTCTAGCATGGGCGACGTTATTTTTTAAAAGTGCGAAACATCCGACATATGTATTAGAAATTAGAGATTTATGGCCAGACAGTGTAAATGGATTAAAGCATATTAACATAAGTTTATTTATGCCACTATTAAAATATTTAGAGAAAAAAATGTATAATTCTGCTGATAAAATTGTCATTAATAATGAAGCATTTAGGTCACATATTCAGAAACGGTTACAGCGAAAAGTGCCTATATTTTATTTACCAAATGGCATTTCAAGAAATGAACTGATAACTGAAGAAAAATATAATGATTTTAGTGTTATTTATACAGGAAATATTGGATATGCCCAAGATGTAGATAAACTTATTTCAATATGCTTAGCTTTAAATGATAAACAAATCAATGTTACAGCGATTGTTTATGGTGTTCAAGCTGACAAGTTTAGAAAAGCTGTGAGAGATTGTAAATATATTCAAGTAAAAAAGCCAATGGATCGTACAGCTTGTTTAACTGAAATATCTAAACATCATATTTCACTTTCCATTTTAGAATCTTCAGATGTGTTTATGAATGTGATGCCTGGAAAAATTGTAGACGCTATTGGTGTCGGAACACCTCCTATATCTAATATTAGTGGTCCAACTGAAGCCATTATTCAAAAATATAATCTAGGATTTGCAAGAAGACAAGCTTCAATAGATACAATCGTTAACGAAATTGAATCATTAAAATATGATGAACAAGCTTTATCTATTAAAGCTAAGAATGCACGTGAATATCGTGATGAACACCTCATTTGGGAAGATAATATTGAAAAGCTTATGACATTTTTAAGAAAAGGTGATAGAGATGACAAATACTTATAAAATAAAATGTGAAAATGTCTCGAAAGTTTACGACTTAAATGTAAACAGAAAAGATAAGCTGCTATCTTTATTTACTTTTGGATTAAGTTATAAATCTAAACCTTATTATGCTTTACATGATATTTCATTTGAAGTAGAAAAAGGGACATCTGTAGGTATAATTGGATTAAATGGTTCAGGTAAATCAACTTTATCTAATATTCTAGGTGGTGTTGTTGAACCTTCGTCTGGTACAGTTTATACAAATGGTAAGCCGTCGCTAATTGCGATTGGCGCAGGGTTAAATCCTGAATTTACAGGTGAAGAAAATATTCATTATAAATGTTTAATGCACGGTATGTCGCAACGAGAAATAAATGAAAAATTTGATGATATTGTACAGTTTAGTGAACTTGATGAATTTATTTATCAACCTTTAAAATCATATTCTAGTGGTATGAAATCAAGATTAGGCTTTGCAATTGCGATTCATACAGATCCAGATATACTTATTGTTGATGAAGCATTGTCAGTAGGCGATGAAACTTTTTCGAATAAATGTATAGATAAAATGCATGATTTACAAGAACAAGGAAAAACAATATTTTTTGTATCACATTCAGCAGGACAAATCAAAAAAATGTGTAAAAAAGCGATTTGGATACATTACGGTGAGATGGTTGCATATGGTGAAGTCAATGATATCGTAACGAGGTACGTTAATCTCATTCAGAAAGTAAAAAAGAAATCGAAACAAGAACAATTAGAATATAAACGTATAAAAATCCAACAACAACGTAATAAAGAAGTTGATGATTCAGTCATACAAAAAGAAAAAAGACCAACAAGTTTAATAGCGATGATTGGGATCATGAGTGTGGCATGGATATATATACTACTATTCCAAGTAGGGATACTATAAATTGCATGGAATGAGGTTATCAAATGAAAAAGGTCACAATGTTTGTATGGAATCATTTTACGAATGATGCAAGAGTCAATAGAGAGTGTACAACTTTAGCGGATAATGGATATGACATAAATTTAATTGCGATAAATGATCCGAAAAATCCTGCTATTTCAGCTTATGAAGAAATATCTAATACATTTAAAGTTCATAGAGTGAAGAGATATCCATGGTTATTGCAAGCTTATCAAGATCATGGCAAGAAATTCTTATTAGTTGTAGCTGGTGTCCAAGTTGTTATTATACCAAGTCTTTTCTATATCAGTTTCACATTAATGGCAGCTTATTTGTTATCACTCGTGGTTGCTGCAGGTATGATAAAGTTTAAAAAAATAAGAAAATGGTTTATAAATGGTGCAATTATTACGAGAATGATTGTAAAAGGTTATATACAAAATGCTGATATTTATCATGCAAATGATTTAAACACATTGCCTCAAGCTATCGTATGTTCTAAATTACGCTTAAAACCGAAGCCATTAATTTATGATAGCCATGAAGTCCAATCTGACAGAACAGGTTATAATCCAAAAACAATTAAGTCTATTGAGTCGTTTATGTTAAAATTTGTAGATCAAATGATTGTAGAAAATCATACAAGAGCAAAATACAATGAAGATATTTATGGATTCTATCCTAAAACATTGTATAACTACTCAGAGAAATACAATATTGAAGAAAAGCCACAAATCAATTTACATAAGAAAATAGGCATCAATGAAGATGAGAACATTTTACTTTATCAAGGCGGACTCCAACAAGGAAGAGGGCTTGAATTGCTTATAGAGGCTATGGATGAAATTAAAGAAGGTCATTTACTATTTATCGGTGGTGGGAAGTTAACGCAACCTTTAAAAGAACAAGCCGAAGCTTCCAAACAAGCTGATAGAATTCATTTCTTAGATAAAGTGCCATTTCAAGAATTACCATCATATACGCGTGAAGCATATCTTGGATTCCAAGTGTTGCAGAACATTTGCTTCAATCACTATTCAGCAAGTTCAAATAAATTGTTTGAATATATGATGGCTCACGTACCAGTTATCAGTTGTGACTTCCCAGAAATTAAGAAAGTAGTCGAAGAAACTAATACCGGTTTAGTTGTGGATTCACATAATGCTTCAGAAATAGCTAATGCAGTGAATCAACTTGTAAAAGATACAAGCTTAAGAAATCAATTAAGTGAAAACACTAAACAAGCCAAAGAAATCTATAATTGGAATAATGAAAAATCAAAATTACTCGAAGTCTATAATCAATTTGTACCAATAGATCATCCAATAACTCAAGTTCATACAAAATGACAAAAGGTCTACCATGCCTCGGCATCGTAGACCTTTTTATGTTGTTTGAAGTCGTTACCGTTAATATTAACTAACTTGTGTTTTGTAAATATTGGGATTACAATTATATAATTAAGATAGTAACGGTAGAAGGAGTAATTGTAAGATGTATATTAAAAAGAGTATAGAACGCGTTAGCAATTTTATTGAAGTAGGTAATGAACGAGAAGCAATGATGTTACTAAGAGATCTAGAAGCAAATGTTGTAAGATATGATTTTGAAATAATGGGAGACGGGTTTAACAAATTTGCTGAAATATACGTATCACAAAAAAACAGAAAAAAAGCAATCGAAATGTATCAAAAAGCAATCCTATATTATAGAGAAGTCGGAAACCAAGAAAAAGTATCCCAAGTCAGTCGTAACTTTGAAAATCTGATTTTGTAGATTTGGTAGAGGTAAGTAAGTAAAAAACTACATTTATCTTTAATGAAGGAGCTTATATGGAAGAACAAATATTATTTCTTTCTGGTTTAGGCAGTCATAGATTATTTTTGGAAGATTTAAATAACCAATTGGATAATCTGAATTTAGTTCAAATTGATCTGCCAGGTCATGGTTTGAATTTAGATGTTATTGTTAATGATTTAAATGAATTAGTGGAGTGGTTTAAAACAGAGATAAAAATTTATGGTAATGAAGAACTGTCTATAATGGGACATTCTTTAGGAGCAGATTTATTATCTTATATAAGTATCAAGGTTCCACAAATTAAAAATATTATATTATTAGATGGTGGATTATTTAATCTTGAAGACCTAGAATACAGCAGTGAAGTTGAAATAAAAGATACTAAAAATCATTTAGAAAATTTTCAATTCAAGAACTTGGACGAATTTATAGAGACAGAAAAAGACGCATATAAAACATGGAATCAAAATTTATTAGAAGCATCAACTGCAAGGATGACTTTCAATTTAAATAAACATGTTTATGAACTTAATATTAATGAACTTTCTATTCTAAAATTATTGAAAATAAGAAGACAAATCAACTTACCTACCTTCAATCAATTAATAGACAGAAATATAATGGTCTTATTACCACAAGAACAGGACCAATTCATCTTAGACATGAAAATTAAAAATATACCTTCACATATTTCCTGTAAAACAATCCCTAACAGTGGCCACGATATTTATATAGATAACCCTGTAACAGTAGGGAAAGAAATAAAGAGTTGGTTAAGTACTATAAATGAATAAGGGAGGTAATTAAATGATAACCGATTCATTTGATATACAAGGAAAACCAATTGTAAATTTGAGTGACTTCTATGGTGAACAACAATTCAAAGTTGAAGTTTGTTTAATTACATATTCTAAAGAAATATACGATGGTATTCTAAGAGAAAATAAATGCGAAAAAATCGGTGAAATCAAAGCCTCTAACGGAGCATTTCCTATATATAAATTCATTTATAACGGTAAAGCTGTAGCATTTTATCTATCTGCAATTGGTTCAACGCTTGCTTCTCAATATTGCATGATATGTAATTGGATAACAGGTGCTACAAAATTTGTAATGTTTGGTTCAGCAGGAAGTCTTGATAGCGAAAGGACTTTTAATAAATTTATAATACCTACTCACAGCTATAGAGATGAAGGAATGTCATATCATTACGCCCCTCCATCAGACTATATTAAAGTAAAGAATGCTAATAAATTAGCTGAAGTATTTAATAAATTAGCGTTACCATTTATAGAAGGTAAAGTTTGGACAACTGATGCAGTACTAAGGGAAACAAACACGCAGTATAATAAAAGAAAAAAAGAAGGATGTATAGCAGTAGATATGGAGCTTGCTGGAGTACAAGCAGTTTGTGATTTTCACGGATTTGAAATATTTAACTTTCTTGTAACTGGTGATGTACTTTCTGAAGAAACATATAATGTAGATGGATTAAAAGAAGCGAATCATAATATAGACAAATTTCATGTAGCTTTGAATATTATAGAAGAACTTGACTTATAAATCATGGAAAAATACTAGTACAATTTAATCAGATACCCCTAACTTAAGTAAGTTAGGGGTATTCCATTTATCAAGACTGACCAAACAAGATAAAAAGGAGGTCTGAATTTATCAAGACAGGCCAAACAAGATAAATAGGAGGCATGTATTTATCAAGAATGGCGAAACAAGATAAATAAGTGCCTCGTATTTATCAAGACAGGTGAAACAAGATAAATAGAAGGTCTGTATTTATCAAGACTGATCAAACAAGATAAATAAGAGGTCTGAATATTGCAAGTGGGGCATGACTAGCAACATAGAAGCCTCGAATATTGCAAGACGACCCAAACAAGCAACATAGCGCCTCTCTATATTGCAAGACTGACCAAACAAGCAACATAGAGCCCCTGAATATTGCAAGACGACCACAACTAGCAACATAGCGCCTCTCTATATTGCAAGACGAGTCAAACAAGCAACATAGCACCCCCGTATGTTGCAAGACGACCCAAACAAGCAACATAGCACCTCTCTATGTTGCAAGACGACCCAAACAGGCAACATAGAGCCCCCGAATATTGCAAGACTGACCAAACAAGCAACATAGAGCCCCCGAATGTTGCAAGACGAGTCAAACTAGCAACATAGCAACCTCAATACAATCCAAAATCCCAAACCAACCACCCAATCCCAACACCCAATCCCAACACCCAACTCACTCTCCATACCATTAATTAATTCTATACAAAATAAAAAAGCTGTTAATAAAGTCTCTGACTTTATTAACAGCTTTAAATATATAGGTTTTACATATGGGCGCTGTGTCCGCCAACCATAACCCAATAAGTACCGATTATTACTAATAAAGTAATAATTACTGCGAAGAGTACTTTGAATGCAGTTGCGCGTCCATCTGGTCCTTCTGTTAAATGCATGAACATTAGTAATTGAACTAATGCTTGTAAGAAAGCAAATCCAATAATGATTGATGTTCTTACTTGTAGTGACATGCCAGTGTATAACATGACATAAACAGCTACTAATGTTAATACAATTGAGAATATTAAACCGACTGTATGTGTAACGACTGTTTTATTCATGATCCACTCACCATCCCTACAAGATAAACTAATGTAAAGATAAAGATCCATACAACATCAAGGAAATGCCAGTATAAACTTCCGATAAATACTTTTGGTGCATTGTGTTCATTTAATCCACGTGTAAGGATTTGGATTAGTACACCTGAAATCCAGAATATACCTAAAGTAACATGGAGACCATGTGTACCTAAAAGTATAAAGAATGCAGACCAGAATGATCCTAATTGAGGTGTAACACCTTCATGAACATAGTGAGTAAATTCGTAAATTTCAAATCCTACGAATCCTGCACCTAAGATAAGTGTGATAACCATCCATACCATCATCATTTTGACATTTTCTTTACGCATGTAGTAAACACCGATACCACAAGTGTAACTACTTACAAGTAATAGGAATGTCATGATCATAACTAATGGTAATTCAAATAATTCTGGTGTAGTGAAACCACCGTATGAACCACTTTTCTGTAGTACTAAGAATGTTGCAAATAATGTACCGAATAACGCAACCTCAGCAGTAAGAAAGACCCAAAATCCGAGTTTATTTAATTGTCCTGTTTCATTAACAGTATCAATTGTATTGTGGTGTTCATTACTCATCTTTATTGTCCTCCTTTTCCTGTAATTCTTGTTCACGTAATTCGCGTAATTTTGCTTCATTTTCTTCTAATTCTTCAGCATGAATATGGTAGCCGTAGTCTTTTTCGAAACTTCTCCAAACCATACATGCTAATACGCCAACACCAAAGATAATTGCTGGTATATATGTTTCGAATACTAGGAAGAATCCACCGAATAAGAAACATACTGCCATCCAGAATCCGATATGTGTATTGTTTGGCATATGAATATCTTTATAATCTCTATCGTCTAAATAGTGTTTACCATTTTGTTTCATTTCTACAAATGTTTCAGTATCATACCATTTTGGTGTAATAGCGAAGTTGTAGTGTGGTGGCATAGCTGAAGCAGTAGCCCATTCTAATGTTCTACCTAAACCATTCCAGTTGTCACCAGTTGCTTCACGTTTCGCTTTACCGAAGCTGTATACGACGTTCCATACTAGAGCTAAGAAACCAATACCCATCAAGAATGCACCAATTGTAGAGATGAAGTTTAATGAGAACCATCCATCTGCTTGAGTGTATTTATATAAACGACGTGGCATTCCATCTAAACCTAATAGGAATTGTGGTAAGAAACATAAGTTGAATCCTAAAGTAAATGTCCAGAATAACCATTGATTAATCTTTTCATTTAATTTGTGACCAAACATTTTTGGATACCAGAATATTAAACCTGCGAAACATGCGAATACAACACCAGCGATAATAACGTAGTGGAAGTGTGCCACTAAGAAATAAGTATTGTGATATTGATAGTCCGCTGCTGCCATAGCAAGCATAACACCTGTAACCCCACCTAATGTGAAGTTTGGAATAAAGGCTAATGCGAATAACATAGGTGATTCAAATGTAATTCGACCTTTATATAACGTTAATAGCCAGTTGAATATTTTAACACCTGTTGGTACGGCAATTAACATAGTAGTTATTGAGAAGAATGAGTTAACTAATGCACCACTACCCATAGTGAAGAAATGGTGAACCCAAACGATAAAGCTTAAGAACGCAATACCACCAGTTGCCCAGACCATACTTTGATGTCCGAATAATCTTTTTCTAGCAAAAGTAGGGATGATTTCTGAGTAAATACCGAATGCCGGTAATACTAGAATATAAACTTCAGGGTGACCCCATACCCAGAAGAAGTTAGCCCATAACATTGGCATACCACCATTAGCAACTTCAAAGAAGCTTGTTCCCATTAAACGGTCGAATGTCATTAAAGCAAGTGCGACAGTTAAAATAGGGAAGGCTAAGATAATTAATAATGATGTAATTAATGTTGTCATTGAGAACATTGGGATTTGCATAAATTTCATTGATTTAGTTCGTAATTTTAAGATCGTAACAAAGAAGTTAATACCTGTCATTAACGTACCAATACCAGCTATTTGAATTGCAATTAAATAATAGTTAATACCTGTACCTGGACTGAAGTCAGTTGCAAGTGGCGCATAGTTTGTCCAACCAGCAGCTGGCGAACCACCAATTACGAATGAAATATTAAATAATCCCATTCCGGCAGCAAATAACCAGAAACTTAAGTTATTTAACATAGGGAATGCAACATCTCGAGCACCTAATTGTAATGGTACAACAACGTTCATTAAACCAATTAAGAACGGCATTGCCATGAAGATAATCATGATTACACCATGTGTTGTAAAGATTTCATTATAGTGCTGAGATTCAAGTAATGTGTTATCTGGTGTCATTAATTGTAAACGGATAAGAAGTGCATCTACACCGCCACGGAAGAACATAATGATTGCAGATATAATATACATTACACCAATTTTTTTATGGTCAACTGAAGTTAACCATTCTGTATAAAGCCATTTCCATTTTTTATAATATGTTAGTCCACCAACAACACATATACCTGTTAATACAAGTAAAACTTGTGCCATTGTTATCATCCAGTCACTTTGAACGATAAATTCATTCCATGGAAAATTCATTACTTGTCACCTCCATGGTTCTTATCTGAAGATTTTTCATCATCAGATTTTGCATCTTCTTGCATTTTTTCCATTTCGTCCATATGATGTTTTTCTTCTTTTTTGAAGTCACTGTCATATTTTTCGTTATTTTTAAGAATCATAGGTTTCATTCCATGACGGTCATAGTTAGGGTTAGTAACAGTCACTTTACGTGCAGGTAATACTGGTTTTTCTGTTACGCCTTCACTTTCATCATAGAAGTTTGGATCTTTTGGTTCATAGCGGAAACGTTTATAAGCATGGAAAATGTATTCAGGATCCGCAGCTGGATCTACATATGCTAAGTGTGTTCCACTAAAAGTAAGTTCTTCATTCTTAGTTGTAGGTAAAAGTTGATGATCGAATGTATCTTGATCAATTGTTTTACGTTTTTGAGATTTAGAAACCCATTTATCATAATCTTCATTGCTTACAGCGTTAACATTAAATGTTTGTCTAGAGAACCCTTCACCATTAAAGTTAGAGTTTCTACCTTTAAATGTACCTGTTTCGTTTGCTTGCAATGTCCAATCCATTGTCATGCTAGTCATCGCGTACTTCTGTCCACCTAATTGAGGTACCCAGAAACTTGTCATTGTATCCATAGATTGTAATTTAAATAGAACTGGTCGACCTTCTGGAATTGTTACATGATTGACAGTTTCTACTTTCTCATCTGGATAACTAAAGAACCACTTAAAGCCTGCACTTGTTGCATAAATAACAACTGGGTCTTCTTCTGACTTTGGTGCTTCTTCATAGAAATACAATGATTTAATTGTTGGTACAGCTAATACCACAAGTATGATTATTGGAATAATAAACCATACAGCCTCTAAAACGACATTGTGATGCATCGTACCAGATGTTTCATTTTTTGTTTTTCTATATTTAACAATAAATATTAAAAACAAAACGGAGACCACTATAACAATAAAGACCATCATTATAATTGAAAAGATAATTAAGAAATGTTGATCTTCAGCCATAGGGCCTTTGGGGTTTAATACTTCTAAATTTGAACAACCACTAAGTAAAATACCTAATGTTGACATGAGAAGTATTGACTTTAACTTTGCCACGTTTTTTACCTCCCAATTTTCTATATACCTATATATATGGCTAGACCTTAATTTTAAAGGATTTAAACATATTTACAAGGCTATAAAATAGGGTGTAAGCGTTATAATATAAAAATGTATTTAATTAACTTTGATATGACGCGTTTTTTCCTAATTGTTAAATTTTTGTGTACATTTTAAAAATATTTAAAAAAACGAAAAAACATCTTTAAATTGTTAAAAACATTGAGTTTTCAGCTTATTAAGAATAGTTTAAAATATTTTTAATGTTCTTTAATAAGTACTTAAATGAAACATAAAATTAAAAATTACACTTTTGATAAATATAAAAAAACAAACCAAATGAATGAAGTCATTTGGCTCGTTTATATATGATTATTTTACTGTAATTGTTCTACCTTCAGCTGAAATATGACCGTCAGCATCTGATACTGCGTAACCAACTTTGTATTTACCTGGTTTGCTAGTGTCTACTTCACCACTTGTAACAATGTCAGATGTTAAATCTTTTCCTGATTTATCTTTAGCTGTTATACCTTTTAATAAGTCAAAGTCTTGACCTTTTTTAATGGTAACGTCTTTAATTCCTGATAATTCAGGATTAGGTGCTAAATCTGCATCGTTTACGTAAACGCCTCTTTTGTATGTGTAGTAGTAGCCATCAGAGTCTTTTACGTGATAAGTGATATATTGTAAACCAGTTTTAGATGTGTCAATATCACCTTTAACAGTTACTTTATCAGTGATGTCTCCGTCTTTTTTGTCAGATGCTTTAACACCTTTCATCGGATCGAAGTGGTCACCTTGATAAACTAAATCTTTAGTTGGCACTGTTATAATTGGCATATTTTCATCTAAATCTTTAGTAGATGTCTTTTTGTTAGATGCTACTTCGGATTTAGATTCGTCTTTATTCTTATCTTTAGTATCGTTATCTTTAGAACCATTTAATGAACCTTCTTTGACAACATATACATAATGCCATTTTGTTCTATATGCGCCATCAGAATCTGTGACTTTATATTGTACTTTGTATTTACCTAATTTAGAAGTATCAACGTCACCAGTTACTTTAATCTTATCTGTTAAGTCTCCATCTTCTTTATCATATGCTTTTATGCCTTTTAATGAATCGTAGTCAGCACCTTTTTCAACAACGTCACCCTCAACACCTTTAATTTGTGGAAGGCTGTTTCCAGTAGCACTCGCAGTTAATGAAGGTGTAACAAGTGAAGCAGAAACACCAAGTACTGTAAGTGATTGTAATATTTTATTCATCATTTTTTATGTACTCCTTTGTTGTAAGCTATAAGGAAAGAATAACATGTCTCGTTTTTCATTTCCTTACTAAATGATATATTATCGTAATATTTTCACATTTACATCGACCTTTAGACCGATTTCCTAACTTAAGTAGTGTAAACAGTGTCTTTTAGGGTGTTTTTAGGGATGATATCACTTAAATAATATTGATCAAGCGTACGTAAGTACTCCATTAAAGCATGATTGAGTGCACCTTTTAATCCACAATTTAATGCTATTGGACAAGTGTTTGTTTCCATATTAAAGCATTCTACTAATTCAAAATGATCTTCAGTTTGTCTAACAAGTTTACCTATATTAATGTCACTAGGGGACTGATTGAGGATTATGCCACCATTTCTTCCTCTTATAGATTTTAAGTATCCTAACTTAACAAGTTGATGTACGACTTTAGTTAAATGATTTTTTGATATGCCATAAAAGTTTGAAATCTCTTCTATTTGAGATTGTTTATTTTGTTGGGCTAAATACATGAGGACACGTAAAGAATAATCCGTGTATTGGGTGAGCTTCATAAAGTTCAACCTCCTTATAATATATTAATTATACTTAATATGAAGGTTAAAAAACAATCAATCAATATATGTATTTTTAAAAGAGTGACAACTTTGTAAACTTTTTGCAAACTGTATTGAAAAACATTGTGAAATTATTTACAATTAAACATGTATTTAAAATATATCTTTTAGAGGGGGACTTCTGATGTTATCAGAACAAACTAAAGAAATCGTAAAACAAACAGTACCAGTATTAGAACAATACGGAAATGAAATTACAAAAGTCTTTTATCAAAGAATGTTTGAAGCTCATCCAGAATTATTGAACATATTTAATAAATCTAATCAAAAACAAGGTAAACAACAAACAGCTTTAGCACAAACAGTTTTAGCAGCAGCTAAACATATCGATCATTTAGAAGCAATCGTTCCTAACGTAAATCAAATTGCACATAAACACCGTGCATTACAAGTTAAAGAGGAACATTATCCTATTGTTGGTGAATTCTTATTAAAAGCAATTAAAGAAGTTCTAGGCGATGCAGCTACAGATGATATTATGAATGCTTGGGAAGAAGCATATGGTGAAATCGCAGGCGTATTTATCCAAATGGAAAAAGCAATGTACGAAGCAGCAGCTTGGGACGACTTTAAATCATTTAAAATTACAAATATTGAAGATCAAGGTACTTCAATGAAATCATTCGAAGTTGAACCAGTAGATAACATTAAAATTCCTGAACTTGTTGCAGGTCAATATATCACTGTACGTATTAAACCAACAAACGATGATAATTTAGCATTAAGACATTACTCAATTTACTCTGTAAAAAATGACGGTAAATTAAGATTTGCTGTAAAACGTGAAGGAGAAGGCGAGAAAAAAGGTCTAGTATCTCATGATTTACATGATAAGTATTCAGTTGGAGATACAATTGAACTTTCAGCTCCAGCAGGTGATTTCAAAGTAGAATCAGATAAAGATAAAAAATTATTACTATTATCTTCTGGTGCAGGTGTTACACCAATGCTAGCTATGTTAGAAGATGAGGCATATAAAGGTAGAAATGTTCATTTCGTACATGTAAATGAAGCAGAAAAAGACGTACCATTTAAAGAAGAAGTAGACGCATTAAACGCAATGAATGAAAATGTAGAAGTTACTTATCATTTAAAAGAAAAAGACGGATATTTAACAAGCAATGAATTAAGCAATTGGATTAATGAAGACGTCGACATCTATTTATGTGGTGGTATCACATTTATGGATACAATATTTGATGAGCTAGAAAAATTAAATATTGGCCAAGCAGATGTTCACTTCGAACCATTTGGTCCAAAAATGAGTATTACAAACGTATAATATTAGTATTCGAAACACCATCCCATTATGATCAGCATAGTGGGGTGGTGTTTTTTTATTGTTAGGGACAGAATTCTGAGAAGTGTCCGTAATGGGTGTCGTTAGGGACAGAATTCTGAGAAGTGTCCGTAAGAGGTGTCGTTAGGGACAGAATTCTGAGAAATGTCCGTAATGGGTGTCGTTAGGGACAGAATTCTGAGAAGTGTCCGTAAGAGGTGTCGTTAGGGACAGAATTCTGAGAAATGTCCGTAAGAGGTGCTGTTAGGGACAGAATTTGGAGAAATGTCCGTAAGAATGGCCCGCCTAATTACCACAATTCAGAATAATGGAAGTTAACGGATTCTAATTACCACAATTCGGAATAATGGAAGTTACAGCGTTCTAATTACCAGAATTCAGAATAATGGAAGTTAGCGGATTCTAATTACCAGAATTCAGAATAATGGAAGTTAGCGAGTCCTAATTACCACAATTCAGAATAATGGAAGTTAGCACATTCCATCTACCACAATAAATAAAAGCGGAACCGTCATCGGGTTCCGCTTTTTCTATATTATAATTTTATTCAAGTCCGTTTTTCCATTTTTCAGCTAATAATGTATTGTTCAATACCATAGTGATTGTTAATGGACCGACTCCGCCTGGTACTGGTGTGATTGCACTAGCTACTTCTTTAACAGCTTCGAAATCGACGTCACCTTTTAATTTACCATTCTCATCTGGTGTGTTACCGACATCGATAATAACTGCTCCTGGTTTTACTAAGTCTTTTGTAACGAGGTGTACGCGTCCGACTGCACTTACGATTACGTCTGCTTGTTTTAAGACTTCTTCTGTATTTGTTGATTTTGAATGTAATAAAGTAACAGTTGCATCTTGATCTGTTAATAATTTACTAACTGGTTGACCAACAATATGACTTCTACCGATTACAGCTACGTTTTTTCCTTTTAAGTCAATATCTGCATGTTTGAGAATTTCCATTATACCTAGTGGAGTACATGGGATAAATGTTCTTTCTCCAGTATATAATCTACCAATATTTATAGGATTAAATCCATCTACATCTTTGTCAGGATTGATTGCTTCTAATACTTTTGCTTCAGAAACTTGTTTTGGAAGTGGAACTTGGACTAATATACCACTTACTGAATCGTCATTATTTAATCTATCGAGTTCAGATAATACTTCTTCTTCAGTAGATGATTCATCCATATGTACAATTTCAGAAATCATACCAATCTTTTCAGCTGCTTTTTTCTTAGAATTAACATAACTTTGACTCGCGCCATCATTACCAACGAGTATGACCGTTAATTTAGGTACGATGTTATGTTCTTTTAACTTTTCTACTTCTGCCTGAAGACCTGCTCTGTAAGTCTTCGCTATTTCTCTACCGTCTAATATCTTAGCTACCATGAAAATTGCCTCCTATTAATAATCGAACTATATTGATTGATACAATGAAAATTATGCCCTTAATACGAACATAAATCAAACTTTTTTGTAAAAAATATATAAAATGTTCGTTTTTTTCATTGAAAATAGCATGATCAATTGTTATGCTATATCTGTAATATACACAGAAAAGATTAAATATTTCAACTATTTGAAAGGGTGACCTACATGAAAGTGGCAGTTATAATGGGTAGTTCTTCAGATTGGCCAATCATGAAAGAAGCATGCGATATGCTTGAATATTTTAATATCCAATATGAGAAAAAGGTCGTATCTGCACATCGAACACCATTAGAAATGGTTGACTTTGCTAAAAATGCTACTGATCATAATATAGATATTATTATTGCTGGAGCAGGTGGGGCAGCACATTTACCAGGAATGGTAGCTTCATTAACAACAGTTCCAGTGATTGGTGTACCTATTGAATCAAAAAGCTTAAAAGGTATGGATTCATTGTTGTCGATTGTACAAATGCCTGGTGGGATACCGGTTGCGACAACTGCAATAGGAAAAGCCGGATCTAAAAATGCTGGTATTTTAGCCGCAAGAATGATCGGTATGACAGATGAAAATGTAAGAAAACAACTTGTTAATTATGAAAAAAGTTTAGTCGATAAAGTGGAGGAAATGCAAAATGACTTATTATAACCTAGAATCAGGTGACATGATAGGTATTGTCGGTGGAGGTCAATTAGGTAAAATGATGGCTCAATCTGCTCAAAGAATGGGATTTCAAGTTGCCATTTTAGACCCTGACGAAGATTGCCCTGCAAGATTTGTAGCACACCAATTTATAAACGCTGAATTTTCGGATATAGATGCACTCAATCAGCTTGGTGACATCTCTAAAGTTGTAACTTATGAATTTGAAAATATAGATGCACAACAGTTAGAAAAACTTTCCAATCAATTTAATATTCCTCAAGGGAGCCAAACAGTTGCTTTATTACAAGATCGCTTAACTGAAAAACAAACATTAGAAAGCGCAAATGTTCAAATTGTACCGTTTATGGAAGTTAAGTCAACAGAAGACTTGAATGAAGCTATAGAAACAATTGGCTATCCATTTATTATAAAGACACGCTTTGGTGGATATG
This sequence comes from Mammaliicoccus sp. O-M54, assembly GCF_022386035.1. NCBI lineage: Bacteria > Bacillati > Bacillota > Bacilli > Caryophanales > Staphylococcaceae > Mammaliicoccus > Mammaliicoccus sp. O-M54. Next base: position 375,094 of record NZ_JAJNJE010000001.1, read on the forward strand.
ACGGTAAAGGTCAGCTTGTCATTCAATCTAAAGAAGATTTAGATGAAGCTAAGAAATTAATTACTGATACACCTTGCGTAGTTGAAAAATATCTCCCTCTATTTAAAGAAGTATCCATAACAGCTACACGTGATATATATGATCATACAGTTTATTTTCCATTACAGGAAAATGAACATAGAAACCAAATTTTATATAAGACAGTTGTTCCAGCTAGAGTAGATTTAGAAGAACAAGCTATTCAAGAAGTTCAAAAAATTATGACGAAGCTACACTTTGTAGGAACGTTTACAGTTGAATTTTTTGTAACGGAAGATCATCAACTTTATGTGAATGAAATTGCACCAAGACCACATAATTCAGGTCATTACTCTATCGAAGCATGTGATTACTCGCAATTTGATACACATATACTTGCAGTTGCAGGATGGCATTTACCGAAAAAGATTACTTTATTACAACCAGCAATCATGATGAATTTGCTAGGACAAGATGTGTTGAATTTACAAGAAGTTTTTAGTGAGCATCCTGAATGGTACGTTCATATTTACGGTAAAAAGGTCAATAAAGTAAATCGTAAAATGGGACATATTACAAAATTATCAACAGATTTAAATAAAGATGAAAACCAATTTAATCAATTATTTGAAGGGCGGAACGATTAATATGTCATTACTTTATGAAGGCAAAGCTAAAAGAGTTTTCAATACGGATAAAGATGGTATTTTGAGAATCGAATATAAGGATGAAGTGACTGCTGGAAATGGTGCTAAAAAAGATAAAATGCTTGGAAAAGGGCGTTTAAACAATTTAATTACATCAAAAATATTTGGAATATTGCGACAAAAAGGCGTTGAGAGCCACTTTGTAGAACAAATTTCTGAAACAGAACAACTTGTTAAAGCTGTAGAAATATTCCCGTTAGAAGTTGTCGTAAGAAATGTTGCAGCAGGCTCAATTTGTAAACGACTAGGTTTTGAAAAGGGACATGAATTTAAAGAACCTTTATTAGAACTATTCTATAAGAAAGATGAGTTGAATGATCCGCTTATCACGGATGATCACGTGTCATTATTGAATATTGCTTCATCAGAAGAATTATCAAACATTAAAAAAGAAGCATTAAAAGTAAATAAAGTATTAAGTGAAATTATGGATGACATGAATTTAATACTCGTAGATTACAAAATCGAATTTGGCATAACATCTGATGGAGAAATCTTATTAGCGGATGAAATTTCTCCAGATACATGCAGAATTTGGGACAAAGAAACAAAAGAAAACTTTGATAAAGATGTATATAGAGAAGATACAGGCTCATTAATTGATACTTATGAAACTTTCTACAAAAAATTGGAGGAACTATAAAATGAAAAAGATTGAATTGCATATTACGTTACAAGGTCAAGTATTAGATACACAAGGACAAGCTTTAAATAGAGCGGTACATGATTTAGGTTATGAACAAGTCAATGATATAAGAGTTGGTAAAGTGATTTACATGACTGTTGACGAAACAGATGAAAATTCAATCAAGAATATCGTTAATACTTTAAGTGAGAAGCTATTTGCCAATACGGTTATCGAAGAATATAGTTTTAAAATCTTAGAAGATAAGGAGAACGCATAATGAAATTAGCTGTATTAGTATTTCCAGGATCTAATTGCGATCGTGATATGTATAATGCTGCTAAACGTTCAGGTGTCGAAGCGGCATATGTAGATTATAGAGAAACTTCTCTTGAAGGTTTTGATGGTGTGTTAATACCTGGAGGCTTCTCATTTGGTGATTATTTAAGATCAGGTGCAATGGCACGCGTAGCACCAATTATTAGTGAAGTAAAAAGACTTGCAAGTGAAGGTAAACCAGTACTTGGCGTATGTAATGGGTTCCAAATCTTAACAGAGGTTGGTTTGTTACCAGGTGCACTGTTACATAACGACAGTCATTTATTTGTAAGTAGAAATGAATCGTTAACAATTGTAAATAACGAAACGAAATTCACACATCAGTATGATAAAGATGAAACTGTCATTTATCCTGTTGCGCATGGTGAAGGTCACTATTATTGTACAGATGAATTATATGAAGAACTTGTGAATCATAATCAAATTATTTTAACTTACAATGATAATCCTAATGGTTCATATAAAGATATAGCTGGTATTACGAATAAAGAAGGAAATGTTTGTGGGATGATGCCTCATCCAGAACGTGCCATGGAAACATTACTTGGTTCAGATAGTGGCGTTAAATTATTTCAATCTATGATCGAAAGTTGGAGGGAACAACATGTCTAAGTTTTTAGAACCTAGTATAGAAGAAATTGAAAAAGAATATTTATATAGAGATATGGGTTTAACGGACGAAGAATATCAAAAAGTCGTAAGCATTTTAGGACGCAAACCGAACTTTACTGAAATAGGTATATTCTCGGTAATGTGGAGTGAACATTGCTCATATAAACATTCTAAACCATTTTTAAAACAATTCCCTACTTCTGGAGAACATGTCTTAATGGGTCCAGGTGAAGGTGCTGGTGTTGTAGATATCGGTGATAACCAAGCAGTCGTGTTTAAAGTAGAATCTCATAACCATCCTTCAGCAATTGAACCTTATCAAGGTGCTGCTACAGGTGTTGGTGGTATTATCCGCGATATCGTATCAATCGGAGCAAGACCTATTTCTTTATTAAATAGTTTAAGATTTGGCGAGTTATCTAATAAGACAAACCGCAGATTGTTTAGTGGAGTCGTAAAAGGTATCGGTGGTTACGGAAACTGTATCGGTATACCGACAGTAGCAGGTGAGATTGAATTTGATGAAAGATATGATGGTAATCCACTTGTTAATGCGATGTGTGTTGGCATTATAGATCATGACAAAATTCAAAAAGGTACTGCTAAAGGTATCGGAAACCCAGTTATCTATGTTGGATTAAAAACAGGTAGAGACGGTATTCACGGTGCAACTTTTGCATCTGAAGAACTAAGTGAAGCATCTGAAAGTAAAAGACCATCAGTACAAATAGGAGATCCGTTTGTAGGTAAAAAATTAATGGAAGCAACATTAGAAGCAATTACTTATCCTGAATTAGTAGGTATTCAAGACATGGGCGCAGCAGGATTAACGTCATCTTCTTCTGAAATGGCAGCTAAAGGTGAAAGTGGTATCCATCTTCATTTAGAGAAAGTACCGACAAGAGAAGAAGGTATCTCACCATATGAAATGATGCTTTCAGAAACACAAGAACGTATGTTATTAGTAGTTGAAAAAGGTACAGAACAAAAATTCTTAGATTTATTTGATCATCATGAATTAGATTCTGCTGTTATAGGTGAAGTTACAGATACAAATAGATTTGTTTTATCTTATGAAGATGAAATATACGCTGATATTCCTGTAGAACCTTTAGCTGATGAAGCACCCGTATATATTCTAGAAGGTGAAGCAAAAGAATTTAAACACAATGATAATCAATATGATGAAATCAATGTAGAAGAAGTATTCCAAAAACTAATTAATCATCCAACAATTGCATCTAAACATTACGCATATGACCAATATGATCAACAAGTTGGTGCCAATACAATTATCAAGCCAGGTATTAGTGCTGGAGTAGTTAGAGTGGAAGGTACAAATAAAGCGATAGCTTCTACTATAGATGGAGAAGCGAGATATGTTTATAACAATCCATATGAAGGTGGAAAAATGGTTGTTGCAGAAGCGTATAGAAATTTAATTTCTGTAGGTGCTAAACCATTAGCAATGACAGATTGCTTAAATTATGGTTCTCCTGAGAAGAAAGATATATACCAACAACTTGCAGATTCTACTAAAGGAATGGCTGAAGCTTGTGAAGCTTTAAATACACCTGTCGTATCAGGGAATGTTTCTTTATACAATGAAACAAAAGGGACGTCAATTTTCCCTACACCTGTAGTCGGTATGGTTGGTTTAATTGAAGATGTGACGTATTTAAATGATTATCAACCAAAAGTAAATGATCGTGTATTCATAGTCGGAGAAACAAAAGATGACTTTGGTGGTAGTCAGATTGAAAAGTTATTATTTAAAGAAGTTAATCATGAACCAAGTTCAATTGATTTATCAGCAGAAATAAAACGTGGAGAACAAATTAAAAATGCTATACGTTCAGGCAAAATTTCACATACGCAAGCTGTTGGTAAAGGTGGTCTTGCTATTGGACTTGCAAAAATAGCTACACACTTTAACTTAGGATTAGATGTGACGTTACCAGTAACAAATGCTCAATTATTTAGTGAAACTCAAGGTAGATATATTGTCATCGTTAAAGAAGGACAATCTATAGATATTGACGATGCCGTTGAAATAGGTCGCGTTACTGATAATGCTCAATTTACGATTAAAAATGATGCTGCTCAAATTAAATACAATGTATCTGATTTGAATGAGCAATTGAAAGGGGCAATAGCTCAATGCATGAAATCAAGAGTTTAAATGAAGAATGCGGCGTATTTGGTATATGGAATCATCCAGAATCTGCACAACTCACATACATGGGGCTTCATAGTTTACAACATAGAGGTCAAGAAGGTGCAGGAATTGTAACTTCAAACGGTTTCGAGTTAAAAGGTGAAAGAGGATTAGGTTTATTATCTGATGCGATTACGGATGTACAATTAGAAGGTTTTAAAGGGAATCAACATGCGATAGGTCATGTAAGATATGCAACTTCTGGTAATAAAGGAATTGAAAATATTCAACCTTTTTTATATCACTTTTATGATATGAGTGTTGGTGTTTGTCACAATGGTAACTTAGTCAATGCACAAAGCTTAAGAAAAGAATTAGAACAAGAAGGCGCAATTTTCCATTCTTCTTCTGATACTGAAGTGATTATGCATCTTATAAGAAGAAGTAAAGCGCCTACTTTCGAAGAAGCATTGAAGGAAAGTTTGAATACAGTTAAAGGTGGATTCACATTTGCTTTATTAACAAAAGATGCACTATATGGCGCTGTTGACCCAAATGCAATAAGACCTTTAGCTGTTGGGAGAATGAAGACGGGTGCTTATATCATTGCTAGTGAGACATGTGCAATTGATGTACTCGGCGCAGAATTTGTGAGAGATATTCATGCAGGTGAGTATATCGTTATAAATGATGATGGTATAAGAGTTGAATCATACACAACGGAAACAACGACTGCAATTTCAGCGATGGAGTATATTTACTTTGCAAGACCCGATTCTACAATTGCAGGTAAGAATGTTCATGCAGTTCGTAAAGCATCTGGAAAAAAACTAGCTCAAGAAAGTCCAGCTTTAAATGCTGATATGGTAATCGGCGTACCAAACTCTTCACTTTCAGCAGCATCTGGTTATGCAGAAGAGAGTCATTTACCTTATGAAATGGGTCTTGTAAAAAATCAATATGTTGCTCGAACATTTATCCAACCGACACAAGAATTACGAGAACAAGGTGTACGTGTGAAATTATCAGCTGTAAAAGATATCGTACATGGTAAAAATATTGTGCTTGTTGATGATTCTATTGTGAGAGGGACAACAAGTAAACGTATCGTCAGAATGTTAAAAGACGCTGGAGCAAATGAAGTGCACGTACGTATCGCATCACCAGAATTCATGTTTCCAAGTTTCTATGGTATCGATGTGTCGACATCTGCTGAACTGATTTCTGCACATAAATCACCTGAAGAAATTAGAGATTATATCGGTGCAGATTCACTTGCATATTTATCAGTTGATGGCTTAATACGATCAATAGGGTTAGATAAAGACGTACCTTATCACGGATTATGTGTAGAAAGCTTTACTGGTGACTATCCAGCAGGTCTTTATGACTATGAAGAAAGATATTATCAAAACTTAAGTCCACGTCAAAAATCTTATTTAGCTAGTAATAAACAATACTTTGATAAAGAGGGTAATCTTAATGTCGAAAGCATATAAAGCATCTGGTGTAGATATTGAAGCTGGTTATGAAGCGGTCAATAGAATGAAGTCACATGTTCAAAGCACAATGAGAAAGGAAGTTCTAGGCGGTTTAGGTGGCTTTGGTGCTGCATTTGATCTGTCACAATTAAATATGAAGAAACCAGTACTTGTTTCTGGAACAGACGGTGTTGGTACAAAGCTTAAACTCGCAATTGATTATAACAAACATGACACAATCGGTATCGATGCAGTTGCGATGTGTGTGAATGATATTTTAACGACTGGCGCAGAACCTTTGTATTTCCTTGATTATATTGCGACGAATAAAGTAAATCCTGAGACAATTGAAGCGATTGTTTCAGGTGTATCTGTCGGTTGTAAAGAAACGAATTGTGCATTAATTGGCGGAGAAACTGCTGAAATGGGCGAAATGTACCATGAAGGAGAATATGATATTGCTGGATTTTGTGTTGGTGCTGTTGAAAAAGATGACTATATTGACGGCAGTGAAGTTAATGAAGGTGACGTCATAATTGGTATTACATCAAGCGGTATTCATTCAAACGGCTACAGTTTAGTTAGAAATTTAATTAAAGAAAGTCAAATTAACTTAAATGATGCATTTGATGAAGAAAGAACGTATTTAGAAACATTTCTTGAACCAACAAAACTATATGTTAAACCTGTTCTTGCCGTATTAGATAAAGTAAAAGTTAAAGGTATGTCTCATATTACTGGTGGAGGATTTATTGAAAATATTCCAAGAGCGATTCCAGAAAATAAAGATGCACATATCGATGTTCAATCTTATGAAGTACCAAAAATATTCCATTGGTTAAAAGAGCAAGGAAAGATTGAAGCAGAGGAAATGTATAATGTGTTTAATATGGGCATTGGCTTTGTACTTATCGTTAATAAAGAAGATGCTCAAGAAACATTAGATATTTTGAAAGCAAAAAATGAAGAAGCATATGTAATAGGTGAAATTTCAAACGGAACAGGTCAGGTCAAATTGACGGGGGTTCAATCATGATTAATATAGCAGTATTTGCATCAGGAAATGGATCGAATTTTGAGAAAATAATGGAAAATATCGAAGCAGGTTATTTAGACCATATAGAAGTAACAGCATTGTATACAGATAACCCTAATGCCTTTTGTATAGAAAGAGCAAGAAGATTTAATTTACCTGTTTATATCATAGATCCAAGAACTTACGATAGTAAAAAAGAATATGAAGAAGCTCTACTCACGAGATTATCTCAAGATCGTGTAAGTTGGGTTATTCTCGCAGGATATATGAAAATTGTTGGTCCTACATTATTAAAACAATATGAAGGTAAAATGTTGAATATACATCCATCTATATTACCAAGTTTTCCTGGTAAGGACGCTGTAGGGCAAGCATTAGATTACGGCGTACGTGTTACAGGAGCGACAGTTCATTACGTTGATAGTGGTATGGATACTGGCGAAATTATAGACCAATTAAGCTGTAAAGTATATCCAGATGATACGAGAGAAACATTACAATTAAGAATACAGAACTTAGAATACGAATTATATCCCCGTGTTATGAAAGAAATTATTCAATAAAGGAGTCTTTACAAAATGAAGAATGCAATATTAAGTGTGTCAGACAAAACAAATATAGAAGATTTCGCAAGCAAATTAATAGAAAATGATTATAAAATCTTTTCAACTGGTGGTACTAAAAAGGCACTTGAAAATGCTGGGATTGAAGTATATTCAGTTTCAGAATTAACAAACTTTCCAGAAATAATGGATGGAAGAGTCAAAACTTTACATCCAGGTGTACATGGAGGGATTCTTGCAAATCGTTCTATTCCTGAACATTTAACAGCATTAAAAGAACAAGACATCGACTTAATTGACTTAGTAGTCGTAAATTTATATCCATTTAAAGAGACTGTTAAGAAAGAAGATGTAACAGAAGATGAAGCAATTGAAAACATCGATATCGGTGGACCAACTATGTTACGAGCAGCAGCTAAGAACTTCAAATTTGTTACAACAGTCGTAGATCCTTCTGATTATAATGAAGTTATTGAACGTATTGCTTCTGACAAATTAGATGAAAATTATCGTAAATCACTAATGGTAAAAGTATTTAAACATACAAATGATTATGATAATGCGATTGTTGAATTCTTTGGAAATACATCAGAAACATTAAGATATGGAGAAAACCCTCAACAAAATGCTACTTTTGTAAAGACTTCTAACGAGCCGAATACATTAGCTGGCGCTAAACAATTACATGGTAAAGCTTTAAGCTTTAATAACATTAAAGATGCCGATGCAACGTTATCACTTATTAAAAAGTTTGAACAACCTGCAGCTGTTGCAGTAAAACATATGAACCCATGTGGAGTTGGTGTAGGCGCAACTATTGAAGAAGCATACGAATATGCATATGAAGCGGATTCTCAATCTATATTTGGTGGTATTGTCGCTTTAAATAGACCTGTTACAAAAGAATTAGCGGAGAAATTACATTCTATTTTCTTGGAAGTCATTATTGCACCAAGCTATGAAGCCGATGCGTTGGAAGTCTTAACAGCGAAGAAGAATATTAGATTACTAGAAATTGATATGACAGAAACGCAAGATGAACAAGAATTTGTATCAGTTTCAGGTGGATACTTAGTTCAAGATAAAGATAATGCAACATTAACGCGCGAAGAAATGAAAGTCGTTACAGATGTTGAACCAACTGAAGCACAATGGAAAGCTTTAGAACTAGGATGGAAAGTTGTCCGCTCAGTTAAAAGTAATGCCATTGTACTAGCGAACGATCACCAAACTGTTGGTGTTGGTGCTGGACAAATGAATAGAGTTGGTTCTGCAAAAATAGCAATTGAACGTGCTATTGAAATGAATGAAAATGTAGCCTTAGCTTCAGATGGATTTTTCCCAATGGGTGACACTGTAGAAACAGCTGCTAAAGCAGGTATTAAAACAATTATCCAACCAGGTGGATCTATTAAAGATCAAGATTCAATAGATATGGCAAATAAATATGGCATCAGTATGGTATTTACTGGTATGAGACACTTTAAACATTAGGAGGTCAATATGAAAGTACTTGTTATAGGATCAGGTGGAAGAGAACATGCGTTAGCTCAAAAATGTCAATCGTCTAAATTAGTAAATGAAGTCTTTGTCATTCCGGGTAATGATGCAATGGAAGAAGTTGCGACAATTGTATCGGATGTTCAAGAAAATGACCATTTAGCTATAAAATCTTTTGTAGAACAAAACAATATTGAATGGGTAATAATAGGACCGGAACAACCTTTAATAGATGGTTTAACAGATGCATTAGAGGAAACAAATGCTAAAGTCTTCGGACCAAATAAAGAAGCTGCACAATTAGAAGGTTCTAAAGAATTTGCGAAAAAAATTATGGAAAAGTATGATATTCCAACTGCAGAATATAAGACAATCACAACAAAAGAAGAAGCAATCAATTATGTTGAGCAATGTAAAATACCTATTGTACTTAAAAAAGATGGACTTGCAGCTGGAAAAGGTGTAATCGTTGCTTTAACACGTGAAGAAGCAAGAGAAGGCGTAGAAACTTTATATCAAACACCTCATGAGAAAGTCGTATTCGAAGAGTTTCTTGATGGAGAAGAATATTCAGTTATGACATTTGTAAATCAATCATATGCAGTTCCATTTGATTGTATCGCCCAAGATCATAAACGTGCATTCGATGGTGATAAAGGGCCGAATACTGGTGGTATGGGTGCATACTGTCCAGTACCTCATATTACGGACGATGTATTGGAAGAAACGAATCAAAAAATCGCACAACCTATTGCGGATGCTTTAGTGAGTGAAGGCATTAACTATTTTGGTTTGATTTATATTGGCGCAATTTTAACAAAAGAAGGACCAAAAGTAATTGAATTTAATGCAAGATTCGGTGATCCAGAGGCGCAAGTATTATTGACTAAATTAGATTCTGATTTTATTGAAATATTAAACAAGGTGTACCATAAAGAACCTTTAACATTAGAATGGAAAGATGAAAGCGTTGTTGGTGTCGTATTAGCATCTAAAGGATATCCAGGTAGCTATGATAAAGGATATTCAGTTGAAGGTTTAGAGCATGTAGATCAATATTTTGTGAGTGCTTTGAAGAAAAATTCAGAAGGCAAGTATGAAAATAATGGTGGACGTGTCATGATCGTTATCGGTACAGGTGACAATATTGAAGCGGCTCAAAAAAATGCATATGAACAAGTCAAACATATTAAAAGTGAACGACTATTCTATAGAAATGATATTGGACATAAAGCATTAAAAGCATATAAATCATAAATTAAAGGCTGAGACAACAAAGTTTGTCTCAGCCTTTTCATTGCGCTATATTTCATTCTTTTAGGGAAAGGTATGGTCAAATATAACGCAATGTTATCGAATATCTGAAATGTTTGTTATAGGTAAATAAATATTTAATAAATATGCGATAGCAACAAGTGCAATCGTCAATAAGATGAAATATAAATCTTTTTTAGTGAAAGGTACTTTATAATAGAACGTTCTTTTGCCGTTTGTGAATCCTTTTGCTTCCATCGCAACAGCTAACCTATGAGACTTTCTTATACTTTGACTTAGCGTTGGAATGAGTAAATGGTGAATCCATTTTAAGCCTTTACGATTACTTTTATCTATAACTGCATATCGCATCTTTAAAGCTTGTCTTAACTGCATAAAAGAACTAAACATAAGCGGTATCATGCGTATAGAAGCCATGAAAGCATATGCGATTTTAGGTTTTACTTTTAAATGTTGCATGAAACTATAAAACACATAAATGATTTGCGAAGTAAATGGTATAACCATGCCGTAAAATGAAATGACTAGTGTACGCATGGTTACGTGAATACCTCTCAAAAAGCTTTCTTCAGTAATATGAATAATACCAAACTTGAAAATTGTTTCATTTCCTTCACCATAAAAAATCATAAATAGGGAAGAAGTGAGTCCGAAAAATAAAGTGATAGCAATGACGATTAATAGTGGTAACCATCTCACGCCACTCATGATGATTAGATAAAGGAACATAATAATTGTTAAATAAAGCATGAAATCAAATTGATGAATAAATATCGCATAGAAAAATAGAGTGATACCTAATATAAGTTTCGTTAGAATATTCACATCATCAATAAAAGTACGGTATTTCTTCCAATTAGTTAACATGAGATTCACCACCGCTTACATGTAATTGCTCGTCTTTGATCGTCAATCTTCTAGTAGCATAACGATTAATAATCTCATTTTCGTGCGTAATCATTAAGATAGTTTGACCATGTTGAACGCGTTCATGAAATAATTTGATGAGTTCAAAGGTATTGTGACTGTCTAAACCAAATGTTGGCTCATCAAGTAAAATAATTTCAGAATTTGTACTTAATGCAGTTGCGACACTTAATCTTTTTTTCTGTCCTATTGATAATTCGAAAGGGTGTTGGTCTTTCACATGATTGAGTTTTAATAACGTCAACATGTCTTGGGTCTTGTCATGAGCTGTTTGTTTATCTTGATATGCATAATTGATAAATATTTCATTGTATACGGATGTTTCTATGAATTGTAATTCTGGATTTTGATATACGAAATACATATGTTGAGAAGCATCTTTTACTTTTTTGATCTGTTTATTTTTGTAAAATATTTGGCCATTATATTTAATGAGCTGCATCATCGTTTCTAAAAATGTTGTCTTACCTGTTCCATTTGGTCCAGTTATTGTAAGCCATTCGCCACTTGAAATCGTTAATTCATCTATACTAAATAGTTTTTTGGAGCCACGCAGTACATCTAATTGCTCTATATTTAACAACGGATTGTGCTCAGCAGTCTGGTTAGACAATTTTGGGGCATATTGCCATGATTTAGGGTGCCAAACACCGTATTCATTTAAAATGTCTGTATGATGATCTAATATATCTTGAGGTGTACTATCATGTGTGATTTCACCATTTTCATTCATTACAATAACTCTATCAACATAATTCCAAATATAATCAACTTTATGTTCTACGATTACAACAGTTTGATTATCCCAATGCTCCATAATCAAATCCCATAGTTGTGTCGTTGATTGATGATCAAGCATTGCTGTCGGTTCATCAAGAAATAACGTATTTGTATCTTGTAATAATATAGAAGCAATCGCTAATTTTTGTTTCATACCACCACTTAAACGATTGATTTTAAGTGAAGGGTCAGCATTTAAATTTACCTGTTTCATGGCATTTTTTATAAATCCGTCCATTTTATCAGGTTCGATGTTCATATTCTCAAGCACAAATGCTAATTCTTCTTTAATCTCAGGCATACAAAATTGCGTATCTGGGTCTTGGAAAATAACACCCGGAAGAGAATCGATATCGATTGAATCTACTTTCATCGGTATGTCCATCGATCTCGGTATAATACCGCTTAATACATTTAATAATGTACTTTTACCAGATCCACTTGGACCTAGTAACAGTACTTTTTCTTTATCATTAATATTGATGTTTAAATTTTTAAATATAATGCGTTCATCATCAGGATACTTTAGTCTTAAATTTTTTAGTGATAACAATTGAATAACTCCTATAATAAGTCATAATCTTTTTTAGATGCTGGTCTGAACAATTTCGTAACACCAGTTTGGTCGAGTGCTTTTACAATTGCATAGCCTAATGCACCAGCAACGATTGCACCACTTAAAATTCTAATCGTAAACATTAAAATAACATTCCATAAAGCAACGTCACCTAAGTAATTATAGAACCAATCAATTGGTAACGTAATAATACCTGCAGCCATACCAGCTATAACAGCAACTGATAATTTTCTAGATTGATATCGAACTGCTAAGAAGATGATTTCACAAGCTAAACCTTGTAATAATGCGTATACAAATGTTGGAATATCAAATTGTCCCATTACAATCGTTTCGCCAGCACCGGCAGCAAATTCAGCAAGAATTGCAACACCAGGCTTTTGAATAATTAAATAAGTGACAATCGCTGCAATAAACCATACACCGTATACAGATTGTTCTAAGTGTAGACCGAGTGGTTTTAAAATTTCATAAGGTATCCATAAGAACTTATAAATGATTGCAAACAAAGCACCAATTAATACAGTTACTAAAATATCTGATAACGTTAATCTTTTTGACATGTTAAATTCTCCTTTTAAATAAAAAAATGTGCACTCCTATATCTAAATAGAAGCGCACAAAAATATTGTTATCATTTAAAAATGAATATTATATGATTTACGAACACTTTCCTACGCTAGTATCATCTAGATCAGGTACAAAGGGTTCAGACCTTTTCATGTCTGTCTCAGTTTCAAAACACCCCTAGTGCATTTATTAATTTGTTATCCATACGATAAGTCTTATTAATCTATTTGTCAATAGTAAATCATAAAAATGAAATTAATTTCTTAAATAAATGATTTATAAGTTATTAAAATAAATTCGAAATAAAATCAGGAGCGAAATCGCAATATATCTAAATTTGCGATTTCGCTCCCGAATAGGTAATGAAATTCATTTATTCAAATGTGTCTTGTATATTTTCTTTTGTTTCATCCTGACCTTTGTTGTTGTCTTGCTTATTTTCTTGTTCTTTCTTTTTAGCTTTTTCTGCTTCTTCTTTATGCTTTTCATTATGAGTCATAATAACACTCCTTTAAAATGTATGATATTATTATATACCCAACTACATATAAGTATTAAACTTCTTGCTAGTACTTGGGACTGATTTTCAATATAATTAAAGACAATTGAAAATGAAACAATTATAATGTTCAATGAGGTGAAGAACATGGCTATAAAGAAAAAAAGCTGGGAAGTTCATTTTAGTCGAATTATAGGTATATTTCTTTTGATTACTGGATTACTTATACTTTTTAATGCGCCGCGTATTAAAGACTATAATATCAAGGATTCAAGTAATATCCATATCAATAACATTTGGGACTTTTTTGTAGCTTTTTTTGATGAATTAGTAAGAATATTGCACCATTATATTGGTAACTTTCCAGTTATCGCAGCAATTATCGTATTGCTATTTGGTGTGTTTGTATTATTAGTAGGACGTACTTTAAGAAGAACAACGCATTACGATTATGATATTTCTGTATTTTATATCGGACTGACAATTATTTTAATGATTGTTATTATGATGACCATGTTCCAAGTATATAGTTTTGCATCTTTCTTATTTATTATTCCATTTGCAATTCATGTGGGATATGTCGTTTATAAAAATGAGCTAAATCCAATGCATCGAAAGAAACATTATTTATGGATTATCATTTCATATGGATTATGTTATTTCATTTCACAATTTGCAATGAACCATAATATCGATGCTCAAAATGTAAAGCCTATAGACGTTATGAGTGTTAACTTATTCTTCATTCTATTATGGTGTCTAAGCCAAATGTCAGTTTGGATTAGTTTATATTTAAGAAGATCTTTACCTGTAAGTGATGAAGACATTGAACAATTTCATGAAGAAAGATATTCAAGAGTTAAAAATAACCGCTTAACAAGAAAAATATATACTTTAGCAGAAGGTTTTTACCAAAAATTACAGAATTTCAAACAGGCGACTTTAGAAAAATTCAATTCTGAAGAGGCGATCGCTAAAAGAAAACGCCGTAATGAAAAATGGAAAGAAATTATTAAAATTGAAGAAGACGATATTCCAAGATGGATGAGAAGACCGAAATGGTTAAAGAAAAGCTATATAGAATGGATAAGTACAGTTGTTCTATTCTTATTTACATTTATAGAGTTTAATAACCGTAATGGTTTATTCTTATCAGGTGAATGGAAATTATCTCAAATTCAATATGTTTTTGAATGGCTAACATTATTTATTATGATGTTATTGATTATTTTATATGCATACTTTAATTACACAACAAATTATAAGAATAAAAATAATTTTGGTAAGTTGTTTGTCATTTCAGCATTATTCTTTGAAATTGCAACGACATTCTTTGTTTCAGCAATTCAAACGTCACAATTTTCCGTGTTTATCACACCAATTTCATTTTTACTATTATTATTTGTAACACCTGCATTTATCATTCACTTGAAAAAATCATTTTAATATCTTACACGATATAATTAGACACTTTATTGAGCGCTATGCGCTCAATAAAGTGTCTTTTATTTTATAATTTGCACGAGCAATTGCTGTATTTAAAAGTTTGAATATGTAATAAGTAAACTATTTTAATGAATTTATTCAAAAAATGTATTGCGTGGAATAATCTTATCCTTTATACTAACTTTAGTAAGCGTTTACATATAAGGGGATCAAAACTTTCTGGGGGAAATTTTGATTAATAAAATTCGGTTAACAGAGTATTCTAAAGGGGAATACTCTGTTTTTTGGTGTTTTGAATAATATACGTTATAATATGTGAGACATTTCGAAAGGATGGCTAATATATAATGAAACAATTAATGCTCAAAAAAGGAAAAGAAGATAAATATTTAAGAGGGTATCCTCTAGTTGAAAAAGACGACGTTTTTGATATGCCTAAAATGGATGAAGGCGAATTAGTTGCGCTTGTTGATGCAGGAAAAAGATTCATTGCAACTGCATATTATGGTGAACAAAATAAAGGTATAGGCTGGGTATTATCATTAGACTCAACTGAAAAGATTGATCATAACTTTTTTGTAAAGTTATTTGAAGAAGCTAAAAATGATAGAGCATATTATGAAAATGTAGATGGAATCAATGCATATAGATTATTTAATGCTGAAGGCGATGGAATTGGTGGACTGACAATCGATCATTATGATGGTCATTTATTAGTTCAGTGGTACTCAGTAGGGATATATCGATTGAAAGATAGAATATTACCTGCAATTAAAGAAGTCTTTGAATATAAATCAATTTTTGAGAAAAGAAGATTTAAAGGAATGGAAACAGCGTCAGACTTCGTAACGGGTGAAGCACCAGAATTTCCATATGTCATAGAAGAAAACCATATGTTCTATAATATTAACCTTGATGATGGACCTATGACAGGTATTTTCTTAGATCAAAAAGATGTTAGAAAAAAATTAAGAGACCACTATAGTCAAGATAAAGATATATTGAATTTATTTAGTTATACGGGTGCATTTTCAGTTGCAGCAAGTGAAAATGCTCGATCTACTACAAGTGTGGATTTAGCTAATAGAGCTAGACCATTAACTGAAGCAAACTTTGGTTTAAATACTATGGATCTTAATCAGAACCATATATTTATAATGGATGTATTTGATTATTTCAAATATGCTTTAAGACATGGTTTAAGTTATGACGTTGTCGTTATTGATCCACCAAGCTTTGCACGTAATAAGAAAAAGACTTTTAGTGTTCAGAAAAACTATCCTGAATTAATTGAAGGTGCATTAGAATTATTAAACGAGAATGGTAACTTAGTGTTAAGTACAAATTCAAGTGCTTTTCCACAAAAAGCATTCAAAAAAATGATTAATCAAACATTAGATCAATTAGGTGTAGATTATACAATCTCTGATGTAATGGGATTACCTAAAGACTTCAAGAGTCATCCACACTATAAACCAAGTAAATACTTGAAAGTCGTATTCGTACAAATAAATGGTTAAAATTTCCTAGTTCGGGTATATATTATTATAATAATGTTTGAATATAATCGAACTGTGAGGAGAATGGAAACAATGGGAATTTTCGATAAAATTACGACAAAAGCAGGTAATAAAGCATTTGGTATACAAGAAATAAAGAAACGTTCTGAATTACCAACTTCACAAGAAGAATTGTTAGAACGTAGAAAAAAAGCTAAAGAACTTATTCATAAGAAGTCATTAATGTCTTCAGCTGCAAATGTAGTACCAATCCCAGGACTTGGTGTTGGTATGGATATTAAATTAATGGGCGATATCATTGAAGATATTAATAAAATTTATGGATTAAGCCATAAACAAGTTAATAAAATGCAAGATGATTTAAAACAAAAAGTTTTAACATCAGCTGCAATGAGAGGTAGCCAGTTTATTGGTCAAAAAGTAACGAATGCAATGGTAAAAGTTATATTTAGATCAGTTGTAAAAAGAGAAGCGGCAAAACAATCAAGATGGGTACCATTAGTTGGACAAGCAGTTGCTGGTTCAATTAGTTATTATTTAATGAAAAAAATGGGTGAAGATCACATTAAAAAATGTGAAACAGTCATTCAAGACTTTATAGGTGAATAAAATATTGAAATAAGCTAAGGCATTTTGTAATGTCTTAGCTTATTTTTGTGTAATTTTTTATTTTATATTTGCAATTATTCTGAAAACGCTTTATAATCAAAATGTAAACTAAAGTTTGAAATATAAACAAATGTTTGTGAGGTGAAATTAATGAATGAAAATGAAAAATTAATTCTTAACTTAATTAAAGAGAATCCTTTTATATCACAACAAGAGTTATCGGATAAAGTTGGTTTGTCTAGACCTGCAGTTGCAAATATTATTTCAGGTTTAGTTAAGAAAGAATATGTTCAAGGGAAAGCATATGTGTTAAACGAGCAAAATCCAATTGTTTGTATTGGTGGGGCTAACATAGATAGGAAATTTCATATTACAGACGAATTAGTGCAGGGTACTTCAAATCCAGTAACTTCTGAAACTTCTATTGGTGGCGTTGCTAGAAACGTTGCTGAGAATTTAGGACGCATCGGTGAAGATGTTCTGTTATTAACGACTTCAGGTAATGATGCAGAGTGGCAACATATTTCTGATTTATCATCACCATTTATGAATGTGGATTATGTTGAGAAGATTTCTAGTGAATCAACGGGAAGTTATACGGCATTGTTAGATCAACATGGTAGTATGACGATGGGGTTTGCGGACATGTCAGTATATGACAAAATTACGCCAGAATTTATGATTAAAAACACATATTTACTCAATAAATCAAAATGTATTATTGCAGATTTAAACTGTCCTAAAGAGACGATAGAGTTTTTATGTTCATATGCAGAGAAGAAAAAGATTAAATTAGTATTGATTGCAGTTTCGGGACCTAAAATGAATCGTCTACCTCATAATTTACATGCGGTTGATTGGCTCATATTAAATAAAGATGAAGTTGAATCATTCGTAGGTAAAGATGCACAAACAGAAGCAGAATTAATTCAATACATTGGTGAAATTAGATCACTAGGTGTGAAGAACTTAGTTGTGACATCAGGTAAAGATAATATTATTTATGATGGTGAGGAAGGTCAACGACAATTTGAAGTTAAAAAAGTGGATAATGTCGTTGATGTAACAGGTGCCGGTGATGCATTTACATCAGGTTTAATTTATGGATGGTTGAAATCATATGAAATCGACAAAATTATTGATTTAGCAAAAGCAAATGCATCTAAAACAATTCAAACAGCTTATACAGTAAGACAAGATTTAGATAAAAAACAATTAATTAAGGACATGGAGGCTTTATAATGGAAAACTATATTCAATTTTCAAAAGAAGTAGAAAAAGCAAAAGAGGAAGGTAAAGCAATTGTTGCTTTAGAATCTACAATTATTTCACATGGTATGCCTTATCCTCAAAACGTAGAAATGGCACAAAAAGTAGAACAAATTGTAAGAGATAATGGTGGGGTACCTGCAACAATCGCGATTATTGATGGAAAGATCAAAATTGGATTGAGCGAAGATGAATTACAATTATTAGCAAGTGCAGAAAATGTTGCAAAAGTTTCTAGAAGAGATATCGCTGAAATATTAGCAACTAAAAAAATTGGTGCAACAACAGTGGCTTCAACAATGATTTGTGCTCAATTAGCAGACATTAAATTCTTTGTTACTGGTGGTATCGGTGGTGTTCATAAAGGTGCAGAACACACAATGGATATTTCTGCAGACTTAGATGAACTTTCAAAAACGAAAGTAGCTGTCATTTGTGCAGGTGCTAAATCAATTTTAGACTTAGACAAAACATTAGAATATTTAGAAACAAAAGGTGTACTGGTAGTTGGATATCAAACTGATGAACTTCCAGCATTCTTTACAAGAGAAAGTGGCCTTAAATTAAACACAAGACTTGATGAAGTAAGTACAATTGCGAAACTTGCAGAAGTACAATGGGACTTAGGACTAGAAACAGGTATTGTTGTCGCTAACCCGGTACCAGAAGAGGATCAATTAGAGCCAAGTTTCATCAATGGTATTATTGACAAAGCAGTTGCTAAAGCTGAAGAAGAAGGTATTCACGGCAAAGATTCTACACCATTCCTATTAGGTGAAATCGTTAAGCAATCTGGCGGTAAATCATTAGAAACAAATATTAAACTTGTTGAACATAACGCTAAAATTGGTACACAAATAGCAGTTGAATACACGAACCTCCAAAAATAAAGAATAATCAGCTCAAATAATTGCATACTTATGTAATATGATTGAATTGTAAGTGGTTTTTTGATATTCTTTAATCGTATAGATAAAATTTGATTTTATACAAATTTAATATAGGTATCAGAAGGAGACAATAAAAATGGAACAAAATTCATACGTAATTATTGACGAAACGGGTATTCACGCTAGACCAGCAACAATGTTAGTTCAAACTGCATCTAAATTCGATTCAGATGTACAATTAGAATATAACGCTAAAAAAGTTAACTTAAAATCAATTATGGGTGTAATGAGCCTAGGTGTTGGTAAAGATGCTGAAATTACTATCTACGCTGAGGGTAGTGATGAGAAAGAAGCTATCGAAGCAATTACTGAAGTATTATCTAAAGAAGGATTAACTAAATAATGTCTGAATTATTAAAAGGTATAGCTGCATCTGATGGTGTGGCTATTAGTAAAGCATATTTATTAGTTGAACCTGACTTATCGTTTTCAAGCGAAAATATCAGCGATGTAGACGGCGAAGTTGAAAAGTTTAAAGCGGCTGTTAATCAATCAAAAGTTGAATTAACTCAAATTCGTAATAATGCTGAAAAACAACTTGGTGCAGATAAAGCTGCGATTTTTGATGCGCATTTATTAGTGTTAGAAGATCCAGAATTATTAAATCCAATTGAAGAAAATATTCGCAATAACAAAGTAAATGCACCTACTGCATTAAATGAAGTATCAACAAACTTCATTACAATCTTTGAAAATATGGATAATGAATACATGAAAGAGCGTGCGGCAGATATTCGTGACGTTTCTAAACGTGTTTTGGCACATATTTTAGGTGTAGAATTACCAAATCCTAGTATGATCAATGAAAGCGTTATTATTGTAGGTGAAGATTTAACACCATCTGATACTGCGCAACTTAACAAAGAGTTTGTTAAAGGTTTTGCGACAAATATCGGTGGAAGAACTTCACACTCTGCAATAATGAGTCGTTCATTAGAAATTCCAGCTGTTGTAGGTACTAAAGATATTACTGATCGCGTAAACCATGGTGATAGTTTAATCATTGATGGTTTATCTGGTGATGTAATCATTAACCCAACAGATGACGAAGTTCAAGCATACGAACAAAAACAGAAAAACTTCTTAGCTGAAAAAGAAGAATTAGCTAAACTAGTTAATGATGAATCTGTTTCTAAAGATGGTGTGCATGTAGAATTAGCTGCGAATATTGGTACACCTAATGACTTAGAAGGTGTTAAAAATAACGGCGCAGAAGGTATCGGTTTATACCGTACTGAATTCTTATACATGGGTAGAGACAATATGCCTTCAGAAGAAGAACAATTTGAAGCATATAGCAAAGTCTTAAAAGAAATGGACGGCAAACGTGTTGTCGTTCGTACTTTAGACATAGGTGGAGATAAAGAATTATCTTACCTAAACTTACCTAAAGAAATGAACCCATTCTTAGGATATAGAGCGATTCGTTTATGTTTAGATCAAACTGATATCTTTAGAACACAATTAAGAGCTTTATTACGTGCTTCTGAATTTGGTAAGTTAAATATCATGTTCCCAATGATTGCAACTATCAAAGAATTTAGAGACGCTAAAGCAATCTTACTTGAAGAAAAAGAAAAATTAGTTTCTGAAGGTGTTAACGTTGCGGATGATATCGAAATCGGTATTATGGTAGAAATTCCATCTACTGCAGCACTTGCAGACATCTTCGCTAAAGAAGTTGATTTCTTCAGTATTGGTACGAATGATTTAATCCAATATACAATGGCTGCTGACCGTATGTCTGAACGTGTTTCTTACTTATACCAACCATATAACCCTGCAATTCTTCGCTTAGTTAAGCAAGTAATTGAAGCTTCTCATAAAGAAGGTAAATGGACTGGTATGTGTGGAGAAATGGCTGGAGACAATACAGCAATTCCATTATTACTTGGATTAGGTTTAGATGAATTCTCTATGAGTGCGACAAGTATTCTAAAAGCTAGAAAACAAATCAAACAATTAGATCAAAAAGAAATGCAAGAATTAGCGAACAAAGCAATTAACTGTGCAACAGAAGAAGAAGTTGTAGAACTCGTTAATCAAATTCTTTAAAATTAAAAAACAGAGCAGTTATCTCTTAACATTAAGTAGATAACTGCTCTGTTTTTATATGTGAATGATTTTTCAGACTTTAATGAGCATTCAAGTTGAATATCGCAATTTCAGGTGAACAAAATATTCTAATAGGTAGTCTTGTCATACCTATGCCTTGATTAACATAGAGGTATTGTCCAGTTCTAATTTGATACAAACCTTGTTTATATATTTTTCCATAAGTTGGAGTATAAATAGCGCCAATCTTAGGAAGTCGAACTTGACCACCATGTGTATGTCCAGAAAGTACTAAATGGATGTTTGGATCTAATAATTTAACTTTATCAGGTTCATGTACGAGTCCAATTCGAAAGTCTATACGACAATTAGTTACTTGGAATGAACTGCTAAAATTAGGCTGACCAAAACATAAATCGTCAATACCGTTAATCTGAATATTACCATCAGGTGTGTTGACGACGTAAGAATTGTTTAACAAGACTTCAAAACCCGATTTATTCATGATATCTAATACCGTATGAATGCCGTTTGAACCATAATCGTGGTTGCCTGGAACAAAAAACTTTCCATATTTTGATTGAACTGTACGAAATAAAGGTATAACTAGATAAGGGTCAAATGAAATTTGTGCAATATCATCAAAACAATCACCTGTGAAACAAACAATATCTGCTTCTTGCTCATTGATAAGACGTACAAGTTGATATAAATTTTCTAAATTAGAATAATAACCTAAATGCAAATCTGTTATATGAATGAGTTTCAGATTTGATTTTAAGTTTGTATCAATAGAATGTGTGGTGACTTTAATTTTAGAACTTGGAAATTGAATCTTCATTAATGAATGCCTAATGCTTTATTAAAAGATTCTATATCAACTTGATAAAAAACTTCTCCATTAATGAGAACTGTAGGTGTTGAAAAACTGTCTAGATCGATAAGTTCGTTTTTAAATTGTTTGTTTTTTATATTTTTTTCTGTAAACGGAATTTCTTTTTCATTAAAATATTGTTTTACAAATTGGCAAGGGGGACACTGGTCTTGTGTATAAATTGTAACTTCACTCATAGCTTTCACCTCAACTTTATATAGACATATTATAAATGATTTTTTAAAGCGTTCAACGATTATGTCCTATTTTGCCATTAATTTGTCATTACTTTGTAAATGTTAAACATTTCACAAATGATTAAAGTGTTGTATAATAAGATTAAATTGTGATGTATATCACAAACGTTGAATGGAGGAATATTATGGATGCAGTAGTTATAAGTCGTTTACTAACTGCTATGACATTGGGATTCCATATCATTTTTGCAACAATTGGTGTGGGGATCCCATTAATGTTTGCAATTGCTGAATTCATAGGTATTAAGAACAATAATCCTATGTATATAGCAATGGCAAAACGTTGGTCTAAAGGGTATACGATTACTGTAGCGGTCGGAGTAGTTACGGGAACAATTATTGGTCTACAATTATCATTATTGTGGCCAGCATTTATGCAATTAGGTGGGCAGGTTATTGCGCTACCATTATTTATGGAAACATTCGCCTTTTTCTTTGAGGCTATTTTCTTAAGTATTTATTTATATACGTGGGATAGATTCAAAGGTAAATGGACGCACTTTTTAATTACGTTACCAGTCATTATTGGTGGTACATTCTCAGCGTTCTTTATTACATCTGTGAATTCTTTCATGAATACGCCAAATGGATTCGATTTTATCAATGGAAAATTGATGAACATTGATCCAATCGCTGCGATGTTTAATGCATCATTCGGTATTAGAGCATTTCACGTTATAGCGACTGCGTTTATGACAGCTGCATTTATTTTAGCAAGTATAGCAGCATATCGTTTAATTAAGAATAAATTTATAGACGATAAAGAATATCATAAAAAAGCTCTTAAACTTACAATGATAGTTGGTTTAATTGCGAGTTTACTTGCAATGTTAGCAGGAGATTTATCAGCTAAGTTCTTACATCAAGAACAACCTGAAAAATTAGCAGCTATGGAGTGGCATTTTGAAAGTGAATCAAAAGCAGACCTAGTATTATTTGGGGTAGTTGATGAAGATAAACAAGAAGTTAAAGGTGCTATTAAAATTCCTGGCGCTTTAAGTTTCTTATCAGATAGTAATTTTAATACTGAAGTTAAAGGATTAAACGAATTTAAGAGTGATGAAACACCACCACTTATCATTCACTATTTCTTTGATTTAATGGTATTCTTTGGTGTGTATTGTTTTGTCGTTTCAGCTTTATTTGTCGTATTAAAATGGGTGAAAAAATGGTCACAATATAGTAAACCAATTTTATATTTAGCGGTATTAACTGGACCACTTGCAATGCTTGCAATTGAATTTGGTTGGTTCTTAGCTGAGATGGGTAGACAACCTTGGATATTAAGAGGTTACTTAAAAGTTGCAGAAGCTGCAACAAATGCTGATGGACTTGCACTTGTATTCATTGCATTCGCAATACTTTATTTAGTTCTTGGTATTTCATCAAGTTATGTACTTATTAGAATGTTTAGTCACAGTAAAGCGACTGATGATGTGAACAAAATAATAGACAGAAAGGGTGAAGTATAATGGATTATCAACATATAGGTATTACAGTGCTTTGGCTCTTTCTGTTTGGTTACATTATTATTGGTGCGATTGATTTTGGTGCAGGATTCTTCGCATTTCACGCTAAATTAACGAAGCAAGATCATATTATCAATAACTTGATTTCTAGATATTTAAACCCAGTTTGGGAAGTAACAAATGTGTTCTTCGTATTCTTCTTTGTAGGAATAGTTGGATTCTTCCCAGACTCTGCATATTATTTCGGGTCAACATTATTAATACCTGGTAGTATTGCATTAATTTT
Organism: Mammaliicoccus sp. O-M54; assembly: GCF_022386035.1. Lineage (NCBI taxonomy): Bacteria > Bacillati > Bacillota > Bacilli > Caryophanales > Staphylococcaceae > Mammaliicoccus > Mammaliicoccus sp. O-M54. Next base: position 399,496 of record NZ_JAJNJE010000001.1, read on the forward strand.
ACTAACCATTCGTGGTAGCTTTTACGCATTTGAAAACTATGGACAAGATAGTAAGTTATCATGGTTATTCTTATATGGTGGAACAGGTTTATTGATTCCGGCATCATTATCAACCATTTTAACAATTGCTGAAGGTGGCTATATTAAAGAAACAAGTGATGGCGTTCATCTACAGTGGGTTGATTTATTATTAAGTCCATATGCATGGGCAGTTGTATTTTTAGCAATTATCTCTGTATTATATATTTCATCAGGATTTTTAACATTTTATGCGAATAAAGCTAAAGATTCTGAAGCATATCATTTATTGAGACAGTGGTTCCTTATATGGGCAATTCCAATGATCATCATTTGTCAGTTCGTTTTCTTATCATTAAGACAACATAATGAAACGCATTTTAATAATGCAGTCGGCAGCTATTGGTGGTTATTCGGTTTAAGTATTATATTCTTTATCATTGCTGTTGGATTAATATACTTTAAAAAAGCACACGGCGTTGCATTTATCATGATATTATTACAATTTGGTACAGCATTCTTCGGATATGGTGTAAGTAAATTGCCGTATATTTTAGATCCATTTATCAATATTGATAAAGCAGTTGTAAACGATCAAATGGCATTAATGCTTGTAATCGTATTTATTTTAGGTTTACTTTTACTCGTGCCATCGCTTATATTATTATTAAGATTATTTATCTTTGATGCTGATTACGTTAAAGGTAAAAAATAATATTATTATAAAGTATGGAGGCATATCATGAGTAGGGAGTATGTAGTTATAGGTTTAGGCCGATTTGGCGGAAGTATTGTAAGAGAGCTCAATGCTTTAGATATGGATGTAATGGCCATTGATGCAGATGAAGCAAGAGTGAATGAGTTCAGTGATATCGCCACACATGCGGTGATTGCAGATACAACAGATGAAGCGGTCATGAAAAGTTTAGGTATACGCAATTTCGATCATGTCATTGTTGCGATAGGTGAGAATATACAAGCGAGTACGTTAACAACATTAATTCTTAAAGAATTAGGTGTTAAAAAAGTTACAGCTAAAGCTCAGAACGATTATCACGCTAAAATTCTGAATAAAATAGGTGCGGATACTGTTGTCCATCCAGAAAGAGATATGGGTCGTCGTATCGCACATAATGTTGCTAGTGCATCTGTACTAGACTACTTAGAACTCTCTGATGAGTATTCAATTGTAGAAATTAAAGCAGGGGAAAGACTTGCTGGTAGTTCTATACTAGAATTGGATGTACGTGCAAATTACGGTATAAATATCATTGCTGTTAAAAGAGGTAAAGATATCATCGTAGCACCAGATCCAAATGAGAATATTGAATTTCATGATATATTAATCGTGATAGGTCATGACAATGATTTAAATAGATTTGAGAAAAAATTAGTAAACGAATAAAAGAACACCCGTAATTTTTAGAAATTACGGGTGTTTTAATGTTTTATTTAATTTTCATGATAATTGGTAAAATCATTGGTTTACGAGCTGTTTTTTCGTATAAATAAGGTTGTAAAGCTTCAGTAATTGTAGATTTAACGTGATGCCATTCTACTTTATCATTATTGTTTAGCTTCTCGATAACAGCTTTTTTGATTAATCGTTGTGCATCGTAAATTAAATGACCTGATTCTCTCATATATACAAATCCTCTAGAGATAATATCTGGACCTGAAAGCAGTTGTTTCGTTTTGAAATCTATACTTACAACAACTATTACAAGACCTTCTTCAGAAAGGACTTTACGGTCTTTGATAACGACATTACCGATATCTCCAATTCCACTACCATCAACAAATACATTTCCTGATGGAATACGACCAGCATATCTTGCAGAATCTTTTGTAAGTGCAAGGACATCGCCAATTTCATATACGAATATATTATCTGGATCTACACCACAGTTCACACCAGTTTCACTATGTTTCTTAAGCATTCTATATTCACCATGAATCGGCATAAAATATTTAGGCTTAATTAAACGTAACATTAATTTTTGTTCATCTTGTGAACCGTGACCTGAAGTATGAATGTTAGACAATTTACCGTGAATAACATCAGCACCAGCTTTGTATAATGCATTGATTGTTCTATTTACACTCTTCGTGTTACCTGGAATAGGTGATGAACTGAATACAACTGTATCATCTGGAATAATGCTGATTTGTCTATGTGTACCATTAGCAATTCTTGATAGTGCTGCCATTGGTTCACCTTGAGAACCTGTACATAAAATAAGAATTTCATGTTTAGGAACGGTATTAATTTTGTTAGGTTCAATAAATGTTTCAGGTGGTACTTTGATATAACCTAATTCTGTACCAATTTTAATATTGTTCTCCATTGAACGACCGAAGACAACGATCTTACGATTGTATTTAACGGCTGCTTCAACAGCTTGTTGAACTCTATAAATATTAGAAGCAAATGTCGCAAAAATAATTCTACCTGAACATTTACGGAAAATCTCATCTACGTTTTGTCCAACTTCCTTTTCACTTAATGTAAAGTTAGGAACTTCAGAATTTGTAGAGTCTGATAACAAACATAATACGCCTTCTTCACCAAGTTGAGCCATTTTGGCAATATTTGCAGGTTTACCAACAGGTGTGAAATCAAATTTGAAGTCACCTGTATGAACGATTTTACCTTCTGGTGTATCTGCAATAATCCCGTATGCTTCTGGAATACTATGAGTTGTTAAATAAAATGAAATCTTGAAATGTTTAAATTCAAATACTGAATCTTCATCAATTTCATTTAATTGAGCAGTCTTCAATAAATTGTGTTCTTCCAATTTATTTCTAATAAGACCTAAAGCAAGTGGTCCACTATAAATCGGAACATTCATTTGTTTTAATAAAAATGGGACACCACCAATATGGTCTTCGTGTCCATGAGTGATAAATAAAGCTTTCACTTTATGTTTATTTTGAATTAAGTACGTATAATCTGGTATCACGTAATCGATACCAAGAAGATCGTCATCAGGGAATTTAATACCTGCATCAATGACAATGATTTCATCTTGATATTCGAGGGCGTACGTGTTTTTACCAATTTCACCGAGACCACCCAGTGCGTATACGCCTACTTCATTTTTTTGTAAAGGCTTCATTTAGATTGTCTCCACATTAAAGTGATCTGATTTCTTTTCATATTCTAAATGAGCGCCCTCTAATTTTTGGACAAATTCGATATTGTAATTACGGTCAGATAAATATCTTCTAACTTGTTCTTCAGTTTGTCCTTCGAAATATTTTGTTTGTGTACTTTCACGTACGATTACTTCACTTTTGTCTTCTTGATAAAATACTTTAAATACTGCCATATATATAAATCCTCCTAGGTTAATTAACATAAATAAAGCCCTAGTTTTTAAGTCTAGGGTTTGTCAATTTCAAAATTTGATTCCCGTACATTTTTAAAAGTAATTATATGAAAATATATAAATACCTTTTTAATAAGTTCATTTTACATGATAATTAGAGATAAATAAAGATATTTAACTAAATCTTTCATATATATTGATTATCAACTAGAATAGAGACAAGGAGGCGATGAAAGTTGAATAAGAAATTAATATTTTTCGATATAGATGGTACAATCTATGATGAAAACAAAGAAATTCCAGAATCAACTATTGATGCGATAAAAAATTTAAAAGAAGCTGGCCATATCGTCGCAATTGCAACAGGTAGAGCACCATATATGTTTAAAGAAGTTATTAAAGAAACAGGTATTGATACTTTTGTTTCGCTAAACGGACAAATTGTTGTATATAATGGAGAAATTATAAGTAAATATCCATTAAATAAAGAGGAACTTACGAGCATAGTAGACAAAGCACATGCAAATAACCATCCTCTAGTATTCTTCGGTGAAACTGCAGTATATGCAAATGTAGAAAGTGATAACGACATTTCTGAAAGTCTTGGAACATTAAAAATGGATTACCCAGAATATCACAATACATATTATCTTGATCACCCAGTTTATCAAGCACTTATTTTCCATGCTGATGATGAAGACGACAAGTACGATAATCAATTCAATGCATTGAAATTCTATAGATGGCATCCTCTAAGTAGAGATGTAGTGCCGAATGATCGTTCTAAAGCAGAAGGCATAAAAGAACTCAGTGATAAATTAGGATTCCCATTAAGCGAAGTAGTTGCATTCGGTGATGGACCAAATGATGTAGAAATGATTACTGAAGTAGGGTGTGGTGTAGCAATGGGAAATGCCGTTGACGCACTAAAAGAAGTTTGTGATTTTGAAACGAAACATGTAAGTGAAAATGGTATATACTATGCTTGTAAAGAATTAGGATTGATAGATGAATAGGATGTGAATTTTATGGATAAGGTCGAACGCATCATCAAAACAATCGATGCAGAAAAAAACAGATCTGACAAACAATTTAAAGGAATAGAATTTAATATTCGAAAAAATGAAGTTGTGATGATCTATAACTATGATGAAATGATTAATAACGTTAAACAAGATCCACATTACATTCGACATAACAAAGATCCAGAATGGTTAAGTTTGGACGAATTAACCGCTATTCAAAAAGCACTAAAAGAAAAAAACATTCATTTCATCGAACGAAGAGATGAATTTATGTAATGAACAAAATTATGAAACAGAAGAACAGTAATCTACAATTGGAAGATTGAGATTACTGTTTTTTGGATAGGAGAGAAGTTATAGTGGTGTGGTAGTTAGGGACAGAATTCCGAGAAATGTCTCTAAGAGGTGTCGTTAGGGACAGAATTCTGAGAAATGTCTCTAATCGAGCAACCATCTAATTACCACAATTCAGAATAATGGAAGTTACAGCGTTCTAATTACCAGAATTCAGAATAATGGAAGTTAGCGGATTCTAACTACCAGAATTCGAAATAATGGAAGATACAGCGTTCTAACTACCAGAATTCGAAATAATGGAAGATACAGCGTTCTAATTACCAGAATTCAGAATAATGACAGTAAAAAGAGCGAATACCGACTGAATGGTATTCGCTCTTTTATCATCATACTTATTAATTAATTTCTACTGCATCATCGAGTGGTTTGAATGGATCTTCTTCATTAATATAGTCATAGAACATGATGCCATTTAAATGATCGATTTCGTGTTGCAATACGATTGCTGGATATCCTTTGAATCTTTTCTTAAATGGATTTCCTTCTATATCGTATGCTTGAATTGTTATTTTATAATTACGATGAACGAGTCCTGGTTTAGCTTCGTCTACACTTAAGCATCCTTCTCCGCCATTTAAATATGCTTTTTGTACACTGTGGCTTACGATTTTAGGATTGATAAGTTGAAGTTCGATTTGGTTTCCTTTTCCGTCATCTTGTATATATACAGCTAACATTTTTTTAGAAACATTGATTTGTGGAGCGGCTAGTCCTACGCCAGAACGTAATTTGTATTTTTTAGCAAGATCTTCATCTTGAGAGTTTTTTAGGAATTCCATCATTTCATTTAATGTTTCTTTATCTTCAGTCGATACTGGTAATTCTACTTCTTCGGCTTTCTTTCTAAGTGTTTCGTGGCCGTCACGAATAATATTTTCCATCGTTATCATTTACATGCACCTTCCTCATATAAAATATTATCAAAAACTGGTCATTTTTACATCTATTATTAATTGTATAAATAAAAAAAACAGAGTAACATATTGATAGGATTAAAAGGAGGAATTACCAATGATTGGCAAGAAATTTGTAACATTAACATTAGCGACTTCAATAATTTTAACAGCGTGTGGTCAATCTAAAGAATCACTTGAATCTTTTTATAACAAAGTTGAAAAAGCAAATAAAGAAGAAAAAGTTATAGTTGATTTAAATGAGAAAATGACTAAGGCAGAAAAAGATAAAGTTAAAAAAATCGAAGCATTAAATAAAGCTAAAAATGATGATTTTAAAGCAAAAGCGAAAGAATTAACGGACGGCGTTAAAGATAGGGAAGAAATTGTAAAAGATGAAAAAGCTGCAATGAAGAAATCTAAGGACATTTATGAATCATCTAAAAAAGATTATAAAAATATAGAAGATGAAGAACAATTAAAAGAAGCTAAAGATTTAAAGAACGCTCTAGATGAAAAGTATAAGCTACATAATGATGTAATGAATGCTTATCAAGAAGTATTAAAAACTGAAAAAGATTTATTTAGTTATCTATCAAAAGACAATGCTACACAAAAAGGTGCAAATGATCGTTCTTCTAAGTTAACTGAAGTTAATAAAAAGACTGAAAAAGTTGTAACAGATTATCAAAACACTTTAAGAAAAGTCCAACAAGAAAAGAAAGATGTTTCAGCTATTTTAGATAAATAATTTGTATTAGTACAGCTAATATTATGTTTTAGTACAGTTACATAAAAACCTTTGATTTGAGGGGTTTTTAAGATGTTAGTATTTTTTATTTAACAGTAAAACAGTTTTGTGTTAGAATGATTAAGAAATGATTATTTAATATAGGGAAAGGTATGGTGAATTGAATGGCTCCGAGAAAAAAAGCCCAATTCGATGCAGTAGCGACTTTAAATGAAATAGAGTCTAAGTTTGAAATGGTTCAAGTTTTAGATGAAGAAGGAAATGTCGTAAATAGTGACTTGTTACCGGACTTATCTGACGAAGAACTTGTTGAATTAATGGAAAGAATGGTTTGGACTCGTGTTCTAGATCAACGTTCTATTTCATTAAATAGACAAGGACGTTTAGGTTTCTATGCACCAACAGCTGGACAAGAAGCTTCACAATTAGCTTCACATTATGCGTTAGAGAAAGAAGACTATGTATTACCTGGTTACCGTGATGTGCCACAATTAATTTGGCATGGTTTACCATTAACTAAAGCTTTCTTATTCTCACGTGGACACTTTATTGGAAACCAATTCCCAGAAGGTGTTAATGCTTTAAGTCCACAAATTATTATCGGTGCACAGTTTATCCAAACAGCTGGTGTAGCACTAGGTCTTAAAAAACGTGGTAAGAAAAATGTTGCAATTACTTACACTGGTGATGGCGGTTCTTCACAAGGTGACTTCTATGAAGGTATCAACTTTGCTTCTGCTTACAAAGCACCTGCAATTTTCGTAATCCAAAATAACAACTATGCGATTTCAACACCTCGTGACAAACAAACAGCTGCTAAAACATTAGCTCAAAAATCAGTAGCAGTTGGTATTCCAGGTGTATTAGTAGATGGAATGGATGCATTAGCAGTATATGCAGTAACTAAACAAGCGCGTGAACGTGCAGTAAATGGTGAAGGTCCATCATTAATCGAAACATTAACTTACCGTTACGGTCCACATACAATGGCTGGTGACGATCCAACTCGTTACAGAACTTCTGATGAAGATTCTGATTGGGAAAAGAAAGATCCATTAGTACGTTTCAGAAAATATCTTGAAGTGAAAAACTTATGGTCTGAAGAAAAAGAAAACGAAGTAATGGAAAAAGCTAAAGAAGAAATTAAAACAGCTATTAAAGAGGCAGATAATACGCCTAAACAAAAAGTTACAGACTTAATGGAAAATATGTATGAAGAAATGCCTTACAATTTAGCTGAACAATATGAAATTTACAAAGAGAAGGAGTCGAAATAAGTCATGGCACAAATGACAATGATTCAAGCGATTAACAATGCGCTTCAAAACGAATTAAAAAGAGACGAAGATGTTCTATTATTCGGTGAAGACGTTGGTGTAAACGGCGGTGTATTCCGTGCAACAGAAGGTTTACAAAAAGAATTCGGTGAAGATCGTGTATTTGATACACCTCTAGCTGAATCAGGTATTGGTGGTCTAGCTTTAGGTTTAACGCTTGAAGGTTACCGTCCTGTCATGGAAATCCAATTCTTTGGTTTCGTATTTGAAGTTATGGACTCAATTGCTGGTCAAATAGCTCGTCACCGTTTCCGTTCAGGTAACTCTAAAGTGGCTCCAATCACAATCCGTGCGCCATTTGGTGGTGGTGTTCATACGCCAGAATTACACGCAGACAACTTAGAAGGTTTAGTAGCTCAATCTCCAGGTTTGAAAGTTGTTATTCCTTCAAACCCTTACGATGCTAAAGGATTATTAATTTCTGCAATCCGCAGTAATGACCCAGTTGTTTATTTAGAACACATGAAGTTATACCGTTCATTCCGTGAAGAAGTACCTGAAGAAGAGTACGAAGTAGAAATCGGTAAAGCTAAAGTTAAACGTGAAGGTACAGATTTAACAATCATCACTTATGGTGCAATGGTTCAAGAATCATTAAAAGCAGCAGAAGATTTAGAAAAAGATGGTTATTCAGTTGAAGTTATTGACTTAATCACTGTTCAACCATTAGATATTGAAACAATTGTTAAATCAGTAGAAAAAACAAACCGTGTAATCGTAGTTCAAGAAGCTCAAAAACAAGCAGGCGTTGGCGCAAATGTTGTAGCTGAAATTTCTGAAAGAGCTGTTCTTTCATTAGAAGCTCCTATTGCACGTGTGGCAGCTGCTGACACTATTTATCCATTCACACAAGCTGAAGGTGTTTGGTTACCAAACAAAAAAGATATCGTAGCGCAAGCTAAAGAAACATTAGAGTTTTAATGCGCATTAAAATACGGATTTAATATTTAGGAGGAAAAAATCGTGTCATTCGAATTTAAATTACCAGATATCGGTGAAGGTATCCACGAAGGTGAAATTGTAAAATGGTTTGTTAAAGCAGGAGACGAAATTCAAGAAGACGATGTATTATGTGAAGTTCAAAATGATAAATCTGTCGTTGAAATTCCATCACCTGTTGCAGGTAAAATTGAAGAAGTTATGGTTGAAGAAGGTACAGTATCTGTTGTTGGTGATACAATTGTTAAAATTGATGCACCTGATGCAGAAGGCTTACAATTCAAAGGTCATGACGACGATGAAGAAGAAACTAAAGAAGAAGCACCAGCTGAAGAAGCTAAAGAAGAAGCAACTACTGAAACTCAATCAGAAAATGTTGATGAGTCTAAACGTGTAATTGCTATGCCTTCAGTTCGTAAATTTGCTCGTGATAACGATGTAAATATTAAAGCTGTTTCAGGTTCAGGTAAAAATGGCCGTATCTTAAAAGAAGACGTTGAAGCATACTTAAATGGTGGCGCTACTACAGAGCAACCAGCTAAAGAAGAAGCTCAAACTTCATCTGAAGATACACAAACAGTACAATCTCCACAAGTACCAGAAGGAGAATTCCCTGAAACTCGTGAGAAAATACCAGCTATGCGTAAAGCAATTGCTAAAGCAATGGTTAACTCTAAGCATACTGCACCTCACGTAACATTAATGGATGAAATTGATGTTCAAGAATTATGGGATCACCGTAAAAAATTCAAAGAAGTTGCTGCTGAGCAAGGTACTAAATTAACATTCTTACCATATGTTGTTAAAGCATTAGTATCTGCACTTAAGAAATACCCAGCATTAAATACTGAATTTGATGAAGAAAATGGTGAAATTGTTCATAAACATTACTATAATATAGGTATAGCTGCGGATACTGATCGTGGTTTATTAGTACCAGTAGTTAAAAATGCTGATCACAAATCAATGTTCGAAATTTCTGATGAAATTAACGAATTAGCTGTTAAAGCACGTGACGGTAAACTACAAGCTAACGAAATGAAAGGCGCAACATGTACGATAAGTAATATCGGTTCAGCAGGTGGACAATGGTTTACACCAGTAATCAACCATCCTGAAGTAGCTATTTTAGGTATCGGTCGTATTGCTCAAAAACCTATCGTTAAAGATGGAGAAATTATTGCTGCACCTGTATTATCACTATCATTAAGTTTCGACCACAGACAAATTGATGGTGCTACTGGACAAAATGCAATGAACCATATTAAGAGATTATTAAATAATCCAGAATTATTATTAATGGAGGGGTAAAAATGGTAGTTGGAGATTTTCCTATTGAAACAGATACTATTGTAATTGGAGCAGGTCCTGGTGGATATGTTGCAGCAATTCGTGCAGCACAATTAGGACAAAAAGTAACAATCGTTGAAAAAGGCGAATTAGGTGGCGTATGTTTAAACGTTGGTTGTATCCCATCTAAAGCTTTATTATCAGCATCACACCGTTTCCACAACGCTCAACATTCAGAAGATATGGGTGTTGTAGCTGAGAAAGTAGCATTAAACTTCGAAAAAGTTCAAGAATTCAAAAATGGCGTAGTTAAAAAATTAACAGGCGGCGTAGCTGGATTAATGAAAGGTAACAAAATCGATGTTGTTAACGGAGAAGCATATTTTGTAGATGAAAATAACTTAAAAGTTATGACTGAAAAAGCATCTCAAACTTATACTTTCAAAAATGCTATTATCGCAACTGGTTCACGTCCAATCGAAATTCCTAATTTCAAATTTGGTAAACGTGTAATCGATTCTACAGGTGCATTATCACTTCAAGAAGTACCTAAAAAATTAGTAGTAGTAGGTGGCGGATACATTGGATCTGAGCTAGGTACTGCATATGCTAACTTTGGTTCTGAAGTAACAATCCTTGAAGGTGCTAAAGATATTTTAGGCGGATTTGAAAAGCAAATGACTCAAATCGTTAAAAAAGGTCTTAAAGCTAAAGGTGTAGAAATCGTAACAGAAGCGATGGCTAAATCAGCTGAAGAAACTGATAACGGCGTTAAAGTTACTTACGAAGCTGGCGGAGAAACAAAAGAAATCGATTCTGACTATGTATTAGTTACAGTAGGACGTCGACCAAATACTGATGAATTAGGTCTTGAAGAATTAGGTCTAAAAATGTCAGATCGTGGTTTAGTTGAAGTTGACGAACAAAGCCGTACTTCAATTAGCAATATCTATGCAATCGGTGATATCGTTGCTGGACCTCCACTTGCTCATAAAGCAAGTTACGAAGCTAAAGTTGCTGCTGAAGCAATTGCTGGTGAAAAATCAGCTGTAGATTACTTAGGTATTCCTGCAGTATGTTTCACTGAGCCAGAATTAGCTACAGTAGGTTACACTGAAGCTAGCGCTAAAGAAGAAGGATTAGAAATTAAAGCTGCTAAGTTCCCATTTGCTGCAAATGGTCGTGCATTAGCATTAAATGAAACTGCTGGTTTCGTTAAACTTATCACTTTAAAAGAAAATGGTCTTCTAATTGGTGCACAAGTTGCTGGTACAGGCGCTTCAGATATCATTGCTGAATTAGGTTTAGCAATTGAAACAGGTATGACTGCTGAAGACGTATCATTAACAATTCATGCTCACCCAACATTAGGTGAAATTTCTATGGAAGCTGCAGAAGTAGCATTAGGAACACCTATCCATACAATGTAATCATAAAAATATAAGGCTGAGACATATTTATGTCCCAGCCTTTTTTTGTAAAGGAGTAGAAAACATGGAGTATAGTTATCCAATAGATGTGGATTGGTCGCAAGATGAGATTCTCGAAGTGATGGCATTTTATAACCTTATAGAAGATGCATATGAAAGTGAAGCAAATAGAGAACAATTAGACAAAGCATATAAAAACTTCAAAAAAATTATTCCTGGTAAAGCTGATGAGAATAATTTTTATAAAGCTTTCAAAGAAGAAAGTGGTTATGATGGCTATAAAGTTGTAAAAGCTTTAAAAGAAAATAAAGAAGCGACAACGATTTCAGTTAAATAATATTATAAAATCCCCCAAAAAAGTGTTGAACTATAAAATGATTTCTGTTATTTTATTAAAGGTACTAAACTTAATGTTTAGTAAAAGTAAACATTACACTTTCTTGGGGGATTTATGAATATAGGAGAAAAACTTAAAAATTTAAGGTATCAAAAGAACCTAACACAAGAAGAACTTGGAGAGCGTACAGATTTATCTAAAGGGTATATTTCACAATTAGAAAGAAATTTATCTTCACCATCTATGGAAACTTTTTTGAATATTTTAGATGTATTAGGGGTTGAACCGAGTGAGTTTTTTAATGAGAAATTGTATCAAGCTCGTATACATTATCCTGAACAAGAACACACGATATATGATGAATATGATTTAGGTTACAAAATAAAATGGCTCGTTCCAGATTCAAATGAATTTGAAATGGAACCTGTAATTATCACTTTAAAAAGTGGATCTAAATATAAAGCATTTAGCCCATCAAATTCTGAAACATTTGCATATGTAAAAAAAGGATTCATAACTTTGAATATAGGGAATCAAACATATACTGCTAAAAGTGGAGAATGTTTTTATTTTAAAGCGCATGAAACGCATCAATTTTTAAATCAATCTAGCAAAGATGCTGAAGTATTGATTGTAGCTACAGAATCGTATTTATAGGAGGTAAGGCATGAAACAACCAATCATAAAGTTCGAAGGCATTTCAAAGAACTTTAACAACACGCAAGTATTAGATGATGTCAGTTTTGAAATTGAAGAAGGTAAATTTTATACATTATTAGGTCCATCAGGTTGTGGTAAAACAACTATTTTAAAATTGATAGCAGGATTTGAAACACCAACTAAAGGTAATATTTTGTTTAATAATAAAATTATTAATAAAGTGCCAGCAAATAATAGGAAAGTTAATACTGTGTTCCAAGATTACGCATTATTTCCTCATTTAAATGTATACGACAATGTAGCATTTGGACTAAAAATAAAAAAGTTAAATAAAAAAGATATTCAAACTAAAGTAAAAGAAGCATTAAAATTAGTGAAACTTGAAGGTTATGAACAACGTAAAATCACTGAAATGAGTGGTGGTCAAAAGCAACGTGTTGCGATTGCTAGAGCAATTGCGAATGAACCTGAAATTATCTTGCTTGATGAGCCATTATCAGCATTAGACTTAAAGTTAAGAACGGAAATGCAATATGAATTACGTGAATTGCAACAACGACTAGGTATTACGTTTATTTTTGTTACACATGACCAAGAAGAAGCATTAGCAATGAGTGATTACATATTTGTTATGAAAGACGGTAAAATTCAACAAAGTGGTACGCCTGTCGACATATATGACGAACCTATTAATAAATTCGTTGCAGATTTCATTGGTGAATCTAATATCGTTACAGGTGTTATGAAACGTGATTATGTTGTTGAAATGTACGGTATTCCTTATGAATGTGTAGATGCTGGATTTGAGAAAGATGCTAAAGTTGACGTCGTGATTCGTCCAGAAGATATCACGATTAAATCAGAGAATGAAGGTCGTATCTCTGCAGTAGTTGATTCTCAATTATTTAGAGGTGTTCATTATGAAATTTGTTGTTATGATGCGCAAGGTAATGAATGGATCATCCAAACGACGAAAAAAGCAACAATCGGTGAAACAGTAGGACTTGATTTTGATTCAGAAGCCATTCATATTATGTTGCCAGGTGAAACTGAAGAAGAATTTGATCGTCGAATCGAAAGCTATGAGGATGAGGAACATGCATAAAATAAAATCATTATTACTCGTACCTTATATGATATGGATAGTATTATTTATTATCGTTCCGATTGCTATGATTTTCTATGCATCATTACTTGATATTCATGGACACTTTTCATTCGAGAATTACAAAAACTTTTTTACAAGTAGTTATTTAGAAATGACTTTAAGTTCAGCTTGGTATGCATTAATTATTACTTTCTTTTGTTTATTGATCAGTTATCCTTTAGCGTTAACACTTAGAAATGCTAAACATAAAGATATATTATTATTACTTATTATATTACCAACTTGGATTAACTTGTTACTTAAAACGTATGCTTTTATCGGCATTCTTAGTCATGATGGTTTATTAAATAAAATCTTAAGTGTATTTCATGTACCATCAACAGAATTATTATTTACAAGTACAGCGTTTATCATTGTTTCGGTTTATATTTATATTCCATTTATGCTGTTACCAATCTTTAATTCAATGGATGAAATACCAGAGAATTTATTACAAGCATCAAGAGATTTAGGTGCAAATAGTTTCACAACATTTAAAAATGTCATCGTGCCTTTAACATTAGAAGGTGTGAAAACGGGTATTCAAATTACATTTATACCGGCATTATCATTATTTATGATTACACGTTTAATCGCAGGTAATAAAGTTGTTAACTTAGGTACAGCTATTCAAGAACAGTTTTTAGTTACACAAAATTATGGTATGGGTTCTACGATAGCTGTGTTCTTAATATTAGCTATGGCACTGATACTAATTATTACGAAATCTAAATCAGAGAATAAGGAGGTATAGTATGAAATTAACAGGAAAAATTTATTTTACAATCATACTTATATTTCTATACTTGCCTATCTTTTTCTTAATATTTTATTCATTTAACGGTGCAGGTAATATGACGCACTTTAAAGGCTTTACATTTGATCATTACACATCAGTGTTTCAAAATAAACGATTGTTAGTGATTATCGTGAATACCATTGCGATTGCATTGTTGGCCGCGAGTATTTCTACTTTAATCGGAATATGTGGCGCTATAGGTATTTACTACTTAAGAAATAAAAAATTAAAAGTCGGATTATTAACATTGAATAATATCTTAATGGTAAGTTCTGATGTTGTAATCGGATCATCATTTTTACTATTATTTACTGTTATTGGTCACTATACAGGTATGGGGCTTGGTTTCTGGTCAGTTTTAATATCTCATATAGCATTTTGTGTACCAATAGTCGTGCTTTTAGTACTTCCTAAACTATATGATATGAATACATCTATGATCGATGCTGCTAAAGATTTAGGTGCAACTTCATGGCAAACACTTATTAAAGTTGTGATACCTCATATTCTACCTGGTGCAATTGGTGGATTCTTTATGGCACTTACGTACTCATTAGATGACTTTACAGTGAGCTTTTTTGTGACAGGTAGTGGCTTTAGCGTATTATCTGTTGAAGTATATTCAATGGCTAGAAAAGGTATTACGATGGAAATCAATGCGATTTCTACATTACTATTTGCGTTAGTTATGATACTGATTTTAGGATATTATTTCATAAAAAGAAGCCAACAAAAAAGACTTGAAAAAAGAGGGGGCATTATAAGATGAAACAATTAATGCAGTTAGTCGGCATCTCAATTGTTGTAGGTGCATTGTTAATGTTATCTACTAAATTAATTGATCCGCCTCCTTCTAAAGGGAAAAAGAATGTTATTTATGTATATAACTGGGGAGAATATATTGACCCAGATTTGACGAAAAAATTTGAAAAACAAACAGGTATTAAAGTCGTATACGAAACGTTTGATTCAAATGAAGCGATGATGGCTAAAATTAAAAACGGTGGTACAGCATATGATGTTGCAGTGCCAAGTGAGTATACTGTTGAAAAAATGAAAAAAGAAAAGTTATTAATACCGATTGATCATAAAAAAATACCGAATTTAAAAAATATTGATAAAGATTTTATGAACCTACCATTTGATCCAGGTAATAAATACTCCGTACCTTATTTTTGGGGAACAGTAGGCATTTTGTATAATCCAGAAACAACGAAAGGGATCAACTTTAATACATGGAATAGTCTATGGGATAAACGCCTTAAAGATGTTGTATTAATCGTTGATGGATCAAGAGAAGGTATAGGATTTGCATTAAATAGTATGAATGAAAGTTTAAATGAAACGAATAAACAAAAACTGAAAAAAGCACAAGATAAATTAATTAAGTTATCACCTAATGTTCGAGGTGTTGTAGGTGATGAAATTAATACAATGATGGTTCAGAATGAATCGGATGTAGCCGTTGTATGGAGTGGTATGGCAGCTGATATCATGACTGAAAATGATAAATTGGATTTCGTCGTACCTAAAGAAGGATCAAACTTATGGTTTGATAATATCGTTATACCTAAGACAGCACAGAATGTTGATGGCGCACATAAATTTATTAACTTCTTATTAGAAGAGAAAAATGGAAAGCAAAATGCAGAATGGGTTGGATATGCAACGCCAAACAAAGCTTCTTATAATCTTTTAGATAAGAGTGTTAGAGAAGATGAGCGTTTCTATCCTGATTCTTCAGTAAGAAATAAACTTGAAGTTTATGAAGATTTAGGAAAAGAAAATATAGCAGCGTATAATGAAGCCTTTTTAAAATTTAAAATGTCGCTTAATTAGTCATTATAAAGGGTCTTTGTGAGAAACAAAGCCCTTTTTTTGTTATAATTAAAACCAATTCATTATTAGGAGGTAAACATGATGAATTCATATGTAGAACATGTGAGACAGCCAGTTGGTAGAGGTGTAGAAAAATTTCTCGGCTGGTTTGCTTGGATTATATTATTGGGCATAACAGCTTTATCTTTATTTGCTGCACTTGTCGTATTAAATAATCCAGAAAATATAACTAGGCTAGAAACGTTAATTAATAGACTAAATATTAATATTACGACTAATGGACAATTAATGTCTGCTAGTGAAGTAGCACTCAATATTCAAAATGGTATTTGGTTATTTATAATTTACTTGATTATTGTTTTAATATTTTCATTTATTGGTTTAGTTTTAATGAGATGGAGAATATTTTCTGCTTTTGTATTTTTACTTTTAGCAATTATTACAATTCCATTATTTATTGTGCTTGTACCATTATTCTTCTTTATTGTATGTATTTTATTATTCGTAAGAAAAGATAAAATATTACCAGTTCAAGGTATGGCACCACAACAACCTTATTATGAAAATCAACGCGAAAATATTCAACCACAGCCAAGAGAACGTCAGCAAGTTGAACCTAAACAGCAATATCGAGAAGAACATGTAGAAGAACCATTACAAGAGAAAGAACGTTCAGCACAAGTTGACCCAGTAGAACAAACTGAAACGACGCATAGTGAGGAAGTACTTTCTCGTAGTAAAAAGCATCAAAATAAAAAACAAAGAGATCAACAAGAAGAGACAAATGTTGAAGACTTAGATGATGCAGCTCAGTCCGATATTGATCAACAAGAGGATATTGGTCAAAGACATGAAGATCCATACAATTATGAAACAACACAATCAGATGAGTATCAAGTTCAACCTGGTAAACTGAAAAAAGAAAAGAAACCTAAAAAAGTAAAACCTAATGCAACAATTGAAAGAAGAAAGAATTACGAAAAAAGAATGCAACAACAGAAAAAATATTTCGAAGAAAAAAATAAAGATGAACAAAATATAGAAAAAAACGATAATAAACTTGATAAATAAAATTCAGATTGAGATAATAGTAATTGACAAATTTTAGGAGGGTTTACATGAAAAGAACAACAGAATATATATTACTCGTTGTTGGTGCCGTATTCTCATTAATTGGAATTGTATTGGCATTTATAACTAAATCTTTTTCAAATACTGCTGAATTTAAAATGGAATTTGAGCGACAAGTGCAAAATAATCCAGATTTGCAAAATGAAATATCTTCGGATCAATTATCAACTATTATGAGTAGCTTTACGAATTATGCGCTTGTTATTCTCATCATCAGTATTGTATTAGCAATAGTGGCATTAGTATTTGTAAAAAAACAAAGAATTTTATCTGGTATATCAGCTATACTTGGTGGTCTTGTTTCAATACTCATCTTTAACGTTATTTCATTTCTTGTATTAATTATTGCAGGTATTATGTTATTAGTGAGAAAAGATAAAAATCATCAATTTGAAGATGTGAATTTCCAAAATGACCATAATCATTTAGATGGTAACAATCATCAACAAAATCAGTTTAATTCAGAAGATAAAAAGAAAAAAGATGACGATCCATATATTTATTAATCAATCTATAATAAAACAACAGCCCTTCAGTATCGAACTGAAGGGCTGTTGTATTAAGTATTAACTATAAAATTTAATTAATTCATCAAATGTTTCATCTAAAAATGCAGTAAATGATTTATCTGTTTTTAATACATCTGATTTAGGATCTAAAGTACGTGCTACGAAGAACTCAGCTTTTTTAATATCTTTAAGTCTCTTAATATGATGTTTCAAATCTTCTGTAGATAACGAATCAATAGGAGACTTATCAATATTATAATGATCAAAACATAATGAATAATCACTTGGTAAATCTTCTAATAAGTTAAAGTTTTTATTTAAAAAGTCAGCCATTTGACCTTTATTTTTATTTTCATGCATAACACCAAACATTATAAATAATTGTGATTCAAATAAACCAATTTGAAAATGTGGTAACATTTTATATCCACGTTGATTAGTCGCAAATGCTACCCAAGTATCTTTAGGGGGATTAACAGTTCTTCTCGCATGTTTTGCAACATGGTAATGGAATGTATCTCCAGTTTGTTCAGTTAAATATTTTGTATATCTTTCACCTAAAGCATGTAATTGTGGTCTTACTTGTTCGTCTAGTGCTTGCATCCTATTTTCTAAACCTTCAACACTAAAAACTTTAAAATCTTTTTGTTTAAACGTATACTTAGTCATAGTTGTCCTCCTTATAACTGTGGTACATAACAATATTTTATCATAAATTTTTTTGAATATATAAAGAACAATGCTAATATAAAAATAACATAGGAGGTTTTGTCATGGAAATATACAAATTTGCTTATCAAATAATACAAGAAGCGGGTCAAATTATTCGTGATTCAATAGATGACGATATTCAAATAGAAACAAAGTCTAATCCTAATGATTTAGTGACAAATATAGATAAAGAAACAGAAGAAAGATTATTTAATCAAATTAAATCTACATATCCAGAACATCGTATTTTAGGAGAAGAAGGTCACGGTACAGATATTGATAATACAGAGGGCGTCCTATGGATTGTTGACCCAATAGATGGCACGCTAAATTTTGTACATCAACAAGAAAATTTTGCCATTTCAATCGGTATTTTTATTGATGGCGAAAAATATGCAGGATTTGTATATGATGTCATGAACGATAAAATGTATCACGCCATAGCTGGTAAAGGCGCATGGTTAAATAATGAACAACTTAAACCATTAGAAGATACTGATTTGAAGACCAGTTTAATTTCAACAAATCCATTATGGTTAACAAAAGAAAAATTAGCTAAAATCTATATGCCGATTGTTGATCAAGCAAGAAGCACAAGAGCATACGGATCAGCAGCATTAGACTTTGCTAACGTTGCAAAAGGCAATACAAGTGCGTATTTAACAATGCGATTACATCCATGGGACTTTGCAGGAGGCTTAATAATTGCAGAAGAAGTAGGCGCAGTTGTAACAAACCAATTAGGAGAACAATTAAATATATTAGAAGCCAATTCAATTTTAATAGGCAATAAAAAAATACACCAAGAACTATTGAATGAATACTTCTTACCATATAAGACAATGTTAGAACAAATTCATACAGAAAGATTTAAAGGAAAATAGGAAGTGGGCTTAAACAATTATTGTTTAAGCCTCTTTTTTTAGGGACAGAATTGCGAGAAATGTCCGTAAGAGGTGCTGTTAGGGTCAGAATTCCGAGAAATGTCCGCAAGAAGTGCTGTTAGGGACAGAATTCCGAGAAGTGTCTCTAAGGAGTACCCTCTAATTACCAGAATTCGAAATAATGGAAGTTACAGCGTTCTAACTACCAGAATTCAGAATAATGGAAGTTACAGCGCTCTAATTACCAGAATTCGAAATAATGGAAGTTAGCGGATTCTAATTACCAGAATTCAGAATAATGGAAGTTACAGTGTTCTAATTACCAGAATTTGAAATAATGGAAGTTACAGCGTTCTAACTACCAGAATTCGGAATAATGGAAGTTAGCGAGCTCTAATTACCAGAATTCAGAAAAATGGAAGTTACATCGTTCTAATTACCACAATTCGGAATAATGGAAGTTACAGCATTCTAACTACCACAATTCAGAATAGTGGAAGTTACAGCATTCTAATTACCACAATTCGGAATAATGAAATCAAGATCTTAGCGAGATCCTAACAAGATCCTAACAATATCTATAAACTAACTATCAATAACATTTCCGTTAAACACCTTACAACTAAATTTAACACAACAAAAAAGCATATCACGATAACGTTTCGTTAAGTGATATGCTTTTAATCTGATGTCGTATGTTGTTTATAGCCAACCGTTTTCGCGGTATTTCTTTTTAAGTGTAAAACCAAATCCCATTGTTGCTACGATTAACAATACTGCTAATAACATAAACAACATAGAACCTTCTGCTAATGCAAAGCTAAACACTAAAAGGAGAAATGTTACAATTAAAGCAAGTAGTACGAATATTGCTTTAGATTTCTTCATTTATATCCATCCTTTAACCGTTTTCATTATTTTATTATGCTTCACATTTAAAGAAAAATCAACCTGTTCATTAAAACGGTACTAAATAAAAAATATGGAAATTTGAGTAAATCTGTTCAATAATAGTTATTTTTCAAACGATTTATGTTATAATTATCAAGTTATAAATTTAAGTCGAATAAATGTCGATTAATTTAAATCGGAGAGGAAAATTTTTTGCATGACTAATTTAAGAGAAAATGTACGTAACATTGCGATTATTGCCCACGTTGACCACGGAAAAACAACTTTAGTAGATGAATTATTAAAGCAATCTGGTATTTTTCGTGAAAATGAACATATAGCAGAACGTGCGATGGATTCAAACGACCTTGAAAAAGAACGCGGTATTACGATATTAGCTAAAAATACGGCAATTGACTATAAAGATCACCGTATCAATATACTAGATACACCTGGACATGCTGACTTCGGAGGAGAAGTTGAGCGTATTATGAAAATGGTTGATGGTGTTGTATTAGTAGTAGATGCTTATGAAGGAACGATGCCACAAACACGTTTCGTGCTTAAAAAAGCATTAGAACAAAATTTAAAACCAGTTGTAGTTGTTAATAAAATTGATAAACCTTCTGCAAGACCAGAACAAGTTGTAGATGAAGTATTAGACTTATTTATTGAATTAGATGCCAATGATGAGCAACTTGAATTCCCAGTTGTATATGCATCTGCATTAAGTGGTACTGCTAGTTTAGAGTCTGATAAACAAGACGATAACATGCAATGTCTATATGAAACAATTTTAGAATATGTACCAGCACCTGTTGATAATAGAGATGAACCATTACAATTCCAAGTTGCATTATTAGATTATAATGACTACGTTGGACGTATTGGTGTAGGACGTGTATTCAGAGGTACAATTAAAGTTGGACAACAAGTATCATTAGTTAAGATTGATGGTAGTGTTAAAAACTTCAGAGTTACAAAAATCTTTGGTTTCTTTGGTTTAAACCGTATAGAAATTGATGAAGCATACGCTGGTGACCTAATCGCTATTAGTGGTATGGAAGATATTAACGTAGGTGAAACAATTACACCTCAAGATCATGTTGAGGCTTTACCAATTTTAAGAATTGATGAGCCAACATTAGAAATGACATTCTCAGTTAATAATTCTCCATTCGCTGGTAAAGAAGGTACTTACGTAACAGCTCGTAAGATTGAAGAAAGATTAGAAACACAATTAGAAACAGATGTATCTTTACGTGTAACACCTACAGATTCACCTGATGCATGGGTTGTAGCAGGACGTGGTGAATTACATTTATCTATTTTAATTGAAAATATGAGACGTGAAGGTTATGAATTACAAGTTTCTAAACCTCAAGTTATTGTTAAAGAAATAGATGGCGTTAAATCTGAGCCTTATGAACGTGTTCAAATTGATGTTCCTGATGAATATACAGGTGCAATTATTGAATCTTTAGGATCTCGTAAAGGTGAAATGGTTGATATGCAATCTAACGAAAATGGACAAACTAAATTAATCTTTATCGTTCCAGCTCGTGGTTTAATTGGTTACACTACTGAATTCATGTCAATGACTCGTGGTTATGGTATCATTAACCATACATTCGATTCTTACCGTCCAAGAATTAAAGGACGTATTGG
Source organism: Mammaliicoccus sp. O-M54 (assembly GCF_022386035.1). Lineage (NCBI taxonomy): Bacteria > Bacillati > Bacillota > Bacilli > Caryophanales > Staphylococcaceae > Mammaliicoccus > Mammaliicoccus sp. O-M54. The sequence goes on from NZ_JAJNJE010000001.1 coordinate 421,447, forward strand.
TGGAAGAAGAAATGGTGTTCTTGTATCAATCGATAAAGGTGTAGCAAGTACTTATGCTATCTTGAACTTAGAAGATAGAGGTGTAAACTTCATGGAACCAGGTACTGAAGTTTATGAAGGTATGATTGTTGGTGAAAACACTCGTGAAAACGATCTAACAGTTAACATTACAAAAGTTAAAGCAGCTAACAACATCCGTTCAGCTACTAAAGAACAAACAACAACAATGAAAAAACCTAGAATTTTAACACTTGAAGAAGCGTTAGAATACTTAAATGATGACGAATTAGTTGAAGTAACACCTGAATCAATTCGTTTAAGAAAGAAAATTTTAGATAAAGCAGAAAGAGAAAGAGCTCAGAAGAGACAAAAAATGGCTGAACAAGAAGAGGAGTGATATAGATGCTCTTAGTTGCTAAAAATGTAAGTGTTAATCCAACAGAAAGGCTTTCATTTTTTGGTAAGTTATTTAGAGTAGATGAGAACCCAGAGCTTGGTATGTGGCTTTTATTATTAACGATTTTTGTATTAAGTGCGATTGTTTATAATTTAGGGTTTGCAAGAAAACTAAAGTTTTGGCAAAACATTATTATCTATATATTACTGTTTTTAGGTTGTTTATTATTAACTTTTCTAGCGGTATTCTTACCTGTAGGAGAAAGTTTAATAATAGCAGCAATTGTTTTAGGTCTATATCGTTACAGACTTCATAAAGAACGAAGTAGCGGTAAACAACAATAAAAAAAGGCGGCTCGTAAGAGCTGCCTTTTTTTATTTTTATTCTGATTTAGGTTTATCAAGTCTTGCTTTACAATCATCGCACATAAATGTACGGATTGGGTGATTTCTTAATCTTTTTGCTTCTTTAGATTTAGAATCTAAATTAACGATAGAATCACAAATAATACATTTTACTTTCATAATCATGGTTAAACAACCTCTATGTCTGAAACATAACTGAATTTATTTTGGTAACCATTTTCTTGATCATAAGTAAAAGCGTCGATTTTTCCATCTTTATATATCATTTTACCTTCTTTAGAGAATTGGAAAAATAAATATGGCCATTGTTCAATTGGAATATCAATTGAATCTTGATCATTCTTTAAGACTACTTTTGTAGCGCTTTCATTTGGTTCTGCATTTTTGATGAAAGGCATCGCATTTATAACATAAGTATCTTTTAAAAATGAACGTCTTTTATAAGTTGTTTCACTATTTAATGTTGGAGGATTTGTAGCACCTTCAAGGATTGCACGGTTCCATGCAACATTATTTTCAAATTCAATTGGCTTTTCACCATTAAAGATACCTTGCTCTAAATCTTCAATTTTTACTTTGCGATCATCAAAAATCCATGTTGTTGCATCTAACGTAATATTAAACTTCGTATTTCCTTTAATTTGTATCAATTTTTTCACTCCTATCAATCTCACAATTCAATTTTAACATATTTGTAATTAATAACCTTCTGTTTTCGCTTGCAATTTTCAGATTTGTAGGCTAAAATTTTATAAGTATAGAAACTTAAAAAGATTAAGGGGGAGTATGTCATGCATTACGATTCAGAAATTTGTCAAAGGGCATATGACCAATTATATAACGATTCTGAAAAAATCCTTCAGTTAATAAAGGTACAAATGGACAACTTAACTATGCCACAATGTCCTTTATATGAGGAAGTTTTAGATACGCAAATGTTTGGTCTTCAAAAGGAAGTAGATTTTGCAGTACAAATTGGACTTGTTGATAGAGAAAAGGGTCAGACACTTATGGCAAGTTTAGAAAAGGAACTATCTAAATTGCATGATGCTTTCACAAATGCTTAAATTATACAAAGTCTAGAGAGGAGAAATCTTTCTTTAGACTTATTTTTTTAGAATTGGAATGAGTCGATGGAATATATTAAGAGGTTTTTCCAGTACATTAAGAATTACTCAAAATACATAGATTTCACATTGTTAATTACTTATATCATTTTATCATTCATTGGCTTAGTGATGGTATACAGCGCAAGTATGGTAGCTGCTACAAAAGGTACTTTAACAGGTGGTATCCCAGTATCGGGTACGTACTTTTTTATAAGGCAGTTATTATATTGTATAGTTGGATTTTTTATTGTATTTTTTATGTCGTATTTTATGCATATTAACATTTTAAAGAATAAAAGAGTACAACAAATTGTCATATTCACGATATTTGGTTTGCTCGTGTTAACTTTACTTGTTGGTACGACAATTAACGGTGCAAAAAGTTGGATTAACTTAGGATTTATGAACTTACAAGCATCTGAAATATTGAAAGTTGCAATGATATTATACTTATCATTCATTATCGATAAAAGACGAAATCGACTTAAACAGTTTAAACTTGCACTGATGATGCCTTTATTCTTAATTGGTACTTGTATTGGATTAGTCTTATTACAAAACGATACAGGTCAAGCATTGATACTATGTATGATCGTATTATGTATCTTCGCATATTCAGGTATAGGTATTAAAGCAATTTTAAAATGGTCTGGACCAATATTTGCTGGTGTGGTATTACTGGTTATCTTTAGTATAGTGTTTAAAGGTGGCATTTTGTCACAACACCAAGCTGACCGATTTCATGTACTTGAGAATCCTTTCAACTATGAAAGTGGTATCGGATATCACTTAGCTAATTCATTATTAGCAATCGGTAACGGAGGCCTCTTTGGTAAAGGACTAGGTAACGGTATTATGAAATTAGGTTATTTACCTGAACCGCATACAGACTTTATCTTTGCAGTTATCGCTGAAGAATTAGGCTTAGTTGGCGTGTTATTCATAATAGGTTTACTTGGGTTCATTGTATATAAAGGTTTCTTATATGCAGCACTTACGGATTCATATTTCTTTAAATTAGTATGTGTTGGTATTTCAAGCTATATTGGTATTCAAACTTTTGTAAACTTAGCTGGTATATCAGGAACAATTCCTTTAACAGGTGTTCCATTGCCATTTATGACATTTGGTGGATCTTCTATGTTAAGCTTAAGTATCGCGACAGGTATACTATTATTAACGGCTAAACAAATAAGAATTGAGAGTCGTCAAAGAGCGAGATAAATGCATAATTAATCAAACAAATTAATAAATTATATAAAAATTGCGGATTATAGTAGAATATAATTCGCAATTTTTATATAATGGACTAATATATTGTTTTTAGAAAATTCAAATACATTGAGGGGAGCCTCCAAATATGAGCAAAATAAATAAATTATTAGTAGCCAATCGAGGCGAAATTGCAATCAGAATTTTTAGAGCAGCAACAGAGCTAGATATTGAAACAGTAGCGATTTATTCTAATGAAGACTTAGGGGCATTGCATAGATATAAAGCAGATGAGTCTTATTTAGTAGATGAAAACTTAGGACCTACAGAAAGTTATTTGAATATAGAGGCAATTATTAAAGTTGCTAAAAAAGCAGGCGTCGATGCAATACATCCGGGATATGGCTTTTTAAGTGAAAATGAAACATTCGCAAAGAGATGTGCTGAAGAAGGTATTAAATTTATCGGACCAGAACTTAAACATTTAGACATGTTTGGAGATAAGGTAAAAGCAAGAGCGACAGCTATAGCTGCAGATGTTCCAGTTATTCCAGGAACTGATGGTGCGGTTGAATCATTTGAGGAAGTAGAAGCATTTACTAAAGAACACGGTTTCCCAGTTATCATCAAAGCCATTTCTGGTGGTGGTGGTAAAGGTATGCGTATCGTCAATAATGCGAGTGAATTAGAAGATGCATACCAAAGAGCTAAATCAGAAGCTGGAAAATCTTTCGGAAATAGCGAAGTTTATGTCGAAAAATACATAGATCAACCAAAACATATTGAAGTTCAAATCATAGGTGACGAACACGGAAACTTAGTTCATTTATATGAAAGAGATTGTTCAGTACAACGTAGACATCAAAAAGTTGTAGAAGTTGCACCATCTGTTTCATTAGGAGATGAATTGAGACATCGTATTTGTAATGTTGCATTAGACTTAATGAAGAAAATTGGATATGTCAATGCAGGTACGGTTGAGTTCTTAGTTTCAGGAGATGAATTCTACTTCATTGAAGTTAATCCACGTGTACAAGTTGAACATACTATTACTGAAATGGTAACAGGTATCGATATTGTTAAGACGCAAATACTAGTTGCTGAAGGCGAATCATTATTTGGTGACAAAATTGAAATGCCACAACAAGAAGACATTACTACTTTAGGTTTCGCAATTCAAAGTCGTATCACAACTGAAGATCCTTTAAATGACTTCATGCCAGATACAGGTAAAATTATTGCTTACCGTTCAAGTGGTGGCTTCGGTGTAAGACTAGATGCTGGTGATGGATTTGAAGGTGCAGAAATTTCACCTTATTACGATTCATTATTAGTGAAAGTTTCAACACATGCTATGTCATTAAGACAAGCGACTGAAAAAATGCTACGTTCTCTTAAAGAAATGAGAATAAGAGGTATTAAAACAAATATTCCATTCTTATATAATGTGGTAAATCACGAGAAGTTTGCGAAGGGGACATATACAACTAAATTCTTAGAAAACAACCCAGAGCTATTTGATATTACACCGACAAGAGATAGAGGTACAAAGACGCTACAATATATCGGGAACATTTCGGTAAATGGATTCCCTGGTGTTGAAAAACGAGAAAAACCACACTTTGAAAAGTTCAAATTAGAAGAAGTATCTAATGAAGAAATTGCATCATTATCAGGTACGAAACAAATTCTAGAACAACATGGACCTGAAGGCGTAAGTAAATGGTTAAAAGAACAAGAAGAAGTACTATTGACGGATACGACGTTTAGAGATGCACATCAATCATTATTAGCAACACGTATGAGAACGTACGACATGTTACAAATTGCACCTGAAACAGCTAAATATTTAAATGACGCATTTTCATTAGAAATGTGGGGCGGTGCAACATTTGATGTGGCATACAACTTCTTAAAAGAGAATCCATGGGAACGTTTAACACGCTTACGTAAAAAAATTCCAAATGTGTTATTCCAAATGTTATTAAGAGCATCAAACGCAGTTGGATATAAAAACTATCCTGATAATGTGATTGAAAAATTTGTTAAAGAAAGTGCTGAAGCTGGAATCGATGTATTTAGAATATTCGATTCATTAAATTGGTTAGATCAAATGAAAGTCGCAAATGAAGCGGTACAAAAATCAGGTAAAATTTCTGAAGGTGCAATTTGCTACACAGGAGATATCTTAAATCCAGAAAGATCTAACGTATATACTTTAGAGTATTACATTAATCTAGCTAAAGAATTACAACGTGAAGGTGTACATATCCTTGGTATTAAAGATATGGCTGGATTGTTAAAACCTAAAGCAGCTTATGAATTAATTAGCGAATTGAAGACACAAATTGATATTCCAATCCATTTACATACTCATGATACCAGTGGTAACGGATTACTTGTTTATCAAAGTGCGATTAGAGCAGGTGTCGATGTAATCGATACTGCAGTAGCAAGTATGAGTGGTACAACATCACAACCTTCAGCTAACTCTTTATACTATGCATTAAGTGGTAATGAAAGAGATGTTAGAACAAATATTGATGGTCTAGAAAGATTATCTCAATATTGGGATACAGTTAGAAACTATTATTCTGATTTTGAAAGTGATATTCGTTCTCCACATACTGAAATTTATCAACATGAGATGCCAGGTGGACAGTATTCTAACCTTGGTCAACAAGCTAAGAGTTTAGGATTAGGTGAAAGATTTAATGAAGTTAAAGACATGTATAAACGTGTTAACTTATTATTTGGTGATATCGTAAAAGTAACACCTTCTTCTAAAGTAGTTGGGGACATGGCATTATACATGGTTCAAAATGATTTAGATGAAGAAAGTGTCATTAAACGTGGCCGTTCACTAGATTTCCCTGAATCAGTTGTCTCATTCTTTAAAGGAGAAATTGGTCAACCGGTAAATGGCTTTAATAAAGAATTACAAAAAGTCATCTTAAAAGGGCAACAACCAATTGAAAAACGACCAGGAGAATTGTTAGAGCCTGTTGATTTTGATGCATTGCGTGAAGAACTACAAGCTAAACAACAAGAGGAAGTAACGGAACAAGATTTAATCAGTTATGCCATTTATCCTAAAGTATACGAACAATATATTAAGACATATGAAAGTTTCGGAAACTTATCATTGTTAGATACACCTACATTCTTATTCGGTATGAAGAAAAATGAAACGGTAGAAATAACAATTGATAAAGGTAAGATCTTAATCGTTAAATTACTTTCTATCGGTCATGTATACGAAGATGGTCATCGTTGGGTATACTATGAGTTGAATGGTCAGCCAAGAAAAGTATACGTTAAAGATGAACATGTTAAAGTATCTGAGGCAGTATTACAAAAAGCAGACTTAAGTAATGAATCTCATATCGGAGCTCAAATGCCAGGTACAATTTCAGAAGTGAAAGTAAAACAAGGTGATGAAGTGAAACAAGGTGACGCACTTATCATTACTGAAGCAATGAAAATGGAAACAACAATACAAGCGCCATTTGATGGAACGGTAAGCAATATTTACGTTTCAGCTGGTGACAGTATTCAAACACAAGATTTGATTATTACAATCGATAAAGCATAATAAATTAAAAGCCGCTTAAATCATCAAATGATTTAAGCGGCTTTTTTGTATATTAACTTCGACGTTTAGAATGTGATATTAGCATGATGAAGTAACATAATAATCCAAATAACATTGTAATAAATAATGCGTGGAAGAGTGCGATAAATAAATTAACACGTGTGATAACTGATAAAGCACCTGTTGTTACTTGTAAACAAACCAGTATAAAAGCTAATGTCCAACCGTATTTAATAACGCGGTATTGTGTATAATTTTTGAAAGCATGAATGAATATATATAATATCCAAATAAATATGATGAAAGCTAAAGTTCTATGTGACATTTGAACCCATTCATAAAAGTTTTGAGGTAGTCCGACTTCACCGTTTCTACATAATGGCCAACTTAAACATGCTAAACTTGCATCTGCATGTCTTACAAGTGCGCCTGAATAAATCACAAAATATATAAATAATGTAACAGCATAAGTGTGGAACTTTAAGTGTTTATCTATTATTAAGCTTGTAGCTTCGAATTTTTGATCAACTTCATAAATAATTAATGTTAATAATAAAACTGAAGCGAAGCTAATTAGTGATATGCCGAAATGTAGAGATAAAATAAAATCATTTTGTTGCCATATTACAGCTGCTGCGCCAATTAAAGCTTGGGCAAAGATAAATGCAATGCTCGTAATACAAAGTGGTTTAACTTCTCTAATATGACCAAGTTTGACCCAACTTATATAAGTAAGTAGACAAACAAGAATAAGTGCTAATCCAGATACGCCTCTATGTGCTAATTCTATAATCGTTTCAACTGGCCAATCTGCAGGTATAACAGAGCCATGACATAATGGCCAAGAGTTTCCGCAACCATCAGCGGAACCAGTCTTAGTAACTAATGCACCACCTAATTGGACAAAGAGCATCACAATTGTCGCTATAGTAGATAGCCATTTTAAAAATTTATCACTAAACAATTCGAACACCTCAAGTAAAATTAAAATTGATATTTATAGTACTATAAAATGAGTTTTATTCTAAAATAAACCTTATTTATATGTCAAAATATGATAGAATTTAAGAGAACAACGTATTAACAATTATTCTTACTTTAATACGATTCTAATTTAAACACTAATATCTATAGTATAACAATGAATGTGCATTGTAAATGTTACACAATAATGACTTTTTATGCGAACAAAGGATAAGTAATAAAATGTCAAAATTTTGTTTCAAAAATGTATAGATTATGTGACAATTTTCATATATCATTGAGTTATATGTGAAAGATAATGGAAGGAGGGACAAAATTGCAACAAAATCAATATAGTGTGACTTCTGAGAAAGAAATAGAAACTGGTCGTCTCACTTTGTATGAAATTAAAGCCATCATTAAAATGGGTCTTGTTCAAGGAAATCTGATCCCAACATTTGCAGGTGCGTGGCTTGCAATAGTATTTGGTGGATTTAACTTCTTCCACAGTTTACCGGTTGTTCTATTAATGATGGTAGGATCAACCTTAATTATGGGCGGAGCATGTGCTATAAACAATTATTACGATCAAGATATCGATTCTATCATGCCTTCAAAACAAAAGAGACCTACAGTAAATGGACGTATTAGTAATCGCCACTTAATTCAATTAAGTTTCGGATTAATGATTGTGGGTGAAATTTTATTATTCATGATAAATATTCCAACTGGCATAATTGGATTACTTGGTATATTTGGATATGTTGTACTGTACTCAATATGGTCAAAAAGACATACCGTTTGGAATACAGTTGTAGGAAGTTTTCCAGGTGCAATACCGCCGTTAATCGGTTGGGCGAGTATTGATCCATCATTAAGCCCATTAGCATGGACACTATTCTTAGTGTTATTTGCATGGCAACCTGCTCATTTTTATGCTTTAGCTTATCGTCGTAAAGATGAATATGCCTTAGCTAATATACCAATGTTACCGTCAGTTAAAAGCTTCAATAGAACGCGTTTAAGTATGTTGTTTTGGGTAGTTCTATTATTACCGATACCGTTCTTAATGACGCAACTTGGTACAGTGTTTATCGTTATTGCAACACTGCTCAACTTAGCATGGATGTTATTAGCTTTATATGGATTTAAAAAAGAAATAAACAAATCAAAATGGGCTACGAGTATGTTTGTTTTTTCTTTAAATTATCTTGTTATTTTCTTTGTCATGACAGTTATCGTAACTGTTATACAATTAATATAATTAATTATGAATGAATGCATGAAAGAGGGGTTAAACGAATGAAGACACGTTTAAAAAACACGAAAATGTTCGGTTTGCTTGCTACTTTGCTGTTTGTATTAGCAGGTTGTGGACAAAAACATTTATCAGTACTTCACCCAGCTGGTGAAGTGGCTGATAAACAATTCTTTTTACTAATGCTTTCAATAGGCATTATGTTGCTAGTTATTGTTGTAGTTGTTGTTATATTCTTATTTGCAATGATTAAATTCCGTCGTAAAAAATTAGGTGAAGATTATGTACCTAAAGACGTTGAAGGAAATCATAAATTAGAATTGGTTTGGACAATCATCCCAATCATTTTACTTATTATTCTAGCAATTCCTACTGTTATGCTAACGTTCTCACTTGGAGATACGAAAGCAATCGATAAAGTAGATGAAAAAGGTAAAAGTAAAGAACTTGTTATTGATGTAACTGCTAACCTTTATTGGTGGGAGTTTAGTTATCCAAATGAAAAAATTGTTACCAGCCAAGAACTGGTTGTACCAACTGATAAGAAAGTTTACTTTAGATTACATTCAGCTGATGTTAAACACTCATTCTGGGTACCAGCAGTTGGAGGAAAATTGGATACTAACGTAGAAGGTATTAATAAATTCTACTTAAAATTCGATGATAAAAGAGCTAAAGAAGTCAAAAATCTATTCTATGGTAAGTGTGCTGAATTATGTGGACCATCACATGCTTTAATGGACTTTAAAGTGAAAGCCCTACCACAAGATGATTTTGATAAATGGGTTAAAGATATGAAAGACGTTAAAAAACCTGTAGCCGCTACTTCTAGCCAAGCTAAAGAGGGTGAAAAGGTATTTAACAAATCATGTGCAGGATGTCACGCTGTTACACCAACTGGAGATGGCGCTAAAGGCCCTAACTTAACTAACTTTGGTGATCGTGATTTAATTGCAGGTTACTTAAAACATGATGAAGAAAATCTTAAAAAATGGATTAAAGACCCAGAAAGCGTTAAACCTGGTAATAAGATGACTGGTCAATATAAAGTTTCTGATGAAGACATTGACGCTTTATCTGCCTACTTAATGGAAAGAAAAGTTGATAAGTAAGAATTGAAAGGGAGGTTACTCTAGTGTCTACTCAAAGTAAAAAGGGGTTTGGATCGACTATTTGGGACTATTTAACAACAGTCGACCACAAAAAAATTGCTATTTTGTATTTAATTGCTGGGGGATTATTCTTTGCTATCGGTGGTATCGAAGCAATGTTAATTCGTATCCAGTTAGCAGTTCCAGAAAACGACTTTGTTACAGCTGGACTGTTTAATGAAATTATCACAATGCATGGTACAACAATGATATTCTTAGCCGCAATGCCTTTGTTATTCGGTTATATGAACGCAGTTGTCCCATTACAAATTGGTGCACGAGATGTTGCATTTCCATTCTTAAATGCATTAGGTTTCTGGTTATTCTTCTTCGGTGGAATATTCTTAAACTTATCTTGGGTTTTAGGTGGAGCGCCTAACGCAGGTTGGACATCTTATGCAAGTTTATCTTTAGAATCGGCAGGGCATGGTATTAACTTCTATGCTCTAGGGTTACAAATCTCTGGTGCTGGTACATTAATTGCTGGTATTAACTTTGTAGCTACAATCGTTAACATGAGAGCACCTGGTATGACGTATATGCGTATGCCATTAATGACTTGGACAACATTTGTTGCTTCTACATTAATCGTATTTGCATTCCCACCATTAACTATCGGTATTTTCTTATTAATTTTCGATAGAATGTTTGGTACATCATTCTTTGTTGCTTCTCAAGGTGGTAACACAATTATTTGGGAACATTTATTCTGGATCTTTGGACACCCAGAAGTTTACATTTTAGTATTACCAGCGTTCGGTATATTCTCTGAAATTATACCTGTATTCGCTAGAAAACGTTTATTCGGTTATTCAGCGATGGTATTCGCTACAGTATTAATCGGTTTCTTAGGATTCATGGTTTGGGCTCACCACATGTTCACTGTAGGTTTAGGTCCAGTAGCTAACGCTATATTCGCTGTTGCAACAATGGCAATTGCTGTTCCAACAGGTGTGAAAATATTCAACTGGTTACTGACTGTATGGGGCGGTAGCGTTGAATTCACTACACCAATGTTATATGCGTTATTCTTTATTCCATCATTCGTTATGGGTGGGGTAACAGGTGTCATGCAAGCATCAGCACCAGCTGACTATCAATTACATGACTCATACTTTATCGTTGCTCACTTCCACTACGTAATTGTTGGTGGTGTTGTATTCGCATTATTAGCTGGTTTACATTATTGGTTCCCGCTAATAGCTGGTAAAATGTTAAGTGAAAAATTAGGTAAAGTAACATTCTGGTTATTCTTTATTGGTTTCCATTTAACATTCTTAATTCAACATTTCTTAGGACTATGGGGTATGCCACGTCGAGTATTTACATACTTACCTGGTCAAGGGTATGACATACCAAACTTAGTATCAACAATTGGTGCGCTATTCATGGCAGTAGCTGTTATTACTGAAGTTATCAATGTAATCATGACATTAGCTAAAGGTGAAAAAGTTGGAAAAGATGCTTGGGGAGACGGCCGTACTTTAGAATGGGCGTTACCAGTACCAACACCTCATTACAACTTTGCACAAACACCATTAGTTCGTGGATTAGATGCATTATGGATTGAAAAAACTCAAGGTGACGGAAAAATTCTTCCAGCTGAATCTTTAGATGAGATTCATATGCCTAATAATTCATTTATTCCATTTATGCAAGCATTCGGTTTATTCGTAGCTGCATTCGGTGCTTTATACTTTGCAGATGGTAAAGAATGGGCTTTAGATGCAGTTAAAGATTTACATGAAAAACCATGGGCAGTATACGTATTGATTCTTGGTTTAGGTATTACTGCAGGAAGTATGATTGTAAGATCACTTAAAGATGATCACGGTCATCATATTTCTAAAGAAGAGTTATTAGAGTATGAAAGGGGTGAGCGTTAATGTCACATGAAGAAGCAAAATTTACAGCTGACAATTGGCCAAACCATCCTGAAACAGCATCTATGGAAGGTAAGAACAAACTCGTAGGATTTTGGGTGTTCTTAGGCGGAGAGGTTGCATTATTCGCATCACTATTCGCTACTTACTTAGCACTAAAAGATGCTGTACCAAGTGAAGATCATTTATTAGCTAAAGATTTATTCCATTTACCATTAGCGTTCGTAATGACGATGTTATTATTAACATCATCTCTAACAAGTGTGTATGCTTTATATCATATGCGTAATTTCAATGCTAAAGGATTATTCATTTGGATTGGTATTACAATATTGTTAGGATTAGGATTCTTAGGATTAGAAATTTATGAATTCGTTGAGTATGTACATCAAGGTCATACATTCCGTTCAAGTGCATTCGGTAGTGCCTTCTACTTCTTAGTAGGAACACACGGATTCCACGTACTTATAGGTTTAGTATGGTTAACATTACTCATCTTCCGTAATAGAGCTAGAGGATTAAGTATTTATAATGCACATAAATTTAATACTGCTGCTTTATATTGGCACTTCATTGACGTTGTATGGGTGTTTATCTTTACAGTAGTATACTTGATGGGAGCGTTAGGATAATATGAGTCAACAATTAAATCATGACGCACAAGCACTTAGAGATTATAAGAAGCGTAAAAGTACAAAAGAAATGCGTATGCAAGTTACAAACTTCGCTATTATGATTTTTGTTACTTTTATTGCTTTCGCATTAGTTGCTGCAGAACTTCCTAAAGAATTCGTTATACCAGTTATTTTAGGATTAGCAGTACTACAAGTTGTATTACAATTCTATTATTTCATGCATATGAAAGCTGAAAAACATGGTATATCAAAATTATTTATGATTACGGGTGTATTCTTCGGATTATCGTTCGTTGTAACATTTATTTACATCGTATGGTTAGGCGATCCGTTATTCGTAAAAACAAAATAATTTATAAAAGACTCGAGAACTTTGTTATATAAGTTCTCGAGTCTTTTTATTTGGTCATATCATTGTCATAACTATTTACATTGTTGGGTTGTTTAACGATGGATTAAATTTTATAATAAAAGTAATGACTAAGTGGGGAAGTGTAAAGAGATGGGTAACTTAACCTCAATATCTATATTCGGTTTTTGGGCAAACTGGACGCCATTCTTCTTTGTAGGCGTATTGTGTGTAATTATTTTATACTTTTTAATTTGTGGAAAATGGTACAAAGATATACCAGGTGGAAGACCTTTAAGAAAAGGTGAAGCGACACTTTTCGTTATCTTAATGTTAACGATATACTTATTAGAAGGTGGACCTATTGATCTGCTTTCACATATCATTTTTAGTTTCCATATGTTGCAAATGGCTTTATTATTTTTAATTGTAGTTCCATTGCTATATTTTGCTATCCCAGAATACATCATCAAATATGTGGAAGAACTACCCGTGATCAACAAGATTGTTCAATTATTTACAAAGCCGATATTAGCAATTTTTCTTTTTAACGGTTTATTCTCTGTATATCATATACCACTTGTGTTAGATACATTAAAACAAGATCTTGTTTTGCATGAGTTATATACGATTATTTTATTCATAAGTGCATGGTTTATGTGGCATCCAATATTTAACAAACATATTCCTGAAGAACTGCACATGAGTAACATTAAGAAAATCTTATATATCTTCTTTATCGGTGTGTTGTTAACACCTTCATGTGGACTTATCATATTTAGCGGTTCTGCAATGTATGAAACATACACGTCAGGTAAAGCATGGCTAGGTGCGATGACTTTATGTGTACCAGCTGATACGTTAAATTCAGTCGTTCAAGGAACAGGTTTATCTGGTCCAGAATACTTTACGAATTTTACACCTTTAGAAGATCAGCAAACAGGTGGTGTCATCATGAAAGTTATGCAAGAAATCGTGTTTGGTATTTATTTATATATCATTTTCATGAGATGGTTTAGATATGAGAGAAAAAATGAAAAGCAAATCACTGAAGATAGCTTGAGAAAATTACAAGAGCAAAAAGCATTATATAATCAATTTAGATAGGATGTATGAAAATGAATTTACCAATTTTACCGACAATAAGTACAACTTTCATCGTATTAAGCGCTATTTTAGTTGCTATCGGATGGTATTTTATTGCACAACGAAAAATTGAAACACACAAAAAGTTTATGATATCTGCAGCAGTTGCGGCAGTCGTATTCTTTACCATTTATGCTAGTAGAACAGTATTTATTGGAAATACTTCATTTGGTGGACCGGATAATATCAAAATTTATTATACAATTTTCTTGATTTTCCATATAACACTAGCGACTGTCGGGGCAGTGATGGGGATCTATACGATTTATTTAGGTTGGACGAACAAACTGGATAGACACCGTAAATTTGGGCCAGTAACATCTATTATTTGGTTCTGTACAGCTATTACAGGTGTTGCCGTTTATTTATTATTATATGTGTTCTATCACGGTGGAGATACAACATCTATGATAAAAGCAATTTTAGGACATTAAATTAAAACCTCTCAATCCGTATATAATGGATTGAGAGGTTTTTGCATATATTATATTTTAAAGTCTGTTTTTATAAGACCAGATTCTAGTATCGTTTTGATAACGATTAAGAATAATGGTCCGATAAAGAATCCGATAAAGCCTAGTAATTTTAAACCGATAAACATGGATATTAAAGTAGGTAGTGGAGATAAACCAACACCTGTACCGAATATTTTAGGTTCTAATATTTTTCTTTGAACGAGTAATATAACAGATAGTATAATCAGTTGAATACCGAGCGTCGGGTCTCCAACTATGTAAGCATAGATTGCCCACGGAATTGTAAAACCTGTTGCACCAACAATCGGTAAGATATCTATAAACCATATAAATAAACTGATGATAAACGCTGAATCTACACCAATGATCAGTAGACCAACGTATGTAAATAACCAAGTTATAAAGCTTAATACGATGGTAGCAGATATCATTCCAATAATAGAATGGCCAATTTTATTGTATATTTTATAAATTTCATGATAAGTCGACGGATATAGATGTTGTTTAATAAATTTATGAATATTTGGTATTTCTAACATAAATAAGAACAATGCTACAAGAAACACTACAAGACTTATTATAAAACCGGGTAAAGAAGATACAACTTCTGTTATATTTTCAACGCTTAAATAATTTGCGATTGAATCTCTTAAAGATGCAACAAAGTTCTGCAGTTCCTTGTTGATTGTAACTGCCATTTCATCTGGTAAAATAGCTTTCATTTTGTCGTTATATTGTTCAATGACAGTGATGAGTATATTAATTTTATTAGGTAAATCTTTAATAAATAGTACGATCTGGTCTATTAATTTAGTTAAAAATAAAAATATAACAAATCCTGTTATCGTAAGGAGTAACGTATAAATAATCGTTACGCTCCATTTACGGCTTTTAATTTTATTAGCTAATTTATTAACGAGCGGATTGAGTGCTAATGCGATAACAAGTGCTGTTATTAAAGGTATTGATATCGGTAAAATGAAATAAATAAATAGAATAGATAAAACTATAATGATAAATATGCTTATGTTTCGTTTGTTTATCCATTTTTTCATAATGATGACCTCTTTGCTCATTTATATATAAATAAAGAGACGTGAAATATCACGTCTCTACTCTGTTAGTAATATTTTAATTAATGCGCACCTAATGTATTTAATGCATTAATATCTGATGTGATACGTTCAATTAATAAGTTACAATGTGCAACTAAATTATCTGGGTAAACTTCATCATCTCCGTATTCTACACCTGTTGGATAGTAGTGTTTACCGAGATATGGATCCATTAATTGAATTGTTGCGTTATTGGCACCGATATCCCCTTTAAGTGCATAACCTGGAATTCTTAAGTAATAGACGCCTTCACTTATTTCATATTTAAAATCATAAGTAATACGCTCATAATCCCAATGTCCTCCAGCAATAAAACCATGTTTATTCATAACATCTTTTAATAGCTCTTGTTCAATGATAACCTTCTCAAGACCTGTATTATCAAATACCATGTATTTTTCCTCCCTCTAAGTACCTTTAAGTTTATTTTATGATAAAAGCGCCAATGTTGCAATGTACATTTATATTTAACAAATATGACAACATTTCGATTGATTTAGGTAAATGTTTTCCTGTAAAATGATATAATTGAATATAGGAATAAATGAGGAGGTAAATAGTTGAAAAATATTATCATAAAAGTTGTAGCAATAACTATTTTAATCATTGTACTCTTTTATTTATTCTATTCACCTAAATTAGAATTTGATGTTTTAAAGAATCCAAACTACTCTCATGATAAAGCAAATGAGAATTATTATGAGCAACAAGCTGAAAAATCAACTGGCAATGCAAAGTTGAAAGAAGGCGTAGGTACATATGTCTATAAAAATATTAAAGAAGTTATAAATGATTTAGGACAACCAGATAGGGTATATAAGGCAGAGCACGGTAGAAAGAATTATGTCTTTAAAAATAAAGAGCACTATTATTTAATATCTACTAAAAATGATAAAGTCTCTTCAGTATTTGCTACAGGAAATAAAGTGAATGTTTCACCAATTAAAATGAAACAAGATGCAACAAAGATTTTTAATGGTACAAATATAGATATGGAACCAGTTGTTGAAAGTGCATATGGAAAATATCAATTAGAATTATCTGAACGTGATATCAAGACACAATTACTGATTAAATACGGGAATGTTTATGCGCAAGTCTTAATTGATAGTGAAACAAATGAAGTGATGGGCGTACAATTTATGGATTCAGATGCTGTTATTGAGCATGCACCATTTTCAATGACTAAGATAAATAATGACAAAGGTCAAGATTTAAAGAGAACAGACAAACAAGACTTCCAAGCTCATATAAATAAAGATTTATCACTTCTTGAAATCGTAAATGAAATTAGAGAAATGAAAGATGTCAAACCATTACAGATTAATGATCAACTTACGTATATAACACAAATGGAAGCAGATTTAATTGAAGATGATATCGATGAGGAAGAGGCAGTTAAATCTCTAGAAGATGGCATCACAAAACATATCAATAATCAAAAGATTGAATATGAGTCCATTAACCAAAATTTAGCATACAATTTCTATGATGTACCAACACTTATCAATAGCTGGTTAAACAACAACACGTATCGAGAAAAGTTATTAGGTAGTCAATATGATGAATTTGGTGCTGGTAATTCTCGCGAATACTATTCACTTGTTTTCAAAGAAAATAAAGAATAAGGGGGAATCATATTATGTTTACTGCAGAAACAGTTGATATACTTGATCAATCAGACGAACTAAGTGCATGTATTAAAGATTCATATATTTATCAAGAATACATCGAAGCAAAACATCAACTTGAAACAAATTTTGAAGTTAAAATATTAAGACAAAAATTTGATCAAATAAAATCACATTATGATGATTGTTTAAGATTTGGCAGATATCATCCTGATTACAGTAGAGTTATGAAAGAAACAAGACAACAAAAGAGAGCATATGAAATGCATCCAGTTGTTTCTGAATTTAAGACTAAAGAAACTGCTTTACAAGATTTATTAGATGAAGTGATTAGCATTGTTTCTTATTCAGTTTCAAGCAATGTTAAAGTGGATACAGGTAATCCATTCTTTAGTAGTGAGTCACATGGTGGTGGTTGTTCTACTGGTGGTTCTTGTGGATGTTCAACATAACATAAAAAAAGCTTTCCATTTGTCATTTGACAGATGGAAAGCTTTTTAAATTAGTATTGTTTTTTAATTAAGAAGTGTGCAGTATCTGGTCGATCAGTTACAATCGTATGTGCACCTTTTTGAATTAAATCATCCATTGTATCGATTTGGTTTACAACCCAATAAGCAACAGATATATTAAGTGATGTTAAAAATTGAATGAAACCTTCTGAGTCTAAAGGAAGCCCTTTAGCTTGTATTGGAATTTGGAATGTATCGGATTTAGGTTGATACGTATGACCATATCCTGATTGATAAGCTATGAAAGCTTTAGCTACTTCGCTTTGACCTGTACCTAATGCAATTGAATCTTGAGCATATAAATTAAAGCGATCAATTTGTTCATCATAGAAACTTGTAATATTAACACGATCCTCAGCTTTAAGTTCTGTAATTAAACGATATAAGTGTGATGGTGCTAAACTACCACTATATGATTCAGGATGGTCTTTAATATCTATATTTACTAAGACATCTGGATATTCAGTTAATAACTCTTTTAAAGTGACGATTTTAGCTTTGGCATCTCCTCTATAAGGATGCTCGTTATTAATATCTTTGAAGTGGTATCCGAAATCTAATTGGCGTAGTTCTTCTAATGTATGATCACCTACATACCCTGAACCGTTACTTGTACGATCGACTGTGTTGTCATGTGTTACAACAAGTACTTCATCTTTAGTAAGTCGAACATCTACTTCAAATCCAGTTACTTCGTATTTTAATGCATGATCAAAAGCTAAGCGTGTATGTTCTGGTCTTAACGCCATGCCTCCACGATGAGCGAATACATAAGGAGCTGGTTGTGTAAAGAATGGTTTAATCGTACGTGGTTTAACGTTTGATGTTGCTTTTGTCACAATCCAAGAACCCGCAACAATGCCTCCGATAAGACCTGTTGTTTTTAATAAATTAATTTTTGACATGTTATCCTATCCTTTCGAAATGCAAATAAAGACTTATATATATTCTATCAAATTGATTTAAGATAAGAAAGCAAGTCACATGTGCTTGGAGTTATCTTCTTTCATCATTTTATAGAAAGTGCTAATATAAAAATAAAAAGTGTTAGGAGGTTATTTTGATGGAATTAGTAGAACGAATCAGTATTGTCGTATATTTAAAGAATATGAAACACGAACGACAATTACGCAAGTTTGGTAATATATACTTTGCACATAGAAAAGAACAATACGTCATGTTATATACAAATGAAGATAAAATAGACGATACTGTTCAACATTTAATGAAACTAAAATATGTTAAAGATGTAAAAGTTTCACCATTTAAATATGTTAAAAGAGATTACTCTAATTCAAATACGGACAAAAAAGAGTATTTAAACTTTTAACTATTGAAGCGGAGGCAAGTATCTTTCAAGTCTTAATACACCTTTTAAATAGGCGAAGTAAAGTTCATCTTCAGCGAAATCAGCACGTGATTTAACATCAAGACCTTTAACTTGTATGTGATATGCATTAGCCCATTCATTGATTAAATCGAATTTTTTATTTGAGTCAGGGTAAGGATATTTAATACCTTCCATTATCATGTAAATCGCTTGAAAATGTTGACCTTTAGTAGGCTTCATAATGATACAAGCTGAAGATAGTTTCTCCTTAGATAATGGTGTATGTAACATAATAATGTCGGAAATACGTTCATGGTTATATTCGATTAACGTTTGAAATTCAAATAAATCAGTTAGGCCATGACCGATGACGATAAATGATTGTTTCATTTTTATAAACCTCGTTTTCGTTTAAATACTATATGGATAAGTATAAATAATAATTAATAATAAAGAAAGTGATGATTAACATTGAGAGTAATAGGTGGAAAATACAAGAGACTTCATATAAAAACAATAGATGGTCAATCAACGAGACCGACTACAGATAAAGTGAAAGAAAATATCTTTAATGGCCTTCAAGAATTAGAAGGTATCGGGTTAGATTTGTTTGCTGGTAGTGGTGGACTTGGTATCGAAGGATTGTCTAGAGGTTTAGATAAAGTGATTTTTGTGGACGGTAATTTCAAAGCAACTAAAATGATAAAAGAAAATTTAAATACATTACATATACCTGAAACTCAATACGAAGTTTATAAAAATGATGCAATTAGAGCGTTAAAAGCTTTAAATAAACGCGATATTAAGTTTGATTATATATTTCTAGATCCACCTTATAGAAAATCGCTCATAGATCAATCATTAGAAAAAATTCAAGCGTTTGACTTATTAAATGTAAATGGTACAATAATTTGCGAATTTGATAAAAGTGAAGACATAGATACGGGTGCGTTCAAAGTTCTTAAAAAGTATAAATATGGACTGACGCATGTTATGTTGCTAACAAAAGGAGAAGACAATGACTAAGAGAATAGCAGTTGTTCCAGGTAGCTTTGATCCAATAACATTAGGACATATTGATATTATTAAGCGTAGTGCAAAAATATTTGATGAGATTCATGTTTCTGTATTGAAAAATGGTTCTAAAAAAGGCTTATTTAGTACAGAAGAGCGTGTTGAATTAATTAAAGAAGCGGTACAAGATGTACCAAATATAGTGGTGCATTCATTTCATGGGTTACTTGTAGACTTTTGCAAAGAAATAAATGCTAACACGATTGTAAGAGGATTAAGAGCTGTTAGCGACTTTGAGTATGAAATGCAATTGACATCTATGAATAAAAAACTAGATGACGACATTGAAACATTATATATGATGACAAATAATCATTATTCATTTATAAGCTCAAGTGTTGTGAAAGAAGTTGCTCAATTTGACGGCGATATTTCGGAATTTGTTCCTGAAAATGTGAATAAAGCATTGAAAGAAAAAATAAAAAATAAAAAATAAAGAATCATAATAAAAAACGCATGCATATGTCATGCGTTTTTTATTATGACTGGTTTATTAAAATCAGTGTCAGAATCACCTGAAATATATTGATATAAATCTGTTGCTTTGATTTCATTTGTGAAGTGAGTTGCTGTTTGTTTATTCACATTTGTAACGATAGGTAATGGACATGATTCTTTAATAGATTTTAAATATGCTTGTCCTTTTTTAGACATTGCAAGTACACGTATGGCAGTTGGATTATATTCAGAAACTTGTTCATTCGTAACGTTTAACAAAATTGCGGTTAACAAGCGTTGTATTCGTGTCCACGTATATCTCTTAGATTTGAGCTTTTGGACAAACATTTCAAAGCTCGTACTATCTTTAATTTCTTTTTTAACTTTATATTCTAATCCTTCAGTCATCATATATATGTCTCGCAATTCCTCATGGGTAGCTCTTAATATTGTCCATTTTAATAATGGGAAAAAGTGATCCCAGTTAACTGCATGAGCATGCTTTAATATATGTGAACTTGTTGTCGGTAAACTTAATTGATATGTATCGTCCTGTCTGAAATAGGCGTTACGTATAGATGTTGCACTTGAAATGTGTGTTGTTTCGTTTAAATGAGCATCTAAATACATATTATCTTTTCTTTGAATCGTTGTTGGTTCTATTGCTAAGTTATGCTGCATGATATGTTTCACATATTCAATTGCGAGTAAATTATTTGAACCTTTAAGCATTTGATTATGAGGTATTAATTCTGAAATGATTCTCGGGTGTGATTTTCCTTCTTTCAGCATTTGTTTGTATTTTTCACTTTTAGATACTTGTTCTATTTCTTTAATGACATGTTTAATATCGTCAATATTTCCAGATTCGCTTCCGAAAGATAATGTGTCACATCCAAGTTGTTCAGCTATTTGAACACTGCCTTTAGCAAATAAATCACTAGATGATATGGCATATACAAGGGGTAATTCAATGACTAAATCTACATATTGAATAGCCATTTCAGCACGCTTGAACTTACTTAGAATTGCTGGTTCTCCACGCATTGTAAAAGAACCACTCATAATAGAAATAGCAACATCACTTTTTGTTAATTTTCTAGAAGATTCTGCGTGATATACATGCCCATTATGAAATGGATTATATTCTGTTATTAAAGCAACACTTTTCATTTGCATTTCCTCCCATTTCACTTCATCATAAGTATTGTATCAGATAATGAATGTTAAGAAAAAATCTTGACAAACATTGTCGTTAAGGTTACAATAATTTTTGTGTTTGTAAGAGGTGAACCCAGATGAAGTGGTCAATAACACAACTTAAAAAATACCAAAACGAACCATTTACTTTTGATAAAGAAATCGATATGAAATACCTTATTGATAGGGTAGATGAACTTATCGATATATCTCCAATAAAAGTAACAGGAGACGTTCAAGTGCGAATGCATGAGATAATTGTCAATCTTGACATTAATGGTGTATTGACGTTACCATGTGCCCGTACTTTAAAGCCAGTAGAGCTACCATTTGATACTACATCAGTAGAAATATTTGAGCTAGATGAATTTAGTGAGAGTAATAATGATGATGACGAATTGAGACATAAACTCGAAGGCGGCATGATTAATTTATTACCAATCATTGAAGAACTTGTTATTTTAGAGAAACCGTTACAAGTATTCTCTGAAGGTAGCGAAGATATTTCAATGGCAGGCGATGGTTGGGAAGTTATTGGCGAAGATCAAATTGAGTCAACCGAAGATTCAGAACAAGAAACTGAAAAGAAAGTTGATCCAAGACTTCAAAAATTACAACAATTCTTCGATGACGAAAAATAATCGGAAAAGTGTTTATAAAATTTAAGGAGGAATAAGACATGGCAGTTCCAGCTAGAAGAACTTCAAAAACAGCTAAAAGAAAACGTCGTACGCATTTCAAAATCTCAGTACCAGGTATGGTAGAATGTTCAAACTGTGGAGAAATGAAATTATCTCACCGTGTATGTAAAGCATGTGGATCATACAAAGGTAAAGAAGTCGTTTCTAAATAATAATTAATATTTAAACACCTAAACTAAGGTGCTTAAGACTGTCATCAATGTCTTTGACTTTGTTGGCAGTCTTTTTTCGTATATAATATTTTTATATCACAATGAGAAGATGAGGCGTTACTATGGAAGAAATTACTTCAGTTCAAAATAATAAAATTAAACAAATGAATAAATTAAAAAAGAAAAAAGAACGTGTTAAACAAGGACAATTTCTAATTGAAGGTTTTCATTTAATCGAAGAAGCTTATCATAGTCAACTGACTATCGTTTCGTTATTAGCAGTAGATTATGCAAGAGTTGATGAGAAAATTGTTGAATATGCAAAGGAAGCATATGTCATTAATTTTAAAGTAGCAGAATCATTATCAGACACAACGACACCTCAAGGTATATTTGCGGTTGTCGAAATGCCTACATACGAAACGAGTAATTTTAAACAAGTCCTTGTATTAGATAGAGTACAAGATCCAGGCAATATGGGCGCGTTAATTCGTAACGCTGACGCTGCAGGTATGGACGCTGTTATTTATTCAAAAGGTAGTGCAGACCCGTATCAAGATAAAGTATTACGTGCTTCACAAGGTAGTGTCTTTCATTTACCAGTTGTTGAGCAAGATATATTTGAATTTATGGAACAATTTGATGGCGAAACTTACGGAACAAGTCTTCAAAATGCAGTTGAATATCGAGAAGTCAAAAGCCATTCAAACTTTGCGTTAATTATGGGGAATGAAGGTGCAGGTGTTGATCCAGCGATACTTGAACAAACGACTAAAAATCTTCATATACCGCTATATGGCAAAGCTGAAAGTTTAAATGTAGCTGTATCTTGTGGTATCTTGCTTTATCATTTGAAAGGTTGACCAATTATATAATATTTAATATAATGATTTCATAATCAATATGAGCTTACAAAAGGACGTAAATTAATGTTTACACATGACAAGGGAATGGATTCGAGACTGAAAAATCCTATGTTGTAACTTAATTTTTTTCATCTTTTTAGCTACTTAAAGAAATTTAAGTCGGAATGTAGATCCGTTATCAACATATAAGTGTATGCATAACTATGTATAAATTTGGGTGGTACCACGGAAGACTTCGTCCCTCTATATTTGAGGAGGCGGAGTCTTTTTTTCGACCAAAATAGGAGGATATATATGTCATTACGAGAAAAATTATCTGAATTAAGACAAGATGCGCTTGTAAGAATTAATGAAGCAAAAGCAGAAAGATCATTACAAGACGTGAAAGTAAATTATTTAGGTAAAAAAGGCGTTATTACAGGCCTTATGAAAGAAATGAAAGAATTACCTAAAGAAGAAAGACCAGAATTCGGTCAACTTGTGAACGAAGTACGTAAAGCTGTTGAGAAAGAAATCGAAGCTAAACAAGTACTTTTAGAAGAGGAAGCATTAAACCAACAATTAGAGAATGAAACAATCGATGTAACGTTACCTGGTAGAAAAGTAAGTTTAGGTGCGAAACATCCACTAACTAAAATCAATGAAGATTTAGAAGATTTATTTATTGGTTTAGGTTATGAAATTGTTGAAGGTTATGAAGTAGAGTCTGACTATTATAACTTTGAAGCACTTAATTTACCAAAGTCTCATCCAGCACGTGATATGCAAGATACTTTTTATATTTCAGAAGAAATCTTAATGCGTACTCATACATCTCCTGTACAAGCGAGAACTTTAGAAAAACGTAATGGTGTTGGACCCGTTAAGATCATCTGTCCAGGTAAAGTTTACCGTAGAGACTCTGATGATGCGACGCACAGTCATCAATTTACGCAAATTGAAGGTTTAGTCGTAGCTGAAAATATCAAGATGAGTGACTTAAAAGGAACATTAGAATTATTAGCACGTAAATTATTTGGTAAAGATCGTGAAATTAGATTAAGACCAAGTTTCTTCCCATTCACTGAACCATCAGTTGAAGTAGATGTGTCATGTTTCAAATGTAAAGGTAAAGGATGTAACGTTTGTAAACAAACAGGTTGGATAGAAGTTCTTGGTTCAGGAATGGTACATCCAAATGTATTAGAAATGGCAGGCTTTGATTCAAATAAATATTCTGGATTTGCTTTTGGTTTAGGACCAGACAGAATGGCAATGTTGAAATATGGAATTGAAGATATTAGACATTTCTATACAAATGACGTGAGATTTTTAGAACAATTTAAGCCTGTAGAAGATGGTGGTGAAGCATAATGTTAGTAAGTAAAGAGTGGTTAAGTGAATATATAAATATAGATGCTAATACTCAAGATTTAGCTGAGAAAATTACAAGAAGCGGTATTGAAGTTGATAGTGTTACACATTATGGAGACGATATTAAAAAATTAGTCGTTGGACATGTGCTTTCTAAAGAGAAACATCCAGAGGCAGATAAACTGAATATTTGTAAAGTGGATGTTGGTGAAGAAGAACCCGTACAAATCGTTTGTGGTGCACCAAATGTAGATAAAGATCAATATGTCATCGTTGTAAGAGTAGGTGGTCGTTTACCTGGTGGCGTTAAAATTAAAAGAGCTAAATTACGTGGTGAAGTATCAGAAGGTATGATTTGTTCGTTACAAGAAATAGGTATTGATCCAAATGTGATGCCTAAAAAATATGCAGATGGCATTTACGTCTTCTCAAGCGAACCAACGCCTGGTAGTGATGCACTAGAAGCATTATTATTAAATGACGATGTATTAGACTTTGATTTGACACCAAATAGAGCAGACTGTTTAAGTATGCTAGGTGCTGCACATGAAGTGAGTGCATTATATGGCAATGACATACAATACCCAAATACTTCTTTAGATGAATCTGAAGAGAAAGCTAGTCAATCATTATCAGTGACTGTTCAAGATCAAGAAGGTGTTCCATTCTATGCAGCTAGAGTTGTTAAAAATGTAACAATTGCACCATCTCCATCATGGATGCAGTCTAGATTAATGAAAGCTGGCATCCGTCCAATTAACAACGTGGTAGATGTTTCGAACTACGTACTTTTAGAGTATGGTCAACCGTTACACATGTTTGATCAAGATCAAATTGGGTCAGATCAAATTGTTGCACGTTATGCACGTGAAAATGAAAAAATCACGACATTAGATAATGTTGAGAGAGAACTACTTACTTCAGACCTTGTTATTACAAATGGTGAAGAACCAATTGCAATCGCTGGTGTCATGGGTGGCGATTTCTCAGAAGTTACAGAAAACACTCAAAATGTCGTAATCGAAAGTGCATTATTTAATGCTACAAATGTTAGACAAACATCAAGACGATTAGGCTTAAGAAGTGAAGCTTCAAGCAGATTCGAAAAAGGTATTGCGAGTGAAAGAGTACTTGATGCTTTAGATAGAGCAGCAAAATTATTACAAGATATTGCTGGTGGAACTGTGTTAAGTGAAGTTGTATCAGACGGTAATTTACCAGAATTGTCTCGTACGATAGACATTACAACACAAGATGTTAACCAATTAATCGGTTTCGATCTTTCTACAGATGAAATTAATACAATATTTAATCGTTTAGGATTTGAAACGATTGTTTCTGGAGATGCCTTTAAAGTAGAAGTGCCATCAAGAAGAAATGATATTTCAATTAAAGCGGACTTAATCGAAGAGGTTGCGCGTATTTATGGATACGACCAATTACCTTCAACATTACCAAACTTTGATAATGCAACTGCTGGCTATTTAACAGATAACCAATTGAAGACACGAAAAGTTAAAGAAATTCTTGAAGGTGCTGGTTTAGATCAAGCGATTACGTATTCATTAGTTCGTAAAGATGTCGCTCAAAACTATACTTTAGAACAACAAGAAGTTGTAGAGCTTATGATGCCTATGAGTGAAGATCAAGCTGTATTACGTCAAAGTTTATTACCTAGACTTGTTGACGCTACACGTTATAACGTTGCGCGTAAGAATAAAAACGTTGCTTTATATGAACTTGGTAAAGTGTTCTATAGTAACGGAAAAGATCAATTACCAACAGAAGTTGAATTTTTAAGTGGTATTTTAACAGGACAATATACAGGTAATAAATGGCAACAAAAAGATGAACCTGTTGATTTCTTCTTAGTGAAAGGTATAGTAGAACGTCTTGCAGAACAATTAAACTTAACGTTCACATATGAAGCGACTACAGTAGACTTATTACATCCAGGTAGAACAGCGTACGTTAAATTAAATGATGAAGTTGTTGGTTTAATAGCAGAATTACATCCGAAAGTTGAAAAAGAAAATGACTTAGACCGCACTTATGTGTTTGAGTTAAACTTCACAAAAATCTTAGGACAACCTGTTGGCAAAATTGAATACGAAGCTATTCCGAAATTCCCAGGAGTTTCAAGAGATATTGCACTTGTCGTTAACACAGAAGTTACGGCAGCTACACTTATTCATACAATCAATGAAAATGGTGCAGATATATTAAATAACGCAGAAGTATTTGACGTTTACGAAGGCGAACATATGGAACCAGGTAAGAAATCGGTCGCAATTCGCTTAGATTATTTAGACGTTAATGAAACATTGACAGAAGATAAAGTTTCAGCAGTACACGAGCAAATCTTAACAGCATTAGAACAAAATGGTGCGACATTAAGAGCATAAGATATACAAATAAAAAACACAGCAATCTGATATGAATCTTCAGATTGCTGTGTTTTTATATTATTTTTTTCGTTTGTTTGTGGAATTTGTAAGTTGTTTACCGATAAACCAAATTAAATAGCAAATAATGATTAGGGCAAGAATTACTTGCCAACTGAATGTGATAAGTAACATATTAATTTCTCCTTTTTCGATTAATAAGGTCTAATACTTTATCTCTATTTTTAAAATGTGTTTTCGTTATGTTATCTAACTGCTGCATGTCATATTTTTGGACGATTTTTGCTGCTTCTAGATCTACTTTATTACTTGCGCCTTTAGGAATAATGACATTTAAAGATTTTGCTAATTGATCCATGTGTGTAACAAATGCATATCTTGCGATAATACTAGCAGCAGCAATTGCGATTGATTTTGATTCACCTTTTGTTTCAAAGTGCGTAATGTCTTTACGTGGCATTTGACCAATAATGTATCGTTCATAAGTGCTTGCTTGTACAAACTGGTCAATCACAATTTGTTCTAATTCTTGTTCGTCGATTCGTGAGATGACATTTTTAATCGCTTGATTGTGAAGGACTGCTTTCATCTTAACTTGACTCCAACCTTCTGCTTGCTTTGTATTGTAGTTGGGATTATCAAGTACAATTAGAGAATGAGGGCATATTTGTATAATTTGTTCAGCTAGTTCTACAATTTTAGGATCAGTTAAAGACTTGGAGTCCATTACACCAATTTCTTTTAATATTTTAGCGTTATGTTTAGATACGTATGCTGCACATACTGTGAGTGGGCCAAAATAATCGCCACTGCCTGCTTCATCACTACCAATTGTATTATGTATATCAAATTCATATTTTTTTGTAGCTGGTGTTGCTTTAGATGGTGATGACGTTATGTTTTGATTAAGTACTTCACTTGCTACTTGTTCTGCATCTTTACCTTGAAACATTATTTTTTTTGAACGGTATATTTGGACTTGTGTACTTTTTATTTTCTTGCGGGCTAAAGTGCCAGTTGGTAAGTTCTTTGTTTCCATATTATATTGTTTTATAAGTTGATTGATTGTATTGGAGTCAATTGTTTTTACGATGTTTGCCACTTTTAAGTCCTGCCTTTTTAATTTTTTCTATAAATAGAGTAGCATAAATTTATGATATAAACGAATTTTCTCAAATCAAGTTGGTGGATATTCATACACAAATGAACTTATGTCATGTATAATATAGTATGATTACATATATAGAAATCCATTTATAATTTGAACAGGGGTAGTATAATGAGTGAAAAAAAAAATAGAGTGACAGTGGTTATAAATGATCAACATTATACAATTATTGGTGAAGACGATCCATCACATATTCGATATGTAGCTGGTAGAGTGGATGAAAAGTTGCAAGCGCTCGGGCAATTAAATGCAGGCTTGGATACAACGCGTAAATCTGTTCTTACAGCTGTTAATGTTATGCATGAATATGTTAAATTAGAAGAAGAAAATGAAAAGTTAAGAGAAGAAATCAAACAATTAAAAAATAAAGGACATTTAGAATGATAACATTACTTATATTTTTATGTTTAATTATAGGTGTCATCATTGGATATAGACGTAGTTTAGTATTACAATCATTACATTCTATCGGCACGATTAGTTCATTGGTGATTGCCAGCATTTGTTACGCACCATTTAGCAAGCAATTGCATTTAATATTACCTTATCCGAGTGCGTCTACAGAAGGTAAGAATGCAATATTTAACAGTATTAATAATGAGAATGCATTTTATAATATTATGGCGATTCTCATTTTATTTGTTTTTACTAAAATAATTTTACAAATTGTAGCAACAGTATTTGATTTTTATCATCAAATGGAATTTGGCGGTAAATATGCAAGGTATTATGGTATCGTACTTGGATTTATAGAAGCGTATTTAGTTGTAATTATCATACTAGCAGCAGTTGCGGTAATTCCCGTAGCACCTTTTATTGATGCATTACAACAGTCTTCTATTGGAAATGCAGTATTAACAAAGACACCATTCTTATCTGATCAATTAGTAAAATGGCTTTCAAATTAAATGAATTCATATTGAAAAAAGTCATGGGAGAACCTATGACTTTTTTTACGGAGGAATAGATATGTTAACAAAAAAAGATATCGTAAAAATGTTAGAAACAATTGCAATATACATGGAAATTAAAGGTGAGAATCCATTTAAAGTATCAGCATACAGAAAAGCAAGTCAATCATTAGAAACAGATGAAAGAACGTTAAACGAAATTGAAGATGTGACATCATTAAAAGGCATTGGTAAAGGTGTAGGCGATGTCATAAATGAATATATAGATAATGGGACACAAAGTTATTTAGATGAGTTAAAACAAGAAATTCCAGAAGGACTTATTCCATTATTAAAAATACCTGGATTAGGTAGTAAAAAAATTGCGAAATTATATAAAGAATTAGATATAAAAAATAAAGAAGACTTAATCAAAGCGTGTGAAAATAATCAAGTGTCTGAATTACCAGGCTTTGCGAAAAAGACAGAACAAAAACTTCTTGAAGAAACGAAAGTGTTAGGGCAACGACCTGAAAAATATCCAATCAATACTATGATTAAAGCACATGAAGTGATTAATCAATTTTTAGATAATATTGAAGACATTATTCAATATCAAGTTGCAGGTAGTTTCAGAAGAATGAAAGAAATGAGCAAAGATTTAGATTATATTATTTCGACTGAAGAACCTACAAAAGTACAACAAGCACTACTTGATTTTCCAGATATTAAAGAACAAATTGCTGTTGGCCAAACGAAAGTTTCTTTAGATTTACAAATTGAAGAAGATGTTATTGGTGTTGATTTTAGACTGATTCAACCAGAAGCTTTCTATCATACATTGCAACATTTTACAGGTTCTAAAGATCATAATATAAAAATTAGACAACTTGCTAAACAAAAAAATGAAAAAGTAAGTGAATATGGTATAGAAGAAGCAAATGGTAACATCATTACTTATCAAAGTGAAAAGGAAATTTATGATCATTTTAACGTGCCATATATACCACCAACAATGCGTGAGGATGGTACAGAATTTGATAAAGATATTCAAGATATCATACAGTTAGAAGATATTAATGGTGATATTCATATGCATACAACTTATAGTGATGGTGCATTTAAACTTGAAGAAATGATTGAAGCGGCAATTGAACATCAATATCAATTTATTTGTATTACAGACCATTCTAGAAGTTTAGCAGTAGCAAATGGATTATCTATTGAACGTTTATTGGAACAAAACGAAAAAATTAAAAAACTAAATGAATCATATAAAGAAATTGATATTTATAGTGGTACAGAAATGGATATTAAACCAGATGGTAGTTTAGATTATCCAGATGACGTATTGAAAGAATTAGATTATGTGATTGCAGCAATTCATCAAAGTTTCAATCAATCTGAAGAAGAGATTATGAATAGACTTAGAACTGCATGTGAAAATCAATATGTCAGACATATTGCACATCCGACAGGAAGAATTATTGGTAGAAGAGATGGATACCGTCCGAATATTGATGAACTTATTAAAATGGCAAGAGAAACTAATACAGTATTAGAACTGAATGCTAATCCACAACGATTAGATTTAAACGCTGACGTATTAAAAAATAATCCTGACCTAATGATTACAATCAATACAGATGCCCATCATATTGATCATTTTGATTTCATGAAATATGGTGTTGGAACGGCTCAAAAAGGTTGGGTGAAAAAATCACAAGTTATTAATGCTAAATCACGTGAAGCATTTAAAAAATGGATCCAATCAACAAAATAAAGTATTAAAAGAAGAGGGAAGATAATATGAATGAGAAAACATTAAAAGTTCTTGAATATCCCTTAATTATTCAACAATTGTCTACTCATGCGACAAGTGATATTGCTGAACGCCTTATTAACGAACTTAAACCAAGTGATGAACTTGAAACGGTTCAGCAAAGTATAAATGAAACAGACGAAATGACTCAAATTTATAATAAACATAGAGTACCTGGGTATTCAGGGCTAAAAGATATTAAATCCTATGTAAGACGTGCAGAAATTGGCAGTTTGTTAAACGTTGAAGAATTAAACCAAATTAAACGTAATATTCAAGTTCAAAATAGATTTAAAACATTTTACGCAAGTATCGTTGATGAAGATGAGGCAATACTTTATCCAAATATCGATGGTTATGTTGCACAATTGCCAGTTTTAAGTGACTTGCTGAATCAAATAAGTGAACAGTGTGATGAACACGATTTGTTTGATACGGCAAGTCCCAAATTAGCTGAATTGAGACATCAAATTAAAAAAACGAACGATCGTATTAAATCAAGATTAGAACAAATGGTTAGATCTTCAGCTAATCAGAAGAAATTATCGGACTCTATTGTAACGGTTAGAAATGATAGACATGTACTTCCGGTTAAAGCAGAATATCGTCAAGATTTTAATGGTATCGTGCATGATCAATCTGCATCTGGCCAAACATTATATATTGAACCAAGTGCAATTGTTGAAATGCATAATCAAATTGCTCAAGTTAAAGCTAAAGAAAAAGAAGAAAAAGATAGATTGTTATATATACTGACAGAACAAGTAAGCGAAGTAGGCTATGAATTACTTTCAAGTACAGAAGTTATGGGGCATTTAGACTTTGTAACAGCAAAAGCTAAATTCGGTGCAACTATTAAAGCTACTAAACCAATCATATCTGAAGATAGAGCAATATATTTACCTAAAGCAAGACATCCATTAATTAATCAATCAGAAGTTGTCAGCAATACGATTGAATTTAAAGAAGACATTAATGCTGTTATTATTACAGGTCCTAATACTGGTGGTAAGACCGTTACCTTAAAAACAGTTGGTTTAATCACGTTAATGGCACAATCTGGTTTGTTAATTCCGACATTAGATGGCGCAATTATAACGATATTTAAGAAAGTATTTTGTGACATTGGTGACGAACAATCTATTGAACAATCGTTATCGACTTTTTCATCACATATGAAAAATATCGTCAACATTATTGATCAAGCGGATAAAGACTCATTAATTTTATTTGATGAATTAGGAGCAGGAACTGATCCGAGTGAAGGTGCAGCATTAGCAATGAGTATTTTAGATTATACGATTGAAAGAGATGCTTTAATCATGGCAACAACACATTATCCTGAACTTAAAGCATATAGCTATAATCGAGAGAAAGTGATGAATGCAAGTGTTGAATTTGACGTTGAAACATTAAGACCAACTTATAAATTATTAATGGGTATACCAGGACGTTCAAACGCATTTGAAATCTCTAAAAAATTAGGGCTAAAAAATGAACTCATCAATCATGCAAAATCACTGATTGGTCAAGATGAAAAAGAAATCAATGTCATGATAGAATCACTTGAGAAAAATGCTAAATCTGTCGAAAATGACCGAATTGAAGTCGAAAAATTAAAACAAGAATCTATAGACTTGCATCAATCATTAACGCAAGAATTACAACGCTTTGAAAACTTCAAAACACAACTGATGGATGAAGCGAGAAATAAAGCCAATCAAGAAGTTAAACAAAAGACTGAAGAAGCGGAAACAATCCTTCAAGAACTAAGAGATATGAGAGATAATTCAGCTGCAAATGTAAAAGAGCATGAATTGATTGAGCGAAAGAAACGACTTGATAATCAATATACATCGCAATCTCTGAAACAAAATGTTAAGAAAGAACGTCACGATAAGATTGAAAAAGGTGATGACGTTAAAGTATTATCATACGGTCAAAAAGGTGAAGTTATCGATGTGATCAGCGATGAAGAAGTTGTTGTTCAGATGGGTATACTCAAAATGAAAATAGAAGTAAAAGATTTAGAAAAACTAGATAAAAAGAAACAACAACCAAGTAAAGTTGTTCCTAGAACGAATCGATCTACTATAAAAATGGATTTAGATTTACGTGGTTACCGATATGAAGATGCTATGTTAGAATTAGACCAATATATCGATCAAGCAGTACTTTCTAATTACGGTACAGTGAATATTATTCATGGTAAAGGTACAGGTGCATTACAAAAAGGTGTAGCTGACCATCTTAAAAAACATCGTTCTGTAGAATCATATCGTACAGGTATGCC
This sequence comes from Mammaliicoccus sp. O-M54, assembly GCF_022386035.1. Taxonomy (NCBI): domain Bacteria; kingdom Bacillati; phylum Bacillota; class Bacilli; order Caryophanales; family Staphylococcaceae; genus Mammaliicoccus; species Mammaliicoccus sp. O-M54. The sequence goes on from NZ_JAJNJE010000001.1 coordinate 454,936, forward strand.
TTCAGAAGGTGGATTTGGTGTTACTGTTGTAACATTGAAATAAGGAGGAAACATATTGGATAATTTTGATATGTATAAACTAGCTAAAGTATTACTCGTTATTTCTGCTTTAACATTTATAGCAGGTATTGCATACTTAATATTTTTATAAGGAGGAATTTTCTTGATAAATACAAATGTCGAAAACCACGTTCTTTATATACAATTAAATCATGGTCCGGTAAATGCTTTAAATGAGGCAGTATTAAATAGCATTATTGAAGCAATTGAAACAGAAGGATTCAATGAAGATGTGAAAGTCATCGTTATAAAAGGTAATGAAAAATGTTTCTCTGCAGGTGCAGATATTAAATCATTCCCAGAACTAACTAAACATGAAAGATTAGATTTAGCTTCTACAAGTGCTAAATTATTTAGATTGATTAAGACATGTCATAAGCCAGTTATCAGTTCAATTCATGGTGTTTGTTTAGGCGGTGGCTTTGAACTTGCTTTAGCATGTGATATGAGATTAATCACGAAAGATACAAAAGTAGGATTACCTGAAATTAACTTAGGTATATTCCCAGGCTTTGGTGGTGTCAGACGATTATCTGCTATGGTAGGTCAACATAAAGCATTACAAGCTGCGTTAACTGGTGAGAATATCAATTTAGAAGAAGTGAAACATTTATTTAATGTAATAGTTGAAGATAAAGAAGCATTAGAACAAGCTACTGAAAAATTAGCTACTACAATCGCTTCTAAATCTTTAGACTCTATTAAAGTCATCAAGCAAATGTCTAATTTAGATTTATCATTAGAAAGTGATCAAATTGAAGAAAGACATTTCGTTGATATTATTGAAAGCGACAATGCAAAAGAAGGTATTGATGCATTTATAAACAAAAGAAAACCTGAATTTAAGTGATTGCTAATATAGTTCATATCAAGTACAATACACTTTGAGCAAACAACATGCATTGCAAAATAAAGCGTGCTATACTCTCATTATCATAAGTTAACAAGGAGGATTTTTCCAATGGCATTATTAAAAGCAACAGATGCAAATTTCGATGAACAAATCAAAGAAGGCGTTAGTTTAGTGGACTTCTGGGCACCATGGTGTGGACCTTGTAAAATGATCGCGCCAGTATTAGAAGATTTAGCTAAAGACGTTGAAGGTAAAGCTAACATCGTTAAATTAGACGTAGATGAAAACCAAGCAACAGCAGCTAAATACGAAGTTATGAGTATCCCAACTTTAATCGTATTTAAAGATGGCGAAGCTGTAGATAAAGTAGTAGGTTTCCAACCTAAAGAACAACTAGAACAAGTATTATCTAAACATTATTAATCGTTATAACCTATAATTAATCCAAACTGTCTACAAAGCATATGACTTTGTAGGCAGTTTTTGTGTGATGATAGATATTTATATAGAACGTATGTTTTGGTCAATGCAAATTTTATTGATATAATGAATTTAAAAAGGTAGGTGATAAAGGTGGAAGACTACCAAAAGAAAATTAAGCAAAAACTTGAAGTTTTACCAACAGAACCTGGATGTTACATCATGAAAGATAGACAACAAACAGTCATATATGTTGGAAAAGCTAAACGATTAAGAAACAGAGTTCGCAGCTATTTCACAGGTGCACATGATGAAAAGACAACTCGACTCGTAGGGGAGATTAGAGATTTTGAATTTATCGTGACTTCAAGTGAAATAGAATCTTTATTACTTGAACTTAACTTAATTAAAAAACATCAACCACGTTATAATATATTATTAAAAGATGACAAAAGTTATCCATTTATAAAAATTACAAAAGAAAAACATCCTAGACTCATCGTGACGAGAACTGTAAAAAAAGATTCGGGTAAATACTTCGGACCATATCCTAATGCTTATGCCGCACATGAAACGAAAAAATTACTAGATAGAATTTATCCGTTAAGAAAATGTGTCACAATGCCAAATAAAGTATGCCTTTATTATCATATTGGCCAATGTTTAGGACCTTGCGTTTATCCAGTCGAACAAAGCGAGTATCAAACGATGGTTAAAGAAATTACTGATTTTCTAAATGGTGATGACAAAACAATCGTCAATGACTTAAACGAGAAGATGAATCAAGCGAGTGAAGCTTTGAAGTTTGAAGAAGCGAAAGAATACCGTGACTTAATACAACATATTGAAATGTTAAATTATAAACAGAATATGATGTCAGCAGACATGACAATGAGGGATATATTTGGTTATTCTGTTGATAAAGGGTGGATGTGTATTCAAGTATTCTTTATTAGACAAGGTAAATTAATTGAAAGACAAGCATCTATGATACCTATTATTCAAACTGCTGAAGAAGAATTCTATACATTTATTGGACAATTCTATTCTTTAAATCAACATTTAACGCCTAAGGAAATTCATATTCCGAAAAATTTAGACATTAAAACAGTTGAGTCAGTCGTTGATTCAAAAGTGGTTCAGCCTAAAAGAGGTCAGAAAAAAGAAATGGTGGATCTTGCGATAAAAAATGCGAGTATTTCACTTAAAAATAAATTTGAATTAATTGCGAAAGATGAATCTAGAACGATCAAAGCTATTGAGAACTTAGGAGAGGCTATGGGTATTCAAACACCGATTAGAATTGAAGCATTTGATAATTCTAATATTCAAGGTGTAGATCCAGTGTCTGTTATGATAGCTTTTGTGGATGGTAAGCCAAGTAAAAAGGATTATCGCAAATATAAAATTAAATCTGTAAAAGGTCCAGATGATTACAAGTCGATGCAAGAAGCGGTACGAAGAAGATATACAAGAGTATTAAAAGAAGGACTGCCAATTCCTGATTTAATTATTGTCGATGGTGGTAAAGGTCATATGTCTTCAGTGAGAGATGTATTAGAAAATGAACTAGGACTTGATATACCAATTGCAGGTCTAAGTAAAAATGACAAACACCAAACTTCAGAATTATTGTACGGATCACAAGCAGAAATTATACCACTAAAGAAAAACTCTCAAGAATTTTATTTACTTCAACGTATTCAAGATGAAGTACACCGATTTGCAATTAGTTTCCATAGATCAACACGACAAAAAACATCACTTAAGTCAGCTTTAGATGAAATAGAAGGTATTGGACCAAAACGTAAACAAACATTATTAAAACATTTTGGCTCTATTAAAAAAATGAGAGAAGCGAATTTAGAGGATTTTGTGAAAATTGGTGTTCCTAAAAAGGTTGCTCAAAACTTAGTAGATAAGCTTAGTAAATAAATGGTAAAATTACAACAAAAAATCTATATATTTGGGTATGAGAATAATTCTCATGCCCAAATTCATACTTAATGATGTTACAATATACATGTAAATGCTCATCGAATTTTTTTTGGGATGTATGTAATCGTTTTCAGATTATTATATTCTTAATATAACGATAGAGCCATAGATTAAAGTTAGGGGGGACTTCTTTTGGCGTCAAGCGAAAAACAGTTTATTCTACGTCGTATTCATTCATTATTAGGTGTAATTCCTATAGGAATATTCTTAATTCAGCATTTGGTTATTAACCATTTTGCAACGATAAGTCCAGAAGCTTTTAATAAAGCATCAGATTTTATGTGGAATTTACCATTTAAAATTGTATTAGAAGTTGTAGTTATTTATATTCCTATACTATTCCACGCTATTTATGGATTATACATAGCGTTTACAGCTAAAGAAAACGTAGGAAGGCATTCACTATTTAGAAACTGGATGTTCTTATTACAACGTTTAACTGGTATCATATCATTTATTTTCATAGCTGTTCATGTTTACCAAACGCGTATTCAAGCTGCATTAGGACATCACGTTGACTTTGATATGGTTTCAGATATTTTATCTAATCCAATTTCTGTAACGCTATATGTTATTGGTGTAGTAAGTGTTATATTCCATTTCTCAAATGGTTTATGGTCATTCTTCATTACTTGGGGAATTACACAATCACCAAAATCACAACGTTTTATGACTTATGTAACTTTATTTGTATTTATCGTAATTAGTATTATTGGCTTAAGAGCTATTTTTGCATTCGTATAGGATTTATACTTTTTAGGGGAGTGACAATTTTTATGGCAAACAACAAAATCATTGTTGTCGGTGGTGGTTTAGCAGGACTAATGGCAACTATTAAAGCTGCTGAACAAGGTGCGCATGTTGATTTATTCTCATTAGTACCTGTTAAACGTTCACACTCTGTTTGTGCTCAAGGTGGTATTAACGGAGCTGTCAATACTAAAGGTGAAGGTGACTCTGTTGACATTCACTTTGATGACACAGTGTATGGTGGAGATTTCCTCGCTAACCAAACACCTGTAAAAAATATGACTGCAGCAGCACCAAGTATCATACATTTATTAGACAGAATGGGTGTTATGTTTAACCGTACACCAGAAGGTCTTTTGGATTTCCGTCGATTTGGTGGTACTTTGCATCATAGAACTGCATATGCAGGTGCAACAACTGGACAACAATTACTATATGCATTAGACGAACAAGTTAGAAGTTATGAAGTTAAAGGTTTAGTTACGAAATATGAAGGTTGGGAATTTTTAGGTATTGTTAAAGATGAGGAAGATGCTGCACGTGGTATCATCGCCCAAAACTTAACAGACTCTAAAATCGAATCATTTGGATCAGATGCTGTAATTATGGCAACTGGTGGACCAGGTATCATATTTGGTAAATCTACTAACTCAATGATTAATACAGGTTCAGCAGCTTCTGTTGTTTATCAACAAGGTGCTAAATATGCAAATGGTGAGTTTATTCAAATTCATCCAACTGCAATTCCTGGTGATGATAAATTAAGATTAATGAGTGAATCAGCTCGTGGTGAAGGTGGACGTATTTGGACGTATAAAGACGGTAAACCTTGGTATTTCTTAGAAGAAAAATATCCTGATTACGGTAACTTAGTACCTCGTGATATTGCGACTCGTGAAATATTCGATGTTTGTGTGAACCAAAAACTTGGTATTAACGGTGAAAACATGGTATACCTTGATTTATCACACAAAGATGCACATGAGTTAGATGTTAAGCTTGGTGGTATAATAGAAATATATGAAAAATTCACTGGTGACGACCCTCGTAAAGTCCCAATGAAAATTTTCCCAGCAGTTCATTATTCAATGGGCGGTATCTGGGTAGACTTTGATCAAATGACAAATATTAAAGGTTTATTCGCTGCTGGTGAATGTGACTACTCACAACATGGTGGTAATAGATTAGGTGCAAACTCTTTATTATCTGCTATTTATGGTGGTATGGTTGCAGGACCAAATGCGGTTAAATATGCTAATAATATCGAAAAATCATATACAGAATTAGATGAAGAAATTTTCCAAAAACGCATAAATGAAGAACAAGAAAAATTCGATCATTTATTACAACTTAAAGGTACAGAAAATGCTTATAAGTTACACAAAGAATTAGGAGAAATTATGACAGCCAATGTTACAGTTGTTCGTCATAATGATAAACTTCTAGAAACAGATAAGAAAATTGTTGAGTTGATGGAAAGATATCAAAATATTGATATGGAAGATACATCTACTTGGAGTAACCAAGCTGTATTCTTTACGCGTCAATTATGGAATATGTTAGTGTTAGCAAGAGTTATTACGATTGGTGCATATAATCGTAACGAATCACGTGGTGCACATTACAAACCAGAATTCCCAGACCGTAATGATGAAGAGTGGTTAAAAACAACGATTGCTCAATTTAGAGGACCTAAAGAAGCACCAGAATTTTCATATGAAGAAGTGGATATTAGTCACATTAAACCTCGTAAACGTGATTACTCTAAGAAATCTAAAGGAGGTAAATAATTATGGCAGACACTCAAACAGTTGAAAACAATGCACAAGGTCAAAACCAAGAAAACAAAACGATTTCAATCATTATCAAACGTCAAGAAAATGATAAATCTCAACCTTATGAAGAAAAATTTGAGATTCCTTATAGACCAAATATGAACGTTATTGCAGCTTTAATGGAAATTCAAAGAAATCCGATTAAGTCAAATGGTGAAAAGACGACACCAGTAACTTGGGATATGAACTGTCTTGAAGAAGTTTGTGGTGCATGTTCTATGGTTATTAACGGTAAAGCGCGTCAATCATGTTCAGCTATTATTGATCAATTGGAACAACCAATTAAACTTGAACCAATGAAGACATTCCCAGTTATTCGTGATTTACAAGTTGACCGTTCTCGTATGTTCGATAACTTGAAAAAAGTTAAAGCATGGGTACCAATTGATGGTACTTATGACTTAGGACCAGGACCTCGTATGCCTGAGAAAAAACGTCAAACAGCATATGAACTTTCTAAATGTATGACATGTGGTGTATGTTTAGAAGTTTGTCCGAACGTAAACGTGAATAATAATTTCATGGGTGCTCAAGCAATTTCTCAAGTTCGTTTATTCAACTTGCATCCAACTGGAAGCATGACTAAAGATGAACGTATTAAAGCACTTATGTCTGATGGTGGTATACAAGAGTGTGGTAGTTCTCAAAACTGTGTAAATGCTTGTCCAAAAGGTATTCCTTTAACAACATCAATCGCAGCAATGAACAGAGAAGCTACTTTCCAAATGTTTAAATCATTCTTCGGTTCAGATCACGAAGTAAACTAATAAAGATATGAGAGGCTGGGACATAATTTTATGTCTTGGCCTCTTATTTGTTTATTTATATAACATAAAGACCAATTCATTAACTGCATATAAGGGTATGTGTTATTATTATTAATATAAGTTTGATGAGAAAAGAGGTACAAACAACTATGGAAGAAATTACAAAACAGATTGAATATTCGTTAAGACATATAGTAGAAAGAACGAAATTAAAATCAAGAGGTCAGTTAAAGGTTTATGATATAACACCGCCTCAATTTATTGCTTTACAATGGCTCAATGAGCATGATCAAATTACAATTGGTGAGTTATCTAAACGTTTATTTTTAGCATATTCTACAACAACAGATATAGTAGATAAACTTGAGAAAAAAGAACTCGTTCAAAGAATTCAATCTGAGAAAGATAAAAGAGTATTCCACGTCAAGTTATTAGAAAAAGGCACGGCACTTATTGACGAAGTTGTTCAAGCGAGACAAATTTATACTGAAGATCTTCTATCTATTATGGAAGATGAAGATAAAATAAAGTTTAATGAAGCGTTAGAAATTATGTTGAAAAGAATGCGAAGTGAAGATGAATGAATAAACCAATTGGCGTAATCGACTCAGGAATTGGTGGTTTAACAGTTGCTAAAGAAATCATGCGACAATTGCCAAATGAGACGATATTTTATTTAGGTGATATAGGAAGGTGTCCATATGGCCCGAGAACAAGAGAAGAAGTTAAATCATTTACCATTCAATTAGCTAACTTTTTAGTTGAAAAAGATATTAAAATGCTAGTCATCGCATGTAACACAGCTACTGCGGTTGCTTTGAAACCTTTACAAGAAATGTTATCAATACCCGTGATTGGAGTTATTGATCCAGGTTCAAGAACAGCAATTATGACAACTAAAAATAATCGTGTACTTGTTCTTGGTACTGAAGGGACAATTAAATCTGAAGCATATAGACGAAGTATCAAATCTATTAATCCTCAAGTAGAAGTTAAAGGCGTCGCTTGTCCAGGATTCGTTCCTTTAGTTGAACAAATGAGATATAAAGATCCGACGATTACGAGTATTGTTATCCATCAAACGCTTAAACAGTGGCGATATGATGACTCAGATACAGTAATTTTAGGATGTACACATTATCCACTATTATATGATGCGATTCATCAGTATTTTGATGATGGCAAGACAATTATATCTTCAGGTTTAGAGACAGCAAGAGAAGTAAGTGCATTATTGACTTTTAGTAATGAGCATTCATATTATACACCAAATCCGAAACATCAATTTTTTGCAAATGGTGATGTTGAACATATTACGAGAACGATAAAAGAGTGGCTACATATAGAAGATGCTCATGTTGAACGAATAACATTGTAAGGAGAGATAAATATGAAAGATATTATTATTGCATCAAATAACCAAGGAAAGATAAATGACTTTAAAACCATTTTTCCAAAAGCAAATGTTATAGGTATTTCTGAAATTGCACCTGATTTTGATGTAGAAGAAACAGGTACAACATTTGAAGAAAATGCAATTTTGAAAGCAGAAGCGGCTTCAAAACAATTAAATAAAATCGTTATTGCTGATGATAGCGGATTATCTGTAAAAGCTTTAAATGGTGAACCAGGTATTTATTCAGCAAGATATGCAGGCGCACAAAAAAATGATCAAGATAATATAGAAAAATTATTAACAAACTTAAAGGGTATAGAAGATAGAGCAGCAGAATTTGTTTGTGCCATTGCTGTAAGTGAGCCTGGTAAAGAAACTGTTACATATGTAGGTAAAGCACCTGGTGAAATTATAGACGAACCACGAGGGGAAAATGGATTTGGCTATGACCCAATTTTCTTTGTACCATCACAAGACAGAACGATGGCAGAATTAACTGCTGCAGAAAAAAGTGCAATCAGTCACCGTGGTAATGCAATTAAATTAATGAATGAAGACATAGGGGAGCGATTCCAATGAAATGGGTAATTGTTAGCGATAATCATGGCGAACAAGGCATACTTCATGAAATATACGAAAAAAATAAAGACGCAGATTTATTTTTACATTTAGGTGATTCTGAATTCGACTATAACGATACAGAACTAAGTTTGTATCAAAGAGTTAAAGGAAATTGTGATTTCGATCCACAATTTCCAATAGAAGAACAAGGTGAAATAGAAGGTATAGGTTATTTCTATACACATGGTCATAGATATGATATTAAAGCATCTAGAGAAGTATTAAGTGCCCATGCTAAAAATAACCATGCTAAATTTGCATTTTATGGACATAGTCATATAGCATTATGTGAGTCAATAGATGGCGTTTACTGTATCAATCCAGGAAGCATCTCTCAAACAAGAGGACAGTGGGAAGAAACTTATGCCATCATCGAATTCGACGAAGCATTAAATAATGCAACTTTAACATATTTAAATAGAAATAATGAAGAAATAGAAAAATTATCATTAGCACTTTAAATATATATTTTGCAAAACAAAAATGGCAAATAGATTTTATTTATTGAGATATTCTTACGAATATCTCAATTTTATTAAAAATTTAGAATAAACTTTCAATTAAACAAAAATTGTTTTATAATTATGAATGTCGTTAATTTTATGTAAAAACTAATAAGTTATGATACGTAGGAGGAGTAGAAATGGGCAGAACACACGTTACATCAGTTATCAATGATGATGAGTTTTGTATAAATAAAAACGAATATAACGACTTACATAAGAACGAAAACATATATGTATTAACAGCAAATGGACTAGTACATGCGAGTGTTATAGAAATATTTGAAGATAAATCTTTGTGTAAAGCCGAAAAAGCCAATACAGTTAAAGTTAATGACATAGTTATCACCGAATAAAAGTAAAATAAAATAACTAAACGTGTAATAATACTTCGAAAGCGATTTAATAAACCTTTTTCTTTTTAAAAAGTATTGATAAATCAGTATCTATTCGATATAATTATTCTTGTGTTGAAAATGTCCTGGTAGCTCAGCTGGATAGAGCAACGGCCTTCTAAGCCGTCGGTCGGGGGTTCGAATCCCTCCCAGGACGCTAAGTAGGGTTTAAAGAGTATTGTTAAAATACCAAAAGCCTTTCATACCAATGGTTTGGAGTATTTGAGGTTATATCGAATATCATAGAATATTTTATTTTAATCCCCAAATTATCCCCAAACATGAAGAAAAGCATCTACATTAATTTGTAGGTGCTTTTTTTATATGCTATTTAAAAATGTTATGGCTTGTTCATCATCACGTTGATATGTTTCTTCTAACAAGTGTGAATATATGGATAGGGTAACATTAATATTCTTGTGTCCTAGACGTTTAGAAATATAATGTATAGAACACCCTTCATGTAATAGAACTGAACACAAACTGTGACGTAGTGAGTGAGCCGTTATCTCTTTGATGTTTAATTGCTTACACGCTCGTTTTAATGCTTTATTAACTGCGTTATTAGTTATCAGTGTACCATGTTCAGAAAATACATATCCATTAACATCTTGTGGGCGATTATTAATGAAATTTTTAACACGACTTAATGTTTTATGATCCATACTGATTACTCTATCTGATGTTTGTGTTTTAGTGCCAGGTATATGAACTTGATTATTAGGTAAATTAAAATCATCACGTTTCATTTTCTGTATTTCAGTAAATCTTGCACCAGTAACCATTATGACAAGCAATAGTAAGGACGACATACTTTCTTTTGTTTCTAAATAGCTTTTTAAACGTTTAAACTCATTATGACTAATATATTTATCCTTTTCATCTTTAGACGCCACAGAGCCTTTTGTATTGGCTTTATATGTGGCGTTCTTGTGTATTAGTCCGTCATGTATAGCATCATCTAAACAATTGCGAATATAACTGTTTAACTTACGTGTACTGTCTGTGGAATGATTACCAGCATATTCATTTATAAATTTCTGATAGTCCATTCTATTTAGTTCTGTAAGTAATGTGTGGTTAAAATATTCTTTAATTAATCTGTATGCTATAACGTAACGATCATAAGTTTTCTGTGTGACTTTATCCTTCTTATTTGTTTCATACCAGGACTTGAAGTAGTCTGCAAATTCAACCTTATTATTTAATACAATACCTTTTCTGTAATAAGATTCTAACTCGACAGCTTCAGCATGTGCTTCTTGTTTGGTACGGAAGCCACCTTTTTGTATCTTCTCTTTTTTACCGTCAATCGTAGCATAAAAAACATAACGCCATGTTTTACCACGTTTTTCATAAGATGCCATTTAATCACCTTCTTTAATTTCTTTAACTTCATATTCATAAACATCGTATGAAATAAGAAGTTTATAGTCTTCTATTTCTATATATTCTTTTAATTCACCGGTATTTTTAAATTGGTCATCATTAAAATTTTTTGAATACCACATTGTGCTGGAAACTACAGCTTCTGCATAAGGCATAAAGTTTACCATAAGTGGAAATGTAGAAAAATCAAATAAATTGTTTTCGTATGCTTTTTTAAAAATTAATGCCATAAAAGGTACAAATAAATTTAATTTTGAAGTCATAGTTTTATTCCCAATAATATCCTTTACGTGCTTTTCACTAGTTAAAATTTCTGTAGGGAAATCACCAGCTAAATTTACCATTACACCTTTTAAAGGAGTGTTTTCATTAAATGTTAATAGCAATTTTTTTACATCTCTATCTTCATTAAGATAGGTACATTTTAAATATAAATTGTTATCTCCTTTAAGTGGGAAAAAGAAATCATCTTTAGGAATCAATTCTACATCTAATATTTCGAGCGTATTATAACCATCATCTAAAATGATTAGATCTTCTATTTTACACTCTAAAATGTTTACTATTCTTTCTAAGGTATCAAATTGAATACCTTTACTTCTACCAGTTGACAATAAACTTAAAGTATTTATGGATAATCCTGTTTTGCTAGATAACTCTTTAAGAGTAACCTTTTTATCTTTCATTATTTTTTTGAGATTGAATTTAATCATGTTCATTCCTCCAATAGTAATCAAGTAAAATTTATCATATGTTTGTAAAACATACAATGATTTATAGTAAAACTTTGCGAAAAATAAGATAAATACTAATAAACTATTAATAAAATACTATTATGTAGTAAATACTATTGACAAGACATTTATAAAAAAGTAAAATATAGTCAATTACTAATATAGTAGTAATTGATTAACAACATATAGTAAAGGAGGGCATAAAAATGACTGTGGTTATCAAGAGCAGATATTTAAAAGAGTTAATGTTTTTAAAAGGTCATAACCTTTCAACGTTAGCAGATGAAGTTGGTATTTCAATTTCTTACATGAGCCAAATTATCAATGGTAAACGAACACCTAGTGCAATGCTGGCGTCAAAGATATCTAAAGTATTTGGTGTAAGTGTAGAGGAATTATTTACATTTAAAGACAAGGAGGAAACGATATGCAGCAACAGTTAAACGCAACAATTAATATTCCATCTGATTTCATTTTGATTACAAAAGTGGAGTATGAACAATTATTAAATAACCATAATGAAGGTAAATTTATAAGTCTAAAAGAGTTAGCAGATCATTTAGATTGTAGTCCACAGTGGTTAAAAGAAAATATTTTATTTAACCCTAGATACAAGAATGATTTAAAAGAGTTTGTTCATTTTCCAAGTTCGAGTGGTGAAAAGTATCATATACACCAAAAAAAGGCATATAAATATTTTGATGAACATTCAATCAGTATCTTTGATAGAAAAAATAAATAGGAGGACTTTAAAAATGAATAATAACTTATGGGAAATTAAAAACTTAAAATGTCATATGGACGTGCTACAAAACAAAATGAAAGATTTAATTCAATCGAATTATTGGTTATTAGAAGATTACTTCGAAGATGAAGAACTAAAAACTAAAGATGATGTTATGAAACATGGGTGTGGTTATTCAGAGCAGCGTATCAAACTTAATCAATCAATTACTTTACTACAGACTTATAAAAAGGAAATGGACGATTTAATCGCAGAGTTAGATTCAGAAATAAATAAGTTGAAAGAGGTCGAGTAAATGAGAGAGTTCGTTCTAATGATGTTCATTATTTCGAGTGGGCTACTACTTATAGCAAAAGGCGTAGATTTCTTCTCGGCAGTATATTTTGCCATACTTTTCGGTTCTATGCTCTTTTATCTATATGTAACTGTTCAAGAATTAAAAAAGCCTAATGTTGACGGCAATCAACAAAAGGCATCGAATAATTAAAAAATTAACGTGACTACATTTTAACACAAAGAAAGGTTTGATTAAATGGACGAAACAATTCTTTATAATAAACATTTTGAATTTCACTCACAGTTAGACTATGTGAATACAATAAACTTGTCACGTATCAAAGAGATTAGTAAGCGAATCAATTTCGCTTCTATCTCTAGTGATAAACAAGTCTTTAATAATAAAGGCAATCTATATCATCGAGAAAAGAGTGATATAGGTGATTACATTAATAATCTTACTTTAGACTATACCATAAAAGCTAAATCATTGGGAGTAGTTTATGGAACGATTCATACAAAAACTACAGATAATGACAGTGGTGAAGAAGAAAAGAAATCTACATTTAAGTCTGATACATTCAATAACTACGCTCGATTTATAGCTGATCTAATTTCAGATTTAGTAATTTATTCAGATGAACTTGATTGCTTCATTATCGTAAAAGATAACACTTATGAAGTAATAGATGAAACAAATTTCGCTTTAAATTATCCAGTGGATAATAAACATCAAATTAACGACTTTTTAGAAGTCATGCTTGAAGTGTATCGAGAACGATTAAATGTTAAGCACAGGTACAATATTTCGCCTTATACAATCGCTGGGAACGATTGGATATATGATTGCAGAAATTTAGAATACAGTAAAAAAACACTAAGTTCAAATGAACTATATATCAAGAAATATGATGTAAATGCTAAAGATATAGACACAGATAAAGCTAGAGAATTTTATGATCTAGTCACTGAAAATGATAAGAGTAAAAACAATTTAATGCTTATGCACGCTTATACAATGTATAGAAAAATGAATTTAATACAAGCTGAGAAATGGTTCTTGATGAAAGACTTCGGACGTTCGGGCAAAGGTTTATTAATGTCTACATTTGATGCGTTGCTACAAGTCAATAAAGTAAATTTCGATAGTTTAATTACAGGTGGTTTTGAAGCAGCTAACGAGTGGATGAACTTTTACGGTGCAGACATAGCACATGCTAATGAAACAGGGGAAGTCACAAAAGTAATGATGCGTATATTAAGAAAGATTGCAACAGGGGAAATCATTTCTGGTCGTGGTATTGGTAGAAACGCTTTTACATTTAAGAACAATGCAGTGTTAATACTAGATACAAACGAAAACGTAGATACAGGGGAAATTACAGCTAATACAACACGTACAGTCAAAATTTCATTAAAGGATAGACCACTTAATGAAACAGACGAAGAACGTTATCAGATATTCAAGCCATATTGGGACTTCGTACAGCCACATGGTAAGCAATCAGCATCAGCATCAATTTCATTTTTGATTGCAAGTTTAGAATATCTAAAAGAAATTGGACGAGAATTTAAGTTTAATGATGTGACACTTAAAAATTATTTTAGTGATGATGAATTGACAGAAACACAAGTCGTTATGCTTAAAGTTTTATCAGAACAGGGGTTTGTATTTGCTGGTGATGAAACAATTCAAAAGTTAATTGAACAAGATTATAAAAGTTTGAGATACAAGCAAGCTAAAGATGATATGAAAAATATCGGGATAAGTATTAATCATCAAAAAAAGATTGATGGTGTAAATACTAAAGTTCATAAAATAGGAAATCCAGAACTATTTAATATGGCACTAGAACTTATAAATAAAGATTAAGGGTTACCGTAACTCTTATAGTAACTCTAAGAATGGCTATATAACAGTCGGTAACCTTTGTAACTCTATTTTTCTAAGCGTATTTTTGAAAGTCTAAATATTTTTAAGTATGTAGAAAAAAATAAGGGTTTTAAGGGTTACCGGTTACCTAAAAGGAGGCATCAAATGACAGGCTATCATGTTGCAAAAGAACTTCTTCAAAAGAACATACAGGTAATTCCGTTAGATCAGTATAAAAAACCAGCAGTAACATTTAAAGATGCAGTCATTGATGATGACTTCATAGAAAATTATAGCAATATGTATAACAGGGCTTTTGTGTTAGGTGTACTTACTCGTGATGTGTGGTGTATTGATATTGATGTAGACCATGCAGAAGGTAAGAACGGTTTTGAGAGTATAGAACATATACCATTTAATGATGAACTTGTGGCTAATATGGATAACACGTTAGTACAAACTACGCCAAGTGGTGGTAAGCACATTATATTCAAAAAGCGTGATGGGATAAATTATAGTCAAAAAATTGATTACTTGCCTTCAGTAGACATCAAAGCACACCCTAATAATTATTTTGTGCTTGCAGGTAGTAAAACAGTTAAAGGTAAGTACACACATAATGGTGTGCGTGTAACTAAGTATGAAGGTGAGTTTGAAGAACGTATATTTTCTAAACGTGGTAATTATTCTCAACAAGTCCTAGATGATTATTCTGTACAAAATACTTTGAATAATTATGATTTTTCACACTTGCAGAATTATGGCAAAGGTGGATTAGGTAAGCAAGCATATCAGCGTATTGTTGATGGTCAAAGTACCGAAAGGAATAACGACTTATATTTGGCAGTAAGTTATGCAAAGCAATGTAACGTGGATATAGAGCCATTAAGAGTATTAATCGGTGATGTTAAAAATGGCGATGAATTTAAGCAAAGTGAGTGGGAGGCGACTGTAAGAAGTGCAAGCTACAAAAATTAATTACGACACTCAAGCACGAAAGATAGGATTAATAGTAGGAATATCAGAAGAAATATATTTTTGTACATTAAGTCGTGTATCTACGGTATACGTTGAGAAAATTGGCGATCATTGGTTAGCGTGGCGAGAAACTTATATTTTAAATAGTAAAAGAATTAGTAATTATAAAATTCTTGCACAGGGAAGTTTTGAATTAGTAATGGCACGTACAAATAATTATATTCAATTCATAAAAAAGAAAAGGTAGATATAACTTTAATTATTTTAGGAGGACTAAATACATGATAATACCTAAAAATGCTTTATACAGTAAAGATAAAAATGCTTATACAACGTTTATAGAATTGGATAGTCCATATTCAATTAATTACTTACCAATAGAAAAGCAAGAGCAGTTAATACTGTGGTGTAGTAATTTAAAACCTATTAAGTCGTTTAATCAAAAACATTCATCATATGGACTAAAACATCTATTCGAACAATCAGAGCATGGCTTTTATATCACTAATGGACAATTGAAAGCAGCATTAATCATGACAGGGTTTAAAGTCGAAAACATTGATCTATTGAATTGGCATTTTAATATATCAGAGAACAGTGTTAAGGGATTAAAAATAGCGAACTAACAAAGGTGTGAGTTATTAACGTGTGGGAAATCAAACAAGAGTTAAGTGATTATGAGTTATTAGTTCATTACAATCCGTACTATATAAAGAATAAAATTGAATGTTCATATGACTATATCGAAGTTATGTATGATTATCATTATCCTCATGCTGTTGGTGATTTAGCAACACATACTATCTACTTTGAATCGGTACATTTAGAGAATCTGGCTATATCAATTATTGAATATAAAGAGGGTTTGAGAAAGTACATCGAACGGACTAATACAAATTTAAAAGTAATTGAAGAAGTTACACAACACTATAGTCAATCTGATAAAGATGATATAGATCTATTCTTTAAAACAGATGGTGAGTATTATCCTAATCGAGTTATAGCAAGATTGAAATACGATGCTTATAAGCTATCAAACAAGTTGAGAGCAGCACGTATAAGAGCAAGGGAAAAAGCAGAGTTGTTAAGTAAAGTTGAAACTTCATAAGGGGGAACGAAATGAAATATAAAAGGATAGCACATTCAGTTGTCGCAAGATTACCGACAAATATCGAAAATGTATCAATGAGTTATCTCAATAGGGTGATTGGTGAAAGAATTAAAAGCTCTTATGATTTTGGACAAATTAAACAAATCATAATTAATGAATATATGAACAATAATAAAACATACAAAAAATATCACAAAGGTGGAAAATAAACTATGAAAAAATTACAAGAAAAATCATTTGAAATATTCGCAAATGGAATTTACGGTAAAGTGGAAAAAGCTAAATCATTAAAACGTGAGTATGATGGTTTAATTGACGAATTAAAGGCGTTAGATAATAAAATTGACTATCATAGACGTAATGATGATTACGCAGAAGTTACACGCTTAAAACGTGAACAGAAGGCATTAGAGGACAAAATAGAAGTGTTAGATAATAGATTAAAAGAAGAAGATTACTCAATCTTAGAAGATGATTATATTAGGTTTTATGAAGCTTTTGATAAAGAATTAGAACCAATCAAAGCAGAACATGAGAAACTGAGAAAAGAAATGAAAGATAAAATAAAAGAACTCGGTGAAGTTTACGAGCGAATGATTATTAATAAAAACAATGCTGGTAGACGTATTTCAAGAAAACAATATGTAGATCGTACTAAAACAGATTTCAAGCCAGTTTATAAAGGTCAAATCTTAGCGAACGAAGTTCAGATAGGTGGTAATACTACGCCACATGCCTATAGAAACTTAGTTATGAGTGAATTAGAAGCAGCGTCTTTAAAAGACTATCAAGCATATTATTATAACAAGAAACAATGGTAATAGAGGGTAGTATATCTACCCTCCAAATAATTAATATTGAGGTGAACATAAATGACAAGTAGATTAATAACACAAGTAGGGAATAATGTTGGTTATTCTAAAGATAAGAAAAGCATCATAGGTGTATTAGGTCAATTTGATAAAACGTTTAAAACTGGTGTTGCTAGTAAGGATTTAAAGGTTAGTAAAGAATGTGTGGTTGACGAACAATCATTTAAAGATACAAATGCAGATAATGTAATTATGTTAATAAATGCTGATACTGAACAAGTAGTAGGTAGATCAGATAACGGATTGTTTGAGTTAATGGTTTATAAAGATAAAATTGCTTTTAAATTAGATATAGCTAAGTTGCAAAGTGGTAAATTTGAATTTCAACGTAGTATAGCAAATGATATCTTAACTATGGTAAAACAAAATAAGGTTAAAAGTACAAGTATGATTATTCAAGATGAACAGAGCGAAAAGAAAGGTAATGTGGACTATATAAAGCGTATTGGTAAGATTAAAGTGATTAGTCTTAATCAATAATAATAGAGAACTGTAGTTCGTTAAAAATAGTATTATAGAGAACTAATGTTCTTGATTAAGAGTAGCAAATTTAGTATAATAAAGGTAGATAGTTAAGGCTATCCTTTGACTATTTTATAAAGTATTCAAAGCAAATAATCTTTTAATTTTGTCGTCTTCTTCAACTTTAACAGGTTTAATTTTGCAATATTCTAATTCCAGAATATACTCCTTCAAAATTGTGCATGAGATAATCTTGTGCTAGCCCATCATCACTTAATGTGTTGGTGGGTATTTTTATAAAACCATGTAAGCTGGTGTGAGTGTGGCAGAATGAATATAATGCATTGTACCTACTTATACCAAGCGTTAGTGACCGTACTACCTAAGTAACAGTACAATCTGATATATACTTAATAAGGTGGTAATAGAGGCATAGTAAATACAAGGCAACTCAATACCGTTATAAATAGAATAGGTAAGATATTATCTAGATACAACAATCACACGTTAAAACAAGTTAAGACAATTCAAGTAAAGAATTGATAATTCAAAATGAAATATTGTTATGATGATTTGTTTTATATTATTAAAAGCAATTATTGAATTGATGAAATGATTAAGCGAAATGAAATGATAATTGAACAATCAAAGATTAATATTTAATTAATCAACTTGAACAAACAAATGATATATAAAGTCAATTAGTTAAAGGATAAGATGAATTATATAAATGAAAGTATTGAGTTAATAAGAAAAGGAAAAGTTTATTAGGTCACTCATTTATCATTTGAAGTAAGTACAAAGTAAAAGATAAAAAGATTATTAAAACTTCTTATTCAACTTTGATAAAAAAAGTTAATGAAGTGATTGAAACTATTTTTAAATATAATAGAGAAGTCGATAAGTATATATCGTAAGCAATCACATCACAAGTCGTGTATGCAAGAGTATAAGGATAACTCTATTCATATTATAAGTACGTGCAGCATTAATAGTTATATATAATTAACTTGTATATGCTTATTAATATGTACAGAAATGCCATTCTAACGTTGATAGAGCGTGTTTAAGAGTCTTTGAAAAGGTTTATGAATGATTAATAGTAAATAGTTAAACAAGCCATAAAAGTAGTAGAATGATTAAATAGAATAGGGTGACAAATTATTCAACTGTGGGTATATATTAAAGTAGAGCGATCATCAAAAATAAAATTTTGAAAATTAAAGGGGTACTTTTCTAAACCCCCGTCATGAAAGTAATTGGAATTAATCGACCCACTCTTAAATACGACCAAATTCCTAAAACTAAAATTTTGAAAAATATAAGCTATTAAACCCCCTATGTATGATACGATTGGTCGTTAATTTATTTATTGATTAGAAACGTTAAAGGTAAACCATCTAAGAATGTTTCTAGGAGATTTATGGGTACATTTAAATAAAAAATTATGATAAAATCAAAGCATAGAGTAATTACTTTATTACTCTCACAAATTTCATAGACGTCAAAAGACCCTATCTATCGGAAACTAGGTAGGGTATATTTAATTTCCAATTTATAATTTTAATGATACAATAATATTAGTTTAAACCTATTATCTCCGTTTTAGTTTTAAACTCATATTTGGTAATACCTTTATACACCCTACTAATGTGGGGTGTTATTTATTTGCTATAATTTAATTGGACGTAAGTGGTTAGAAGTATATATGAGGTGGCTGATACAGACAGTCACCTTTTTTATTTAATCAAGTTAAATTGCGTACTTTTAATAACCATCAAGAGAGAGCTATATTCAAGAAACTTCTTAAATGTTTTTTGGATTTATTGTTTTTTTATTTTAGGGTTACCTAAAAATAAGTTGATAAAATTATAGAAAATAGTTAGAATGTAAATTATGAAATGAAAGGTGAGTATTATGTGGAGAGTGAGGAAAAAAGGAGATAAGGGAATCTTGTTTACGTATTTCATACTCTCGATGATAGGGATTATTATGATTTATAGTGCAAGTATGATTTCTGCATACAATGGTGCATTAACTAATGGTATAAGCATTAGTGATAAACACTTTATAATAAGACAAAGTTTATATTTTATGTTAGGTAGTTTTATTGTAGTAATGATGAGTAAGTCTTTTAATATAGATGTTTTTAAAAAGAAAAATATCCAGCAGTTAATCTTAATTGGTGTATTATTGTTACTAGTAGTCACATTGTTATTTGGAAGTGAAATAAATGGTTCTAAAAATTGGCTGAATTTAGGTATATTTAGTATTCAATCATCTGAATTATTAAAAATATCTTCTATTCTTTATTTATCATATATATTAGATCGTAGGTTAAAAAATGAAAGTAGCTATAATTTGAAATCACTAATCCCACCATTATTATTATTAGGTTTTGGTATACTTTTAATATTAGTTCAAGGTGATTTAGGAGGAGCGCTTTTAAACGCTGGTATAATAGCATTTATGTTGCTTTATTCTGATATAAAAAATAGGATTAAATTACAAATACTAGCGATTACGGCTACACCATTATTTATATACATATTCTACACATTAATTTTTGATTCAAGTAATATTTATAGATTAAAAAGAATAAAAGTTTTAACAGATCCTTTCAAATATGAAAATGGAGATGGGTATCAATTGTCGAGTTCTCTATTAGCTATTGGAAATGGTGGGATATTTGGAAAAGGATTAGGTAACGGCATTATGAAATTAGGATATTTACCGGAACCACATACAGATTTTATCTTTGCAGTTATTGCTGAGGAACTAGGTTTGATAGGTGTCTTAATCATTATTTTTATGTATGGTTTTTTAACTTTTAAAGCAATTATATATGCTAATAAAACAAAGAATAATTTTTACAAAATGATATGTATAGGCATTTCGAGCTATATTATTCTTCAAGTCTTTATTAACTTAGCAGGTATATCTGGCTTAATTCCTTTAACTGGTGTCACATTGCCATTACTAAGTTACGGTGGATCATCGTTTTTGAGCATTAGTTTTGCTATAGGTATTTTACTTTCTTGTAGTAAAAAAATAAAAAATGAAAATAACAATAATTATACATAATCGAAAGGCTTTTACTTATTATAAAGTGTGCTATAATATTTTTAGATTTGATTACTTCTCCCGATTTAATCGATCTATATGTATGTTTCTATCACACCTCACATTAGTGGGGTGTTATTGTTTATAAGGAAAAATAATGATATAGTGATTATATGAAAGTGTGTAACCTTAAACACTTACCCTCTACACAATGCCATGATGTAGGGGGTTTTTATTTGCTTTAATATAAATAGTGTAGTATTACTATATATAAGCACTTATTTTGTGCTTAATTTTCATATATAATCAACCATTAACTTTCCCTGTCACATTCTGTGATGGGGTTTTTATTGCATTAAAGTAGTCTTTTAATAAGCCATAAATATCAAGTTTTTATTTATACCGAATGCGCATTTTTTTGATTACTGATTTAATCGTGAGCACATTGATAATATTAAGGTTATATATATTGCGATGATAAAATTTGAATAACTAAAAAAAGTTTTAAAAAATGGTTGCATTACAATGAAAAATATGTTATAAAATAATCGAAAGTTATCAAATGATAATTTTAAGTAACTGGAGGTAGATATTATGTTAAAAGATAAACCAAAAACTTCTTATTACATTAACTATTCACCTCGAATTACTGAGTTAAAAAGCATTGATTTATTGTCTAGAGAATCCAATAATAATAAATTTATTGAATTTTCTTCGCCACTTACGTGGGATTCATACAAAAAAGCTATAGATATATCGAAAAATATTGAGAAAAAATAATTCAAATAATTATCATTTGATAACTCAAACAACTTTAGGAGGTGGTGTGAAAATTAATGACACTAATTTTTCTAAACATATTCCGTGGTTGTTCGATATTATAAGTTAAGAAGTGGAGTAGTATATGACTAGAAGCGATCAAAAGGCAATTACATTTAAAATAACAACTAAGGAATATGAAAAAATCAAACAAATAGCTAAGTCTTGTCATATGTCTCCAACGGAGTTTTCAAGACACCAAGCTCTAGGTAATCAAATAACACCAACAGTGTTGGAAGTTACAGATTCAGAAAATCATGTTTCATCTCACCAATTTAATTTATTAGAAAAGGCATATGTAAAACAAAAAGCTAAAAACCTTAAAATCACTAAAGATTATCAAAAGGCTATAGAGAATATTCATAAAGATTATGAAAAAGTATCTATAGTAAACCAACTGATACCATATATACAAATAGATGGAACAATTGATAATGAAGCATTAAAAAATGATAAAGATTTGTTAACTGCGTTAAGTCAATTAGATTACTGATAATAAGTGGTGATTGACCTTGTTTTTAAAAGATATTGTTGAAACTATAAATCAATATAAAGATGGTAAAATTAAAACTAATGATATATTTAAAAACGTCGAAAATGACAAACTACCTTTTTTAGATTTTTCTAAAGTTTATCAAAATGATAAAACAAATTTAAATAAGGAGTGAAGTTATATGTCAAACTTAACACCATTTAATAAAAATATTTTTGACTTTTCACCATCAAGAATATTTGATGATCATTTTAATTCGCTTTTTAAATATTTTAATACAGCTATTCCAAAAACAGATTTAAGGGAAACAAATAGCGAGTATATTGTTGATATTGATTTACCTGGTATCAATAAAGAAAATATTAATTTAACTTATGAAGACAATACACTGTACTTAAGTGCTATACAAAGTAATGAAAATGAACAAAAAGATAATAATGGGAACACTGTGTTTACAGAAAGATCAAAATCACAAATAAGTAGGTATTATCATTTACCAAATGGAGATGAGGACAATATTAAAGCAGATTTTGAGAATGGTGTACTACATGTATCAGTTCCCAAACTAAATTCTATTAACAAAAAATCTAAAATAATTGATATTCAATAAATAAATTAATAATACTCTTTGACTAATGTGCTAACTACAAATTGAGGGAGAAATTCATATGATTGAATTTCTCCCTCTTTTAATGGAAGCTATATATTGGATTATCTAGTCTTACTTAAGTGCTATCAAACTGTAAAAAAGTCTAGAATAGTTTTCAAAAGAACTAGAAAATTTGTAAAAAACATCTATACGAATAAGTAAATTCTACAATAATTGGTGGCTATTTTTTATACTATAATTTCATTAGACGAAAGAGGTCTTAAGAACATATAACCAACTATGTTACTTGGTAATCTTTTTATTTGTATTTTGTTTATTATTGTTAAAATTATCTTTGCTTAGCGAATTTATTTTTATTTTTCCAATACATTGTATATTCATCGTTTCCAGTTTCATCTTCACTTAACTCTTCAATTTTAAAGTGGTTTTTCTTATAAAAATTAACTGCTTTTTTGTTCTCTTTATATACTTTTAGAGATAGGTATTCTTTTTCTTTTTGAAGATATTGTAATAGGTTTGTTCCTATATTTTGATTTCTTTCATTCTCATCAACAAACATACCTGCTATATAATTATCAACTAAACCACAAAAACCTAAAATATTTCCATTTTTCGTATATACAACTATTTCCGCCTCTTCGAATGCATTAAGGACATCTTCGTAATTATTATGCCAATATTGGGTATCAATAAAATTATGAGTGGTTATATTGGAATTCAACCAGATTGCTCCTAGTTTATTTAGGGTGTCTTTGTCTTTTTTATCTAATTTAAATATCACTTTTATTCTCCTCTTTGATAATAAAAAATTTGGAAGTTTATATAATTCTAAAAATTTTATGAATTAATAGTTTCAAATGTCATTTCATACAAGTCTTTATCATCTAAATTAACAAACTCTTCAATATTTACTCTATAAGTGATACTATTTTGTTTTTTAGATATTTGGCTATAATATCTTATATTTATATACATATTAGTTGTATAACCATTATTTTCTATTGTATCTTCAAATTCTTCAAATGCTTTTTTATTAATAGGCATTAGATAAAATTTATTACTAGGTAAAACATTAATGTGTTTTTCTTGTAATACTTCATTCTCATTTAAATAAACTGTTATATCTATGTTTTTAGCAGTTCCACCGCCTAAATTTTGTAGTTTAAAAGCTGTATTAACGTAGTCAGAATCAGTTTCAGTTAAATTCTTTAATTTTAAACGCTTTGCTTTTTCAATTATAATCTGGTCAAAGGCCAAAAATGGTATAAAAGAAATTTTAATTTGTCTTATTTGTATCATTACTGAAATGAAATATAAAATCGCCATAATAAACGTACCAATTGAACCAATCGCTTGTAAAATGTTTAACATAATGAACTCCCTTTATAATAATGTTAATCATCATTCTACTCTATTCCTACAATACAATCCATACTCAATGTTACATTTAATAGTATTTGATAACAATGAATAGTTTAAATAGTCTACGTGTTACTTTCATGTATGGACTTATTAACAAGCTATCATTACCAATTGTTACATTTTATTATACCTGCGTTGTCATATTGGGTACGCAGGTCAAGAAACTAAAGTACTAAATGAGTACCACAGATAATAAGGTGTCGTCATAATACAGATCCCTTTATAAAAGGACGCCCCAAATTCTGTGCGTTTGATGATAGAGTAGCAAATCATTACACCATCAAAATAGTATTGTATTATACACATTCCTATTTTAGAAATATGTATATACAGATATATGATGCCACTACTAATGAAATTATTTATAAGATAGTCGTGAATCACGACATTAGATCATAAATAACTCTTTACTCATTGTGATTCTGACAACAGTTAACACTTTTATGTGGGTAGTTATAGGCTAACTTGCTTAGAAATCGCTTTTAGTGATATTGTAATTCGACCAAATTTGGAGATTAGACGAATATTTCCGTTCTATTTAAAATAAATAATCTTATAACAATCGCTAGTACTATATATTATTAAAATATCAGGATAGAGGTTAAACTAATATAACGTTTTAATAGTTAGATAAGCTGGCTTAATGTATCGTTACGTCAATTAGTATATAAACTGCTATTAGTGTATTTTGGTATATTAAGAGCCAAACTATTTTAAAATAGTCTAATGTACTTTTTAGGACTATAGGTATCTACCTATGTTAAGTACATTGGTTACACGCCATAAGTGTTTGGATTACAATTGGCCACATAGTAGCATAACACTTTAGTAAAATGTGGTTACTTTTGTTATATGATCATGTCATTACTAATGATTTCGTTATTAATATGTTCAACTAAATAATGATTTAAAATATTTTAAGACATTAAATAAATATGTGAATAAAACTTTATTACAAACAGACAAAAATTCTTTTTGGTAAAAGTAATCAATTATGATTAACATAATGTTATTAGTAATCATTTATGTTTAAAAAATATTGAAGTAATGAACATATTTTAAGTTCTAATGTGTTTTATTGGTGAACAAAGCATAGTTTAAATAAATTTTATAATTTAATATCAAACTTGAATATGTTTTTTAAGTTTGATTAGAAGATTTTAAATTAAAACTTATTGAATTTGTTTAACAAGAAATTAAAAACGTTAGAGAATTTTGACAGTCAAAATCTTTTAGATAGATTATGTTGCTTTATATATATGATCTAACTGTTTATGATGATATATTACATAAAGAAGGAAATAGTCATAAAGTAGAGTTTTGCAGAATTTTAAAAGTTATATATCTTAAGTTGGTAAGTTTAAATGGTATATTGTAACGGTACTTGGAGTAAGTACCCATTTTAGAGTATATGTGACACACAGGTAGCTGATGAAGTGGGATAAATGTTGCTTGTATGTTTGAATAATTATGATGGTTAAATACATGTCCTACATTTATTGTTGCAATAGATAATATAAAGTAGGGGTGGTCATAAATTTTTGTGATACTGATATTAAATATTGCTTGAAAATAATTTAGGGTAGCCTAAACTTTGCCCGGTACTGATTCTAAAAGTAAATTAATCGACCCACTCTCAACTTACTGAAAATGTTGAAAATAGAATGTAAAAATGTGTGAATAAATTCACTTATAATGTGTCGTGCGAACTGCATTTTAAACCTAAAAAATAATGGTCATAATTTGGTCATAACGAATTGAAAAAGTGTGTGTAAATGGATGTTTTTAAAATTTGAAACGTTGATTTAACGGGGTTTAAAAGTGTAATTTACCACAATTAAATATTTGATAATATAGTTGATTTACATGGAAAATTTAATATGTTAAACTTGATTTATAGATTTAATTCTCTCTTTCCATATATACAAATTAAATCTCTATATGATATTTTTGATCCCGTCACCTTATGTGATGGGATATTTTTAATTTTATATTGTAATATTTAGCATAATTTGGTAATTTAGTAATACAAGGATTAGCTTAACACCCATTTTGTTTATCCTTGTACAACTAATATAATCTGTTTTTGTTTGGCCACTCTAGGAAACCCTTCATTGACTAGAGTGGTTTTTTTGTTTATGTGGTTGCAGACTAGTGATATAATTGGATCTAGTTATTGGTCAAAAAGTATTAAAAAAGTGACGTCATAAAATTAAGTAAAAATATTTTAATCCCCATATAGTCCCCAAAAAATATATAAATACTGTTATATCAATGGTTATAAAGAGTGATAAACTCCCTCCCAGGACGTAAATTACCAATATCCCGTTGTATCTCGTTACTTGTAACGTTGATATGACGGGATTTTTTTGTATATGTAAATGGCTTGTTAAATAGCGTAACTGCGCCAACAGTACACCAAGTTGTATAAATTACTTAGGATATTTTTAAGTTCCTTTGTAAAAGTAATAAAGGGTGCATGTGTCAAATATGAGTCAAAAGTATAATAATCTACAACATGGATCATCAAGTATTTATGTTGTAGGTTATTTTCTGTAATTTTCTATTTGATATCTTTCTCTAAAATAATCGCTAAGTCATTTTTATCTGGATAACAATTTTTTATTTGAAAGTCATTTTTTATATTTAAAATGAGCATGCTTTTCCATTTATTAAAAGTTTTAGTTTGAATTTTTTCATACCCTTTACTTTTTAATATGCTTATTTGTTTATCCATAAGCATTTGCGCAATTCCATAATTTCGATTATTTTTTTCAACCCCACCTAACCAACTGTAAAATGTAGAACGATCCTTTTCATATCCGATTTTATATCCAACAATTGTACTTTCTTTATAAGCTACTAAAATTATAATTTTATTTTTACTTAAGAACTTGTCGTTTAAATTTTCATTTGTATAGAAGATTTCATTGTGTATTTTAGATAGTTCTTTATTTTCCAACTCTGGTAATGAATTATAAAACTCTTTTATATGTATCATTGTTATCACCTATATTTTATTTTTGATAAGAATTATAGTCGGTAATCTTTTTTTGTAAATACCAATTTATAGCAAGTTTTTCAGTCATTTTTACAAATTCATTTTTTCCATTTACATATTTTTCTTTGTCTCCGCAATACTTATTAATGAGCGTCATTTTTAAATCCTCATATTCTTTTGCTACTTCTGGAAACTCAATTAAGAAGTCTCTAAAAGCGAGATGGCGAATAATGTTTTTATCATCTTTACGATCGTAAAGATGAACATGGTAAAGTTTTTTATTTGTTTCTTTATCAAGTTTAGTAAAGTATCTTCTATTAACGATTCCATATTCGCCATGCATATCATAATCAAACTCTTCAAAAGCAAGATTATATTTATCCACATTGTCAATATTATTAACGATAGGCATAATATCTATAATTGGCTTTGCAGATATATGTGGAATCGATGTACTACCGATATGATGAATTGAATGTAATTCATCACCAAGTATTCTTTTTATATTGTTTGATTCATTTGCAAAAAGATTTACCCAATAAGGATTATATTTTTCGATATTAACCTTCATTTGTATATCAGTCCTTTTGAATATGACATAAATTTATAATATGTTTCCTTATTCTAAATAGTAGATTAAGTTTAACTTATTTGAGTAATTTAAAACAAATTATGTTTCTATAAGTTTAAATTGAAAGATGAAAAAATATTCGTGTACTTAAATAATATAAATAAATGGGATTTAATAAATAGTATAAAAGATCAAAAATAGAGCACCTAGCCATATTCGGCTAAGGTGCTTTGTTATTTCTAAATGAGTAACCATTTTATAATCAACAATTGGTAAGTTATTTTAGAGTATTTAATATTTCATCTTTATTTGACCATTTAAGAATTTGAATTCCTTCATAATCAGCTACTTGTTGTGCTTTTTTCGAAATGGTATTTTCTAAATCATTAGCGATAATTAACATTTGAGAATTTAAATTATTTCTATTTGGTCTATTATTCTTAACATCACGATAAGCAAATAGATCACTTGTTATTCTGTTATAATCCAGGTTATTAGAAAAATTCACAAGTTTTTCTGATTTTAATTTTGTTCCTGGTATTATAAAATCAATTGAATATTTTATACCAGTTTCACCAGGGATTGCCACTTTTGCTGAGCCCGTAATTTCCTCATTATAAAAAAAGTCAAAAACTTCTTCATAAAATAAGTTAGATACATTGGATTTAGTTGTTAAAGTCAAATCGTAAATTTTTAATATACCTTGAATTAAATTATGTTTTGATTGTGGAAAGCTGTCACTGTCAACATTTGTTATGATTTCATCATCTTTTAAACTTAAATTAAATTGGTTCAGAATTGAATGAATTAATCTTTTTCGTGTTTTTGTTAAATCAATATCTAACATGTCTAATTCATTAAATGTTTGGCCATCATCTGATAGTCTAATATGATTATCAGGTAATAAATCTGCATATATTCTTATATAGTCATTTAAATGGTTTTTAAATGGAGTAGTTATTTCAGTGGAAGTCTCCAACTTTTTATATTTATAATTTTGTTGTAACCATTCAAAATATGTTTGCATTTTTTGTTCGATGATTTCCATGAAATATCACTCCTTTTATAATAGTTTTGGTGTTATTATAACATCTTTTCTTTTAATATTTGTATAATCAATAAAGAATTCGAGAGAATCTAAAAGTTCATCAATTAGTTCTATATCATCTATTTCATGTAAAGGTATTGCAATGCCACCATTCATATATTCATCAGTAAAAATGTGTATGTGTGGAGTTGGAATTCTTTCATTATTTGGAGGATTTGCATGATCAGATCCATTAACATCAAATCTTACCATACTACATTTATGAGATATACTATTTAGTATAATTGTTAAATTTTCAGAGTTTCTATGTCCTTTCTTATTAATAATTAATTTGAATTTTTCAGACTTATCAATGATATGCGTTAAATTATGTTTTGTTTGTTCGCCTATGCCTGGTAAGTTGACAATATTTTTTTCGAAAACTTTTATTTTCTTTAATAATTTTTCGTAATTTTCTTTATCCATAAAAATCCTCCTTTATATATGTAAAACCTTTATTGATTTAAATTTTATTGTGTATATTTTTGAATATAATTTAGGAAACTGAAAGTGAATAAATATATATAGAATGATAGGTGAAGAAATGATAGATGAAATTATCACTAGTTGAATAACAAGTAGTAAAAGGTAGTTTGTAAATTTGATTTTGCACATTTATATTTTGAATTTTCATTAATGTCTATGATTTAAATATATTATATATAAAGATTTGTTTTTATTCAATGTTGAGCTGATTGAAAGTTGTATTCACTTACGACATATTATTGATGTTATAAATAAAGAATTTAAATCTTTAAATAATCCACTAAAAAACAATTGATATTAATTGATATATTTGGTATATTCTGTAAATGGAATGGAGGGTTGCTTATGACATATATAAATTTTTGGAAGCAAACATTCGATTACAAGAATAAATCAAGTTTTCGTGATCTGTTAGTATGCATGTTTGTTAATATAATCATTTTAGTGCTTATTATGGCGCTTGGTGTGATTGTGCCAATTACTTGGGAAAATAGTATTGTTAATTTATATTATATTGTTCTTGTCTTAATGATTTTTCCTATGATTGCACTGATAGTCAGAGTAATTAAAAATTATAAATAAATAGTATGAATTGTGAACGAAATGATGAATCTCATCATTTCGTTCTTTTTGTTTATATGAACAAAATAGAAAGTGAAATCAAACATTATAGAACAAAAATGCTAGACTACAATGATATAAAAGTATACAATAAATGTAAGTTTTCAAATTTTAAAAAGGGGTGTTTAATTTGAATTTTAGTAATAAAACATTTGTTTGGAGGAAAAAACTGTTTGTCGTTTCAATTGTTTCTGTTATGTTGTTCAGCTTATTAACGCTGACAAATCATCATGTAGAAGCAAAAGACAAAGGGGATGTTTTAAAGAGTAATAAGATGAAAGTGAAGGTTGATAAGTCATTTCCAAGGGCTATTGAATATACTTTGAAAAATGGTAAGAAGATGGATGGACAAGTTAAAGAAATTAAGACGATTAAAGTGAATGGTAAATCGGTTCAACCGAAAGTTAAGTATAAAAAACTTAATGCACATGCAGCTCAATATCAATTAATTGCTTCTAATAAAGATAAAAAAATAGATGCTGAATTTACAATTGAGATGAAGGTTAAAGATAACCAATTGCATTTTGATATGAAGGATTATAAAAACAAGTTAGATGGTAAAAGTGATGATACTATAATAAAAGATTTTGAAATACCTAATCATTCATTAGTTTCTGTGAATTCTAAACAGAAAAATGCTAACTTACAAACAACACGTATGTCTACAAATACGATGAAAAGTGGCGATAAAAACTTTAAAGTTAACAAAGATATTGAAGATGATTTTAAATATCCAATGATGTATGGTTTTGTTTCAAATGATAAGACGAGTGCAGGTGTTTGGAGTAATTCACAACATTCTGAAGGAACTGGAGAGCTAGATTATACGAGAATAAATGCGACTTCGGAACAAGTAGATAAAGATAAATATGTCGGTTTATCTAGTTCTAAATGGATATTGCAGCCTGGTCAAAGTTATGAAAATGCTAAAGAACAACAATTAATGCCGAAAACAAAAGTTGTTATAACGGATGATGAAAATGGTGATGGAAAAACAGACTGGCAAGATGGTGCTATTGCATATAGAGCTATCATGAATCATCCGACAGGTTCAGAGTCTGTACCTGATTTAGTTGCACACCGTATCGCAATGAATTTCGGTTCACAAGCACAAAATCCATTTTTAAAATCACTTGATGGTGTAAAAAAAGTTAATTTAAATACAGATGGGTTAGGTCAGTCCATTATATTAAAAGGATATGGTAGTGAAGGTCACGATTCTGGTCATCTTGATTATGATAATATTGGTCAACGTATTGGTGGCGCAGAAGATATGAAGAAATTACTTAAGAACGGTAAGAAATATGGTGCAAAGTTTGGCGTACATATTAATGCGAGTGAAACATATCCAGAGTCTAAAGCATTTAATCCCGACCGTTTAAGAAAAAATGAAGACGGTACGTATAATTATGGTTGGAATTGGTTAGATCAAGGTATTAATATTGATGCAAAATATGACATGTTGCATGGTAGGAAAGACCGATTAAAAGCTTTTAAAGATAAAGTAGGTAAAGATTTAGACTTTATTTATGTAGATGTATGGG
The DNA here is from genome assembly GCF_022386035.1 of Mammaliicoccus sp. O-M54. Taxonomy (NCBI): domain Bacteria; kingdom Bacillati; phylum Bacillota; class Bacilli; order Caryophanales; family Staphylococcaceae; genus Mammaliicoccus; species Mammaliicoccus sp. O-M54. Next base: position 486,691 of record NZ_JAJNJE010000001.1, read on the forward strand.
GCAATGGTCAATCAGGTGATAACCAAGCTTGGATGTCTCATCAATTAGCAAAAGAAATACAAGATTTAGGTTGGAGAGTAGCTGTTGAATGGGGTCACGGTATGGAATATGATTCAACATTCCAACATTGGGCTGCAGATTTAACTTATGGTGGCTACGAAAACAAAGGGATTAATTCGAACGTCGCAAGATTTATTCGAAACCACGAAAAAGACTCTTGGGTAGGTAATTACCAAACTTATTCAGGCGCAGCTGATTATCCATTACTCGGTGGATATGATATGAAAGACTTTGAAGGTTGGCAAGGTAGAAACAACTTTGATGAATACATCAACAATATCTTTAAAACAAATTTATCTACTAAATACTTACAGCACTTTGAAGTTACGAAGTGGGTAGATGGCAAGCCAGTCAAAATGACAGCAAATGACCAAACAGTTGAATGGACGCCTGAAATGGAAATCCAATTAAAAAATGGTAAAGATAAAGTAGTCATTAAACGTAAATCTAATGATTATGAAAATGATAAAGAAAACTACAGATCTAGAACGATAACGTTAAATGGTCAAAAGATATTAGATGGCAATAAATATTTAATTCCGTGGAACTGGGATGAAAATGGCAAGCAATTAAACAGTAAGAAACAAAAGCTCTATCATTATAATGAAGATGGTGGAGAATCAACTTGGGAATTACCAAAAGGTTGGAATAGTAAGCATTTAAAATTATACCAACTAACAGAGCATGGTCGTCAATATGTTGATAATGTACGTGTTAAAGATGGTAAAGTTACTTTAAGCAATGTTAAAGCAAATACACCATATGTATTGTATAAATCAAAACAACATAAAGAGAAAGTGAAATACGGAGAAGATATGCATATTAAAGATCCAGGATTTAATGCAGAAAATCTTAAAGATTGGAAAATTAAAGGATCTAAAAAAGACGTTTCTATTACGAAATCAAACAGTAGCGACAATATGTTAACGATTAATAATCCGAAGAAAAATGTTGAATTGAAACAAAAATTAACAGATTTGAAACCTGGTAAACAATATGCAGTTTATGTTGGTGTGGATAATCGAAGTGATCAAAAAGCACGTATTAGTGTAGAGGCAGATGGTACGACACATCAAAATTATACAACTAAATCTATCGCTAAAAATTATGTTAAAGCTAACGCTCATAATACAACTAAAGAATCTGCAACGAAAGGTAATGACAGTTATTTTCAAAATATGTATGTGCACTTTAAAGCACCTAAAAATGGTAAAGCAACTTTAATGCTTTCTAGAGATAAAGGTGAAGGTGTCACATATTTTGATGACATTCGAATTTTTGAAAATGATCAACAATTATATTCACAAGATAAAGTGTTTAAACAAAATTTTGAAAAAGTACCTCAAGGCATATTCCCATTTGTCGTATCTGATATTGAAGGCGTAGAAGATAACAGAACACACTTATCTGAAAAACATGCACCTTATACACAACGTGGATGGAATAATAAAAGTATAAGTGATGTCATCGATGGTACATGGTCATTAAAAATTAATGGTCAAGTAGAAAAGAATAAACTTGCTTATCAAACGATACCTCAAAACTTTAGATTTGAACCAAATAAGACATATGAAGTTTCATTTGATTATGAAGCAGGATCTGATGACACATATGCTTTTGCTACAGGTAACGACAGTATTGATAATCAAAAATACAAAGAAACACCATTGAAAGGTACTGTAGATAATAAAAAACATCGTCAATTCAAAACGACAATTAAAGGTCATAAAAATGGTCAAACATGGATTGGCATAGCATCAACAGATAAAAAGGCAGACAATAAAGGTGTTAAAAATGAAGGCCAAGTGAACTTTGAAGGGACTAAAGATTTCGTATTAGATAATTTAGTCATTAAAGAAGTGAAAGATAAATAAAGTTCATAAGGAGTCTGGGACAGAAATGTTCTAGACTCCTTTTCATATTTTTAGAAATAGAGGTCTGAATATTGCAAGACTCCCCAAACAAGCAACATAGCACCTCCCGCTAACTTTGATTTTTCCAAATAAAAAAGACTGGCAAATTTTTTGTGCCAGTCTTTTTACAGATACTACATTTCGATCGGTTCTCGTTCTATTGTATAGTTCCATTGATGCAGGTCTGGAAGCTTACCTTGCTGAATAAATGTATATGTTGTATATAAATGTTGTGTAATTGGTCCGATTTTATTGTTATGAATGGTTAAAACATTGTCTTTATATTTAATTTCACAGACAGGGGTGATAGCATTCAAAGTACTCGTACTAAAGACTTCTGTTAATAATCCATCTTTATATGATTGAAGGACTTCGTCAATACTAATTTGTCTTTCTTCTATTTGATAGCCTAATTCTTTTGCTAATTCAATAATTGATTGTCGTGTTACACCTGGTACTGTAATACCGTCTAATGCTGGCGTAATCAGTGTATGATTGATAACAAAGAAAATATTCATATTATTTAATTCTTCTATATAGGTTCTCTCTCTACCATCTAGCCAAATTACATGGTCGTATCCGAATTGAGCTGCTTTAGATTTTGCGGCGTATGAAGCGGCGTAGTTACCACCAAATTGTGTAAAACCAGCACCACCTGTAACAGATTTAACATATTCATCTTCTACATGTGCTTTTATACGTTCTGGTGTTTGGCAATTCAGCGTTTTAGGTAGAGGGGATAAGAATGTAATGAGTTCATATGTATCAGATTTACTAACACCTAATTTATTCTCTGATGCAAACATGACTGTTCTAATGTTAACAGGTTGATGTTCATGTAAATCGAATAGTTGACGTTCTTGATTAATAAGGTGTTGGATGCCTAAAAGTAGCTCGCTTTTATTAATAGCTGGCATTTCGATTCGGTTCAGTGATTGATTGAACTTTTCAAAGTGTTCGAAAGGTTTAAAGATATGAATATCGTCATTGATATGATAGGCGACCATATCTTCAAAAACGGTTTGACCATAATGAAGACATTGTGCACTTGGAGAAATTGTGATAGGTGCATAATCTTTAATGATAGGAGAAGACCATCCTTTTGATGATTGATACGACATAGTTAACATTTTGTTACCAAAGGTGGATTCACATTCGTCCTTTGTTTGACTACTTGATGATTGATATTCCATATAAATTGCCTCCTATATTTAAGTAAGTAATGTGAAATAGTATATCAGCTATATTGACCTAATTCAATATTTATTTTGAAAATTCTGAAAATAATTTTATGTGTATCTTGTTGGTTATGATGATATACTTTGATTGTGAAAATAATAGGCTAGGAGGTGACGATGATGTTTGTTACGTTAGCATTTTTAATTTTATTTATAATCAGTTATTTAGTGGATTTTAGACAATATAAAAATGTCTTCTTATTAGGATTGTTTATCATCAGTTTAATGAGTACGATATTGATTGAAATCATTGTGCCAACATTAGATTTAAATCTAAATATTAATTACATTATCATAGCGAATATCATTTACTGTTTAATTGTAATTGTGGTTATGCTCTTAGCTTTATTAAATACTAAAAAGCGAATAGCAAATGAAGGTAAAATTGTAACAAACATGATTGTCATTGGTTACGGATCTTTCATCTTAATTAACTTTTTAATCGTTGTTTTTAAACCGTATCTATTAGTAGAATTATGGAACGGGTTGATATTAATTGCTATTTCAAGTTTGTTTTACTACTTAAATTTAATATTTATATTGCATAATTTATACGCTTGGATTGTGAGTGGCATTTCTAAAAGAAAAAAACAAGATTTTATAATCGTACTGGGTGCAGGTATTATAGGAGAAAAGGTAACACCACTTTTGAAAGCGAGATTAGATAAAGCGATTAAATTAAAACGGAAAAGTTTAGATACGAAATTGATTGTAAGTGGTGGTCAAGGTTCGGATGAAGCAATCAGTGAAGCTGAAGCGATGAGACGATATTTAGTGGAACAAGGCATACGTAATGAAGAAATTATAATGGAAGACAAATCAACTAATACAGAAGAAAATTTAGTGTTCTCTATGAAGATAATGAACGCTTATAAACAACATGCAATTGCTACGATTGTTTCTAATCATTTTCATATTTTAAGAGCAGCATTTTTATCTAAGAAAGTTAAAATGAACGCAACTGTTACGGGCGGATCATCGAAATCATACTTCTATCCAAATGCATATATTAGAGAATATTTAGCAATCATTTATATGTTTAAAAAGACACATGCACTGACGATGATTATCTTATTGGCAGCAGTTGCTTGCTACACATTATGGGGAATATAAACGAAAAGAAGGTCCCGTAGAGCACTAACTCTACGGGACCATTAGTATATTATTTATCTGGTGTCCATATCACAATATCTTCACCGGATTGGTTTTGTTGCTCGATATCTTGGAAACCATGATTTAAGAAGAAATCTTTAGATTGATTACGTGCGATACATTTGATTGGTAAATCGAAGCTCTTAGCGTAATCTAATAACTGTTTGCCGTATCCTCTATCTTGATAGTCTCTTAATACTTCTAGCTTCCATAAAATGAGGTAATCATTAAATGCTGGGAAGTAAGTTTTTTCTACTTCATCTTGCTTAAATAAACACATTCTTGCTACTAACTTGTCGCCAACATAAATACCGTAAAATGGTGAATCTGAACTAGCATCGATCATTTTTCCTTTTAATTCTTCAACCATATATAAACCTTCGTTTCCGAAGTTACGAAATTGTTCGAATGCTTCTTCAGTTTTGTAATTAATTTGTAAATGTTCTACTTTAGCCATGATAATCCCCCTTGTTCTTTCCTTAATTATACTTCATTTGAATAAAATTTTAAATTATAAGCCGTTAGATTGTTTTATTTAACTACAATCTTTATACTATTGATAGTAATTAATTTCGAAGGAGAAAGACTCGTATGGACTGTAAGAAGACTGTAATTGATCAACAAAATAGTTTTATAGAGAGATATACAAATCATAATACTGAAATTATAAACTTTTATGGATATAAACCAGGGGACCAATCTGAATTCGAAAGACGCTCGAATTTATCAGCTAATGGTAGAGAAGAAGCACTTTCAAAAGTCATATACAATTATATGTCTCAATTGGATTTAACAGATAAACAACTTGAAAACATTGAAAATTTAAAACGTGGTCACAAAGTCATTATTGGTGGTCAACAAGCTGGACTCTTTACTGGTCCTTTATATACATTCCATAAAATCATTTCGATTATCGTTTTAGCAAACGAACAAAGTGAAAAATTAGATACACCAGTTATTCCTGTTTTTTGGATAGCTGGAGAAGATCATGATTTTGATGAAGTGAATCATACATATGCGTATGATCGTATTTCAAGACAGTTAAATAAAGTGAAATATAGTACGTTAGAACCACCAGAAAAGAGTGTTTCTCATTATCATTTTGATAAAGCACTGGTTAAAGATGCTTTAAATGACATGTTCAGTTCTATCGGAGAAACTGTTCATTCTAAAGATATTCAATCATTGATTCATAAAGCAATCGAGTCTTCTGAATCATGGAGTGAAATTTTTAAAGTCATCACACATGAAGTGTTTAAAGAATATGGGTTGTTATTAATTGATGCGAATGATCCAGAACTAAGATCTTTAGAAGTGCCATTCTTCAAGGAAAACATTGAAAAACATGAAGAAGTAGATTCAGCATTTAGAAATACACAAGACCAATTTGCTGAAGTTATTAAAAAGCGCATGATTTTAACGGATGGTAATGTTCACTTATTCTATGAGCATGACGACAAAAGGCAGCTCATTATGTACGAAGATGAAAAATTCTATTTAAATAAAGATACAGATGTAACCTTTACTAAAGATGAATTACTCAATCTTGTAGAAGAACACCCTGAACGATTTTCTAATAATGTTGTAACTAGACCTTTAATGGAAGAATATTTATTTAATACATTAAGCTTCATTGGTGGGCCGAGTGAAATTATTTATTGGGGTGAATTAAAAGGTGTATTCGATTTATTTAATATTGAAATGCCTATTGTTACACCGCGTATGCGTATTAGCTATTTAACGCAAGAAGCGAAAAAATGTATCGATAACTATAACTTAGATCTAGATACTGTTTTAGTAGATGGTATTCAAAGCGAAAAAGAGAAATTTATTAGAGCAAAAGCTTCTGATGAAGTCTTAAGAGAAATTGAAGAAATGAAAGAAAGCCAATCTCAATTTCATCAAAAACTGATTAAAGAAATTGGTGACGATTATCAAAACAGAAAATTAGTCGAAAAAAATAATCAAATACATCAGCACCAATATCAATATTTAATAGATAGATATTTATTAAATGTTGAAAGAGAAAATGAAATCAGTATGAGACATTTCGAAATAGTGGAGCATACATTACATCCTCACCACGGATTACAAGAAAGAGTGTGGAATCCTATCCAAGTAATGAATCAATTTGGGATTACTATGTTCAGTCCCTCCACCTATCCACCACTTCGTTACACTTTTAAACATATAACGCTTGAACTATAGTCATAACAAGGATTAACACCCAATTTACGAAATCGTAAATTGGGTGTTTTTTTACTATTTACACAAATTTTAAGAAATCTTGTATAAATAGTGGAGGATTGTGGGGGAATGTGGTAAATTATAAATAAGGTGAGGTGAGATAAAATGTTCATGGGTGAATACCAACATCAATTGGATACTAAAGGGCGTATGATTGTGCCTTCTAAATTCAGATATGATTTGAACGAACGTTTTATTATCACTAGAGGCCTAGATAAATGTTTGTTTGGCTACACACTTGAAGAGTGGGCGCGCATCGAAGAAAAACTCAAAACCTTACCTATTACAAAAAAAGATGCCCGTAAATTCATGAGAATGTTCTTCTCAGGTGCGATTGAAGTAGAACTAGACAAACAAGGACGTATTAACATCCCTCAAAATTTAAGAAGTTACGCTAATTTAAGTAAAGAATGTACTGTTATTGGTGTTTCTAACCGAATTGAAATATGGGATCGTTCTACGTGGAATGATTTTTATGATGAATCTGAAGACAATTTTGAGGACATTGCGGAAGATCTCATTGACTTTGATTTTTAGGAGTGAATTAAATGTTTCATCACGTATCCGTACTATTGAAAGAAACAGTAGATAAATTAGACATAAAACCAGATGGTACTTACGTTGATTGTACATTAGGTGGAGCTGGTCATAGTTTGTACCTAGTTGAACAATTGAATGACCAAGGCCGACTTATAGCAATCGATCAAGATGAAACAGCAATTGAACATGCTAAAGGTATCTTAAAGGACCATATGCATAAAGTGATTTTTGTACAAAACAACTTTAGAAATTTAGAACATATATTAGAAGAACTACATATTAGTAAAGTAGATGGTGTACTTTATGACCTTGGTGTATCTAGTCCACAGCTCGACACGCCAGAACGAGGATTTAGTTACCATTATGATGCTAAATTAGACATGAGAATGGATCAATCACAATCTTTATCAGCTTATGAAGTGGTAAATGAATGGTCATATGAACAACTTGTCAAAATCTTTTTTAGATATGGTGAAGAGAAATTTTCAAAACAAATAGCTAGAAAGATTGAAGCAAGAAGAGAACAAGCACCTATAGAAACGACTTTCGAACTAGTGGATTTAATTAAAGAAGGTATTCCAGCAGCTAAGCGTAGAAAGGGTGGACACCCTGCTAAACGTGTCTTCCAAGCGATTAGAATAGCAGTTAATGATGAATTAGGTGCATTTGAAACATCTGTTGAAGCGGCAATACAACACGTTAAAGTTGGCGGAAGAATTTCAGTTATTACATTCCATTCTTTAGAAGATCGTTTGTGTAAACAAGTCTTTCAAGAATATGAAAAAGGCCCAGATGTACCAAGGGGATTGCCGGTTATACCGGAAGCGTACAAGCCGAAACTAAAAAGAGTAAACAAAAAACCAATTATTTCTGATGAACAAGAACTTGAGCATAACAATAGAGCGAGAAGTGCAAAGTTAAGAGTTGCGGAAATTTTGAAGTAAACAGAGGAGTGGCAATTGAATGGCAGTAGAAAGAGTATATCCGAATTATAGACCTGATGAGTGGCAAGAGCCACAACTCGAACCACAGAAGAAAAAAGTAAAAAAGACCAAGGTAGTAGGAATATCGAGGATCGAAAAAGTCGTATACATATCATTAATAACTATGATTGCGTTGATAAGTATTTATATGCTATCTTTAAAAATGGATGCGTATAATAACAAGACACAAATCGCAGAATTAGACAGTAAAATTGAACAACAACAAACAACAAACAGTGATTTGAAGACGGAATCAATGAAACAATCGTCATACGAACGCATCTACGAAAAAGCTGAAGACTACGGTCTAAAGTTGAATAATGACAATGTAAAGGTAGTGCGTAGTGATGCCCAAAATTAAAATAAAGAAAAATAAAATAGGAGCAGTCCTCTTAGTAAGTTTTTTCGGACTGCTCTTTTTTATATTGGCCGTAAGATATTCGTATTTAATGATCAGTGGTCACTCAGCTGGTGAAGATTTAGCATACAGGGCAAGTGAGAAATATTTAAGACAAACAGTCGCTGAACCTGAACGTGGAAAAATTTATGATCGTAATGGTAAAGTGCTTGCCGAAGATACAGATAGTTATAAATTAGTGGCAATATTAGATAAAAAAATGAGCGAAGGTAGCGATAAACCTCGACACGTAAAAGACAAGAAGAAAACAGCTAAAGCATTAGCTAAAATTCTTGATATGGATGAAGATGATATTTTAGATAAACTTAAAACTAAAAATGCCTTTCAAGTTGAGTTTGGTCAAAAAGGTAAAGATTTAACTTATAAACAAAAAACACAAATTGAAAAGCTTAAATTACCAGGATTGACGTTTGAAACGGAGAAAAAAAGATTTTATCCTAATGGTAACTTCGCATCTCATCTTATCGGTTTAGCAGATAAAGATCCAGATACAAACAAATTAAAAGGTGTATCAGGTGCTGAAAAAGTATTTGATAGCTATTTAAAAGGAAAAACGGGTAAAAACTCTTATAAGCAAGATATATGGGGTATGCTCGTGCCGAACAGTGAAGATAGTATTAAAGCGCAAAATGGTGATGATGTACATCTTACATTAGACTCTAATATTCAAGTCTTTGTTGAAAATGCACTCGACGAAATGGTAGATCGCTATGAACCTAAAGATTTATTTGCGGTTGTCATGGATGCAAAAACTGGTGAAATTTTAGGTTACAGTCAGAGACCTACGTTTAATCCTGATACGAAAAAAGACTTCGGGAAAAAATGGGCGAATGATTTATATCAAAATACTTACGAACCAGGTTCAACATTCAAAACATATGGTCTAGCTGCAGCAATTGAAGAAGGTAAATTCGAACCAAACAAGAAATTTAAATCAGGTCATAGAGAAATAGATGGATTTAAAATTTATGATTGGAACGATGATGGTTGGGGAAATATCCCTATGACAACTGGATTTACATATTCAGCGAATACATTAATGATGAAACTTCAAGACTTAGTCGGTGCTGATAAAGCAAAAGCATATTATGAGAAATTTGGTTTCGGTAAAAAAACAGGTGGCTTATTTGATAGTGAAGCGCCAGGAAATATTGCATTTGATAACGAACTTCAAAGAAAGACATCTTCATTTGGTCAGTCTACTACTGTAACGCCAATCCAAATGTTGCAAGCTGAAACAGCTATTATAAATCAAGGTAATATGCTTGAACCTTATTATGTAAAATCGATTCAAAACAAAGAAAGTAACGAAACGATTAAAAAAGGCGAGAAAAAAGTAGTTGGTAATCCAATATCTAAAGATACAGCCAAGAAGACAATGACAGAATTAGATAAAGTAGTAAATAGTAAAGAAAGTCATGCTACAAACTATAAGATAGATGGTTACCGAGTTGCAGGTAAAACCGGTACAGCTCAAGTGCCAGATACTAAAAACGGTGGTTATGTAGATGGTGCCAATCCTTATTTCGTAAGCTTTATGGGCTATGCGCCTGCTAAAGATCCTGAAGTGGTTGTTTATGCTGGTATGTCACTTGCACAAAAACGTGACTTAGAGGCATATGAATATGGTGTATCAAGAGGTTTCAATCCGATTATGGAAAATACATTGAAATATTTAGATGTAGAAGAAACTGAAGGAAAAGCTAAAACGAATGCTTCAGATGTACCAGATGTTGTTAATATGAATACGCAAAAAGCAACGGATGCAATAAAAGGTAAAAAACTTGAGCCAATTGTAATTGGTAAAGGTGATAAAATTAAGAAACAAATACCGCTTAAAGGTAAAAATGTCCAAGATAAAGAAAGAATTTTACTCGTTACTGACGGTGAAATGACGATGCCTGATACTGAAAATTGGACTAAACGAGACTTATTAAAATTACAAGAAGCGACAGGTATTGAAGTAGAATCAGAGGGTTCTGGTTATGTTTCTGAGCAATCTGTCAGTCAGAACCAAACAATTAAATCTGGTACTAAAGTTAAGTTTACACTTTCTAACAATCATCCGAATGGTGATGATTCAATAGGACAAGTTCCAGATGATGAAGAAACATCTAAAGATGAAAGCAAAAATAAAGATGATAAAAAAGATAGTAAAGAAGAAAAAACATCTAGTGAATCATAAATCACAGGATGATAGATAATATACAAAAGAAAAGGTGAACAATTATGAATTTTACGCTACCTGTCATTGCGTTTTTATTGACTTTGATACTTGTACCCGTTTTAATTCCAACACTTAAAAAATTAAAATTTGGGCAAAGTATTCGAGAAGAAGGACCTAAGAGTCATATGAAGAAAACAGGAACACCAACTATGGGTGGATTAACGTTCTTATTAGCAACAATCGTTGTAACAATCATTGCGTTATTCTATGTTGAGCAAGTAGGTCCGCTCATTCTGTTATTATTTGTAACACTAGGTTTTGGACTTATTGGTTTTATAGACGATTATATTATTGTCGTTAAGAAAAATAACCAAGGTTTAACAAGTAAACAAAAATTCTTAGCTCAAATTGCGATAGCCGTTGTATTCTATATCGTAAGTGTTATATTACCAAACTATGAATTTGAAACAGCTATCAACATTCCTTTTACAGATTGGTCATTACCATTGTCTGTTTTCTACATTATATTCATAGTATTTTGGCAAGTTGGATTCAGTAATGCTGTGAACTTAACAGATGGATTAGATGGTCTTTCAACTGGTTTATCCATCATTGCATTTGGTTTTTACGCGGCACTATCATTTATTCTTGATAAGCCAGAAATAGGGTTATTCTGTTTAGTGATGCTTGCAAGTTTATTTGGATTTTTAATTTACAACAAGTACCCAGCAAAAGTGTTCATGGGAGATACTGGAAGCTTAGCGCTTGGTGGTATTTTCGCAACGATTTCAATCATGCTTAACCAAGAAATAACATTATTATTAATCGGTTTAGTATTTGTAATTGAAACATTATCAGTTATGTTACAAGTAACGTCATTCAAGCTTACAGGAAAAAGAATATTTAAAATGAGCCCATTGCATCACCATTTCGAATTAGTTGGTTGGAGTGAATGGAAAATAGTATTAGTATTCTGGGCTACAGGTATCGTTACTGGTGCAATTGGTTTATGGATAGGGGTAATGTAATATGAAAGCATATGATGCATTAAAAGAGAAACCTGTTCTTATTTTAGGTTTAGCAAAAAGTGGATATGAAAGTGCAAAGTTATGCCATAAATTAGGAGCTGAAGTAACAGTTAATGACGGTAAAGATTTATCATCTGATCCGCATGCACTTGAATTAGAGCAACAAGGGATACGTGTAATCAGTGGTGAACATCCATTGTCACTACTCGATAATAAGCCTTTAATCGTAAAAAACCCTGGTATACCTTACAATATTCCACTATTGCAAGAAGCGATGAATCAAGGATTGGATATCATAACAGAAGTTGAATTAAGTTATTACATTTCAGAAGCACCTATTATCGGTATTACCGGTACAAATGGTAAAACTACGGTGACTTCTTTAATAGGTGATATGTTTGGTAATAGTAAAGTGAATGGTCAAGTTTCCGGTAATATTGGTGTAGTTGCATCAAAAGTTGCTCAAGAAGTTACGAAAGACGATTATCTTATTACTGAACTATCTTCATTCCAACTTTTAGGAACAATCCATTATCGTCCGCATATCGCGATTGTTACAAATATTTATTCTGCACATTTGGATTATCACGGTAGTTTAGAAGAATACCAGAATGCTAAGAAAAATATTTTTAAGAATCAAACCGAAGACGATTATTTAATTTTTAACTATGAACAAAGACATTTAATCAATACAGATGATATTAAATCTAAAATATTATATTTTTCAACTAATCAAAAAGTAAATGGCATTTATATTGAAGATGATTATGTCGTATATAATGGTATAAGAATTATCAATACGCAAGATATTGTATTACCTGGTAAACATAATTTAGAAAATGTACTTGTAGCTGTATTAGCTTCATTATTATCTGGTGTTGACGTGAAGTCGGTTGTGCATACTTTAACAACATTCTCAGGTATTAAACATAGACTTCAATATGTTGGGAATAATAGAGGTAATAAGTATTACAATGACTCTAAAGCGACGAATACTTTAGCGACACGATTTGCTTTAAGTTCATTTAATTCGCCAATCATTTGGTTATGTGGTGGATTAGATAGAGGAAATGACTTTGATGATTTAATACCATATATGGATAATGTCCGTTTGATGGTTACATTTGGCGAAACAAAAGATAAATTAAAAACGTTAGGTGCGAGTCAAGGTAAAGAGGTCTTGCAAGCAAATGACGTTAAAGATGCCGTCAATTTGATTCAAGATTATATACAATCTAATGATGTTGTCTTACTATCACCAGCGTGTGCAAGCTGGGATCAATATGATACATTTGAAGCGCGTGGCGACGAATTTATTGAAAGTTTCCAAAAACATTTACCAACATTTTAGAAATTGTGAAAAAAAGGAGTGACAACCGTGAATAAAAGTTCTGATAACAATGATGATATATTGCAATTTGAAACGACTACGGAAGATGAACGATTAGAAATTTTAAAGAAAAAAAGAAAACGTAGACGTCAAATTCAATTAGGTGTATTCATAGGTGTTATACTCCTTGTTATCTTGATTTTACTGTACATGTTTACAGACATCAGTAAAGTTGATCAAGTGGACATTAAAGGTGAAGAAATCGTATCTAAAAAGGATATCGAAAAAGCTTTAGACATTAAAAAAGATTCTCGAATATACAATATTCCTGTAAGTGATATGAAATCGAAAATCGAAGAAATTGAAGGCGTTAAAAGTGTTGAAATTAAACGTCATTTTCCAAATGATTTAACGGTAAATGTAAATGAATATGAAACGATTGGCTTAGTTAAAGAGAAAAAACGTTACGTACCGTTATTAGAAAATGGAAAAACAATTAAAAACTTATCAACAGATTTACCAATTGATGTTCCGATTTTGAATGATTTCAGTTCTAAAAAGTTAAATAAATTGATTCCTGAATTGAAAAAGGTGAAACCTAAAGTTAAATCAATGATATCGGAAATTAATTATAAGCCAGGTGAGAACAATCAGAATAGAATCCAACTATTTATGACAGATAATGTAGAAGTTGTTGGAGATATTCAAACTTTTGCGAATAAAATCAACTATTATCCGAGTATTTCTGATAAATTAGAGAGAGACAATTCTGGAGCGCTCAAAACACCTGGATTTTTAGATTTACAAGTCGGTGTAACATTCTTACCGTATGAAACAGAAGAACAGCAAAAAGAACGTTCAGAAAAAGAAACAAAACAAGATGAAAACAATAAAACTGAACAGAAAAAATTAGACCAAGCATTACAAGATTTATCTAAAGAATTGGATAAATCTGGAGAAGAACCAAAATCAACTGAGAAATCAGAAGAATAAGTAAAAAAATCAATAAATAAACCTATAATTAGTTCACATTAAATCAAGTATCATGTAAACTAATAATAGTTTAAATTTGATTATCATGTGTTAGAGGAGGTGCCTATCGATGGAGGAACATTATTATATTAGTTTAGATATAGGTTCATCGAGTGTAAAAGTAATAGTAGGAGAAAAATTTCATAATGGCATTAACGTGATAGGTACAGGGCAAACTTATACGAATGGTATAAGAAATGGTTGTATAGATGATTTTGATATCGCTAAACAAGCTATTAAAGATACAATCAAAAAAGCAGCAATTGCTTCTGGAATAGATATTAAAGAAGTATTCTTAAAAATGCCTATCGTGAATACAGAGATTTACGACGAAAAATTTGAAATACCTTTTGATGGTACAGAAACTGAAATAAATGGCAGTCATATAGAATCAGTATTAGAGGGCATTAGAGAATTGAATGATGTACCTGAAACTGAAGTCATTGGTGTATTCCCAATGAAATTTATTGTAGATGACTTACATGAGGTTTCTGATCCTAAAGAGATGGTTGCAACGCAATCATTAAAAGTAGAAGCAGGCGTTATCGCAACATCAAAATCATTATTAATCAACATCATTAAATGTGTTGAATCTTGTGGAGTAGATGTATTAGAAGTATTTTCTGATGCTTATAACTATCAATCTATATTATCTCCAACAGAAGTTGAACTTGGTGCTTGCGTCATTGATATTGGTGAAGATTTAACGCAAGTAGGCTTTTATGAAAGAGGCAATTTAGTTGATGCTGATACGATTGAAATGGCAGGTAGAAGCATAACAACAGATATTGCGAAATCATTAAATACTACATATGACAATGCCGAGAAGATTAAACAACAATATGGACATGCATTCTACGACTCTGCATCAGATCAAGATGTCTTTAGTGTTGAACAAATTAACGAAGATGGTCACGCACAATTCACTCAAAAAGAATTAAGTGAAATTATTGAATCAAGAGTAGAAGAAATTTTCTTTGAAATATTTGATTTATTACAAGATATGGGTATTACAAATGTTAACGGTGGATTCATCGTAACAGGTGGTACTTCAAACCTACTTGGTATTAAAGAGTTATTACAAGATATGGTTAATGAAAAAGTACGTGTACATACACCGTCTCAAATGGGTATACGTAAACCTGAGTTTACTTCTAGTATATCTACTATATCTAGTGGAATTAACTTTGATGAGCTACTAGATTATGTTACAATGAATAATTATGACGCTGATAATGTCGAAGAAGAAACATACGAAGAAGAAACTCAAGAAACTAAAGCTAAACCATATGAACAATGGTTTAAAAAGAAATCAAACAAAAACAATGACGCAAAAGCTTCAAATTCTGATCATGACAGAGTCTCCGAAACAGAATATGATTCGGAAAGTCAAGAAGAGAAGCCAAGTGTATTAAAAAAATTAATGAAATCGTTATTTGATTGATGGGTCATAAAGATTAGGAGGATAATAAATGTTAGAATTTGAGCAAGGGTTTAATCATTTAGCTACTTTAAAAGTAATTGGTGTTGGTGGCGGCGGTAATAACGCTGTTAACCGTATGATAGATCATGGAATGAACAATGTAGAATTTATTTCTATTAATACAGATGGTCAAGCTTTAAACTTATCTAAAGCTTCATCTAAAATTCAAATTGGTGAAAAATTAACACGTGGATTAGGTGCAGGTGCAAACCCAGAAATCGGTAAAAAAGCTGCTGAAGAATCACGTGAACAAATAGAAGATGCTATTCAAGGCGCTGACATGGTATTCGTTACTGCTGGTATGGGTGGCGGAACTGGTACAGGTGCTGCACCAGTTGTTGCTAAAATCGCAAAAGAGATGGGTGCATTAACTGTTGGTGTTGTTACACGTCCATTTAGCTTTGAAGGACGTAAACGTCAAACTCAAGCTGCTGCCGGTGTAGAATCTATGAAAGCTGCAGTAGATACATTAATCGTTATTCCTAATGATCGTCTTTTAGATATTGTTGATAAATCAACACCTATGATGGAAGCATTCAAAGAAGCAGATAACGTATTACGTCAAGGTGTACAAGGTATCTCCGACTTAATCGCTGTTTCTGGTGAAGTTAACTTAGACTTTGCTGACGTTAAGACTATTATGTCTAACCAAGGTTCAGCATTAATGGGTATCGGTGTATCTTCTGGTGAAAATAGAGCAATCGAAGCTGCTAAAAAAGCCATTTCTTCACCATTATTAGAAACTTCAATCGTAGGCGCACAAGGTGTCTTAATGAACATTACAGGTGGAGAGTCACTTTCACTATTTGAAGCTCAAGAAGCGGCAGATATTGTTCAAGATGCAGCAGACGAAGATGTTAATATGATCTTTGGTACAGTTATTAACCCAGAATTACAAGACGAATTAGTCGTTACAGTAATTGCTACTGGATTTAATGACAAACCTTCTAATGCTCGTAAACCACAAGGTGGCGGAGCATTTGGTGGAACTACAGAAGAACCTGCTTCTAAAAGAGAAGAAGGAGAATCACTAGGTAGAAAAGCTTCATTTGAAAATAAATCAGCAAATGAATCAACTGATGATAGTGATATTCCAAGTTTCATTCGAAATAGAGAAGATAGACGTTCTAGACGCTCTAGACGATAAATGAACTTAAAAAGTCATCAGGCTAAGTCCTGATGACTTTTTTTGTTAGGAGAGATGAAATGAAAGAGATTTTTAATCAACATAATCATTATTTATCATATGAAGCCGATGATAGAAATGATTTAACGATAGGTATTACAACTCGTCAAGGTGGTTATAGTCCATATCCGGAGAATGCATTTAATATGGCGCGATATATCAATGACGATCCAGATAATATTTCAAAGCATCAGCAAATATTAGCCAATGAAATTAATTTTAGTTGTGACAATTGGGTATTTCCAATTCAAACACATGAGAATAAAGTTCGAGAAGTATCTTCAAAGGATAAAGGTACCAATATCAATGCATTAACTGAAGAACTTCATGGAATAGATGGACTTTATACTTATGAGTCTGACCTATTATTAACGATGTGCTTTGCAGATTGTGTACCAATCTATTTATATGATACGCAAAATGGTTATATTGGTCTTTGTCATGCCGGATGGAGAGGTACGCATTCCCAAATTATTAAAGAGATGATTGAACAATATAACGGAGACGTTTCAAATTTGAGAGTTGTTATAGGACCATCCACATCTGACAGTTACGAAATTAACGAAGACATTTATCAAAAGTTCAAAACATTACCAATAGACTCTGAAGCGTACATTGTACAAAGAGGACAAGATAGATACGCCATAGATTTAAAACAAGCAAATGAACTACTTGCCATACATTATGGTGTTAATCCTGAACATATCGTTAAGACGAATCATTGTACGGCTAGTGAAACGGATTTATTCTTCTCATATAGAGTAGAAAAAGGGCAAACTGGTAGAATGCTTGCATTTATAGGTAGAAAGTAGGTATAGATTTGAAATCAGTAAAAGAAAATTTAGTAGAAATCAATTCACAAATTTGTAACAGTAGTGAAGAATCAGAATTTAATACGGCGCCTCAAGTGATTGTTGTGACAAAATATGTTACAATAGACCGAGCTAAAGAAGCTTATGAAGCAGGCTTGAAAAACTTTGGAGAAAATCGTATTGAAGGATTTTTGGAAAAGAAAAAGCATCTTCCAGATGATGCTATCATGCATTTTATTGGATCATTACAAACAAGAAAAGTAAAAGACATCATTAATGAAATTGATTATTTACATGCATTAGATAGATTAAAATTAGCTAAAGAAATTGAAAAACGTGCTGAACATGTTGTAAAATGCTTTGTTCAAGTGAATGTTTCGGGAGAAGAATCAAAACATGGCATGTCGCCTGATGAAGTTATCCCATTTATTCGAGAGCTTAAGGATTTTAAACATATTGAAATAGTTGGTTTAATGACTATGGCACCATTAACTGAAGACAAAATAAAATTAAGACAATATTTTAACCAACTAAGATTATTGAAAGAGAAAGTACAATCCTTAAACTTATCATATGCACCTTGCACTGAATTATCTATGGGCATGAGCAATGATTTCAATGAAGCAATATTAGAAGGTGCTTCTTATGTAAGAATTGGTACAAAATTAGTTGGCGAATAGGAGTGTAAATTATGGCAATTAAAGATGTATTTAAAGGCTTTTTCGTAGTCGATGAAGAAGAAGAAGTATACGAAGAGCCACAAAGAGAACAAACAAAATCACCACAACAAGAATCATCTATACAAGAACAAAAACCAAAACAACAATCTTTAAAAAGTGTACCAACACAAAAATCAAATACAACTAGATACCAATCACAACGTTCTCGTGATTTTAAAAAACCTGAAAGGAAAGAGGCCATGACTGAGAAACGTACAAATTCATCTCAAACGAATGTCGTTAGTATGAGCGGGAATATGGATTTTGCGCAAAGTTCAAAAATGTGCTTATTTGAACCAAGAGTATTTTCAGATACGCAGGATATCGCCGATGAACTTAAAAATAGACGTACAACATTAGTAAACTTACAACGCATTGACAAAGTATCAGCTAAAAGAATTATAGACTTCTTGAGTGGTACTGTTTATGCGATTGGTGGAGATATAAGACGTGTAGGAACAGACATCTTCTTATGTACACCTGATAATGTTGAAGTAGCTGGATCAATTACTGAGCAACTAGAACAAGTTGAACCTTATCAAGAATAGAGGAATTTAAGATATGGATAGTGGATTATTAAGTACGATATTAGGCTTTGTATTATTCGTCGTTAAAATTTATCAATATGGTATGATTGTTTATTTCCTTACATCATGGTTACCAGGCGTTAGGGAAGGCGCATTTGGACAATTTTTAGGGAAAATATATGAACCATTTTTAGAACCATTTAGAAAAATCATCCCACCATTAGGTATGTTGGACATATCTTCATTAGTGGCGTTTATAACGTTAAGTTTATTCTATGTTGGTTTAGTTAATATATTTAATATGATTGTACCTGTAATGCCAATATTATAATTAAACGATAAATGACAGTAGGGTGAGACGTAATGTCACATCCTATTTTTTATTGAATTAGAGGTGTCAAAATGGATATATATCAACACTTTAGAAAAGAAGAAAAAGAGATTATTGATTTATTTTTAAATAGGTGTGAAGTTGCTGAACGAAATTATCAACCAGTGCTTACAGAATTTCTGGACCCTAGAGAACAATTTATATTACAAACAATCGTGGGTGGCTTCGATGATTTAAATGTACATTACTTTGGTGGGAATGAAGAATCAGAAAGAAAACGTGCAATCGTCGCACCTGATTATTTTGAACCGACTGAAGCGGATTATGAATTGGTTCTTATTGAGCTTACTTATCCTTCAAAATTTGTTAAATTGACGCATCGTAATGTATTAGGTACGATCATGTCGCTTGGGATTGATAGAAATCAACTAGGGGATATTATTGTTAATGACCGTATACAGTTTGTTTTGACAAAGAGATTTGAATCGTATATTATGATGGAATTAACAAAGATTAAAGGTGCTGGAATCAAATTGAGTTCTATTCCATTCCAAAATATGATACAATCAAGTGAGAATTGGCAGACACATGACGCAACTGTAAGTGCATTGAGATTGGATGTAATCATTAAACACCTTACAAATACGAGTAGAACAATTAGTAAGAAATTGATTGAAAGTAAACGCGTTAAAGTCAATCATAGAGAAATCGAACAAGTAGACTTTATAGTCGAAGAAAATGATTTGATCTCTATTAAAGGATATGGACGTGCGAAGATCATTCAAAATAATGGAACTTCAAAAAAAGGCAAGATAAGAATAGCTTATCGAACATTGTTTAAATAGTGCTGAGGAGGAAAACTTATGGCATTTACCCCAGAGGAAATCAAACAAAAAGAATTTAGTAGAGTTCATAAAGGATTAGATGAAACTGAAGTACGTGGATATCTACAAACTTTAAGTGATGAAATTGAAAAATTAAAATCAGATAAAGCGCATTTACAAAGTATTATAGATGATAAAGAAGAGAATATTAGTCGATTCAAAGCAGTCGAAAATACAATCTCTGACGTATTATTACAAGCGCAAAAAACAAGTGAAGAAACGAAACATACTGCTGTTTTAAAAGCAGATGCTATTATTAAAGAAGCAGAAGGACGTTCTGATCAAATCGTTAATGATGCACTTCAAAAAGCGCGTCATATCAGTTTCCAAACTGAAGATATGAAACGTCAATCAAAAGTCTTCCGTTCACGTTTCCGTATGTTAGTTGAAGCGCAATTAGATTTATTGAAAAATGAAGATTGGGATTATTTACTGAATTATGATGTCGATCAACAAAAAGTTACTGAAGAAAATATTGACATTTTGAACAAAGAAGAAGAAAATAATCAAGAACAGATAAATAATCAAGCAGTTAAAAGTGAAGAGGACAAGCCTGAAGAATAAACGAATTGAGAAGCGAGTTAGGGATAGTGAGAGCCTAATAAATTCATTTCTTTAGGTATCACCTGTTTGCGAATATGATATATGTTTAATGAGTGAACTCTAAGTTGAGTTAATAAGGGTGGTACCGCGATGTATGTCGTCCCTATTATTTCAGCTTAGAGTTTTTTTATATTATTTTTATTAAGAAGGAGATTAAGACTTATGGATTACAAAGATACGTTACTTATGCCTAAAACAAGTTTTCCAATGAGAGGTGGTTTACCTAATAAAGAACCACAAATTCAAGAAGAGTGGAAAGAGAAAGATTTATACAATAAAATTTTAGAAAAAAATAAAGGTAATACACCATTTATTCTTCATGATGGTCCTCCATATGCTAATGGTAATTTACACATGGGTCACGCTTTAAATAAAATTTTAAAAGATATCATCGTTAGACAAAAAGCAATGTCTGGATATTATGCACCTTACGTGCCAGGTTGGGATACACATGGTTTACCAATCGAGCAAGCTTTAACAAATAAAGGTGTTAAAAGAAAAGAAATGTCAGTTGCTGAATTCAGAGAAAAATGTAAAGAATTTGCATTAGAACAAATTGAATTACAAAAAGCTGATTTCAGACGTTTAGGTGTAAACGGTGATTGGGATAATCCATATATTACGTTAAAACCTGAGTTTGAAGCGGCACAAATTAGAGTATTCGGTGAAATGGCTGCTAAAGGTTTAATCTATAAAGGTAAAAAACCAGTTTACTGGTCTCCTTCAAGTGAATCTTCATTAGCTGAAGCTGAAATTGAATACCAAGATAAAAAATCACCTTCAATCTATGTAGCATTTAATGTAGTAGATGGTAAAGGTGTAGTAGATGAAGATGCAGCATTTATTATTTGGACAACAACTCCATGGACAATTCCATCAAACTTAGCAATTGCTGTTAATCCTAAATTGAACTACGTACAAGTAAATGTAGAAGGCAAAAAATACGTTGTTGCCCAAGCACTTCTTGATTCAGTTTGTGAAGCATTAGACTGGAATAAAGAAACAATTACAATTGATAAAGAATTCAGTGGAGCTGAATTAGAATATGCAACAGCACAACATCCATTTATCGATCGTACTTCATTATTAATTTTAGGTGATCACGTTACAACTGATGCAGGTACAGGTTGTGTTCATACAGCACCAGGTCACGGTGAAGATGACTATATCGTTGGTCAAAAATATGATCTAGGCGTGCTTAGTCCAATTAATGATAAAGGTGTATTCACTGAAGAAGCAGGAGAATTTGAAGGTCTATTCTATGATAAAGCTAATAAAAATATCACAGAAAAATTAGACGAAGTTGGCGCATTATTAAAACTTACATTCTTCAAACACTCATATCCACATGACTGGAGAACTAAAAAACCAGTTATTTTCAGAGCTACTGAACAATGGTTCGCTTCAATCAGTAAAGTAAGACAAGATATTTTAGATGCAATTGATGATACGAAGTTTAAAATCGATTGGGGTAAAACACGTCTTTACAATATGATCAGAGATAGAGGAGAATGGGTTATCTCTCGTCAAAGAGTATGGGGTGTACCTCTACCAGTCTTCTACGCTGAAAATGGCGATATTATCATGACTGAAGAAACAATTAATCATGTTGCCAATCTATTCGAACAACACGGTTCAAATATTTGGTTTGAAAGAGAAGCGAAAGACTTATTACCAGAAGGCTTTACGCATGAAGGTAGCCCAAATGGTGAATTCACTAAAGAAACAGATATTATGGACGTATGGTTCGATTCAGGTTCAACTCATAGAGGTGTGTTAGAAACACGTCCAGAATTATCATACCCAGCTGATATTTATTTAGAAGGTAGTGACCAATACAGAGGTTGGTTTAACTCATCAATCACAACATCAGTAGCAACTAAAGGTATCTCGCCATACAAAATGTTACTTTCTCACGGTTTCGTAATGGACGGAGAAGGTAAGAAAATGAGTAAATCATTAGGTAACGTAATCGTTCCTGATAAAATTGTGAAACAAATGGGTGCAGATATCGCAAGATTATGGGTAAGTAGTGTAGACTACCTAGCAGACGTACGAATCTCAAACGATATCTTAAAACAAACTTCTGATGTATATCGTAAAATTAGAAATACATTCCGTTTCTTATTAGGTAATGTGAATGATTTCAATCCAGCAACAGATAGTGTGAAATACGAAGATATGCTTGAAATCGATCAATATATGCACAATAGATTAAATCAATTTATTGGCCGTACATTATCTCACTATGAAGCATTCGACTATCTAGATATTTATCAAGATATTCAAAACTTCATTAACGTAGAATTAAGTAACTTCTACTTAGACTACGGTAAAGATATCCTTTATATCGAACAAGTAGATTCATTAAAACGTCGTAGTATGCAAACAGTGCTTTATGAAACATTAGTTAAATTAACTAAAATCTTAGCACCAATCATTCCACATACAGCTGATGAAATTTGGGGACATATTCCACATGTTGAAGAAGAAAGTGTTCATTTAACAAATATGCCAGACCCACATGAAGTTGATACAGAATTAGTGGAAAAATGGTCTAAACTGATGAAATTAAGAGACGATGTTAACAGAGCATTAGAAGTTGCACGTAATGAAAAAGTAATCGGTAAATCATTAGAAGCACACATCACATTATCAAACTCAGAAGACTTTGATACAGTTGAATTCTTAAGTCAATTCCAAGACTTACAACAACTCTTCATTGTATCTAAAGTAGATGTCGTTGATGAATTAACAGACGGCGAAGAATATGAATATGTGAAAGTTAAAGTGAAACACGCTGACGGAGAAAAATGTCAACGCTGTTGGAACTACTCAGACGAACTAGGCTCAGTAGGCGAATTAGATAACCTATGCCCACGCTGTCAAACAGTTGTAAAAACATTAGTATAAATTTAATAATCATAAACGAACTCACGAGATAGAAATCTCGTGAGTTTTTTTGTAAAAAAAGTATGTCTAACAATTTTTATATGAGGCATAATTTAATATGATAAATGTAAAAAAATATATTGAATGGTAAAAATTTACATTGTATAATATCCTTAATTAATCTGAGGTATAAATTTCTTCAATAAAGATAAAGTATAGGCGATAAAAATATAAACCGAAATATAAGAAAGTTATATGAAGGTTAAAATTTAAAATACTATATTTGTATTCAAAAAGGGGAGAAGTTTATGTTAAAGAAAATACTTTTATCAACATTGTTATGTACAACACTAACAACACCTTTAATAGGTAAAGTTAATGCAGAAGAAATTAAACAAGATAAACCTGTTAAATATGTGTTTCATAACGGAGGAATGAGATCTCCAATAGGTGTGAACTTTGATGGTTCAATGACTGTACCTGAACAGGGTGGTGAAATATTAGAAATTGATGCAAAACCAGTAGATTTTTTTATTTATAAGGATGGTGTGCCTACGAATGAATTAAATCCTAAATATAAGCACATTTGGGATCAATGGGCGTACTATGATTTTTATGCATCAAAAGGTCGAACTGCTGATTTATTCGTTGGAGAACATCCTAGACCATTAGATGGGGAAATATTTGTACCTAAATATGATAATACTTCAGATAACACAAAAGTTGATGATAAAATAGATAATCAAAATAATGTAAATGATAAGAATAATGACAAAAAAGATGAACCTAAAAATGATCAAACAGAACCTAATAAAAACACTACTGACAATCAGTCTATGACAGAACAACCAAAACAAAATGTTCCTGCTAAAGTAGAACAACCGGCTAAAGATGATGGGAAAGTTGATAAAAATTCTGATAGTCAGAGTAATGTAGTTGATAAGAAAGATACTGCTAATCAAAATAAAGCTAATACTAATAAAGATAATAAGGCTATAGCTAATAATAAATCTAATGTTCAAAATAAAGTGTCAGTGAATAATCAAAAGTCTGAACCTCAATCTTCTGATGTTTCTAAAAAAGTTGATGTGAAAAAAGAAGATATTAATAAAGATGTGAAGGCTAAGGGTTCTGATAGTAAAGCTAAATCTGCTGATAATAAATCAGATAAACAACAAAAAGAATTACCTAAGACGGGGGAAAGTGATAGTACGTGGTTACGTAATGGTTTAGTCATTTTATCTGCTTTTATTGTTCTTGGTATTTATAGATTGTCTCGTAAGTATGAAGTGTAATTTAATGAATGAAAGAGATTAAGCAATTGTGGTTGCTTGATCTCTTTTTGTTTTGTTTATTAGTTTCTTATTTATGCGAGAAAATATATGTGATGTGGTGTTTGAATTAGATGTGTAATTTAAAAGATCATATTAACAATTAGGTCGTGTTATGTGGTAAAATAATCAAGATTGGAGTGGAAAGCAGATGCGTAAAGGTTACAATGTACCGATTTGGAGTACTTTTATTATTATATTAATCGCGCTTGATCAACTTACTAAATTTTTAATTGTTAAATCTTTAGAAGTGGGTGAGTCTATAAAGGTTATCAGTAATTTTTTATATATTACATCTCATAGAAACCAAGGTGCTGCTTGGGGGATTTTACAAGGGAAAATGTGGTTATTTTATATCGTAACAATTGTCGTGCTCGTTATTTTATTTATGTTCTTTAAGAACGAAGGATATGGACGACCTGATGTTCAACTTGGACTAAGTTTATTAATTGCAGGGTCAATTGGTAACTTTATAGATCGTTTGTTTAGAGGAGAAGTTGTTGATTTTGTTGATACATATATTTTCAGCTATAATTTCCCGATATTTAATGTAGCAGATGCTGCTTTAACGATAGGTGTCATTGTATTGATAATTGTGATTTTATTTGAGGGCAAGGAGGAAAAAGCTTGAATACATTTGAATTTAAGATAGAGACAGAAAATGAAATTGGTGTAAGAATTGATAAATTATTACCTGATTTGAATCCAGATTGGTCAAGAAATCAAATTCAAGATTGGATTAAATTAGGTTTAGTTGAAGTAAATGGTAAAGTCATTAAAGCAAATTATAAGACGAAGCTTAATGATGTGATTGTTGTGACAGAGAAAGTAATCGAAGAAGTCGATATTGTCGCAGAAGATTTAGGTATTGAGATTTATTATGAAGACAAAGATGTTGCGGTCGTTTATAAACCTAAAGGTATGGTTGTGCATCCAGCACCTGGCCATTATACAGGTACGTTAGTAAACGGATTGATGTATGTGATTAAAGATTTATCAGGTATTAATGGTGAAATTAGACCTGGTATTGTACATCGTATAGATAAAGATACATCAGGTTTATTGATGATTGCTAAGAACGATATTGCACATAGAGGATTAGTTGAACAGTTAGTTGATAAAACTGTGACAAGAGAATATACAGCACTTGTACATGGTAATATACCTCACGAATTTGGCACAATTGAAGCACCAATCGGTAGAAATCCTAAAGAACGTCAAGAAATGGCGATTGTTGATGATGGTAAAGAAGCTGTGACGCACTTTAATGTAATTGAAAAGTTCGAAAAATATACATTGGTTAAATGTCAGTTAGAAACAGGTCGTACGCACCAAATCAGAGTGCATATGAAACATATTGGTTTTCCTTTAGTAGGCGATCCTAAGTATGGACCGAAGAAAACAATGAACATTGGTGGACAAGCTTTACATGCTGGATTATTAGGATTTGAACATCCAGTTACTGGTGAATATATTGAAAAAGAAGCGCCACTACCAGAGTATTTTGAAACATTATTAGAGAAATTAAGAAATCGCGAAGATAAAAAATAAGTACAACGTGTAATAATACTTATTTAATTTTATTTAAACTTTGACATCATATGAAAAAAACGATATTATTGTTTTAACAATTAAAGCGTCTTTAACAGACAGTCCAGAGAGGCTGAGAAGACATAATATGAGCGTGTAGACCATCATTGTATGGTACTAGTGTATACTCATGTCTTCTAAAGACGTGAGTATTTTTTTGTGGAAGGAGATTGAATATGGCTGAGAGGTTAATCATGGATGCTGCTGCTGTAAACAGAGCATTAACAAGAATGTCACATGAAATACTTGAAAAGAACAAAGGTACTAAAGATATTGTCTTGTTAGGCGTAAAGACAAGAGGTGTATTTCTTGCGAACAGAATTGAGCAGAAAATCCAAGACATCGAACAAGTTCAAGTACCAACTGGAGAAATTGATGTTACACATTATCGTGACGACGTTCAGAATCAGCAAGGTACGATTAAAGTGAAATCATTTAATATCGATGTAGATATTAACGATAAGCATGTCATTATTGTCGATGATGTCCTTTATACAGGTAGAACGGTTAGAGCTTCATTAGATGCTATATTAGATCACGCAAGACCACGAAAAATAAGTTTAGCAACTTTAGTCGACAGAGGTCATAGAGAGCTTCCGATTAGAGCAGATTATGTAGGTAAGAACGTTCCAACATCATCTAATGAATCAGTTGTCGTTGAACTAGAAGAGTTCGACCAACAAACAGCAGTAAAATTAAATTAAATAAATCCTTTTAAATCAGTACGAGAGACTGGCAAAGGAGCTTATATGGTTACAGGAGATAACTATACCTTTATAGGTATCACTGTATACATAGATCCCTTTGCATATCTTGTGAAGGGATCTTTTTTTGAATAGGAGAATGGAAATGTCACATAATGAAGAAATGTTTAAACGAACAGTAGAACCTATACTAGATGTTAATGATAAACCTAAAGCATCACAATGGTTCTTCTTAAGCTCACAGCATTTATTTGCAATGTTCGGAGCAACGGTACTTGTACCATTTCTAACAGGCTTACCTGTTTCAGCAGCACTCATTGCATCAGGCTTAGGAACGCTACTTTATATACTGATAACGAAAGGAAAGATACCTGCTTATCTCGGTTCGAGCTTTGCATTCATAACGCCGATTATTGTCGGACTCAAGACACATGACCTTGGTGAAATGCTTGTCGCATTATTTATGAGTGGTGTTCTTTACGTCATTATCGGATTGATTATAAAGGTTACAGGCACGAATTGGTTGCTTAATCTGTTACCACCAGTTGTAGTAGGACCGGTCATCATGGTTATCGGACTTGGATTAGCGCCAGTAGCAGTTAACATGGCAATGTACACAGATTCAAATGCAATGAAAGGCTATAGTGGCATTTACATTACAGTCGCACTCATCACATTAATTACAACAATTATCGTTTCAGTATTTTTCAAAGGATTCTTATCAATCATTCCAGTACTTATCGGAATTATTGTTGGATATATATCTTCATTATTATTTGGAATTGTGGACTTAGCGCCGATTTCAAAAGCAAAATGGATTCAAATGCCTGATATTTACTTACCGTTTCATGATTACACACCATCGCTACAATGGGGACTTATCTTAATCATGCTGCCAATCGTTTTTGTAACGGTTAGTGAGCATATCGGTCATCAAATCGTCATCAATAAAATTGTCGGTAAGAACTTCTTCAAAGATCCAGGTTTACACCGCTCATTAATCGGTGACGGGGTATCAACGATGATGGCTTCAATTATTGGTGGGCCACCAAGTACGACATACGGTGAAAACATTGGCGTACTTGCCATTACAAGAATTTATAGTATATGGGTAATCGGTGGTGCAGCAGTACTTGCACTAATCTTAGGATTTGTTGGTAAATTCACAGCGATGATTTCAACAATACCAACACCAGTTATGGGTGGTGTTTCCATACTATTATTCGGAATCATTGCTTCAAGTGGTTTGAGAATGTTGGTGGAGAACAATATCGACTTCGGTGACAACCGTAACTTGATCATTGCTTCTGTCATTCTCGTATTAGGAATTGGTAAAGCACATTTAGACTTCACAGGTATTGGCATACATTTAAACATTGAAGGTATGGCTTTAGCAGCAACAGTAGGTATCTTGCTCAATCTTATATTGCCAAAGAAAATAAAATAATTCTCAGGAGGCGTGTCATATGAAAAATTTATTAACAATGACTGATTTAACTAAAGACGACATCATGAAAATTATAACGAAAGCACAAGACATTAAAGAAAATGGTGCAGAAACTTTTGGTAAAGGCATGACGGTCGCAAACTTATTCTTTGAAAATTCAACACGAACAAAATGTAGTTTTGAAATGGCTGAAAGAAAATTAGGTTTGGAAGTCATTCCTTTTGAAATAAGTACTTCATCTGTTCAAAAAGGTGAATCTTTATATGATACTTGCAAAACTTTAGAATCTATTGGTGTAGACGCATTAGTCATTAGACATAGTGAAAATGCATATTATGACACATTACAAGGGCTTAATATTCCAGTATTAAATGGTGGAGATGGAAGTGGCCACCACCCGACACAAAGTCTTCTAGATATTATGACAATATATGAGGAATACGGTTACTTCGAAGGATTAAAAATTTTAATCTCAGGTGATATAAAAAATTCAAGAGTAGCAAGAAGTAATGCAGATGCTTTAACGAAACTTGGTGCGGAAGTGATGTTCTCAGCACCGGAACAATGGAAATGTAACTTTTCAGATGTACCATATGTAGAAATTGATGATGTGATAGAAGAAGTAGACGTTTGTATGTTGTTAAGAGTACAAAATGAAAGACATGATTCAGGTACGACGTTTAGTAAAGAAGACTATCACAATGCATACGGACTGACGATAGATAGATATAACAAACTTCATGACAATGCAATCGTCATGCATCCAGCTCCAGTCAACCGAGGTGTTGAAATAGATACTTCACTTGTAGAAAGTTCGAAATCAAGAATTTTTAAACAAATGGAGAACGGCGTGTTTATTAGAATGGCATGTATACATGATGTACTTAATCACAAGGAGGAAAAAGTAAAATGTCACTTATAATCAAAAATGGAAAAATCTTATTAGAAGGTCAATTAGTTAACAAGGAAATTGAAATTGAAGATGGCAAAATTAAAAAAATAGATGATTATATAGAAGTAGAGAATCAAGAAGTTATTGATGCGAAAGGACATTTTATTTCAGCAGGATTTGTTGATGTACATGTACATTTAAGAGAACCTGGTGGCGAACATAAAGAAACAATTGAAACAGGTACTAAAGCAGCAGCAAGAGGCGGATTTACAACAGTATGTCCAATGCCTAATACAAAGCCTGTCCCAGATTCAGTTGAACATTTAGATCGTCTTCACAAAATCATTGATGAGCATGCAGTGGTAAGAGTATTACCTTATGCATCCATTACAGTAAGACAAGCTGGTAAAGAACATGTTGATTTCAAAGCATTAAAAGATAGAGGGATGTTCCAATTTACTGATGATGGTGTAGGTGTACAAACAGCTTCAATGATGTATGAAGCGATGCAAGAAGCGGCTAAAATCGATAAAGCAATCGTAGCACACTGTGAAGATAATTCATTAATTTATGGTGGTGCGATGCATGAAGGTAAACGAAGTGAAGAACTTGGCATTCCAGGTATTCCTTCAATTTGTGAAGCGGTACAAATTGCTAGAGACGTGTTGTTAGCTGAAGCAGCAAATTGTCATTACCATGTGTGTCACGTGTCTACTAAAGAAAGTGTACGTGTCATAAGAGATGCTAAAAAAGCAGGCATTAAAGTAACAGCAGAAGTTACACCTCATCACTTATTACTTACAGAAGATGACGTACCAGGTGACGATGCGATTTACAAAATGAATCCACCTTTAAGAGCAAAAGAAGACAGAGATGCTTTAATCGAAGGATTATTAGATGGAACAATTGACTGTATCGCAACAGATCATGCACCACATGCTAAAGAAGAAAAAGAAGTGTCAATGGTTGATGCACCTTTCGGAATTGTAGGCAGTGAAACAGCATTCCAATTATTATACACACACTTTGTGAAAACAGGTAAATTCACATTAGAACAACTTGTTGCATTTTTAACAACGAAACCAAGTGAAACATTTAACTTACCTTATGGTCGATTAGAAGAAGGAAGCTACGCTGACTTAACTATCATAGACTTGGAAACAGAAAGACCGATACGAGCAGAAGAATTTGCTTCTAAGAGTACAAATACACCATTTATAGGAGAAGTCGTTTCAGGATATCCAATTTTAACAATTTGTGATGGAGAAATCGTCTTCAAGGAGGAAGTATAAGATGAAAAATAAAAGATACTTAGTATTAGAAGATGGTACAACATATAAAGGTTATGCATTAGGTTCAGATGATTTAACAGTTGGTGAAATTGTTTTTAATACAGCAATGACAGGTTATCAAGAAACAATTTCAGACCCATCATATACTGGACAAATTATTACATTTACTTACCCGCTTATTGGTAACTACGGGATAAACAGAGATGACTTTGAATCATTAACACCAACTTTAAATGGTGTTGTTGTGAGAGAAGCGTGTGATTACCCAAGTAACTTTAGATCAAGTAAGTCTTTAGATGAAACGTTAAAATTCTATCATATACCAGGTATTTCAGGTGTTGATACAAGAAGTTTAACACGTAAAATTAGAAAATTCGGTGTCCTTAAAGCTGGATTTACTGATAATGCCGATGAAATAGAAAGTCTCGTTCAGCGCTTAAATACTGAATCGTTAAGAACGGACGAAGTTGAACAAGTTTCATCAGTTAGACCATATATTTCAACAGGTGATGGCTATAAAGTTGTATTAATTGATTACGGTAAAAAAGAAAATATCGTGAGAGAACTTAATAGAAGAGGCTGTGATGTAACAGTCGTACCATATCAAACATCATATGAAGAAATACTGAATATCTCACCAGATGGCATAATGGTTTCAAATGGACCAGGAAATCCTGAAAGTGTGCAAGAAACCATTCAAACAATTAAACAATTAGTCGGCAAAATACCATTCTTCGGCATTTGTTTAGGACATCAATTGTTTGCATTATCTCAAGGGGCAACGTCTTATAAGATGAAATTTGGTCATAGAGGTGCCAATCATCCAGTACAAAATTTACAAACTGGAAAAGTAGATTTAACAAGTCAAAACCATGGTTATGCAATTGATGAAGCGTCTATTGCACAAACTGATTTAGAAGTGACGCATATCGCATTAAATGATAAATCAATTGAAGGATTAAGACATAAAAAATATCCAGCATTTTCAGTACAATATCATCCAGAAGCATCACCTGGACCGCACGACTCAAACTATTTATTCGATGAATTTATTGAAATGATTAAATTACATAAAGCGAAGGAGCGTACAATCAATGCCTAAACAAACTGATATAAAATCCATCTTAGTAATTGGTTCTGGCCCAATTATTATAGGTCAAGCTGCAGAATTTGATTATGCAGGCACTCAAGCATGCTTAGCACTAAAAGAAGAAGGTTACCGCGTAATACTTGTAAACTCTAATCCAGCAACAATTATGACGGACACTGAAATAGCAGATACAGTATATATTGAACCTTTAACTTTAGACTTTGTGAGTCGCATTATTCGTAAAGAACAACCAGACGCATTGTTACCAACTTTAGGTGGACAAACTGGTTTGAACATGGCAATTGAATTACACGAAAATGGTGTATTAGAAGAAAATAACGTACGTTTATTAGGTACACAACTATCTTCAATCGAACAAGCTGAAGATAGAGATTTATTCCGTACACTTATGAATGAATTAAATGAACCAGTACCTGAAAGTGATATCGTGAATGATATTGAAGGTGCTTTAAATTTTGCGAACGAAATTGGCTACCCGCTAATCGTGCGACCTGCGTTTACAATGGGTGGTACTGGTGGCGGAATTTGTCACGATGAAAAAGAACTAATAGAAGTTGTTCAAAATGGCTTGAAATACAGCCCAGTAACACAATGTTTATTAGAAAAATCCATCGCAGGTTACAAAGAAATAGAATACGAAGTGATGAGAGATAAAAATGATAATGCCATCGTAGTATGTAACATGGAGAACATCGATCCAGTAGGTATTCATACAGGTGACTCAATCGTAGTTGCACCAAGTCAAACATTATCAGACGTAGAATATCAAATGTTAAGAGATGTATCACTTAAAATTATTCGTGCATTAAAAATTGAAGGCGGATGTAACGTACAATTAGCACTTGATCCAAAATCACTAGATTACTACATAATAGAAGTTAATCCACGTGTATCAAGATCGTCAGCTTTAGCTTCCAAAGCAACGGGTTATCCAATTGCGAAGTTAGCTGCCAAAATAGCAATCGGTATGACTTTAGATGAAATGTTAAACCCTGTAACGGGCACATCTTATGCAGCATTTGAACCAGCACTAGACTATGTTGTTTCTAAAATACCGAGATTTCCTTTTGATAAATTCGAAAAAGGCGAACGTCACCTAGGAACACAAATGAAAGCAACTGGGGAAGTCATGGCAATTGGTAGAACATATGAAGAATCATTATTAAAAGCGATTCGTTCGTTAGAATATGGTGTGCATCATTTAGGATTACCAAATGGCGATGAATTTGAATTAGATTTCATTGAAGAGAGAATTAAAGCACAAGATGATGAAAGATTATTCTTTATTGGTGAAGCTATTAGACGTGGTACATCACTTGAGAGAATACATGAATTAACACAAATTGATTACTTCTTCTTAAATAAATTCAAACACATCATCGACATTGAGCACGATTTAAAAGAGAAAAAAGGCGATTTAGACGCATTATTATGGGCGAAACAATACGGCTTTAGTGATAAAGTCATTGCACATAGATGGGAACAATCAGAGCGAGACATATATGATTTAAGACAAGAGCATGGTATTAACCCAGTGTACAAAACAGTAGATACATGTGCTGCAGAATTCGAATCAGAAACACCATATTTCTACGGTACTTATGAAGAAGAAAATGAATCTATAGTCACTGAAAAAGAAAAAATCATCGTACTCGGATCAGGTCCAATTAGAATTGGACAAGGTGTGGAATTTGATTATGCTACTGTACATGCTGTATGGGCTATACAAGAAGCGGGTTATGAAGCAATTATTATTAACAACAACCCTGAAACAGTTTCAACAGACTTCTCAATATCTGACAAGTTATACTTTGAGCCACTGACTGAAGAAGATGTAATGAGTATCATTAATCACGAACAACCTAAAGGCGTAGTCGTTCAATTTGGTGGACAAACAGCCATCAATTTAGCAGATAAAATTTCACAAAAAGGCATTCAAATATTAGGTACGACGCTTGAAGATCTTAACAGAGCTGAAGATAGAAAAGAATTTGAAGCTTTATTACAAAAAATTGATGTACCACAACCATTAGGTAAAACAGCCACTTCAGTACAAGAAGCGATAGATAACGCAAATGAAATTGGTTATCCAGTAGTTGTGAGACCTTCATACGTACTTGGTGGTAGAGCGATGGAAATTGTATACGCTGAACCTGAATTGAGAAATTATATGGAACAAGCAGTTAAAGCAAGCCCAGAGCATCCAGTACTAATTGACCGTTATTTAACAGGTAAAGAAATTGAAGTAGACGCAATTTCAGATGGTGAAACGGTTGTCATTCCAGGTATTATGGAACACATTGAAAGAGCGGGTGTCCATTCAGGTGATTCAATTGCGGTTTATCCACCTCAAACTTTAACGGATGAAGAAATTAATTTATTAGTCGATTATACAACGAAATTGGCAAAAGGCTTAAACATAGTAGGACTTATCAATATTCAGTTTGTACTTTCTAAAGGAGAAGTATTTGTACTTGAAGTTAACCCAAGAGCAAGTCGTACTGTACCATTCTTAAGTAAAATTACTGAAATTCCAATGGCGAAGATTGCTACTAAAGCAATTGCAGGCATCACTTTGAAAGAACAAGGATATGAAAGTGGTTTAGCGCCATATAAAGAAGGTGTATATGTTAAAGCACCAGTATTCAGTTTTAATAAACTTAAAAATGTTGATATCACATTAGGACCTGAAATGAAATCGACAGGTGAAGTAATGGGTAAAGACAGTACGTTAGAAAAAGCATTATATAAAGGTTTAACAGCAAGTGGTTTAAAAGTACAAGATCAAGGTACAGCATTATTTACTGTAAGTGATAAAGATAAAGCTGAAGCACTAACAATCGCTAAGAGATTTCATGAGATTGGTTATAGAATTTTTGCAACAGAAGGTACTGCACAATACTTTAACGAACATGACATCCCAGTGTATACGGTTGGTAAAATAGGCGGCGAACATGACCTTCTATCTGTAATACAAAAAGGTGAAGTACAACTTGTGGTCAACACAATGACAAAAGGTAAAGTATATGAAAGAGATGGATTCCAAATTAGACGTGAATCTGTAGAAAATGGTATACCATGTTTAACATCACTTGATACGGCAAATGCTTTAGCAGATGTAGTGGAAAGTATGACATTTAGAACTGAACAAATGTAGTGGGGGGATTATAATGTCCGAGATAATGACAGTTGTATCAAATAATCAAATAGCAGACGCTATTTTTGAATTAAAAGTACGTGGAAATCTTACGAAAAATATGAAAAAACCTGGACAGTTTGTTCATATTAAAGCTGGTACAGGAACTGAACATATGTTGAGAAGACCAATTTCAATTTGTGAAGTAAACCGTGAAGAAGAAACATTTACAATGCTTTTTAGAAGAGAAGGTCACGGTACAGAATTGATTTCACAACTAAAACAAGGTGATCCAATAGATGTGATTGCACCTTTAGGGAACGGATTCCCAGTTGATGAAGCGCAAAATACTGCCTTACTAGTCGGAGGTGGTATTGGCGTGCCACCTATGTACGAATTGTCTAAGCAACTCAATGCTAGAGGCATCAAGACGATTCACGTATTAGGTTTTCAAAGTGCTAAAGATGCATTTTATATAGACGAATTTAGTGCGCTAGGTGATACGTATGTTGCAACTGCAGATGGAACACTTGGTACTAAAGGATTTGTTACAACTGTTATTGAAAATTTAGACACACCCTTCGATATTTTTTACAGCTGTGGACCAAAAGCAATGTTGAAAGCTTTAACACTTCAATTAAGTGATGTGAAAGGTTATATTTCACTTGAAGAACGTATGGGGTGTGGCATCGGTGCTTGCTATGCATGTGTATGCCATACGGATAATGAAGCGGGTTATGTCAAAGTTTGTACAGACGGTCCCGTATTTGAAAAAGGAGCTGTCATCATATGAGTCGATTAAATATTTCGCTACCAGGGTTAAATTTGAAAAATCCAATCATGCCAGCAAGTGGATGCTTTGCTTTCGGAAAAGAATTCAGTCAGTTTTATGATTTATCAGAACTAGGTGCAATCATGATTAAAGCAGCAACTCAATTTGCAAGATACGGTAATGAAGCGCCACGTGTCGCTGAAACGGCAAGCGGTATGATTAATGCGATTGGCCTTCAAAATCCAGGTGTTCACCATATTATGGAACATGAATTGAAATACCTAGAACAATATGATGTACCTATTATTGCTAATGTAGCAGGTTCTACTGAAGAAGAATATGTTTACGTCGCAAAACATATTTCACAAGCATCAAATGTTCATGC
Source organism: Mammaliicoccus sp. O-M54 (assembly GCF_022386035.1). Lineage (NCBI taxonomy): Bacteria > Bacillati > Bacillota > Bacilli > Caryophanales > Staphylococcaceae > Mammaliicoccus > Mammaliicoccus sp. O-M54. The sequence continues at coordinate 522,896 of NZ_JAJNJE010000001.1, forward strand.
ACTAGAATTGAATATTTCTTGTCCAAATGTTAAAGAAGGTGGGATTCAATTCGGTACTGTACCTGAAGTGGCTAAAGAACTGACGAGAAAAGTAAAAGCTGTTTCAGAAGTGCCAGTGTATGTAAAGTTATCACCTAATGTGACGAACATTGTAGAAATGGCGAAAGCTATTGCAGAATACGCAGACGGTATTACGATGATTAACACTTTAGTAGGATTAAGAATTGATGCGAAGACTGGAAAACCAATCATAAGCAATGTTATAGGTGGACTGAGCGGACCAGCAATCAAGCCAGTTGCATTAAGAATGGTATATGAAGTCAGTCAACATGTTGATATTCCAATTATCGCAATGGGTGGCGTGAGAACGGCTCAAGATGTCATTGATTTCATTTCAGTTGGTGCTGATGCAGTAGCAGTTGGAACAGCAAACTTTGAAAATCCAACAGTTTGTAAAGATATTATTGATGAATTACCTACATTACTCGATAAATTAGGTGTTGAACATATTACAGAACTTAAAGGTAGAACTTATAACCAACAAGGAGTTGTCAAATAACATGAAGAATACACCAATAATTGCATTAGACTTTGCAACTCTAGAGGAAGTTGATCAATTTTTAGATTTATTTAATGAACCCCTATTTGTAAAAGTAGGTATGGAACTTTATTTGCAAAATGGTCCTGAAACGATCAACCGAATTAAAGAAAGAGGTCATGATATCTTTTTAGATTTAAAGTTACATGACATTCCAAACACTGTTGAAGGTGCATTAAAAGGATTAGGTAAACTCAATATCGATTTAATCAATGTACATGCAGCCGGTGGTAAAAACATGATGGCTGCTGGACTTGAAGGCTTACGTGAGACAAATCCTAATGCTAAGTTAATAGCTGTAACTCAGTTAACTTCTACTACAGAACAACAAATGAAAGATGAACAAAATATTCAATCATCCATCAATGAATCAGTCGTGCACTATGCAAAAATGGCACATGAAGCAGGACTTGATGGTGTCGTTTGTTCACCATTAGAATCTAATTTAATTCAAGAACATATCGGCGAAACTTTCTTGAAAGTGACACCAGGTATACGTTTAGAATCTGATATGACACATGATCAACAACGTGTGACAACACCAGAAGACGCTAAAAAATTAGGCTCAACACATATAGTAGTGGGTCGTTCAATTACGCAACATGAAGATCCAGTAGCAAGATATCACGAAATATTACAAAGATGGGAAGGATAATTCATATGACTCAAAATATCGCACAATCATTATTAGAAATTAAAGCTGTAACACTTTCACCTGACGATCCATATACATGGAGTTCAGGCATTAAATCACCGATTTATTGTGATAATAGAGTGACATTAGCATATCCTGAAATTAGAGAAAATATTTATCAAGGTTTAATTGAATTGATCAAAGAACACGCTCAAGACGCTGAAATTATTTCTGGTACGGCAACAGCAGGTATTCCGCATGCAGCATTTGTTGCGGATCAACTAAAATTACCGATGAGCTATGTAAGATCTAAAAGCAAAGGTCATGGTAAAGGGAATCAAATCGAAGGTGCTTTAAGCAAAGGGAAAAAAGTAGTTGTAATTGAAGATTTAATATCAACAGGTGGTTCATCAATTAACGCTGTTGAAGCTTTAATTGAAGATGGCGCGGAAGTATTAGGGGTATTTGCAATCTTTACATATGGTATTAACAAAGCAGAAGAAGCTTTCAAAGCAATCGATGTTCCATTCTATACTTTATCTAACTATGATGAGCTAATTTCAGTAGCTGAAAAAGAAGGTTATATCGAAAATAAAGATATAAAAACTTTAAAAGCTTGGAAAGATACTTTATAATAAAGTCAAGATAAGGGGGGTCTTTATGGAAAGCCAACATAAATTATCTGCTGCAGAAGAACAAGAGCAGATAAAAAAATGGGGACATATTAATGATTTTCTTAAAAAAGATTCTAATGCGAAACCTGACTTTAATCACTATGAAGTAAGAGACGAAAATATGTACGAACGTACAGGTTATTCGAATAACACAAACGTGAATAGACAGAGAAGATATGATTTAGGCGACAAAAACATATTTAAAAGTATCAAAAAAGAATTAGAAGCAAAAGGATTCTTTGATGATTAATAAGACATTAAGAAAAAAACTACTAAAAAATTGGTATCAATTTTTTTAGTAGTTTTTATTTTTTTAAGCATGAATATTCAGAAAATTGTATGAATTAAGAATGACGTTTGTTAAAATGTAAACGTATACACTTTTAAAGGGGGCGAAATGTATGAATAAACGTGATAATAAGTTTACGAATCAACTTTGGAAAGAAAGTGGACGTACGAAAGAAATGTTAAAGTTCTTTTCAACGGATGCATTAAAAAATCAAAATAAACCAGATCCTGAATTGAAAGCTTACAATACCGCACAACTTATCGGATTAATATTAGGTCCATTACTATTTTTAGTTGTGTTATTATTTTTCAAAGCAGATGGACTGAGTCAAAATGGTGTCTACGTTATGGCTGCTACTTTATGGATTGCCGTATGGTGGATTACTGAAGCTATACCAATTCCAGCAACAAGTTTAATGCCTTTATTCCTTTTCCCGTTAGGCGGAATTATGGATAGCGCGACAGTTTCAAGTGCATATGGAGATGATATTGTATTCCTATTCTTAGGTGGTTTCATTATTGCAGTTGCAATGGAAAGATGGAATTTACATACAAGAATTGCACTCGTCATTATTAAAAGTATTGGTACGAGTACAGGTAGAATTTTATTAGGATTTATGATTGCAACGGGTGCTTTATCGATGTTTGTTTCAAACACAGCAGCCGTAATGATCATGATTCCAATCGGTATGGCAATTATTAAAGAAGCGAATGAATTAACAGCAGAAGGTGATGGGAACCACAATTTATCACAATTTGAAAAATCACTCGTACTTGGTATCGGTTATGCAGGTACAATTGGAGGATTGGGAACTTTAATAGGGACACCGCCTCTTATTATTTTGAAAGGTCAATACGAAAAGATTTTTGGAGAAGAAATTGGATTCGGTCAATGGATGGTTATGGGTGTGCCAACGGTCATTATCTTACTCGCAATAACTTGGGCATATTTAAATTTCGTAATATTTAAACATGACATGAAAGAATTACCAGGTGGAAAAGCAATCATTACGAGAGAATTAGATGCTTTAGGTAAGACGACTTATGAAGAAAAAGTTGTATTCACATTATTCTGTTTAGCTGCATTTTTATGGGTATCTAGAGAATTCTTATTAGCACAATTACCTTTTACAGAATTAGTTAAAGATGGCACAATTTCAATGTTCGTAGCAGTTATTCTATTCTTAATTCCAGCAAGACGCAAATTTGCTAGAATTCTTGATTGGTCAATTGCTAAAGATTTACCATGGGGCATTTTATTACTATTTGGTGGTGGTTTAGCAGTAGCTTCTGCCATTACAGAAAGTGGATTAGATAAATGGATGGGTAAACAAATTTCAGGATTAGATGGCGTCAATATCATCTTAATTATAGGAATTGTTACGCTGTTTGTATTATTCTTAACTGAAATTACATCTAATACTGCAACAGCTACAATGATCTTACCAATTTTAGCTACAATAGCAGTTGGTATTCATGTACATCCACTAGCATTAATGATTCCAGCAGCAATGGCTGCAAACTGTGCATTTATGTTACCAGTCGGAACACCACCAAATGCGATTGTATTTGGTACAGACAAAGTAACGATCCGAGAAATGGCGACAGCCGGATTTTGGTTAAACTTAATCAGCTGTGTAATTATCGTCGGATTTGTATGGTTCATGGTTCCATGGTTATTTGGTATAGATTTAGTAGCAAGTAAATAATTGAAATAAAATTAAAAAAGCAATGCTTGGATGTTGATCCAAGCATTGCTTTATGTTGTATTTTAATCCATAAATAGTTTAATAAATATATATCCGACAATGATAATGGCTAACATAATGACGATCGGTAACAATAATGAAAGTGACATAAAATCTCTCCTTTGTCTTTAACGCTTAATAAGATTATACTAAATTATATACGATTTAAAAAATGATTAAAATCTGTTGATGGAGTGTTTATTCAATGATACCAAAAATTACGACATTTTTAATGTTTAACGGTGAAGCTGAAGAAGCGATTAATTTTTATACGTCTATTTTTAAAGATAGTGAAATTTTAACAATGGTTAAGTATGGTGAAGAGGGACCTGGTGAACCTAGGACTGTTCAACATTCTATATTTAAAATAAATGGACAAATATTTATGGGAATCGATCAAACGAATGGTGTTGAAATTGAGATGAATCCTGCAATGTCATTATATGTAACGTGTGAATCAGCAATGGAAATGGAACATTTATATTCAAAACTTAAATCGGGTGGCGCGATTCTTATGCCGAAAACAGAATTACCACCAACATTTAGAGAGTTTGCATGGGTTCAAGATAAATTTGGCGTGAACTTCCAACTTGCTTTACCTGAACAACAGTCATAAATGCAATATATAAAAGAAAAACTTTCATAACTGAAAAGCCTTTGAAAATGATTTCTGGCCAATCGAGTTATGAAAGTTTTTGTTATTTTTTAAGTAATTTTTTAATATCGTCATAATCAGTTGTGACATAAAGTGTTGTTTGACTGTCGTAAGTGACAAATCCTGGTTTAGCACCACTCGGTTTGTGGACATTCTTTATAGCAGTGTAGTCAACTGGGATTTGACCTGATTGACTTGCTTTAGAATAATACCCAGCAATCATTGCCGCTTCTTCGATTGTTTTTTGCGTTGGTTCGTCTTCTTGTATGACAACATGTGAACCTGGAATATCTTTCGTATGGAACCATAATTGATTTTTTCTTGCGACACGATGTGTTAAGTAATCGTTTTGTTTATTATTTTTACCTAATAAAATCGTTTGACCATCTGTAGAAATAAATGTCGTTAACGTAATTTTGTTAGAATTTTTCTTTTTCTTATTTTTACGTTTCTTAACAAAACCTTGATCTTCTAATTCTTCTCTAATGTCATCAATATCATCAACAGAAATATGGGCAAGTTGTTGTTCTAATGATTCGAAATATAAGATATTAGATTGTGTCAATTTGATTTGTTTATCTAACTCTATTTCACGTGTCTTAAGTCTGTTATATTGTTTGTAATAATATTGAGCATTCATTGAAGGTGATTTTGTTGGATTTAAAGGTATTGTAACAGGCTCATTGTTATAATAATTAATAGTTTCTAACGATTTGTCACCTTGTTTAATTTGATACATATTCGCCGTTATTAATTCTCCAAATAATTGTTGCTCATCTTTGTTACGAGCCGCTTCTCGCTCATTAATTAATTTCTCTAGTTTATGGCGATTTTTTTGAAGATGTTGGTCAACAATTTTAACTAAATCTAATGCACGTTGCTTAACGCGTTCTCTTTCACCACGTGATTCATAAAATCTATCTAAACATTCATGTAAATTATCAAAGGACATATAGTCATTTCCGTAAGAATGTAACGGCATAAAATAGAAAATTTCTTTGCCAGTCGAATCATCACTATAAATAACAGGATTAGGTGATTGTTGAACTTCATCCATTACTTCATTAAAAGCTTCCACTAATGTTTCTTGATTCATAAATGGACGTCTAGATGTAATCTCTTTCGTTATAAGTGGACTAAAACCTTCAAATTGTTGAAGGAGCTGTCGGTCAATTTTACCCGAATTAAAATCAATATATTTATTAATATCATCCACTTCGAAAGGATTTAATTTCTTAACAGTAGGTGGATATTCATATTTGAAACCTGGCATAATTGTACGAGCAGTATTAGTATTAGGTGTATGATGTTTAAAGCCGTCGATAATTTTACGGTCGCCATCTATTAAAATGATATTACTATGTCTACCCATAATTTCTAATACGATTGTTCGTTTTCTTAAATCACCAATTTCATCTCTAGAATGAACATCGATCTCTACTAGTCGGTCATTACCAATTTGAGTAATACTTTGAATAATGCCGCCATCTAAATGTTTACGTAGCACTCTAAGAAACATTGGTGGGTCGAAAGGATTATCAAATTTTTCAGCAGTTAAGTGAAAACGACTGAAATTTGCATGTGTTGATAATAGTAATTGTTTATTTTTTCGTTCACTTCGAATTGTTAATATAATTGTGTCATTACTAGGTTCAGCAATTTTATGAATTCGCCCAGTTACGAGCGATTGTATATCTTCAACGATCTTTCTAGTAAATAAGCCATCAAAAGCCATTTGCATTCACACCTTTATCAAAAGTCAATTTATTGTAACATGTAAGGGATTAAATGAGTATAATTCTGTTTAATCTTTAAACGTCTCTAGCCATATAGAATTGAAATATGGTAAGATATAAAAAAACAAAATGATAATAAATCGTTAGTATTCATTAGGAAAGGTCGTTTGACATGAACATAGAAAAAGGGTTACTGATAGTGCTCTCTGGCCCATCTGGAGTTGGTAAAGGAACAGTACGTAAATCAATATTTGATGATCCGAGTACGGATTTTAAATATTCTATCTCTATGACTACTCGAAACATGCGTGAAGGAGAAACGGATGGCGTAGATTATTTCTTTAAATCAAGAGAAGAATTTGAAGCTTTAATTGCTGATGACCAATTTATAGAGTATGCTGAGTATGTTGGTAATTACTATGGTACGCCAGTACAATACGTAAGAGATACGATGGATAACGGTTATGATGTATTTTTAGAAATAGAAGTAGAAGGTGCTAAACAGGTTAGAAAGAAATTCCCTGAAGCATTATTTATTTTCTTAGCACCACCAAGTCTCGAACATTTGAAAGAAAGACTTGTCGGTCGCGGAACTGAATCAGATGAAATCATCCAGAACCGAATTCTTGAAGCACGTAAAGAAGTTGAAATGATGAACCTTTACGATTATGTTGTAGTAAACGATGAAGTTGAATTAGCGAAAGAGCGTATTCAAGCCATCGTAGAAGCTGAACACTTAAAAAGAGAACGTGTTGAAGCACGTTACAGAAAAATGATATTGGAGGCAAAAAAATAATGTTATACCCACCACAAAACGAATTAAAAGACAGCATCAATTCTAAATATTTAGTTGTTACAACTGCAGCTAAGAGAGCACGTGAATTACAAGAACACCCTGACAGTTTATTATTAGATGAATATCGTTCACTAAAAAATGTAGGTCAAGCACTAGAAGAAATAGCAGCTCATAAAGTATATGCTAAATTAGAAGACTAATCATTTGAATTAACGAAAGACCTTTTATGTTTGGACGACCAATCCATACATGAAAGGTCTTTTTATTGAATATGGATATTGTAATTTAGATTCATGACAGTCTTTTTTAAAGAATGTATAATAAATATAAAGTTTAAGAATCGAATTAATCGGAGGAGTACACAAATGAAGAATATACTTCTAGCTGTAACTGGGGGAATAGCTGCCTATAAAGCTATAGATTTAACGAGCAAATTAACACAAAGCGGCTATCAAGTGCGCGTCATGTTAACTGAACATGCGAAACAGTTTGTGACACCATTGGCATTTCAAGCTATAAGTCGCAATCACGTTTATACAGATACTTTTGACGAAAAAGATGTCAGTGAAATTCAACATATTACGTTAGCTGACTGGGCTGATGCAGTCATTGTTGCGCCTGCAACAGCTAATACAATTAGTAAATTAGCGAATGGCTTAGCAGATAACATGGTGACTTCAACATTACTCGCTACGACTGCTCCTGTTTTTATCGCACCAGCAATGAATGTTCATATGCTTGAACATCCTTCTACCGTTGAAAATATGTCTCGTTTAAGAAATTATGGTTATAAATTCATTGCGCCTGGTGAAGGTTATTTAGCTTGTGGTTATGTTGCAAGAGGTAGAATGGAAGAACCGATTACCATTTTGACAATTATTGATGATTATTTTAAAGAACAAGCTCAACCACAAACTTTTGCTTTAAAAGGTAAAAACGTACTTGTAACTGCTGGACCAACAGTTGAAAAAGTAGATGCTGTACGCTATTTTACAAATCGTTCAAGTGGAAAGATGGGTTATGCATTAGCTGAAGCTGCAAGAGATTTAGGGGCGAACGTTACATTAGTAAGTGGAGAGACAAATTTAACGCAACCTGTTGGCGTAGAATTTGTTCAAGTAACAAGTGCTGAAGATATGTTCCAAGCTGTTAAATCACGTATGAATGATATGGACATGATTATTAAAGCAGCAGCAGTCGCTGATTATACACCAGTTGAAACTTCTGAACATAAAATGAAAAAGAAAGATGGCGACTTACAGCTTACATTTAAAAGAACGACAGACATCCTTAAATATTTAGGGGAACATAAAGATAAGCAATATTTAGTTGGATTTGCTGCTGAAACAGATAATGTCGAAGAATATGCAATGGGTAAATTGAAAAAGAAAAATGCAGACGTCATTGTTGCCAATCACGTTGCGAATGAGACAATTGGTTTTAGATCTTCAGATAATGAAGTAGATATGTATTTTGCAAATGGTGATAAAGTACCAATTGCTAAAGCTTCTAAACAACAAGTGGCCATCAAAATTTTAAATGAAATTACTAGTAGGTGGGAAGATTGATTGCAAATGTAGTCGTAGATATTCCAGCTAAAAATGTCGACAAAATATTTGATTATTTAATTCCGCAAGATATTGAAGATATCGTCAAAGTCGGTGTTAGAGTTGAAGTGCCTTTTGGTCCACGTAAAATTCAAGGATTTGTCATTGGCATAAGTGAAGAATTAACGAGTGAAATTGATCAGTCAAAATTAAAATCAATCATTCGTGTTAAAGATTTTAAACCAGAGTTAACAGCGGAACTCATTGAACTGAGTGAATGGATGTCTAACTTTCATTTAGTTAAGCGTATTTCAGCTTTAGAAATTATGTTACCGAGTGCTGTCAAAGCTAAATATCAAAAAGTATATTGTGTTGCTGATCCAGAAGGGATTCCTGCACAATATTTAAATCATTTTAATAAAGAAGGTATTTTAACATTTGAACAAGCGCAACAACTTCAAATTGTTTCTATTTTAGAAGACTTTGTAGAAAATGAGGCAATTATAAAAGACACAATTGTAGGTCAACAACTCACAAGAAAATATGTAACTTGCGTAAGAATCGTCCCTACAGATCGATTAGATGAGATTTTAATGTCATTGAGTAAAAAAGAAAAACAACTCGATGTCATGAACTATTTAATTGAACATAGACGAGAAGATGTCATGCTCAGAACATTAAAAGAAGAAGGGTTCTCAGAATCGAGTATCAATACGCTTGTTAAAAATCAAATATTAGAAAAATACGATGGCATTATGAATAGAGATCCGTATGAGCATCGCATTTTTGAAAAAGAACATAATAAAGCATTGACTGAGGCGCAACATGAAGCTTTTACAAAGATTGATGAAGCGGTTCGTAATAATGAATCGAAGACATTTCTTTTACACGGTGTGACGGGTTCGGGAAAAACAGAAGTATATTTACAAACTATTGAGAATGTACTCAAAAAAGGCGAACAGGCGATTATGCTTGTGCCTGAAATTGCATTAACACCGCAAATGGTTAACCGATTTAAAGCGCGCTTTGGTGATGAAGTAGCTGTATTACATTCCGGTTTATCTAAAGGTGAAAAATACGATGAATGGCAAAAAATAAGAGATGGTAAAGCAAGTGTTTCAGTCGGTGCGAGATCAAGTGTGTTTGCACCATTTGAAAAATTAGGTCTTATTATCATTGACGAAGAGCATGAAGCAACTTATAAGCAAGAAGATTATCCGAGATATCATGCAAGAGAAATCGCGATATGGAGAAGTGAATATCACAAATGCCCAGTCGTATTAGGATCTGCTACACCAAGTCTAGAAACTTTTGCACGTGCAGAGAAAAATGTTTATCAATATTTAGGATTACCAGATCGTGTAAATCAACAGAAAATGCCTGAAATTGAACTTATTGATATGAGGGAAGAACTTCAAGAAGGTAATCGTTCGATGTTCTCTAATGACCTTACAAAAGCCATTCAAGATCGCATTGATAAAGGTGAACAAATTGTCTTATTCTTAAATAGAAGAGGACATTCATCATTTGTATTATGTAGAGATTGCGGGCATGTGCCACAATGTCCAAATTGTGATATTTCGCTTACATATCACAAAACACATGATGATTTAAAATGTCATTATTGTGGATATAGTGAACCTATGCCTCAAAGATGTCCAAGTTGTGAAAGTGAACATATACGACAAATGGGTGTTGGTACGCAGAAAGTCGAAGAAATTATATACGACACATTCGACCGCGCTAAAGTTATTAGAATGGATGTCGATACCACTTCGAAAAAAGGTGCCCACGAAAAATTATTAACAGCTTTCGGGAACCAAGAAGCTAATATTTTGTTAGGGACACAGATGATTGCTAAAGGACTGGACTTTGAAAATATCACATTAGTAGGCGTACTTAATGCAGATACGATGTTAAACTTGCCAGATTTCAGATCAAGTGAAAAGACATTCCAATTATTAACTCAAGTTGCAGGTAGAGCAGGTCGACATGAGAAACAAGGCGAAGTCATGATTCAAACATATAACCCGGATCATTACGCAATCTTAGATGTTACAAGCAATGACTATATGTCCTTTTATCAAAAAGAAATGAAATTTAGACAGATTGGTAAGTACCCACCTTATTATTATCTTGTGAATTTGACTATTAGTCATACCGATATTAAAAAAGTATTAAAAGCATCCAAGCATATACATGGTATATTGTTGCAACACGTTACAACACAATCCTTTGTATTAGGACCATCACCAAGCCCGTTGTCACGTATTAATAATAGACATCGATTCCAAATATTAATTAAATTTAAGAACGAACCAGATTTATTAACAGCCTTACAATATTTAGATGATTATTATCACGAGCAATACTTAAAAGATAAACTATCACTAGAAATAGATATTAACCCACAGATGATGATGTAAATAGAAGAAACCCGTGAAATTTGATGATTTCACGGGTTTTTCATATGATGAGGGCAAAATCTAGTTCTCTTTTCTAATTTTACTGATATGAATATCTCTTGAAATTGCAATCAACGGACGAATAAGCATTTGGAAACTCCCAATTACAAATAGAACAGTTCCTGCAAAAGTAGTCGACTCATTAAAAAATAGAAAACTACCCGTTATAAATATCATCGCAAGAATGATATCGTTAATTTGATATAGAAATTTATAAAAAGTAACAACCTTAATATCAATATTGAATATGGTGAATTCCAATTCATTTTTATTTTTAGTGTGCATAATCCTCACCACAAGTTGATAATATCAATAAATAGATTAAATTCAAGAGATTGATGTATGTGTGGGGAGAAGTACTGACCCCGTTATTAGCAGTTTTGGTCAAAGGTGCAAATACTGATGCCGTTATTAGCAGTTCTGGCCAAAGGTGCAAATACTGACCTCGTTATTAGCAGTTTTGGCCAAAGGTGCAAATACTGACCCCGTTATTAGCAGTTTTGGCCAAAGGTGCAAATACTGACCCCGTTATTAGCAGTTCTTGCTAAAGGTGCAAATACTGACCCCGTTATTAGCAGTTCTGGCCAAAGATGCAAATACTGACCCTGTTATTAGCAGTTTTGGCTAAAAGTGCAAATACTGACCCTGTTATTAGCAGTTCTGGCTAAAAGTGCAAATAACAAACGCCACACTAGTTTATTTAGGGAAAAATTTTCTATTTCTTTTCTTCTCTGATTTGAAATACTTGTTACAAACACGGCCAATTGTATATTGCTTCACCGGATAACACCACTGGATGGCTTCATCAAATGTGAAGCCGTCTCTTTTTAAATAATAGAGTTCTTTCAAATTGTACAGGACGATTTCTTCGGATTTGATCTTAGAGTAACAGTATGTGCAGTTATAGTAGATTTTACTTTCTACTATATTGATAGTGTGCATTTTTCTACAGCTCGGGCATTTTATACCTGCTAAACTGATGTCGAAGTAAGGTGTGATTTCTTTTTGATAATAAGTGGAGTGAATTTTCTTGTGTTGTAATAAAAAGTTTAAAAGTGCGGGGTTAAACTTTGATGTATGAGATTGTAAAATTTCTTTGATTTGATTTAACTGATTGAAGTAGATGATATTCTGATCATGTGGCCAGTTTCCAACTGGTATAAAATGAGGGTTCGTAAAAATGATATAAGGCTGAATATCTATATGTATACCATTTTGATACAGTAATTTTTCTAATTCAGATTTCATAAATTGAGTTTGTTTAATGGGGGATTTCGTAGTGATTCCGTAACTATTTTTTAAGTAATCTTGTTCGAAGTACCACTCGTCTCTATAATGTTTAATTTCAAATAAGAAAAGTGTATTGTCTGTTGCGACTAAAAAATCAATTTGGACATGATGTTGATGACCGAATTCGAAGTCATAAATATAGCTGATGTTTGGTACCGTATTTAAAAATGATTTGAAATAGCGTTCTCCTTCTTTACCGTTGTAATAAGTGAGAAGATTATTCCTCTCATCTTTCGATAAAATCTTCCGTGATTCAAGTGCGAGTAAATATTGATAGTAATCGGATGCGTTCATATAGGACTCCTTTCTGTTATTTATTGGTAATTCAATTTTACTTCGTTTACTCAAAAATTTCTATCAAATCAATATAAGCGATTGTAGATGAATTTTCTCTGTCGCTTTTTATATTGATTTACGTTATAATTATACGATGAGTTTTTAAAAAGGAGCGATAGATATGGCTGTAAAAGCACTTGTTACGGTACCAAATCCAATATTAAATAGAGAAGTTAAAGATGTTGTGACTTTTGATGAGTCTTTAAAAACATTAATTGCTGATTTAGAGGATACAATGTTTGAAAATGATGGGGTGGGTATAGCTGCACCTCAAATTGGCGTTGATCTTAAAGTTGCGATTGTTGATATGGAGCAAGAAGGTATTTTGCAGCTGATCAATCCAACGATTGTTTCTCAATCTGAAGAAACTGAAGCTGATGTAGAAGGTTGTCTCAGCGTACCTGGTGTCTTTGGGGAAGTGAACAGAAGTAAAATGATTGTTGTGAAAAGTAATGATTTAAATGGTAATGAAGTTGAACTAACTGCGTATGATGATATTGCGCGTATTATTTTACATGAAGTAGATCATTTATATGGTGAGTTATTCACGGATAAGATGACAAGAGAAATTAGCGAAGAAGAACTAGAGGAGATGTATAAGGATGAGTAAAATTGTATTTATGGGTACACCAGATTTTTCTACAGGCATTCTTGAAATGTTAATCGAAGAACATGAAGTGATTGCAGTTGTTACTCAACCGGATCGTCCAGTAGGTAGAAAAAAAGTACTGACACCACCTCCTGTTAAAAAAGTAGCAGTTGAACACAATATTCCAGTATATCAACCTGAAAAATTAAATCATTCACCAGAATTAGAAGAGATTATTAATTTACAACCTGATTTGATCGTAACTGCAGCATTTGGACAGCTATTACCAAAATCATTATTAGATGCGCCAAAATACAAAGCAGTCAATGTGCATGCTTCATTGCTGCCTAAATATCGCGGTGGTGCACCGATTCATTATGCAGTTATGAATGGTGAGAAGAAGACTGGCGTAACAATTATGTATATGGCAGAAAAATTAGATGCAGGTAATATTATTAGCCAAGATGAAATCGACATTAAAGAGAACGACACAGTAGGAGATGTTCATGATCAACTAGCAGTACTCGGTACAGCATTATTGAAACGAACTTTACCTACTATTTTTAATGGAACAAATGATAGCATTCCTCAAGATGAATCTCTAGTATGTTTCGCTTCTAATATTTCAAGAGAAGATGAAAGAATTGACTGGACACAAGATGCTGAATCAATTCATAACCATATTAGAGGGTTATCACCTTGGCCAGTTGCATATACAACGATGAATGATAAAAATATGAAATTGTGGCGCAGTGAAATAGTAAGAAATGTTAAAGGTAATCCAGGAGAAATTGTTGAAACAACTAAATCAGCTATTATAGTAGCAACAGGCAGTGAAGATGGTGTTGCTTTAACTGAAATACAATTAGCAGGTAAAAAACGTGTGCAAGCACGAGATTATTTAAGCGGATTACAATCAAAAATTGATGGGACTAAATTAATATGATGAAAAACAATGTAAGAAACGTTGCATTAACGATTCTAGATGATGTACTAACAGGTGAAGCATATAGTAATCTACAACTTAATGAAGCGATAAAAAACGAAGCCGTATCTAAAAAAGATGTTGGATTATTAACGGAACTTGTATATGGTACTTTACAAAGAAAAATCACTTTAGAATATTTAATTGAGCCTTTTATTAAGACGAAGTTAAAAGGTTGGATGAAACGTCTATTAATTATGAGTGCATATCAATATGTATATTTAGATAAAGTCCCAAATCATGCGATTATCAATGAAGCTGTCAATATTGCTAAAGTACGCGGTGATTTACACAATAGTAAAGCAATTAATGCAATTCTTAGAAATTTCATGTCTACACCATTAAGAAGATTAGATGAAATCAAACATGATGATAAGAAATTATCAATAGAAGGTAGTGTACCTTTATGGTTAACGAAACATTGGATTACGCATTTCGGATATGAAAAGACAAGAGAAATGTGTTTACTAAGTTTAACACCGCCAGATACAACAGTGAGAGTAAATACAACACGTATATCTGTTGAAGATGCAGTTGAAAGATTACAAAGTAATGGTTATACTGTCGAAATAGATAAAGACATAGAAAGATGTTTACATGTTAAAGGTGAAGCTATTGTAAATGATAGACTGTTTAAAGATGGTTTATTATCTGTACAAGATAAGAGTTCAATGTTTGTAGCAGAAATTTTGAATCCGAAACCGAATAGTACAGTATTAGATACATGTAGTGCACCAGGTGGTAAGACTTGTCATATCGCTGAAATCATGAATCAAACAGGTCATGTTGATGCGTTTGACATTCACCCACATAAAATAGATTTAATTGATTTTAATATCAAAAAATTAAGACTTAAAAATGTAACAGCAGCTGTACACGATGCAACTCAGCCTTTTGATCAAACATATGATTACATCCTTGTAGATGCACCGTGTAGTGGATTTGGTGTCATGAGAAGAAAGCCTGAAATTAAATATGATAAGACGTCAAAAGATGTTGAATCATTATGGCACTTGCAATTAGAAATCCTTGAAAATGCGAGTAAATCTCTCGCACCTAATGGAGAATTAGTGTACTCAACTTGTACAATTGAACAAATGGAAAATGAAAATGTTGTTTATTCATTCTTAAAAGCAAATCCAGAATTTGAATTCGCACCATTTATAGATCCGAGAACAAATCAAGAAACTAAAACATTACAGCTACTACCTCAAGATTATAATTCAGATGGTTTCTTTATTACTAAAATTAAGAGAAAGGAAAGTTAATATGCCAGCGATACAGAAAAAACGTAATAAATTTATGCCAAACTTCGAAAGACCTTCAATATATTCATTACAATTAGGAGAATTAGAAGATTGGTTGATCGATCAATCAGAACCAAAGTTTAGAGCTAAACAAATTTTTGATTGGTTATATGTTAAAAGAGTAGATGCTTTTAGCGAAATGACAAATCTTTCAAAAGAATTGAGAGAAAAGCTTGTACAATCATTTGAAATTACAACGTTAGAAGTAGCTGTTAAACAAGAAAGTAAAGATGGAACAATCAAGTTTCTTTTTGAATTACAAGATGGATACACGATTGAAACAGTATTAATGAGACATGAATATGGGAATTCAGTTTGTGTGACAACTCAAGTAGGTTGTCGTATAGGTTGTACGTTCTGTGCCTCATCAATCGGTGGTTTGAAACGTAACCTTGAAGCGGGTGAAATTGTTGCGCAAGTATTAACAGTTCAAAAAGCTTTAGATGCTACGGATGAGCGTGTCAGTCAAGTCGTTATTATGGGTATTGGTGAACCATTTGAGAACTATGATGAAATGATGGGATTCTTAAAAATCATTAATCATGATAAAGGATTAAACATCGGAGCACGTCATATTACAGTGTCTACATCAGGAATTGTCCCTAAAATTTATGATTTTGCTGATGAGTCACTACAAATAAACTTCGCATTAAGTTTACATGCTGCTGATAATGAAACACGTTCTAGATTGATGCCTATAAACAGAGCTTATGATTTAGATAAATTAATGGAAGCTATTGAATATTATGTCAATAAAACGAATAGAAGAATCACTTTTGAATATGGTTTATTCGGAGGCGTGAATGACCAAGTTCATCATGCAAAAGCATTGGCAAAATTAATTAAACATTTAAACTGTCACGTGAACTTAATTCCAGTTAACCACGTACCAGAACGTGATTATGTAAAAACATCAAAAGAAGATATCTTTAAATTCGAAAAAGAATTAAAAAGAAACGGGATAAATGCTACAATAAGACGTAATCAAGGTGCAGATATTGATGCTGCATGTGGACAACTAAGAGCAAAAGAGCGAAAAGAAGAAACGAGGTAACAAATCATGGAAGCACGGTTTTTTACAGATGTCGGTCAATTTCGAGAACAAAATGAAGATGCAGGTGGTATCTATACAAATCAAACAGGTCAAGTTTTATTAGTGATTTGTGATGGTATGGGTGGACATGCTGCAGGTGAAGTTGCAAGTCAATTTGTGAATGATTCACTTAAAGCTAGATTCGAAGATGAAAATTATATTGAATATGATCATGCTGAAGATTGGTTGCAATCTAACTTAGCTGATATAAACAGACAATTATATAACGAGTCTATGAACAATGAGATGTATAGAGGCATGGGTACAACTTGTGTTTGTGCTTTAGTCTATGAAAAAGACATCGTTGTAGCTAATATAGGTGATTCACGTGCTTATTTGATGAACAGTCGTGAAATGATGCAATTAACAAATGATCATACATTTGTTAATCATCTTGTTACGATTGGGGAAATTACGAAAGAAGAAGCTTTCACACATCCTCAAAGAAATATTATTACAAAAGTTATGGGAACAGATAAACGTGTTAACCCAGATATTTTTTACTACAATACAAAATTTTATGATTATTTACTTTTAAATTCAGATGGTTTAACAGATTACTTACATGAAGATGACGTTCAACAAATTGTGATGTCTCATAAAGGTACGGTTGAGGATATTGGTGAAACGCTTATCGAAGAAACAATCGAAGTCGAAGGTAAAGATAATATTTCGTTAATATTATATCCATTTGAAGGTGGAAAAATATGATAGGTCGCATAATCGCCGGTCGCTATGAATTTGTGAAGTATCTTGGTGGCGGTGGTATGAGTAACGTCTATTTAGCGAAAGATAAGATCTTGAACCGTGATGTAGCAGTGAAAGTAATCAACATACCGCCTTATGAAAAAGAAAAAGCAGTTGAACGTTTCGAACGAGAAGTTCAAAATACGACGATTTTAAGTCATAGTAACGTTGTGAATGTACTGGATGTAGAAGAAGATGATAATTGTTATTACCTTGTTATGGAATATATAGAAGGACCAACATTAAAGGAATATCTATGTAAAGAAGGTAAGTTATCTGCAGATGAAGCGGTTGAAATGACCCTTCAAATCTTAAAAGGTATCGCACATGCACACCATCATCGAATTATTCATCGAGATATTAAACCGCAAAACATTCTCATGACTAAAAATGGGACGTTAAAAATATTAGACTTTGGTATCGCAAGGGCATTAAGTGAAACAGCTCTAACTGAAACGAATCATGTTATGGGTTCTGTTCAATATTTATCGCCTGAACAAGCTAAAGGTCAATCAACAGATGAATCATCAGATATTTATTCTATTGGTATTGTATTGTATGAATTATTAACAGGACACCCGCCATTTAATGGGGAAACGCCTGTAAGTGTTGCCATTAAACATATTCAAGAAGAGTTGCCATCTATTAGAAAAGAACGACCATCTATACCTCAAAGTATAGAAAATGTCATTATGAAAGCAACGCGTAAAGAAAAGTCACTCAGGTACCGTGACACAAATGAAATGTATTATGACCTTTTAACAGCATTGGATGATGAACGTAAAGATGAATTACCTAGGTATGATTCTAATTCAGATACTAAAACAATGCCCGTTATAAAAGCAGATGAAGAAGAAAGTGATACAAAGACTGTTCCAATTGCAACGACTCAACAAGATGCTAATGCACAACAACAAAATACGGAAACAAATAAGCCTAAACGTAAACGAAATAAATGGTTAATCGTTTTTGTGCCTATTTTACTATTATGTATGTTAGTAGGTGCAATCGGTTTTGCCTTAACGGCTCCTAAATATGTAGATGTGCCTAATTTATTAGGAAAATCACGTGGTGAAGCCTTAGCTTTAATAGACGAAAAAGGTTTAAGTAAAGGCAAAATAACAGAAGCCTATAGTAATAGCTTTAAAGAAGGCGAAGTTATGAAAGTAACACCTAAAGTTGGTAGCAAAGTTAAAGAAATGACTAAAGTTGATTTAGTGATATCTCAAGGTGTTAAGACGTTTACCGTAGAAGATTATGTTGGGAAATCAGCAGACAAAACGAAAAAGCAATTAGAAAAACAAGGCTTTGAATCTGTCCGTATAAAAGAACAGTATGATAAAGCGGCGAATGGCACAGTGATTAATCAAAATATCGAACCAGGTTCTAAAGTCGTACCTAAAGATACGATGATTATTTTGACTAAATCAATCGGCGTGAAACAAGAATACGTTAAAGATTATACGGGTGAAGAAATCAGTAAAGCGACATCTGAACTTGAAGCGCTTGGATTTAAAGTAGAACAATCTGAAGTTGAAAGTGATGAACCAGCAGATACAATCGTCAAACAATCATTTAAAGATGGACAATTACCAGTCGAATCAACGATTTACTTTGATGTATCTAAAGGTGAAGATAAAGACTCTGACTCAGATAAATCAGATGACAAAGATAAAAAAGATGACAACAATGATAATGCAAGAGATAAAACATATACACAATCCGTTTATATACCATTTACAGGTTCTGATAGTAAAAAAGGTCAAAAAGTAGAAATCTTTGTTAAAGATAAATCAAATAATATTAAAAAAGTTGCAGATTCCTTTACGATTAAAAAAGATACAACAAGAAGCATTAATTTCACGATTCCAAAAGGCGAATCAGCTGAATATCGCGTTGAAGTAGATGGTAAAGAAATTGAAAGTAACACAATTGATTACGATGATTTCTAAATATATGAAAAGTATATAGCTATTTGTGAGACTGAAACATTAACCAGTGTTTCAGTCTCTATTTTTATACACTATTGATTTAATGCTTAGTTCTTAGTAAAATTTAGAAAATGAGTCTGGGGTGAAAAATATGCTTCCTTATGTGTCTTTATATGAATATGTATATCGTCAAACAGAACATGCTATTGTAGATGCTGATCAAAAGCACGCTATTTATGAAGAGTATAAAAATATTGTGACCTCATCTCATCTGTCTGATCAAGTCTTTATAGAAGTTATGAATAATTTCTTCTATGATATAGGTTTGTTGAGTACGTCTATTAAGGCATTGAAAGTTCCTGACAAGCAAGTGGGAATTAAGGTAAGAGCTACTAAAGATGCTTTAGTTGTTACGGAAGTGCTGGATGATATACGCTTTGTTGTTGGTGATGAAATTACACAGTTATCAGGAGATTCTATTGAATATTGTAGAATGAGATATCATCGTTTATTAAAAGATGAACCATACCATAGGGAAGAATGGGAACATATTTTAACTTTCCAAAATGAAGTAGAAGTAAAAAGAGCGAATCAAACTTATCGCTTTGAATTAAGACATTATCCGGTGAGTACAGAACATACGATTGATGTGACGGTTAAGGATGATGTGCCAATATTAGAGTTTAACGGTGATATTCGTTTTGAACAAGCTGTTGAAGCGTTATATAAATTATCCAAAATTCAAGAATCATCTAAAAAAGTCGTGTTTGATTTTAGGAACGCACAATTTAAAAATTTAAGTATCGCAGAGTTTCTTATACCTTATTTTTATGAGATTGGAAATCAAGAAACGATATTAACGAGAGACACACACGTAAAGGTTGAGCGAGAGCGTCATAAGACGTTATTTAAGCAAAAATTAGAACGTTTGTATAAAGCGTGCAGTGAAATGAATGAACAAGCTTTTTATCAAAATATTTTAGATCAACCTGTTGGTGATTGGAAACTCTTTGATGATGATAAAATTGATTTTATCGGATTAAGTCGATTTGAAGAAATTGTGGTATTAATTGATAAAGATACATCTTATGCAGCTGAATGGCTCGTTTATAAAATAGCAAAATCGGGAATAGTCAATCTTGTCGGAAGACCAACGAGTGGAAATCTAGCATTTTTTAATATTGTTGAGGAAATTATTGATCAACGATTTATACTCAGTTTTCCAGTTGAAAATCTAAGTCAATCGATTCAACATGATGTCGTTTATCCAGATACGCTAATTGAGTGGTCAAAAAGGCATGCATTAGTTGACAAAGATATAAAATTTTCAATTGATAATAGTAGTTGATTGATTATTTTCACAGAAAATGAAATAATATGTAAGTATATGAAATTTACAAAAATTCTAGGGGGCATTAACTTTATGGGTAAGCAAATACCAAAAGATAGAGGGCTAGACAGTACATTAAAAGTCTTAAAAGAAGGCTATAAATATGTACCAAATAGACTTGAGAAATTTGATACAAATATTTTTGAATTAAGAGCATTAGGTGGAAGAAGAACAGTTGTATTTAGCGGTAAAGAAGCTGCAGAGATTTTTTATAACAATGAATTAATCGAAAGACAAGGTACATTACCTAAACGTGTTGTTAATACTTTATTCGGTAAAGGCGCTATACATACTACTGGTGGTAAAAAACACATAGACCGTAAAGCTCTATTTATGTCATTAATGACTGAAGAAAACTTAGAATATTTGAGAGAACTTACACGTAGTACTTGGTTTATGAATACTGAACGTATGGAAAGAATGGACGAAGTTAACGTTTATAAAGAATCTATTATCCTATTAACTAAAGTTGGATTTAGATGGGCAGGCATTATCGCTTCTCCTGAAGAAATCGAAAGCTGTGCTAAAGATATGGATACTATGATCGATTCATTCAAAAATATCGGTACTGCATTCAAAGGATATAGAGAAGCTAAAAAAGCAAGAGATAGAGTAGAAACATTCCTAGAAAATCAAATTATTGCAGTACGTGAAGGTAAATTAACACCTCCACAAGGTACAGCATTACATGAATTTAGTCATTGGGAAGATTTTGAAGGTAATTTAATGGATTCTAGATTGTGTGCGATCGATTTAATGAACGTTGTGCGTCCTCTAGTCGCAATTAACCGTTTTGTTAGTTTCGGTGTGAAAGCATTACATGATTATCCAGGAGAAGCAGAAAAAGTCTTCAATAATGAAAATGACTATGCTTATAAATTTGTACAAGAAGTTAGAAGATTCTATCCTTTCGTACCATTTTTACCTGGTAAAGCAGCAGTAGATATCGAATTTGATGGCTATACTATTGAGAAAGATACTTTCTTAGTATTAGATATTTACGGAACATTGCATAGAGAAGGCTTATGGGAGAATCCAGAAAGATTCTATCCAAACCGCTTCAGCGATTGGGACGGAAGTCCATTTGATTTAATCCCTCAAGGTGGCGGCGATTATTATACAAACCACCGTTGTGCGGGTGAATGGATGACAATTATCATCATGGAAGAATCAATGAAATACTTCGCTAGAAACATTTCATATGATATGAAAAAAGACCAAGACCTATCTGTTAATTTAAATAAATTACCAGGTCGTGTCGTAAGTGGTACAATCATTGAAAATGTTAATGCATTAGTAAACCGTAACGTAGAATCAGTTTAATTATTAATTGATTTATTATAATAATATTATTCAGGCTGGGACATAATCTAATGTCTCAGTCTCTTTTAGTATCTTGGCAGTAGATGACTGAATTGAAATGCGCTTGTACCAAGCTTTTTCAACTCTAGTCATCCTTGCTGGGGCGGGACTACGAAATCTTTTTTACAAATTAGATTTCTGTCCCGCTCCCCCTTAAATAATGTATATATGAAAATTTTCAAAGATATTTGGTATCATAGGTAAAGAGGTGATGACATGGTAACTTGTTTAGTTGTAGATGATGATAAATTTATCTTAAATGATTTGAAGCGAGAAATTGAACGTGAACATATAAATGTTATAACAAGTCTCAGTGGTGAGGAAGCTTTAGAAGTTGTAGAGCATAAATATATTGATATTGCTGTTGTAGATATTATGATGCCAGGTATGGACGGCTTTGAATTGTGTCAAATACTTAAAGATAGTTTTGATATTCCAGTTATCATGTTAACGGCAAGAGATGAGTTGAGTGATAAAGAAAATGCATTTCTTGCTGGAACAGATGATTATGTAACGAAACCATTTGAAATTAAAGAGTTAATTTTTAGAATAAAAGCTGTACTACGCAGATTTAAAATTAATTCATCTAATGAACTTCAAATAGGTAACACACATATTAATAGTGTTGATATGGAAATAACGATTAATCAGAAAACAATGCTTTTACCTAAGAAAGAATTTGCATTATTAGATTATTTAATGCGTAACAAAGATAAAGTACTACAACGAGACAAAATCATTGAAGTTGTATGGGGCATTGATTTCGAAGGAGACGAGCGAACACTTGATGTACATATTAAACGTATTAGAAAGCGATTAGAAAAGTTAGAGAGCGATGTCTTGATTAAAACCGTGAGAGGCGTTGGTTACAAGGCGGTGCTTGCTCATGAGGTTTAAGTCTTTAGCGCAACGTATAACAATCTATACAATAGTTGTGATGCTCGTAAGTGCTATTTTAGGATTCATTCTGACAAACATTTATTATCATATAGATTTAAAAGAAAAAAATGACCACAAAGTATTTAATACTTTAAAAGATGTTCAAGATTATATTGATCATGACAATGAAATGTCGTTGGATAATTATTTAAATCACTTAAGCGAACTTCATTATCAGGCTGTATTATATAACGATAAGTTGAAACCGACTTATTATGGTGATAACTTCAGAAAATATAATTTAGATAATCAAGCAGTTGAAGATGTATTAGACGGTAAGACGTATCATGGTATTAAAAATAGACCGTTTAATATTTTTATTACAGGATTCTTTGATAATGAAACAAGAAACACTGTCGGTATCAAGATTCAACACCAAGGTAGTGAATATGCGTTATTCTTAAGACCTAGTGTCGGTTCTATGTTAGGCGAATTTAGAATATTTTTAGCGATATTACTTGTGTTGCTTGTCGTTATTTCATTAGTACTCGTACTATTTTCAAGTTATTCATTGGCAAACCCAATTAGACGACTTATGAAGACAACAGAATCATTACGTAAAGGTGATTTTGATGTCGATATCAAAGTCACACGTGACGATGAAATAGGTATATTACAACATCGATTTATTAAGATGAGAGATGAACTTAAACAACTAGAAATGATGAGACAATCCTTTGTTCAAAATGTCTCTCATGAAATTAAATCTCCGCTTCAATCTATTTTAAGTTTATTAAGAGAACTTGAACATGAACAAGATGAAAATAACAGAATACAAATTATAGAAGATATATATGCAAGAGCATACCGTTTGAGTAATTTAACGAAACAATTATTGTTGTTATCGGAATTAGATAATAGTGAACATTTGTCATTTAATGAAACAGTACATGTTCAAAAAGTCGTTAAAGAAGTCGTGCAAAACCTGAATTTCTTATTAGAAGACAATGAAATCTCAGTTCTATTTGATATGGACGATTTAACTATTAAAGGTAATCATAAGTTACTTTATCAAGCACTCTATAATATATTAAATAATGCTATTAAATATTCACCTAAGTATAGTATGATACAAATTGATCTTAAAGAACAAAATGAATTTGTAAAAGTTTCTATTATTGATGAAGGTTATGGCATGACTGAGAAACAATTGAAACATATTAAAGATCGATTTTATAAAGGTGATCAATCTCATAATATTCATGTTGATAGTAACGGTCTTGGTTTATCAATTGTTGATTCAATTATTGAACATCATGATGCTCAAATCTTCTTCGAAAGTGAAGTCGATAAAGGGACAGAAGTAACGATTTTGTTTAAGCAACATAAATAATTGATTATTTAAGCAGTATGATTTGGTATAATAAAAATAAAATGAGGTAGGTGTTATATTGAAAACGGGTCGTATTATTAAATCAATAAGTGGAGATTATTCAGTACAAGCTGACGATGGTATATATATTACGAGAGCTCGAGGGTTATTCAGAAAGAAGAAGACATCTCCTGTTGTCGGAGATATCGTTGATTTTCAAGTTGAAAATGAAACGGGTGGGTATATTCAACATATTCATGAACGTGAGAATATATTATTAAGACCACCAGTTTCAAATATTCATAAAGTTATCGTCGTGATGAGCGCATCAGAACCAGCGTTTAGTCAACAATTATTAGATAGATTTCTCGTAGTCGTTCATTCATACAATATTACACCGATAATATGTGTAACTAAAAAAGATCTCGCCACTGATGACGAAATTCAACAAATTCAAGATAAATTAGCGCAATATCAATCAATTGGATATGAAACGTTATTTATAGGCGAAGAAGATGATGTATCAAATGCGATTAAACCCTTAATTGACGGTATCATCGTGTTAAGTGGCCAATCAGGTGTTGGTAAATCCACGATTATGAATAGATTATTCGAGGATTTGAATTTAGAAACAAACAAAATCTCAAAAGCGCTTAATCGTGGTAAACATACGACAAGACATGTTGAGTTGTATGAGCTAGATGGTGGTTATTTAGCGGACACACCTGGATTTAGTGCATTAGACTTTTCTCACATTGAAAAGGAAGAACTTGCAGATTTATTCCCAGAATTTGAAGCGATTAAATCACAGTGTAAATTTAGAAATTGTACGCACATTAATGAACCTAAATGTGCAGTAAAAGAACGCATACGAGACAATCATTTTTATCAGTTAAGATATAAGCACTATTTGACATTATTCGAAGAAATTCAAAATAGAAAGGTAAGATATTAATGGTAAAAATAGCACCTTCACTTTTAGCTTGTGATTTTGCAGAATTAAAACAAGAAGTAACACGCGTTAAGGAATCTGGCGCAGACATTTTACATTTTGATGTAATGGATGGTCAGTTTGTACCGAATATATCAATTGGATTACCTATTTTAGAATCATTAAGAAAAGTAACAGATATGATGATTGATACACATTTAATGATCGAGAACCCAGAACAAATGATTGATGCATTTTGTGAAGCGGGTAGTGACATGGTTTCTGTTCACTTTGAGGCGACACCACACATTCATAGAGCGATACAACAAATCAAAGCGCATCATAAATTAGCAGGTGTTGTGATCAATCCTGGAACGCCTGTAGAATCATTGTCGCAAATTTTAGGTGACGTGGACTTTGTTTTAATTATGACTGTGAATCCTGGATTTGGTGGTCAAAGCTTTATAGAATCTACGTTAAGTAAAATTACTTGGTTAGACGAATATAGAAATGAACATGACTTAAACTTTGAAATTGAAGTTGATGGTGGTGTTAATGAAGAAACTGGTGCGTTATGTAAAGCACAAGGAGCAGACATATTAGTTGCAGGATCTTATTACTTCAAACATGAAGACTACAAAGAACCTGTACACAAATTAAAGGGTGATTAATCATGAAAGTAAATCTATTATGTAGTATGCGTCATATCAATGAACATATACTTCAAGCTGAAAAGCACATTGATTGGATAGGTGTAGATAGAGGCACAATTGAATTAATTAAACATGACATTAAGCCTGTTGCTGCTATAGGAGATTTTGATTCGGTATCAGATGAAGAGTATCAACAAATTATTAAACATATCGATATTGATCCAGTAAAAAAAGAAAAGGATGATACTGATCTTGCATTAGCAGTTAACTTAGCAGTTGAACTCGGATACGAAGAAATAAGAATATATGGTGCGACAGGTGGCAGATTAGATCATTTTATGGGTGCTGTTCAAATATTAACGAAACCAGAATTTCTGGAAGATAATATTCAAATTACGCTTGTAGATGAGCAAAATGAAATTACAGTATTAAAAGCAGGAAATCATCGAATTTCACAAGTAGAAGGCATGAAATATGTATCGTTTATTCCGCTAAGTACGAATATTAGAATAAAATTAGAAGAATTTAAATATGATTTGCCATTTACAACTTTGGCTCAAGGCTCAACGTTAACAATTAGTAATGAGTTTAAAGCGGGTCATGAACACCCATTAGTAACAGTTGAACTTGGTAATATATTGATGGTACAAAGTAAAGATAAATAAAAAAAGAGAACCTTCCACACAAAGGTTCTCTTTATTATATGTGACTTATATTCATTAAACGCGTGTAACTTTACCTGAT
The DNA here is from genome assembly GCF_022386035.1 of Mammaliicoccus sp. O-M54. Classification (NCBI taxonomy): domain Bacteria; kingdom Bacillati; phylum Bacillota; class Bacilli; order Caryophanales; family Staphylococcaceae; genus Mammaliicoccus; species Mammaliicoccus sp. O-M54. The sequence goes on from NZ_JAJNJE010000001.1 coordinate 549,646, forward strand.
TTAAGCGCACGAGCTGAAACCCATACACGTTTAGGTTTACCGTCAACTAAGATTCTAACTTTTTGTAAATTAGCGTTCCAACGACGTTTGTTAGCATTTAATGCGTGAGAACGGTGGTTACCAGTTCTAGCTTTACGACCTGTTACGAAACATTCTTTAGCCATAAATATCCTCCTTTAATGAAATATAAATACACATTTATTTACGTTTACACACCTTAATAATATAACACGCACTTGTCATTTATTCAACGCCTTTTTTGTAAATTAGCGAAAAAATAATAACAAATTTCGCAAAAAGTATTTTAAAGTTCAATTTATTTGTTATAATAATATCTTGTGAAAACGTTGTATAAAAAACGTGATTAAAATGATGAATTCTTGCGATGTGAATGTGATATTAAGTATAATTAAACAGAACATATATAAAGTAGTTTATAAAACGAAAAAATTTAAATGTGTAGGAGGGACGTAATCATGACTTTAGAAATTACAAATGAGTATGGAAGTATCGATATTTCAAATGACGTTATTGCAACGCTTGCTGGCGGTGCTGCCGTAGAATGTTATGGTATCGTTGGTATGGCAAGTAAACATCAAGTTAGAGATGGCATTGCAGAAATTCTTGGGCGTGATAATTATGCCAAAGGTGTTATTGTATCTCAAAACGAAGGTGTTCTTGATGTAGATATGTATATAATTGTGAGTTATGGTACGAAAATCTCAGAAATAGCAAACAATGTCCAATCTGCTGTTAAATATACTTTAGAACAATCATTAAATTTAAAAGTCAACGCAGTCAACATATATATCCAAGGTGTTAGAGTTATTAATGATGATGAGGAAGCATAGGGAGGCAAATACAGTATGAATAAGATTGACGGCAAATTGTTTGCTGATATGATCGTTCAAGGATCAGATAGTTTATCAAACAATGCAGATTTTGTAGATTCTTTAAATGTGTTTCCTGTACCAGATGGAGATACAGGAACAAATATGAATTTATCAATGTCATCAGGTGCAGCAGAGGTTAAAGCTCATAGTAATGTACATATCGGTGAGGTTGGTAAAATATTTTCTAAAGGATTGTTAATGGGCGCAAGAGGTAACTCAGGTGTTATCTTATCTCAATTATTTAGAGGATTCTCAAAATCGATTGAGAATGAACAAGAAATTGATGCTCAACAATTCGCTAAAGCATTCCAATCAGGTGTGAATACAGCATATAAAGCTGTAATGAAACCAGTTGAAGGAACGATTTTAACAGTTGCGAGAGTAGCTGGAGAAGCAGCTGTTACAGCAGCTGAATCAACAGAAGATGTTATAACAGTTATGGAAGCTGTCATTAAAGAAGGTCAAACAGCATTAGAAAACACACCAAACCAACTACCTGTACTTAAAGAAGTAGGTGTTGTGGATAGTGGTGGACAAGGTTTAATGTTTGTTTATGAAGGATTCTTAGCAACATTAAAAGGCGAAAAAATTCAACCAGCTAAAGAAAAAGTAGATACAGACGAATTTATTAATGATGACCATGATTTCGGTGGTGTCATGAATACTGAAGATATCGTCTACGGCTACTGTACTGAAATAATGGTTCGCTTTGGAAAAGATAAAAAAGCTTTCGATGAAGAACAATTCAGAGAAGATATGAGTCAATTCGGTGATTCATTACTTGTAATCTCTGATGATGAAATCGTAAAAGTACATGTTCATTCTGAAACACCAGGTGAAGTATTATCTTACGGTAGCCAATACGGTGAACTGATTAAAATTAAAATCGAAAATATGCGTGAACAACATAGAGAAGTACTTCGTAAAAGCGCAGATAAAAAGATCAAACAAGAACAACAACAAGAGCAAGAAGAGATTGAAACAGCAGTTATTACAATTTCAATGGGTGAAGGAATCACAACATTATTTAAATCACTTGGTGCAACACATGTCATCAGCGGTGGCCAAACTATGAATCCTTCAACAGAAGATATTGTAAAAGTTGTAAAACAATCAGGTTGTAAAAATGCTATCATCTTACCAAATAATAAAAATATTATTATGGCAGCTGAGCAAGTTGAACATTTAGTTGATATACCTGTAGCTGTTGTAGCATCAAAAACAGTATCTCAAGGTCTTTCAGCAATGTTAAATCTTAACTTAGAGCAATCAATCGAAGAGAATAAAGCGCATATGGAAGATGCAATGCGTTTTGTAAAATCAGGTTCTGTAACATATGCCGTTAGAGACACAAATATAGATGGTATTACAATTAAAAAAGGTGAGTTCATGGGTATCCATGAAAGCAGTATTAAAGTAAGTGATGCTGACCACCTAACAGCTAGTAAAAAGCTTATCGATGAAATGATTGATGAAGACAGTGAAATTTTAACAATTATTAAAGGTGAAGACGCTACTGATGAAGAAGTCGATCAATTAGTATCATATGTTGAAGAAAACTATGAAGAAGTTGAAGTAGAAGTACATCAAGGTGACCAACCAATTTACTCATTCTTATTCTCAGTAGAATAATCTCAAGATAAAAGACAACAATGTTAAACAAAAGCGTTGTTGTCTTTTGTGTTGTAAAACGCTTACAAAACGAGCGAAAGTTGTTATAATGGTATGGTGAAATTAAAAGAGAAACGAGTGATTATTGATGAAATATAGAAGTGTCTTTGACATTATTGGTCCAGTAATGGTTGGACCATCTTCATCACATACTGCTGGTGCAGTAAGAATTGGATTAATAGCTAGAGGGTTATTTGATGGTAAACCTGAACATATTGATATATATTTATATGGGTCTTTCATGGAAACTTATAAAGGACATGGTACTGACGTTGCGTTAGTCGGCGGTATTCTAGGCTATGATACAGACGATGACCGAATCAAAACAAGTCTTCAAGATGCTGAGCAACAACAGATTGATGTCAACTTTATCGAAATGTATGAAGAACGATCACATCCGAATACAGCAATTATCAACATGAGAAATAAAGAAATGGAAATCTCAGTAGAAGGTATTTCAATTGGTGGTGGTAAAGTTGAAATCGTTGCGATAAACGGATTCCAAATTGCCATTAGTGGGAATTATCCTGCTTTACTTGTTTTTCATAAGGATACATTTGGCACAATCGGGAAAGTGACCAATGTCTTTGGTGATTATCGTATTAATGTTGGTAGTATGCAAGTGGCCCGTAAAGAGAAAGGTGAACTTGCATTAATGACGTGTGAATTAGATGATGATATTCCACAAGAAGTCTTAAATAAAATTAAAGAAATTGATGGTGTACAGACAGTCACATTAATGGGGGAATCATAAAAGGAGGGTTATCATGTTTCAAAGTGTAAAAGAACTTATTGAAATTTGTGAAAGAGAAAATAAAAAAATTTATGAAGTCATGATTGAACAAGAAATGCGTGTGTCTAAACTCTCTAAAGAAGAAGTTTATCAAAATATGGAACGCAATTTAGATACAATGGAAAAAGCCATTGAACGTGGTATAAATGGTGTAACGTCAACAACAGGTTTAACTGGAATGGATGCTGTACTTTTACAAGATTATTTAGAAAGTGGACAATCACTTTCAGGTGATTTAATGATTGATGCAGTAAGTAAAGCTGTTGCGACGAACGAAGTAAATGCAGCAATGGGTAAAATATGTGCAACACCAACTGCCGGTTCTGCAGGGGTTGCGCCTGGTGTATTATTTGCACTGAAAAAAAGACTAAACCCTTCTAGAGAAGATATGTTACATTTCTTATTTACAACAGGTGCATTTGGATTTGTTGTTGCGAATAACGCATCTATATCAGGTGCGGCTGGTGGTTGCCAAGCTGAAGTTGGTTCAGCAGCTGCGATGAGTGCTGCTGCAACAGTAGAAATGGCTGGCGGTACACCTCAACAATCTGCAGAAGCATTTGCGATTAGCTTAAAAAATATGTTAGGACTTGTTTGTGATCCAGTTGCAGGATTAGTAGAAGTACCTTGTGTTAAGAGAAACGCTGCAGGTGCTTCAAATGCAATTATTTCAGCTGATATGGCTTTAGCAGGCGTGAAATCAAGAATTCCTACTGATGAAGTTATAGAAGCTATGTATAAGATTGGCCAAACAATGCCTTCAGCACTACGTGAAACAGGTCGTGGTGGTTTAGCAGGTACGCCAACAGGAGAAAGGTTAAAACAAGAGATATTTGGAAATTAACCAAAACATTAATTTATAAGGCTAGGACATGATTCATTGTCCTGGTCTTTATTTGTTTGTATAAAGCTCATTTTGGTGAAATCGATTGGTTTATATCATGTATTTGTTCTATAATTAGAGTATTAATAAATATAGGTGATAAAAATGAATAAGCAACATCTAATATATACAGAGCGAACTTTGCAAGAACTTAAAGGTGTTGGACCAAAAAGTTTACAGTTATTAAATGAATTAAATATCTATACATTAGAAGATTTAGTGTTGTATTTACCAACACGTTATGAAGATGAATCTGTCGTTAATTTAAATGAAGCAACTGATGGTGATGTTGTCACTGTTACTGGAGAAGTGTACTCTAGTCCGACTGTCGCATTTTTTGGTAGAAATAAATCTAAATTAACGTGCCATATGCTGATTGATCAAATTGCCGTTAAAGTCACATTCTTTAATCAACCTTATTTGAAAAAAAGACTCATTATGGGTGAAACAGTTACGATCAAAGGTAAATGGGATCAAAAGAAACAAATTATTGCTGGTCAAAAAGTAATGGCTGAAAAAGAAGACGGTGGAAATGCGTTAACACCTATTTATCGATTAAAAGAAGGTTTAAAACAAAAGCAGCTTAATAAATACATTGAACAAGCATTACAACTTGTTGAAATTGATGAATGGTTATCTCCAAATTTAATGGATAAGTACAAATTAATGCCATTAAAAGATGTCATTCCAATTTTACATAAACCACTTCAATTTAATCACCTCAAATTAGCGCGACGCACATTTTCATTTAATGAATTATTCTTATTTCAGTTAAAGATGAAATGGTTAAGCAAATTAGAAAAAGAATCTAATAAAATAGAAGGTTTAAATTATGATGTTAATGCGGTGAAATCTTTTATCGAAACATTACCTTTTGAATTAACAGATGCTCAGAAAAATAGTGTGAATGAAATTTTTAGAGATTTAAAAGCACCTATTAAAATGCATCGATTATTACAAGGTGATGTAGGTTCGGGTAAAACGGTTGTTGCAGCTATTGCGATTTATGCAATGTTTAATGCTGGTAAGCAAAGTGCGCTTATGGTCCCAACAGCTATATTAGCTGAACAACATGCAATCAGTTTAGATGAGTTGTTTGGTGGGCAATTGAATGTCGCTTTATTAACAAGTTCAGTTAAAGGTAAAAAAAGAAAATTATTACTTGAACAGTTGGAAGTAGGAGAAGTTGACGTCATTGTAGGTACGCATGCACTTATACAAGATGATGTGGCATTCAATGATATTGGATTAGTTATTATTGATGAACAACACCGATTTGGTGTAAATCAACGTAAGAAGCTGCGTGAAAAAGGTGCAGATACAAATGTCTTATTTATGACAGCAACACCAATTCCGAGAACATTGTCTATCTCTGCGTTCGGGGAAATGGATGTAACCTCGATTAAACAAATGCCTAAAGGGAGAAAAGAAATTTTGACATCGTGGGCTAAACATGAAGAAATTGATCATGTACTGAATCAACTAAACAGTGAAATATCAAAAGGTCGACAAGCGTATGTCATTTGTCCATTAATAGAAGAAAGTGAAGCGTTGGATGTTCAAAATGTGGTTGCAATTTATGAGCAATTACAGTTGCGTTTCGGTGCGGAAAAAGTCGGTCTTGTACATGGTAAAATGCATGCAGATGAAAAAGATGAAATCATGAATAAATTTAGTAATAATGAAATCGCGATATTAGTTTCTACGACTGTTGTTGAAGTTGGTGTAAACGTCCCTAATGCAACATTTATGATTATCTATGATGCTGACCGATTTGGTTTATCTACGTTACACCAATTAAGAGGACGTGTCGGTAGAAGTCATCACCAAAGTTACTGTACGTTAGTAGCATCACCTAAAACTGAGAGTGGTGTAGAACGTATGCACATTATGACTGAATCTACAGACGGCTTTTATTTATCAGAACGAGATTTGGAAATGAGAGGACCTGGTGACTTCTTTGGCGTTAAACAAAGTGGTTTACCTGATTTCAGAGTTGCAAATATTGTAGAAGATTATAGAATGTTAGAAGTCGCAAGAGACGAAGCAAGTGAATTAGTGCAATCAGGTGAATTTTTCAAACCTGAATATGATAAATTAAGATTACTAGTACAAGAATCTATGTCAGAACAAAATTTTGATTGACATTGGAACACGTATTGTATAAATTTGAATTACCATATTTTGAGAGTAGGTTAGAAACATGAGATGGTTATATAAAATTATAGGTATCTTATTAATCATGACGGCAATATCTATTTTCTTCTGGAATGATATTAGAACGTATTTTACAGACCGTGTTAATGATAAAGTCATTGAGTCGTATGAAAATCATGATGACAGCGTTAAAATAAATCCAATAGAATCATGGATTACAAAAACAGAAACAGATAACTTAAAAGTAAATGAACACATGGTTGGTTATTTAAAAGTACCAGCAGCAGATATATCAGAGCCTATATTTAAAGGACCAGCAACAGAACAAAATTTAAAAAACGGATTGTCATTAGTAGATGAGAATGAAAAGTTAAGTGAGCAGAATGTCGCAATCGCAGGACATCGTGTAGAAGGTGCGGGAATAAGATTTAACTATCTCGATCGCGCAAAAGTTGGCGATAAAGTAGAACTCATCACATTAAAAGGTAAAAAGACATATATAATTAAAAACATTAAAAATGTGAAGCCAAATCAAGTAGAAGTATTAGATGAACATAAAGGTAAACCGAATCAATTAACATTAATAACATGTGATAATTATAATCCAGATACTTTATTGTTCGAAGAGCGCATGATATTTACAGCAGTAGAAGAAAATGCAGCATAACTATGATAGAGGAGAGCAAAATTTCAAATTTTGCTCTTTTTTTGTTGGGAGAAAGAATATGGAGTGCCTGGATTCGAGATATAGTTGTATGGGTTTATGGAGTAGGTAGGAAGAATGTGAGATATTCGAGAACATGTGAGTTAAAGAGGTGGTAAACTCACGAGATTGAAGAAGATGTGAGTTAAAGAGGAAATAAACTCACGAGATAGATGAACATGTGAGTTAATGAGATATTAAACTCACGAGATTGCTGAACATGTGAGTTAAAGTTGTAGTAAACTCACATCTTTTCAAAAATTAAATGATTATTTAGAAATGAACATTTTTGATTACATAAAAAATCGCCCAAGTCGTAGCTTAACTTCATAATAAAGCCAAGATATCGCTCAAGTCATGGCTTAAGTCCCAAATAAAGCCAAGAGATAGCTCAAGTCGTAGCTTAAGTCCTACATTAAGCCAAGAGATTGCTTAAGTCTTAGCTTAACTACTACATTAAGCGAAGAGATCGCTCAAGTCTTAGCTTAATGCCTACATTAAGCCAAGAGATTGCTCAAGTCGTAGCTTAAGTCCTGAATAAAGCCAAGAGATTGCTCAAGTCGTAGCTTAAGTCCTGAATTAAGCCAAGAGATCGCTCAAGTCATGGCTTAAGTCCCAAATAAAGCCAAGAGATTGCTCAAGTCGTAGCTTAAGTCCTAAATTAAGCCAAGATATTGCTTAAGCCTCAACTCCCAACATCAATTCCCACCCCCAACACCTAACCTCGCACCTAAAATAAGTCCAACCTCCTACCCAAATTCATATCACAAAATAAGTCCACCCCCAAAAAAATCACTTATTCCACCTTGTCTTCACATCTTATTATTTAAGTCTTATGACCAAATTTTTAAATTTCGCTCTTTTTTATTGTATAATTTGTTGAGTATATTGTTATACCCATGTTAGTATAAGTAAGGTAGGTCATGATAGCAGGTGCTAATTTTAGCTATAAGTACATAATAGAATGGATTTGGATGAAATGAAATTATCAAAAGCAGATCGCCAGAGGGAATTAACAAATCGTTTGAAAGCTGAACCTTTCATAACTGACGAAACTTTAAGTGAATATTTTAAAGTAAGCATCCAAACTATTAGACTAGATAGAATGGAGCTAGGTATTCCAGAATTAAGACGCCGCATCAAAGATGTAGCAACACAAAATCATGATGAAATTAAATCATTACCCATTGAAGATGTCATTGGGGAAATTATAGATATTGAATTAGATAAATCAGCAATTTCTATTATAGATATCAAGGAAGAACATGTTTTTACACGTAACGGTATTGCTAGAGGACACTATTTATTTGCCCAAGCTAACTCATTATGTGTAGCATTGATTAATGATGAATTAGCATTAACAACTAAGAGTAATGTTCAATTCAAAAAATCAGTAAAACTAAATGAAAGAGTCATTGCTAAAGCTACTGTGATTCATAAATCGAAACATATAGCTAAAGTAGATGTCACAAGCACTGTTCATGGAAAAACTGTTTTCCAAGGACAATTTGAAATGTATTATTCGAGCGAGGGTGAAAATAATGGTTAAGATTGCGATAGATATGATGGGCGGAGATGACGCGCCGGGTATCGTAATAGAAGCGGTTAAACAAGCAGTTAATGATTTTCCAGATTTAGAGATTTTGTTATATGGTGACGAAAAACAATTTGATTACAAACATGATCGTATCACTTTTTATCATACTGATGAAAAGATAACAATGGATGACGAACCTGTTAGATCAATTAAGAAAAAGAAAAATGCTTCAATGGTTTTAATGGCGAATGCTGTTAAAGAAGGTAAAGCAGAAGCATGTGTATCAGCTGGTAATACAGGTGCACTTATGAGTAGTGGATTATTTATTGTCGGCAGAATAAAAGGTATTGAAAGACCTGCATTAGTTGCGACTTTCCCAACAGTTACAGGTAAAGGATTTGTATTTTTAGATATTGGTGCAAACTCAGATGCTAAACCTGAACATCTTGTGCAATATGCTAAAATGGGTGAAATTTATGCCAAACAAATTAGAAGTATTGAAAAACCTTCATTGGCACTTTTAAATATTGGTACTGAAGAAACAAAAGGTAATGCTTTAATGAAAAAGACTTATCAATTACTTAAAGAAGAACAATTTGATAACTTTATTGGAAATGTTGAAGCAAAATCTTTATTGTTAGATGCATGTGATGTCGTTGTATCAGATGGTTATAACGGTAACATGGTGTTAAAAACAATCGAAGGTACAGCAACAGGTATATTTAAAATGTTGAAAGAAGCGATGACTGCTTCAACTAAAAATAAACTTGCTGCACTTACATTGAAAAAAGATATTAAAAAAATTAGCAATAAAATGGACTATGCAGAATACGGTGGTTCAGTTCTATTAGGATTAAACGGTGTTGTTGTTAAAGCACACGGATCATCAGATCAACGTGCATTCTATAATGCAATTAAACAAGCTAAGCTAGCTGCAGATACTAAAATAGTAGATAAAATGAAGAAAGCAGTAGGTGAAATAAATGGGTAAAGTTGCAATCATGTTCCCTGGTCAAGGGTCACAAAAAGTAGGAATGGCAGAAGATTTATATCAAGAAGAAATTAATGCAACATCAATTTTAGAAAGAGCAAATGAATCTTTATCATTTGATTTACTTGAAATTATGTTTAAAGATCCAGAAGAAATTCTTGGATTAACTGAATATACACAACCAGCATTGTTAACGCATAGTTCAGCTTTAATGAATGCTTTAAAAGATTTGAATTATGACTATGCATTAGGGCATAGTTTAGGTGAATATTCAGCATTAGTATCAGAAGGTGTATTAAAGTTTGAAGATGCCGTTCAAATCGTACATAAACGTGGTACATTAATGTCTGAAGCTTTTCCACAAGGTGTAGGTTCTATGGCAGCGGTACTAGGTTTAGACATTGAAAAAGTGAGAGAAATCTGTGAACAATTATCAACAGAGGACAAACTTATTGAACCAGCAAACATTAATTGCCCAGGTCAAATCGTTGTATCTGGTCATGCAGAACTCATTGATAAACTTGCAGCAGAAGGTAAATCACTAGGTGCTAAACGTGTTATGCCATTAAAAGTTTCAGGCCCTTTTCATTCTTCAATGATGAAAACTATAGCAGATGATTTTGAAAACTACATCAATCAATTTGAGTGGAATGATGCAGAACACCCAATTGTACAGAATGTATATGCTAAACCTGAAACAGATCATGAAGTAATTAAAGCGAACATGGTTAAACAATTATTCTCACCAGTTGAATTCAGTCAATCTGTTGAGTATTTAATTGATCAAGGTGTAGATCACTTTATCGAAGTCGGTCCTAACAAAGTATTATCTGGGTTAGTTAAGAAAATTAGTCGTGATGTTAAAATAACATCAATTCAAACAATTGATGATATTAAAGGATGGAATGAATAATGACAAAAACAGCTATCGTTACAGGTGCTTCTAGAGGTATTGGTCGTAAAATTGCATTAGAACTTGGTAAAGAAGGTTACAATGTAGTTGTGAACTATGCAGGAAATAAAGAAAAAGCAGAAGAAGTCGTTTCTGAAATTAAATCATTTGGTGTAGAATCATTTGCATTTCAAGCAAATGTAAGTGAACAAGATGAAGTGAAAGCTATGATTAAAGAAACAACATCTCAATTTGGTACTATCGACGTATTAGTTAATAATGCAGGTATTACTAGAGATAATTTATTGATGCGTATGAAACAAGACGAATGGGATGACGTGATCAATACAAACTTAAAAGGTGTATTTAACTGTGTTCAAGCAGTAACTAGACCAATGTTAAAACAAAAATCTGGTCGTATCATTAACTTATCAAGTGTTGTAGGTTCACTAGGAAATGCAGGCCAAGTGAACTATGTAGCAACTAAATCAGGTGTTGAAGGTATGACAAGAACATTTGCTAGAGAATTAGCATCTAGAGGCATTACTTGTAATGCAGTTGCACCAGGATTTATCGTATCAGATATGACAGATCAATTATCTGATGAATTAAAAGAACAAATGAAATCACAAATTCCACTTGCACGATTTGGTGAAGATAGTGACATTGCACATACAGTAGCATTTCTTGCAAGTGATAAAGCAAGCTATATTACTGGCCAAACAATTCACGTTAATGGCGGAATGTATATGCAATAATAACTACTTTTATAGTAGAATAGGATAGTAAGAGAAATTGAATTTCTTATTATATAAGATTTAAATCATTTAAAGGAGGTGAATGGAATGGCAAGTTTCGACAAAGTTAAAGACATTATTGTAGATCGTCTAGGTGTAGACGCTGAAAAAGTAACGCCTGAAGCTTCATTTAAAGATGATTTAGGTGCTGATTCTTTAGATATCGCAGAATTAGTAATGGAATTAGAAGATGAATTTGATATGGAAATTCCTGATGAGGAAGCAGAAAAAATCAACACAGTTGGTGACGCTGTAAAATATATTGAATCATTAGAAAAATAATTCAAACTATAAAAGCCCGTATACCAATGGTTACGGGCTTTTTATTATGCTTTTTTATAGAAGATGTAAAATCTATATTTTTAGTGTTTTAATAGTTTTGGAAAATTTAACAATAATTCAAATAAGTAAATGGATAATTAATTCAGTTTAAGATTTTTGTTTATTAATATTGCCAAATAGTATTAAGGAGCTATAATAATATAATGTAAAATTAATATTTAAAACTCAATATTAGCCATTCTCCTAATAATACATTGATTTATTCTTTAGATATTGAAATAAATGCCTTAGGTAGTACTTTTATTTGAGTACTAAAAAAGAATGACTAAAGTCGTCATAAAAAAATTGAGTACGCATTATATTTTTATATTAATTATATTAAAAAACTTTAAGGAGAAATATCATGAATGAATTAACAATTATCATTACTTATTATAATAAAGAAGATTATATACTTGATTGTATTGGTAGTATTAAAAACCAAAGAAATCAAAACTTTGATTTAATCATAGTTAATGATGGATCAACAGACTCTTCTAATAGATTAGTTAATGAAGCGATAAATAATTATGATAAAAATGTAAATCACATTAATTTAGATAGAAATTATGGGCACGCCTATGCTAGAAATATTGCTTTAGAAAATGTTGAAACAAAATATTTTATGTTTTTAGATGCTGATGACCAACTTGCAAGCTATTCAGTTGAGTATTACTTATCTAAAATCAATGGATTAGACGGCTTAATTGGGCCAATAAATAAATTCTCATTAAAAAAACCTCAATATGTAAATAAAGATAAAATTAGAATTGATTACTTAACTAAAGATAATAACCCTAATTCCTTTTTAAGAAAAAATACGGTTTGTAATATTTTGTTTAAAACTTCTATTGTCAAAGCGCATAACATTAGGTTTAATGAAGATTTAAAAATATATATCGATACTTCGTTTGCGCTTGAATATATTAAATACGTAGAGAGATTTGTAAGGTTACGTAATTTTCCTTTTTATTTTAGAGGTGAAATTTATGATCCATTTGAAGGTAATACTTTAAGTGATCAAGATTTCATTTTTACATTCGAAGATTATGTTAATAGTTATCTTGATTCAATTAAAAGAACGAATAATAAAGAAATTCTAAACTTTTTATCTCAAAAAATGAAACTTGAAATTAAAAAAGGGTTCGATCCATCTTTGAGAGATATAAATATAAGATATAGTGTTCTTGAGAAACCTTTAATTAATATTGTTAAAACACTAAAGTGGAACATTATAAAAGATGGAAAAATACTCTACAAATTAGAATTATTGTTTTTATCTATGGACGACATTGAAAATGCTAAATATATAAATAATATTAGAAGTGTAAGTAGACATGTAAAAAATATAGTTCAGAATAATAAAATGAAGAATAGATCAAAATATCAACTATTAGATAAAGAAGAAGCTGTTAATAATGAAACTATCGTTTTTGAGTCTTTCGGTGGTAAAAATTATAGTGATAGTCCTAAATATATTTATGAATATATGCAAAAACATTATCCTAAATTAAACTATATATGGGTGTTTAAAAATCCTAATCAAAATGTCATAACTGGTAATGCAGTAAAGGTTAAAAAAGGATCTAAAGAATATTATGATGCATACTCAAAAGCTAAATTCTGGGTTACGAATGCAAGGTTACCACTGTATTTAAATAAAAAAGATAACCAAATTTACATTCAAACATGGCACGGAACACCATTAAAACGTTTGGCTAATGATATGAAGATAGTAAGAATGCCTGGAACAACTACACCTAAATATAAAAAGAATTTCTACGCTGAAACATCACGATGGGATTATTTAATTTCTCCTAATAGGTACTCAACGAACATTTTTAAAACGGCATTTTGGATGGATGAGAATAGAACTTTAGAAATAGGATATCCTCGGAATGATATATTAGTTAATAGAAGTAATGATCAGAAATATATAGAAAAACTGAAAAAAGAATTAAACATACCTAAAGGTAAGAAAATTATTATGTACGCTCCGACATGGAGAGATGATGAATTTGTTAAAAAAGGTAAATATTTATTCGATTTAAAAATAAATTTAGAAAACCTACAAAAAGAATTAGGTGATGAATTTGTCATTTTACTAAGAATGCATTATTTAATTTCAAATGCATTAGATTTAAGTGGATATGAAGATTTTGCAATCGACGTATCTAATTATAATGATATATCCGAATTATATTTAATATCTGATGCACTCATTACAGATTATTCTTCAGTCATGTTTGACTTTGGTATTCTAAAAAGACCACAATATTTCTTTGCTTATGATATTGAGAAATATGATAAAGGTTTGAGAGGATTTTATATGGATTATATGAATGATTTACCTGGAGAAATTATTACAGATGAGTTTAAATTAGCTGAGGAATTAAAAGATATTGATAAACATAAAGAAAAATATAAAGATAAAATAGAAAGGTTTTACGATAAATTCTGTTCTATAGAAAAAGGTCAATCTTCTAAAATTATTGGAGATTTTATATATGATAAGACAAAGTAAAAATATCCCCGCCATAATTGGTGGGGCATTTTTATGTCGCAACAAGTGTTATCATGAATTTTAATAAAATAGAGCGGGAGATTAGTGGTCTTTTTGTAATCAATACTTAATCTTTATAACCTATCCAGTATACTTTATATATGATAAAATGTTTTAATATATTATTTAAGAATATATATAATACATATTTTTTAGGGGGATGTATGAAGATTAAAAGCAAATTATTGTTAGCTATTGCATTTACGAGCTTGACTGCATTGAATTTGAATTTGCATGCTGACGCTAAGGATGGCGGCGGTAGTGATACATCTAAAGATAAGACACCTAAGATACAGAACGTAGAGGTTGAACATAGAGATTATGATAAAAAATCAAGCAAGGTCCAAAAAGAAGTTGCGAAATCTTCAACGGCTGCCATGAATTATGTTTATTCATTGGAAGGTAAGGGTTGGGATTTTGATGGCTACTACGGTTGGCAATGTTTTGATTTAGTGAATTATTATTGGAATTATTTATATGGTCACGGTTTACATGGTGACTATGCAAAAGATATTCCAACTGCTAATAATTTTAGTGGTGAAGCAACAGTGTACAAAAACACACCGTCATTTGTAGCACAGCCTGGAGATGTCGTTGTATTTAATGAAGATTTCGGATCAGGTGCTGGACATACAGCAATTGTGTTAAACGGTAATGCAGATGGTAACGTCATGCAATTTACAAGTTTAGATCAAAACTGGTATGGTGGCGGCGCTGACAAGACAGAAGTTGCACAACGTATCACGCATGATTATGAAACTGAAATGTGGTTTATAAGACCAAATTAAGCAATCCATGATGATTACATAAGATAATATAAACGTCTGAACAAAGCAATTTGTTCAGGCGTTTTATATATTGTGTCAATGGATATTGTCGTTTATGATAATATTCTTTTTTTTTTATGAAATATAACGTAAAATAGATAGGAAACATAATATTAGGGAGGACAGGCATGGTTAAAAATAAAGCACAAATCATAGCACAATTTAAAGCTCAATTCGATGTGTTTATGAAAGACATAAATATCGAATTTGAACAATATGATATTTATGTTCAAGCATTCTCGCATTCAAGCTTTATCAATGACTTTAAATTAGATAAATTAAGTCACAATGAACGTTTAGAGTTCTTAGGAGACGCGGTGTTAGAATTGACGGTGTCACAGTTTTTATTTAAGAAATTTCCATTACTTCCAGAAGGTAAGCTCACTAAACTGCGCGCATCAATTGTATGTGAACCATCACTTGTAACATTTGCAATGAGTTTAAATATGAACGAATTACTTTTACTTGGTAAAGGTGAAGAAAAAACAGGCGGTCGTGAACGTCCATCATTAATCGCCGATGCATTCGAATCATTTATTGGTGCATTGTATTTAGATAAAGGACTTGAAATTGTAGAGCAATTTTTAGAAAAAGTCGTATTTCCACATGTCGTTGATGAAAATTATACAGCGAATCGTGATTATAAAACAGAATTGCAGGAATTTATGCATCGTCATAATAAAGGCAATATTACGTATCATTTATTAGATGAAAGTGGTCCAGCACATCACAAGATGTTTACTTCTGAAGTACTATTAAATGGCAAACCTTTAGAAACAGGAAAAGGTAGAACGAAAAAAGAATCAGAACAAAATGCTGCTAAAAAAGCGTTAAATAATGGTCAATAAGGGGTAGTTTATGGTTTATTTAAAATCAATAGATGCATATGGATTTAAATCTTTTGCTGAACATACACATGTAGACTTTGATAATGGCGTAACAGCTATTGTAGGCCCAAATGGTAGTGGTAAAAGTAATATTACGGATGCTATAAAATGGGTGCTCGGTGAGCAATCAGCAAAAAGTTTACGTGGATCTAAGATGGAAGATGTTATCTTTAACGGGTCGAAAGAACGTAAAAAGTGCCAATATGCAGAAGTAAAATTAACATTGGATAATCATTCAAGAAAATTAAATATAGATGAAGATACAATAACAGTTGAACGCCGCTTATATAGAAATGGTGACAGTGAATATTATTTAAATAAAGAACGAACACGCTTAAAATCAGTTCTTGATCTATTTTTAGATTCAGGTCTTGGTAAAGAAGCTTTTAGTATTATATCTCAAGGTAAAGTTGATGAAGTCTTAAATGCTAAACCTAGTGATAGAAGATATCTCATAGAAGAAGCAGCTGGCGTATTAAAATATAAAAAACGTAAAAAAGAAGCGACGCAAAAATTAGACGAAACAGAACAAAATTTAAATCGTGTTGAAGACATTGTATTCGATTTAGAAGCTAGAGTTGAGCCTCTAAGAGAAGAAGCTGCCATTGCTGAAGAGTATATTGCTTTAAAAGAAGAAATGAAAAAGAGTGATATTACTGTAACGGTATATGATATTGAAAGTTTAAATAAAGATTTTAAAAAGCTTGAACAAGAGATTGAGCATTTTCAATATCAAAAAGAACAAAAAACAAATGAATTAGACGCTATGACTTTTGAATTAAATGAAAAGAAAAAATCGAGAGATCAGATTTCTAATCAAATTCAAAATGATAACAAGGCATTAGTTGAAGCGACTGAATCTTTAGAAAGATTTACTGGTCAATTAGAAGTCTTAAAAGAACGTCAAAAAAATAGTGATGCGACAAATGAAAGATTAGAAGAAGAAAAGCAAGCTTCTCAAACGAGAATTAACAAAATTACTGAACAAATTAAAGAAATAGATGCAGAACTAAAAGAATTTAAAGATAGATATCAAGTATTAGTGCAAGAAATTAATGGACTTGAAGGTCAATTATCGAATCAAGAAGGTACATTTGAAGAGAAAATTGAACAACTGAAAGATCGTTATTATCAACTAATGACAGAGCAATCAGACATTAATAATGATATTAGATTTTTAGAAGACAAATTAGCAACACATCAAGAAAAACAATCAAGATTAGATGGCAGACAAAAAGAAGTATACGAAGAACTTCAACGCGTTTGGGAAGATAAATCAACTTACACAGAAAAGCTACAATCTGTTGAAAAAGAACTTCAAGAAACAACTGAAAAATATAAAGCTGACCATAAGTTGTTAAAAAGTAAAGAGCAAGCATATAAAGATACGGAGTCAAAACTGTATCAAGCGTACCGTTATACAGAACAAATGAAGACGCGTATTAATACGTTAAAGAGTATGCAAGATGAATACTCTGGATTTTATTCTGGTGTTAAACATGTGCTGAAAGAAAAGTCACTCAATGGTATAGAAGGTGCAGTTGCTGAAATTATCGATACACCTTCGAAATTGACAACAGCTATTGAAATAGCGCTAGGTGCTTCTTTGCAACACATTATTGTACGAGAAGAGAAAGATGCACGATTAGCAATTAAATATTTAAAAGATAAAAAGCTAGGCCGTGCTACATTCTTACCAATGAATGTGGTTAAAAAAAGATTTATACCACAATCTGTTATCGAGCAAATTAATGATCAACATGGCTTCATTACAGTAGCTTCTGAAGGTGTTAAATATGACGAGAAATATCGAAATATTGTAGAGCATTTGTTAGGTAGTACAATTATTGCTAAAGATTTAGAAACTGCCAATCAACTTGCGAGGTTAATTCAGTTCAAGCATAGAATCGTGACACTTGAAGGCGATGTGATTACGCCAGGCGGTGCTATGACTGGTGGTGGCAAAGAGAAGAAAGCAAGTTTGTTATCACAAAAAGATGAACTGAAAACGACTGAAGATAAGTATCAGAACTTTATGCAACAAACAACTCAAATTGAGGAGAATGTTAAAGCGTTAAAACAAGAAGTTCAAAATATCGAACAGTCCTTAACTGAAACGCAAGAAAAAGGTACTGAATTAAGAGCTAAAGAGCATGAAGTAACATTACAATTAGATGCAGTATTAGCTAAAGAAAAACGATTAAAAGACGAAAATGAAACGTTTGAATTTGAAAAAAATGATGGCTATAACTTTGTGAAAGGTCAAGAAACATTACAAGAAAAGCAAAATAAACTTGTAACGATTAAACAAGATATAGAGAAAATTGATAACGAAATCAATCAATTAAATGCATCACTTTCACATAGTAAAGATAGTGAAAAAACGATTCAAAATACATTAAATGAAAAACGTTCAAATCTTGCAGTTGAAAAAGAACGAAATCGTTTGAAAGAACAAGATAAGAAACGACTTAAAGAAGATTTAAACGAATATGAACATACGTTAACTAAGATTAATGATCAAATTGAATTAATCAATTCTGATGATTATATGGGTAGCGGTCAATTTGAAAAAGTCGAAAGTCAAATTCAACTATTTACAGCTAAAAAGCAAGAAATAGAAACGAAAATGATGGATGATCAAGATAAATATAAATCTATTCAAGAAGAAATCGAGCAAATAGAGCGCGATACGCAATCTATGCATCAAAGTATTTCTGGATTAGAAACAGGATTACAAGATATGGTGAGTAAGCACTCGAAAATAGATATTATGATTGAGCATCAATTGACACACTTAAATGAAACGTATCAATTAACTTTTGAAAAAGCGCAATCATTGTATGAAATGCCTGAAGATATTTCAGAAGCAAGAAAAACTGTTAAATTAACGAAAATGTCTATAGATGAACTTGGACATGTAAATTTAAATGCGATAGAACAATTTAAAGAAGTTAATGAAAGATATACTTTCTTAAGTGATCAAAGAACAGATTTATTAGAAGCAAAAGAAACATTAGAACAAGTCATATTAGAAATGGATGGCGAAGTATCAACTAGATTTAAAGAAACATTTGATGAAGTGAATCATCATTTTGGAAATGTGTTTAAATCACTCTTCAATGGTGGACGTGCTGAGTTACAACTTACAGACAAAGATATTTTAGATGCGGGTGTTGAAATTGTCGTACAACCTCCAGGCAAGAACCGACAATACTTATCACTACTTAGTGGTGGGGAACGTGCGTTATCTGCCATTAGTTTACTCTTTGCGATATTAAAAGCACGTACAGCGCCTTTTGTAATTCTAGATGAAGTAGAAGCTGCATTAGATGAACAAAATGTCATAAGATATGCAGAATATTTAGATCAACTTAAATCGGAAACTCAATTTATCGTTATTACACATAGAAAAGGTACAATGTCATACGCGGATAGCTTATATGGTGTTACAATGCAAGAAGCGGGCATTTCTAAACTTGTGAGTGTTAACTTAAAATCAATTAAAGAAGAAGAATTGGAGGCATTACAATCATGAGTTTTTTTAAACGATTAAAGGATAGATTCTCTCCTAGTGAAGAAAAAAACAAAGAGATTGAAAACCAAGAAGAACAACCAGTCCAAGACTTAGAACCTGAGTCTAATGAAAAGGAAAATCCTGAAGCGGTTCAGTTTGATGATGGATTAATGTCATTAGATGAGTTCGAAGAATGGGAATCTGAACAACTTGGTGCTAAGTTCAAACAAGGATTAGAAAAATCTAGAGAGAACTTCCAAAATAAATTAAATGATTTATTAGCAGTGTATCGTAAAGTTGACGAAGATTTCTTTGAAGCATTAGAAGAAATGTTAATTCAAGCAGATGTTGGATTTAACACAGTAATGGAACTTGTTGATGAATTGCGTATGGAAGCTAAACGCCAAAATATTAGTGAAACATCTGAATTAAGAGAAGTCATCGTTGAAAAAATCGTCGAAATATATGTACAAGATGATGAAGATATTGATCGAATGAATATTGAAAATGACCGATTAAATGTTATATTAATGGTTGGTGTTAATGGTGTTGGTAAAACGACGACAATCGGTAAATTAGCACACCGTTATAAACAAGAAGGTAAAAAAGTTATGTTAGCAGCTGGAGATACTTTCCGTGCAGGTGCTATTGAGCAATTGAAAGTTTGGGGAGAACGTGTTGGCGTAGAAGTTATTAGTCAAAAAGAAGGTTCTGACCCAGCAGCAGTTATGTATGATGCAGTAAATGCTGCTAAAAATAGAGGTGCTGATATTTTAATTTGTGATACTGCAGGACGATTACAAAATAAAGCCAACTTAATGAATGAATTACAAAAAGTTAGAAAAGTTATTGATCGTAACGTACCTGGCGCACCTCACGAAGTGTTATTAGCATTAGATGCGACAACTGGACAAAATGCATTATCACAAGCTAAGTCATTTAAAGAAGTGACACAAGTTACAGGTATCGTATTAACGAAACTTGACGGAACAGCAAAAGGTGGTATCGTGTTAGCGATACGTAATGAATTACAAATTCCAGTTAAATTTGTAGGACTCGGTGAAAAACTTGATGACTTACAACCATTTGATGCAGAAAGCTATGTTTATGGATTATTTGCAGATATGATAGATGCAAATGAGTCTGTTGAAAATACTACTGAAGAAGCTGATCAAAATGACGGAAAATAATGAACTTATAAAAACAATGAGAATGAATTACTTATTTGATTTTTATCAAGGTTTATTAACTGAAAAACAACGCAATTATTTAGAGTTATATTATTTACAAGATTATGCACTAAGTGAAATTGCAGAGACATTTCATGTGAGTCGACAAGCAGTATATGATAATATAAAACGAACAGATGAATTATTAGAAGAGTATGAAACGAAATTACAACTCTTTAAAAAATTTAAAGAAAGACAATCTATTATTGATGAATTAAAAAGATTGTCAGGAGATAATCAAGAACTTAATCAAGCGATAGAACGCTTAGAAATTCTTGAATAGGAGGAGAAATTTATGGCATTTGAAGGGTTATCCGAAAGACTTCAAGCCACGATGCAACGCATCAAAGGTAAGGGTAAAGTTACAGAATCAGATATTAAAGCAATGATGCGTGAAGTACGATTAGCATTATTAGAAGCAGACGTTAACTTTAAAGTTGTTAAATCTTTTGTAAACACAGTATCTGAACGCGCATTAGGTGCAGATGTTATGCAATCTTTAACACCTGGACAACAAGTCATCAAGATTGTTCAAGATGAATTAACAACTTTAATGGGTGGAGAAAATAGTAAAATTAACATGAGCAGTAAACCGCCTACTGTTGTGATGATGGTCGGTTTACAAGGTGCAGGTAAAACAACAACTGCAGGTAAATTAGCATTATTAATGAGAAAAAAATACAACAAAAAGCCATTACTTGTTGCATGTGATATTTATAGACCAGCTGCGATTCAACAATTACAAACAGTTGGTAAACAAATTGATATTCCGGTCTACACTGAAGGCGATCAAGTAAGTCCGAAACAAATTACTGAGAACGCATTGAAATATGCACGTGAAGAACATTTAGACTTTGTTATTATCGATACAGCAGGTCGTCTGCATATTGATGAAGCATTAATGAATGAACTTGTAGACGTTAAAGAAGTATCTAAACCAGATGAAATCATGCTTGTTGTAGACTCTATGACAGGTCAAGATGCTGTAAATGTTGCAGAATCATTTGATAATACATTAGATGTAACAGGTGTAACATTAACTAAATTAGATGGTGATACACGTGGTGGTGCAGCACTTTCAATCCGTTCTGTTACTGAAAAGCCAATTAAATTTATTGGTATGAGTGAAAAGCTAGATGGACTTGAATTGTTCCATCCAGAACGTATGGCATCTAGAATTTTAGGTATGGGTGACGTATTAAGTTTAATTGAAAAAGCCCAACAAGGTGTCGATGAAGAAAAAGCTAAAGAATTAGAAAAGAAAATGAGAACATCTTCATTTACGTTTGATGATTTCTTAGAACAATTAGAACAAGTTAAAGGTTTAGGTTCGTTAGATGATCTGATGAATATGATTCCAGGTGCAAACAAAATGAAAGGCATGAAAAATGCTAACATGGATCCTAAACAAATCGATAATGTTCAAGCGATTATCCGTTCTATGACTTTAGAAGAAAGAAATAATCCTGACATTTTAAATGTTTCTAGAAAACGTCGTATTGCTAAAGGTTCAGGTCGTTCTTTACAAGAAGTAAATAGATTGATCAAACAATTTGGCGACATGAAGAAAATGATGAAACAATTTACAGGAAGCAATAAAAAAGGTAAAAAAGGTAAACGTGGCGGAAATCCATTCCAAGGCATGAACTTACCATTCTAATAGTAGCGTGACGCATCTATAATATAGAGCAAAGTTATGGCAGCTATCTTTAAGTGATAATGCCAGCTTTGCTCTCTTATTTTGCATGAAATTTAAATTGGTAAAGAGAAAACACTTTACAAACAATTTATATCCTGTTATAGTATTTACTTGTAGAAAAGAAATTATAAATGAGTAAGGAGTTTTTTAAACATGGCAGTTAAAATTCGTTTAACACGTAAAGGGTCAAAAAGAAACCCATTCTATCGTATAGTAGTAGCAGATGCACGTTCTCCACGTGATGGTCGTATTATCGAACCAATCGGTACTTACAATCCAGTTGCTAAACCAGAAGCAGAAATCAAAGTTGACGAAGAGTTAGCTTTAAAATGGTTAGCTGATGGTGCAAAACCTACTGATACAGTTCGTGATATCTTATCAACTCAAGGTATCATGGAGAAATTCCATAATTCTAAACTTTCTAAGTAAAGCGTAGATTATATTGGAAAAATTAATACAAACAATTATAGTACCGCTCGTAGATTATCCGGAGAACATCAATATATCTAAAGATGAACAAGATTCTAGCATTACGTTCAATATAGACGTTCATGAAGAAGACATTGGCAGAATTATTGGTAAGAAGGGCAGAATGATTAAAGCAATTCGTACAATTGTGTCTGGTTCAATGAACGAGCAAGGCAAGAAAGTGTTTGTAGAAGTTAATTAAGAGTACCTAATTGGTGCTCTTTTTTATGTTAATAATGAAAGAAACAGTTGAGGAGGCACAGCTCAATGAATGTTGAAATAGGCAAAATTGTTAATACACATGGTATTAAAGGTGAAGTGAAAGTATTATCAGATTCTGACTTTACCGATGAACGATTTCAAAAAGGTCAACTTATTACAGTTAAGAAAAATAATGAATCATTTTCATTTACTATAGCATCACATAGAATTCATAAGAATTTTCATCTATTAACGTTTGAAGGTATTCATAACATCAATGATATCGAACATTTAAAAGGTTCTAAAATTTATCAAGAACAATCAAATGAAGCGATTGAACTTGAAGAGAATGAATACTATTATTCAGATATTATTGGTTGTACAGTATTTGTTGAAGAAGAAGCGTTAGGTAGAGTAATTGAAATTATGGAAACAGGTGCGAACGATGTATGGGTCGTTAAGGGAGATAAAGAATATTTAATTCCTTATATTGAAGATGTTGTTAAACATGTTGATGTTGATCTGAAGACTATTAAAATTGAACCATTAGAAGGTTTATTAGACTGATGAAGATTGATTATTTAACACTGTTTCCAGAAATGTATGAAGGTGTACTCAATCATTCCATAATGAAACGAGCACAAGATAAAGAAATTGTTCAATTTAATACAGTGAATTTTAGAGATTTTGCGAATAATAAACATTCACAAGTTGATGATTATCCTTATGGTGGCGGACAAGGTATGGTTCTTAAACCAGAACCTGTATTCAATGCGCTTCAATCATTAGATAAAGATGAAAATACGCGCGTTATTTTAATGTGTCCACAAGGTGAGCCATTCACACAAGCAAAAGCGGAGTCTTTATCAGAAAGTGATCATATTATTTTTATATGTGGTCATTATGAAGGCTATGATGAGCGTATTAGAGAACATTGTGTAACGGATGAAATTTCAATTGGAGACTTTGTATTAACAGGTGGAGAACTTGCGAGCATGACAATGACAGATGCAATCGTAAGACTATTACCAGGTGTTCTAGGCAATCAAGTATCACATGAAGATGATTCATTTTCATCTGGATTATTAGAACATCCTCAATACACAAGACCAGCAGATTATGAAGGCTTAAAAGTACCAGATGTATTATTATCTGGGAATCATGCAAACATTGAAAAGTGGAGACATGAACAATCATTGTTAAGAACACAACAGAGAAGACCAGATTTGTTAGAAAGTTATCCATTAACAGAAGCGGATAAACGTTTCTTAAATGATAACAAAAAATAGATTGAATCAACTTGTGCAATGTGATATATTAATATAAGTGTGTGAGCACAAATTCACTATGATCCGCTGCTAGCATTTATATGAAACAATTACATTGGGCAAGAACATAGTCAGAAGGAGAGAATATAATGAGTAATAATAAGTTAATCGAAGCAGTAACAAAAGACCAATTACGTACGGATATTCCTACATTCCGTGCTGGTGACACTTTAACTGTACACGTACGTATCGTTGAAGGTAGCCGCGAACGTATCCAAGTGTTCGAAGGTGTAGTTATTAAACGTCGTGGTGGCGGAATTTCTGAAACGTTTACAGTTCGTAAAATTTCTTACGGTGTTGGTGTTGAGCGTACATTCCCTGTACACACTCCAAAAATCGAGAAAATCGAAGTTAAACGTCGCGGTAAAGTACGTCGTGCGAAACTTTACTACTTACGTAGCCTACGTGGTAAAGCTGCTCGTATTAAAGAAATTAGATAATATAAACCTTGGCATTGCTTGCTAAGCGTTTAAGTGTTTGGGACATATATCCCGACACAAAATAAATAAGCATATCACTGAACTGATTACTCAGTTGCTAGTGATATGCTTATTTTTTATTTACAAAAATGAGTCGAGTATATTTAAGTTTGCTGCTTCGAATTCACTTTTCTTGTGAAGACAATACTTAAAATAATTGAAACAATTGAAACCAAGATCATCGTTTTAAAATAGGGTGGTTGATATGTGATTTCTATATCTTTGTCTTGTTGATCTACATCTATACCTGTCATAATGTGATTGACTTTATGAATGGCTTTGTCTTTACCGTCTACTTTAGCTTTTAAGCCTTCTCTATACGGTATATTGATGACTGCAGTTCCTTTATTATGTTCTTTTAAAGATATATTAATTTTCCCATTTGTTTCATGGTAAGTATAACGTTTCTCTTTATGAGCTTGCTTTAATGTTTGATAATTTTCACCATATAAACCTTGTAACTCTAATTTATATTTTCCATTCGTTAATGAGATGAATATTTTACCATCTTTAGGTACTGGAACACGATAAAGTAAATCATCTTGATTCATGCGATATTTCGAATCTTGGAAGAGACGATTATTTGGATAATCATTTACTTGAATTGTAAAGTTTGATTGCGGTAATTCACGTTCTAAATGTAACATCAAATATAAATCTTGATATTGATTCGTTAACTTTTTAGGTAGTCGAATCGTTAAACCATCTCCATTTCGAGGCACGGTCAACATGTCATCTTTATAATCGGCATCACGCGTTGTAATGGTCGTTTGATTTAATAGATTCGGTGCTTTGTTTATTTCTGTATTAACTTTATCTTTATCTGTTGTAACAACACCTTTAATCATGGCATGTTCAAGATCTAATGGATTATCAATATCATGGGCATCATAATATTGATCGGTTACTTTAACTGCAGGTAACGGTTGCTCATTTTCTAATATTTGATATTTGCCATCGTCTTGAATCAATTTAAAGTTTGCTGGCGATGATTTTTGGTATGATTTCTTCATTATATACTTTGTTGACCAAAGGCTGTATAAGTTTGACCGATCTTGCATATCGCTATAACGACTTAACGATTCATTCTGTAGATTAACTTTTGCATCTTCAAACAGATATTGATTTAAACCGCCATCAAAAATACTCGAGTATAAACTAAGACCTTTAAAATGTTGATACATAGGTGTGTTGTCTTGTGTTAATACACGCCATCCTAATCTTTCATCAGGATTCAATTGTTGATCTAAATGTGATACATGACTTCGTTGTAAGCCACTATCAAACGTACTTGCTTGAATAAAGAATTTATTCGCACGTCTTTCATGATCATCGTGATAGATTTGGTTCTTACTATGTTCCTTTGAAACTAAGAAAGAAGTTAACAATATCAAAGTCGCAAATACAAGCATCAATAAACGTGTAAAACGTTTTATAGTTAATACGAGTAATCCTATTATAAATAGAATAGGTACCATCCATATCCAACTGACATAATCTTTAGTTATATAATAACTTGTAAAAATAACAACAAAACCAGGTATGGCCGTGATGATATATTGCTTGATACTGATCGATTTAAAGTAATATACGTAACTTGCAATTAAACCACTAGAAAAGAACGTTAATAAATAATGCCATCTTTTTTGTGGTGCAGAAAAGCCGTTAAAAATACTATCTACATAAGGTAAGAAACTCGCAATCATTAAAATAATCGTGAAAATACTAAATAATCTATAATAATAATGTTTGTAAAGCTTTATTGTTAAAAGCGCCTGAATGGCTATAAAAAGTACAACAATTAAATAATTGTCATAGAATATATTGTCATGTTTATTGAAGTTAGACAGTAATGGAATCGTTCCATTATAAATTGCACGATTATTCCCAATGAAACTATGAGCAGAGTGGAAGAAAATAAATAAACTACTTCCAAGTCCAAGTATACTTGCTACTACAAGTAATTTAAGTTGTTGCATTCTTGGTACAATATCAGCCTTATGTTGAAAAATAAATCGATAGAAAAAGTAAATGAGTCCTGTTAAAAATTGATAGTATGCAAAATAAAAGTTATTGATAAACGTTAAGGCAACGATTAGGATAAACAGGCCAATCTTTTTATCTTTTAAAAATCTTTCAATACTGAATAATAATAATGGCAATAGCATAAAGACATCGCTAAAGAATGGCCAATATACAGTAAATCTAAAGTATATAGGTGAAACTGCAAATAGAAAAGCAGCGACTATTGAAGTAGTTCGATTTAAGCCAATCTTCTTAACATATAAATAGGTAAAACTCATAATTAAAAATGATTTTACGATTGATATGACAATGGCATTCTGAGTCCAAAATAACATATGGTCCGTATTAAAATGGAAGATAAATGAGCCTATCCAAACAAAAATGACATTGATAATGAACAAAATATTCGTAGAGAAGTAATAGGACAAATCCATAAACATATCTCCACCAAGACCTAAATCAGTTGAATAGAAAAATGTTCCGTGTGTCCAATGTTCATATAAATACATTTGAATTGGCAACATTTGTTCGATACCATCATTTGGACCAGTGAAAATAATACCATCTTTAAAATAGCGATATAGTATATAACTATGCCCTAAAATGGCTAAGACACCGAAAAGTAAAATGTATTTGAAAATAGCGTTGTTATTCAAAAATGTTTTTATTTTATTTATCATTTGATTCACCTATATGTGTTATTCATGAGATTTAAGGTTTGTTTGTTGAATAATATATTTTGGTCTATCTTTTGTTTCATAATAAATACGACCAATGTATTCACCTATAACACCTAAACTAAATAATTGAAGACCACCTAAGAATAAAATGGCAGAAATAATTGTGAAATAACCGGGTTCTTCGATGCCATGTATCATAATATTTATAAATGTAATTAAAATATATAGAAGACAGATAAACATTGTAATACCACCAAAATAAAAGCATAGTCGAAGCGGTTTATTATTAAAACTAACGATACCATCAATTGCGTAATCGATTAATTTAAAGTTGGAATATTTAGAACGTCCTTGATTTCTATCTAGATGATCATATGTAATAGTTGTCTTATTAAAACCAACCCATTCAAATATACCTTTAGAGAAGCGATTGTACTCAGTCATTTTAATGATAGACTCAACAACTTCTTTAGATATTAAGCGAAAGTCACCTTCACCGCTTTTTAATTTAACATCAATCATATTTCTAGATAATTTATAAAAAATTTTAGCAGGAATTCTTTTTAAAAATGACTCTTTGTCGCGGTTGCGTAATGCGACGACTTGTTGATAGCCTTCAAGGTGTAATTCGATCATTTGTGGGATTATCTCAGGTGGGTGTTGAAGGTCTGAATCCATGATGATAACAGCATCTCCTATACTGTGCTCAAGTCCACAATACATAGCAGATTCTTTGCCGAAATTTTTAGAGAAAGATATGTATTTAACATGTTCGTCTTTTTTTGATAGTGATTGAATTAAATTCAAAGAAGCATCTGTAGAACCATCATCAACAAAAATGATTTCAAATTGATGTGGCAAATTTAAAAAGACGTTTGATACTTTTTCATGTAAAATAGAGATGTTAGTTTCCTCATTATAAAGAGGAACTATAATTGAAATAAACATAACAAACCTCCTATATAGATATGGTTAATATATCATATTTCGATAGTTTAAGATAAGAAAGGATAAATATAAATGACAATTCAATGGTTTCCAGGTCATATGGCCAAAGCGAGACGCGAAGTAACAGAACAATTAAAAATGGTAGATGTGGTATTCGAATTAGTCGATGCACGTATTCCGCTATCTTCAAGAAATCCAATGATTGATGACATTGTTAAACAAAAACCTCGTGTTGTAATACTTAATAAAAAAGACATGTCAAAACAAAGTGAGACAGATAAATGGACGCAATACTTTAAAAATCAAGGCTTTTTCCCAGTTCAAATTGATTCGAAACATGGTAAGCATTTAGGTGAGCTTATGAAAGCTGCACAAGCTGCCACTAAAGAAAAATTTGATAGAGAAAAACGTAAAGGTCTTCGTCCGAGAGCAATCAGAGCTATGATAGTTGGTATTCCGAATGTAGGTAAATCCACACTTATCAATAAATTAGCCAAAAAATCAATTGCTAAAACAGGTAATACACCGGGGGTGACGAAAAAACAACAATGGATTAAAGTAGGAAAAGAATTAGAATTGTTAGATACACCAGGGATTTTATGGCCGAAATTTGAAGACCAAACGATTGGTAAAAAGCTGAGTTTAACAGGTGCAATTAAAGACAGTATTGTACATTTAGATGAAGTTGCGATATATGGATTAAACTTTTTAATTGATCATGATCCGGAAAAATTAAAGCAATTCTATCAAATTGAATTACCTGAAGATGGTGACGTCATTGGTTTATTTGATCAAATTGGTAAAAGAAGAGGCATGTTAAAACGTGGTAATGAAGTGGATTATGAGTCTGTTACTGAGTTGATTATTAGAGATTTACGTAATGCTAAAATTGGTCATTACTGCTTCGATATATATGAAGAAATGAAGGATGGCATGCATGAAACAGAAGAGCATTAAAGAAATTGTTGAAGAGATTAATCAATATTTAACGATTCAAGAAGTTAAAGCATCACCTTATAACGAAGATGAACGTAAAGGTGTCCAAAGTGCTTTAAGTAAGCGAATCAAGCAGTTAGAAAAAATAGAACAACTTCATCTTAAATATATTCAAATGAATCAATATGAAAAACAAGTATTAGACTTAAACAAAGATGCTGTTATTTGTGGAATTGATGAAGTAGGGAGAGGTCCACTTGCAGGCCCAGTCGTAGCAAGTGCGGTCATTCTTGAACAAGACCATCAATATTTAGGCATTACAGATTCGAAAGCTTTATCGCAAGCTAAACGTTCTTATTTCGAACAAGAAATATATAATCGTGCACGTGCAGTAGGTATTGGCATTGCAACTGTTGAAGAAATTGATGAACTCAATATATATGAAGCAACAAAGGTAGCGATGCAACGAGCGATAGATCAATTGTCAGTTAAACCAGACCACTTATTAATAGATGCGATGAAGCTAGATAATGGCATTCCACAAACATCTATTATAAAGGGAGACTTAAATAGTGTTTCTATAGCAGCAGCAAGTGTAATTGCTAAAGAATATCGTGATAAGTTAATGTCTCAATATCATACAGAATATCCGGGATATGATTTTGATAAAAACAAAGGTTACGGCACAAAAACACATTTAGAAGGGCTCGAAAATTATGGTATTACACCTATACACCGTAAAACTTTCGAACCTATCAAATCAAAAGTGAAATATTAGTCTAACAATTCGTAAAATTGGACTCTCCTTGTTTACAATAACGCTTACATTTTCTATAATTGAGAAGTAAGCAAACATTATTGTATGTATTAGGAGGATGGAGAATGAATATCCATGAGTATCAAGGTAAAGAGATTTTTCGCTCTATGGGCGTAGCTGTACCTAATGGTTCAGTGGCTTTTTCACCTGCTGAAGCAGTAGAAAAAGCGAAAGAATTAGATTCAAATGTATATGTTGTTAAAGCGCAAATCCATGCTGGTGGACGTGGTAAAGCTGGTGGCGTTAAAATTGCTAAATCAATTGATGAAGTACGTGAATATGCTAAAGAATTATTAGGCAAAGTACTTGTTACACATCAAACTGGCCCTGAAGGTAAAGAAGTAAAACGTCTTCTTATCGAAGAAGGATGCGATATTCAAAAAGAATATTACATTGGGTTCGTTATCGATAGAGCTACAGACAGAATTACTTTAATGGCTTCAGAAGAAGGCGGAACTGAAATTGAAGAAGTTGCAGCAGCAACACCTGAAAAAATCTTCAAAGAAGTGATTGATCCTGTTACTGGATTAATGCCTTACCAAGCTAGAAGAATAGCATTTAATATTAACATCCCTAAAGAATCAGTTAACAAAGCTGTTAAATTAATGATGTCTTTATATAATGTGTTTGTAGAAAAAGACTGCTCAATTGTTGAAATTAACCCACTTGTTACAACAGGTAGTGGTGAAGTATTAGCACTTGATGCAAAAGTAAACTTCGATGATAATGCGTTATTTAGACATAAAGATATCGTTGAAATGCGTGATTTAGAAGAAGAAGATGAAAAAGAAATCGAAGCTTCTAAATACGACTTATCTTATATCGCACTAGATGGAAACATTGGTTGTATGGTAAACGGAGCTGGCTTAGCTATGGCTACGATGGATACAATTAATCACTTTGGCGGTAATCCGGCTAACTTCCTTGACGTTGGGGGCGGCGCAACAAAAGAAAAAGTTACTGAAGCATTCAAAATCATCTTAGGTGATTCACAAGTTGAAGGTATCTTTGTAAATATCTTTGGTGGAATCATGAAATGTGATGTCATTGCTGAAGGTATCGTAGCTGCTGCTAAAGAAGTTGAATTAGATATGCCTTTAGTTGTAAGACTTGAAGGTACTAATGTTGAACAAGGTAAACAAATCTTAAAAGAATCTGGTTTAGCAATCGAGCCAGCATCTATCATGGCTGATGGTGCTCAAAAAATTGTTAAATTAGTTCAAGAACGATAAGAAAGGCGGAGAGTTACGTGAGTGTATACATCGATAAAAATACAAAAGTATTAGTTCAAGGTATTACGGGTGCAACAGCACTTTTCCATACTAAACAAATGCTAGAATATGGTACTCAAATCGTTGCTGGGGTAACACCTGGTAAAGGTGGGCAAGTGGTTGAAGGTGTACCAGTATTTAACACTATAGAAGAAGCAGTCGCTGAAACTGGTGCAACTGTTTCAGTAATATATGTACCAGCTCCATTTGCGGCTGATGCAATTATTGAAAGTGCAGATGCTGAATTAGACTTAGCTATTTGTATCACAGAACATATTCCTGTTATTGATATGATTAAAGTTAAGAGATACTTAGAAGGTAAGAAGACACGCTTAGTAGGACCAAACTGTCCTGGTGTGATCACTGCAGATGAATGTAAAATTGGTATTATGCCTGGTTACATCCATAAAAAAGGTCACGTAGGTGTAGTTTCACGTTCAGGTACATTAACATATGAAGCGGTTCATCAATTAACTCAAGCTGGTATCGGTCAAACGACAGCTGTTGGTATTGGTGGAGACCCAGTTAATGGTACAGACTTCATTGATGTATTAAAAGCATTTAATGAAGATGACGAAACATATGCAGTTGTTATGATTGGTGAAATCGGTGGTACAGCTGAAGAAGAAGCAGCTGAATGGATTAAAGCTAATATGACAAAACCAGTAGTAGGATTCATTGGTGGTCAAACAGCACCTCCAGGAAAACGTATGGGTCACGCTGGTGCAATTATTTCAGGCGGTAAAGGTACTGCATCTGAAAAAATCAAAACTTTAAATGACTGTGGTATTGATACAGCAGATACACCATCTGTTATCGCTGAAACACTTATAAACCGTATTAAAAAAGAAGACGGTTTATACGAAAAATGTCTAACAGTTAAATAATAACCATATATATAAGTACAGTGTCTTTCTACAATAGAAAAGCACTGTGCTTATTTGGTGTTTTAATTTATATATCCCACTAATGAACTGAATTTTAGTTTGTTAGTGGTTTTTTTGTAGACAATATTAAATGCATAAACTATAATATATGTAAAATATTAACAAACAGGAGTGAGGCATGAATCACAACTATGAAACAGCATATGTAAATGCACTAACATCAAGATTAAATGAAGACAGTCATGATTTTGAAATCATGAATAAATTTAAAGGTTATGAAGGCGAACAACTAGTAGAAAATCTACTAAAGCAACAACATCAAATTGTGTTTAGTCATAATCTTGAATTTGTATCTTCAAATGCAGTACAAATAGATTTTTTAATCATACATAACAGTCAAATAAGTATATTAGAAGTTAAACACTACTATGGCGATTTCGAAATCTATGACAACTATATAAAGAATTCTTCTAATAAACGTTACACATCACCATTTGTACAATTATACAAAGCTAAAAATACCCTCCAATCAATACTTCAAGAAATAAATCTAAACCTACCAATAAATCACTTTTTAGTATTTTCAAATCCCACATTTACACTAAGAAACCACATACCAAACCGCTCGCAAGTACTATTGCGCTCTGAATTTTATAAATTTCCAAAACTATTTCAATCTCAACAAATTGAAAAAGATAGACAAATACTTCAGCGAATTATAGCTAAGCAGCAAATATTTTCTCATAGATTTAAACCAGTCGAAAGAGTCGCTTTTAATAAGATAACTAAAGGTATAAAATGTCCAGAATGTAAAAAGTTACATACTATTATAATTGAAGAAAAGAAGAAGATTATACCTTGTAAAAATTGTTTGAAAAATTTTAGAAGAGTGGAAATTTACTATATCAACATAATGGAACTAGGCATAATAAAAGGAAAAGAAGGATTTACAATACCAGAAGCAGTTGAATGGTGTGAGGCGAATAATGTTCAAACTGTAAAAAGAATATGCAATCAACATTTTAAGAGTAAAGGTCAAAGGTATAAGACGTATTATTTAGAAGAATTTAGTAGGTGATGCGGCGCTAACGATCAAGACTAAGAAACAAGATCGTTAGAAATTCTAACGCTCAAGAAACCAAAACAAGATCGTTAGCCGTTAAAAAATTTAAAAAAAGAGGGTTAACCCCTGCGCTAACGCTCAAGACTAAGAAACAAGATCGTTAGAAATTCTAACGCTCAAGAAACCAAAACAAGATCGTTAGCCGCCCGTCCAAATCAAAAAAATCTACATTATAAGAGGTGTACATTTATGAATGATTATCAAGAAACAATTTTGAAATTAACATACAGTGGTTTTACGACTAATCAAATTCACAAGATGATTCGTTATGATCCTGAGTTAAATTTTCTTTCATATAGAACTGCGTTTATTGATTTTGTATATAAAAGTGGTTTTAAAGAGAGAACAATATTAACGATGTATCACAAATATAATGATAGTCATATAGATAAAATACGTTCTTCATTAAAGAAAAGAAATATTCAAATGGTGTTTTCTGATGAGGAGTGTTATCCAACTTTATTGAAGGAAATTTATGATTATCCGCTTGTACTTTTTGGAATGGGTAATATGTCGTTATTGCAAAATAAACAAAAATTGGCTATAGTCGGTTCAAGGAAGGCTACTCAATATTCAGAACAAATTTGTGATGCTATCGTCCCAGAACTGGTTAAGGCGCATATTACAATTGTTTCTGGAATGGCTATGGGAGCAGATTATTTTGCACATTTAAAAGCGATAGAGTATAGTGGTCAAACTATAGGTGTTGCTGCATTTGGTTTAGATTACCATTATCCTAAAGCGACACAATATATAAGTGAACTGATGCGTAAAGATCATCTTGTTATATCTGAGTATTATCCAACAACGAAAGTTCAAAAATGGCGTTTCCCAGAAAGAAATCGTATTATTAGTGGATTGTCACAAGGTGTATTAGTAACTGAAGCAAATGAACGTAGTGGTTCTTTAATCACGATAGATTTGGCATTGGAACAAAATAGAAATGTATATTGTTGTCCAGGCACGATTTTTCAATCTTTAAGTAAAGGTGGCAATAATAGAATAAAAGAAGGTGCCAAGCTCGTACAAAATGCTCAAGATATCATTGAGGATTATTGTATATTTACTGAACAAAAATAAATTTTATAAAATGTTTTAATTGACAAAGCTGAATTTATCAGTTTATCATTTACATTTGTAATCAATAGAATAGCAAGGGGGACTTACTTTGGCAGAAAATCTTGTCATCGTTGAATCGCCCGCAAAAGCAAAAACCATTGAAAAATATTTAGGAAAAAAATATAAAGTCGTTGCATCTATGGGGCATGTTAGAGATTTACCTCGTAGTCAAATGGGCGTAGATGTTGAAAATAATTATGAACCTAGATATATTACGATTCGCGGCAAAGGGCCAGTTGTAAAAGATTTAAAACGCTATGCAAAAAAAGCAAAAAACGTTTATCTCGCAAGTGACCCCGATCGTGAAGGTGAAGCAATTGCGTGGCATTTAGCACATATATTAGATATAGATGAAAATAAAAAATCAAGAGTCGTATTTAACGAAATTACAAAAGATGCAGTAAAAGATAGTTTTAAGCATCCTAGAGAAATAGAACATGAATTAGTTGATGCACAACAAGCAAGACGTGTACTAGATAGACTTGTTGGGTATAACATTTCTCCAGTGTTATGGAAAAAAGTTAAAAAAGGTTTGTCAGCAGGTCGAGTACAATCTGTTGCATTAAGACTCGTTATAGATCGTGAAAACGAAATTAATAATTTTAATCCAGAAGAATACTGGACTATTGAAGGTTTATTTAAACATAAAACTAAAACATTTAGTGCGAAGTTTTTACATGAGAAAAGTAAACCCGTTAAATTAAAAAATGAAAAAGACGTACAAAAAATTACAACACAATTAGATGGGGATAAATTTGAAGTTACGCAAGTTACTAAGAAAGAAAAATTAAGATATCCTGCGAAATCATTTACAACTTCATCTTTACAACAAGAAGCATCCCGTAAGTTGAATTTTAAAGCTAGAAAAACAATGATGTTAGCACAACAATTATACGAAGGTATAGATTTGAAAAAACAAGGTACTGTTGGTTTGATTACGTATATGAGAACGGACTCAACACGTATAGCTGATAGTGCTCAAGCTGAAGCAGCATCATTTATTGAAAAAGAGTACGGTAAAGAGTATTTATCTAAAGCAAAAGCAGCAAAAGGTAAACAAGGCGCACAAGATGCCCATGAAG
Source organism: Mammaliicoccus sp. O-M54 (assembly GCF_022386035.1). Classification (NCBI taxonomy): domain Bacteria; kingdom Bacillati; phylum Bacillota; class Bacilli; order Caryophanales; family Staphylococcaceae; genus Mammaliicoccus; species Mammaliicoccus sp. O-M54. The sequence continues at coordinate 585,370 of NZ_JAJNJE010000001.1, forward strand.
CAGTTAGACCGACAAGTGTGGAACGTACACCAGATCAGATGAAAACATTCTTATCTAGAGATCAATATCGATTATATAAATTGATTTGGGAACGTTTTATGGCAAGTCAAATGGCACCTGCTATTGCTGATACAGTTGCAGCAGATATTACACAAGGCGATTTGAAATTCAGAGCAAATGGTCAAACAATCAAATTTAAAGGTTTCATGAAAGTATATGTTGAAGCTAAAGATGATACTGATGAAGAAAAAGAAGGTAAATTACCACCGTTAGAAAAAGGTGATATCGTTACGGCTGAGAAAATCGATCCAAAACAACATTTCACTCAACCACCACCACGATACACTGAAGCACGATTGGTTAAAACTTTAGAAGAATTAAAAATCGGTAGACCTTCAACTTATGCACCTACAATCGATACGATTCAAAAAAGAAACTACGTAAAATTAGACCAGAAAAGATTTGTGCCTACAGAGTTAGGAGAAATCGTGCATGAGTCAGTTAAAGAATACTTCCCTGAAATTATCGATGTTGATTTTACAGTTAACATGGAAACATTGCTAGATAAAGTAGCAGATGGCGAAATTGAGTGGAAGAAAGTCATAGATATGTTCTATGAAAACTTTAAAATCGATGTAGCAAGAGCAGAAGAAGAAATGGAGAAAATTGAAATCAAAGATGAACCAGCTGGTGAGGATTGCGAATTATGTGGTTCACCAATGGTTTATAAAATGGGCCGATACGGTAAGTTTATGGCTTGTTCAAATTTCCCAGATTGTAGAAATACGAAAGCAATCATTAAAACGATTGGCGTTAAATGCCCTAAATGTAAAGAGGGCGAAGTTGTCGAACGTAAATCTAAAAAGAATAGAGTATTCTATGGTTGTTCAAGATACCCAGAATGTGATTATACATCATGGGATAAACCTTTAGATCGTTCATGTCCTAAATGTGAAACAGTACTTGTTGAACGTAAAAAAGGAAAAACAGCTCAAGTTATATGTCCAAATTGTGATTATAAAGAGCAAGAACAAAAATAGTTATAATACAGTGCAAAAAGTTATTTTAATGATAACTTTTTGCACTTGTTTTTTGATTTAATGTTTTAATAGTAAAACGTCACTAATTTTTAAAATTTATCATCACTTTATCATTTGATTAAATTCAGATTTGTTATACAATTCAATATGGAATAAAAAATTCGAAAATCAAGGAGGCATAAATAATGACTTCAATAAATGTTATCGGTGCTGGATTAGCAGGTTCAGAAGCGGCATATCAAATTGCCAAGAGAGGATTCAATGTTAATCTATATGAAATGAGACCGGTAAAACAAACACCAGCGCATCATACAGATAAATTTGCAGAACTTGTATGTTCTAATTCTTTAAGAGGTAATCAGTTAACAAATGCTGTCGGTGTCTTAAAAGAAGAAATGAGACAATTAGATTCATTAATTATAAAAGCAGCAGATAATGCGCGTGTACCAGCGGGAGGTGCACTTGCTGTCGATCGACATGATTTTGCGGGATACATTACAGATACGCTTAAGAATCATCCGAATATTACTGTAAAAAATGAAGAAATTACTGAGATTCCTGATGGACCAACAATTATTGCAACAGGTCCTTTAACGACAGAAAGTTTAACGAAACAAATTATGAATATTACAGGTGAAGAACAACTGTACTTCTATGATGCAGCTGCACCAATTATTGAAAAAGAATCTATTAACATGGATAAAGTATATTTGAAATCACGCTATGACAAAGGTGATGCAGCATACTTGAATTGTCCAATGACTGAAGAAGAATTCAATACTTTTTATGATGCACTTATAAATGCTGAAGTTGTACCTTTAAAAGAATTCGAAAAAGAAATTTATTTTGAAGGTTGTATGCCATTTGAAGTAATGGCTGAACGTGGTAAGAAAACTTTATTATTTGGTCCTATGAAGCCTGTAGGTTTAGAAGATCCTAAAACTGGTAAAAGACCATATGCAGTTGTTCAATTACGACAAGATGACGCAGCTGGAACGTTATATAATATTGTAGGTTTCCAAACACATCTAAAATGGGGCGCGCAAAAAGAAGTTATTTCGCTAATTCCTGGATTAGAAAATGTCGATATCGTACGTTACGGCGTGATGCATCGAAATACATTTATTAATTCACCAAACGCGCTTAAAGAAACGTATCAATTAAAATCAAGAGAAGATTTATTCTTTGCTGGTCAAATGACTGGTGTAGAAGGATATGTTGAAAGTGCAGCGAGTGGACTGATTGCAGGAATTAATGCGAGTAAACTCGTTTCAGGACTTGACCCAATTGTTTTCCCTAGAGAAACAGTAATCGGAAGTATGGCTTATTACATTACACATGCGAATAATAATAAGAACTTCCAACCAATGAATGCGAACTTTGGTTTGTTACCTACATTAGAAAAACGTATTAAAGATAAGAAAGAACGATATGAAACACTTGCAAATCGTGCATTAAAACATTTAGATTCATTTAAAGTAATGCTTTAGTAAATTATTTTAAGATTTTTTAGAATTGTGATACAATTCAGATAAAATGGGAGGAATGAGTTATGGTACATACAATTGAACAACAGTTTGTTGATATGTTAACTTATGAAAAACATTTTTCCACCCATACTTTAAATGCATATCAACTTGATTTGAATGAATTTAATGATTTTTTACAATCAGAACATTTATCTTTAGAATCATTTGAATATAAAGATGCAAGGAGATACCTTGCGTTTTTGTATGATAAAGGACATAAAAGGACGAGTGTTTCGCGTAAAATTTCTACATTAAGATCTTTATATCAATATTGGATGAGTGTTGATAGCGAAATTCAGAATCCATTTATTCAACTTGTACATCCAAAAAAAGAACATCATTTACCAAGCTTTTTCTATGAAGAAGAAATGGAAAAGCTATTTAAAACACTTGATGATGGTAAAAAAACGAATATAAGAGATCGCGTCATTCTTGAGTTGCTTTATGCGACAGGTATTCGAGTGTCAGAATTAGTTCATATTCAAATGAGTGATATTGATTTGAATTATGCATTTGTAAAAGTACTAGGTAAAGGGAATAAAGAACGTATCGTTCCTTTTGGAGAGTATTGTCAAAGTGCAATCGTTGACTATGTTGAACAGTTTAGAAGTCAGATGCATTTAGATCATGATTTCTTGATAGTAAACATGAGAGGTAAACCTATAACTGAACGTGGTGTAAGGTATGCGCTCAACGAAATTGTTAAGAGAACGCAAGGTGTGTATCATATTCACCCTCATAAATTAAGGCATACTTTTGCAACACATTTGCTAAATCAAGGAGCCGATATGAGAAGTGTTCAAAGTTTACTGGGACATGAAAGTTTATCAACGACAAGTCAATATACACATGTTACAAAAGATCAATTAAGAAAAGTATACTTATCAGCACATCCACGTGCGTAAAGGAGATTTGATAATGAGTTCTTCATTACATGCTACAACTATATTTGCAATAAGACATAATGGTCATTCTGCAATGGCAGGTGACGGTCAAGTTACATTAGGTGAGCAAGTCATCATGAAACAAACAGCAAGAAAAGTTAGAAGATTATATCATGATAAAGTTGTTGCTGGTTTCGCTGGCAGCGTTGCAGACGCATTTACTTTATTCGAAAAATTTGAAGTTAAATTACAAGAATATAGCGGTAATTTAACGCGAGCTGCAGTTGAGCTTGCTCAAGAATGGCGTGGAGATAAAATGTTACGTCAACTTGAAGCGATGCTCATTGTTATGAATGAGACGGATTTATTAGTCGTAAGTGGTACTGGAGAAGTGATTGAGCCAGATGATGGTATCATTGCTATTGGTTCTGGTGGTAATTACGCTTTAAGTGCTGGTAGAGCGCTTAAGTCATATGCACCTCATTTATCGGCTAAAGAAATTGCAGAAGCTTCACTTAATACGGCTGCAGATATTTGTGTGTTTACAAACCATGAAATAAAAGTTGAAGAAATATAATTGGAGGGGTTTAAGGTTGTCACAAAATCAATTAAAAATGACACCGCATGATATCGTTGATCGATTAAATGATCATATCATTGGTCAACAAGATGCTAAACGTAAAGTAGCAATTGCTCTAAGAAATCGCTATAGACGAAGTTTATTAGATGAACAACTTAGAAACGAAATCATACCTAAAAATATTCTCATGATAGGTCCTACAGGTGTAGGTAAGACTGAAATAGCTAGAAGAATGGCTAGATTAGTAGGTGCACCATTTGTAAAAGTAGAAGCTACTAAATTTACTGAAGTAGGTTATGTAGGTAGAGATGTTGAAAGTATGATACGTGACCTTGTTGAAGTGGGACGTCGACTTGTTAAAGAAGAAAAGAAAAAAGGCGTACTTGATGAGGCAACTCAAAAAGCTAACGAAAAATTAGTTAAATTGCTTGTGCCAAGCATGAAGAAAAAAGCACAAAGTAATAGTAATAATCCGTTAGAGTCATTGTTTGGTGGACAATTCCCGAACTTCAATCAACATGAAGAAGTTGAAGAAACACCAACTGAAGAGATCAAAACAAAACGTGAAGATATTAAAAAACAATTATTAAACGGTGAACTTGAAGAAGAAATCGTCAAAATAAAAGTAGAGCAAGAACAACAAACACTTGGCATGATGGGTATGGAAAATAACCCTCAAATGCAAGATATGCTTAGCCAAATGATGCCTAAGAAAAAAGTTGAAAGAAACTTGCCAGTTAAATCAGCACGAAAAATTTTAACAGATGAGATTGCGAATGAATTGATTGATCAAGAGTCAGTTAACGAAGAAGCAATTCAATTAACTGAACAAATGGGTATGGTATTCATCGATGAAATCGATAAAATTGCTGTGAGCAACAGTAATGGTGGACAAGATGTATCTCGACAAGGTGTACAAAGAGATATATTACCAATTGTTGAAGGTAGTGTCGTTCAAACGAAATATGGTTCAATTAATACTGAGCACATTTTATTTATTGGTGCAGGTGCATTCCATATGTCTAAACCAAGTGATTTAATACCTGAGTTACAAGGTAGATTTCCAATTCGTGTTGAATTAGATAGTTTAACTACTGAAGATTTCGTTAAAATATTAAAAGAACCGAAACAATCGCTTCTTGATCAATACAAAGCATTGTTGGAAACTGAGATGGTGACGATCAACTTTACAGATGAAGCCATTAATCGTTTAGCTGAAATTGCTTTTCAAGTTAACCAAGAGACAGATAATATCGGTGCAAGAAGACTGCATACTATACTTGAAAAAATGCTAGAAGATCTTTCTTTTGAAGCTTCAAATATGCCAAATGCAGTTGTAGATATAACACCTGAATATGTTAATCAAAAATTAGAATCTATTGCGACAAATAAAGATTTAAGCGCATTTATTCTATAAAAAAGGAGAAAAAATTAAATGAGTTTATTATCAAAGACAAGAGAATTAAATACGTTATTACAAAAGCATAAAGGTATTGCTGTAGACTTTAAAGATATGGCTAAAACTATCAGTGATGTAACGGTGACAAACGTATTCATCGTATCAAGAAGAGGTAAAATTTTAGGTTCAAGTTTAAATGAATTATTAAGCAATGAACGTATTATCAAAATGTTAGAAGACAGACATATTCCTAAAGAATATACTGATCAATTAATGCATGTAGAACAAACGAAATCAAATATCGGTATTGAAGAAGTATTAACTGTATTCCCACCAGAAAATAAAGAATTATTCGTTGATAGTCAAACAACAATTTTCCCAATCCTTGGTGGTGGTGAACGTTTAGGTACATTAGTAGTTGGACGTGTATCTCAAGATTTCAATGACAATGACTTAGTACTTGGTGAATATGCAGCTACTGTTATTGGTATGGAAATATTAAGAGAAAAACATAATGAAATTGAACAAGAAGCTAGAGATAAAGCAGCAATCAATATGGCAATTAATTCACTTTCATATTCAGAAAGAGAAGCGATTGAACATATCTTTGAAGAACTTGGTGCACCTGAAGGTTTATTAGTTGCTTCTAAAGTTGCTGATAGAGTAGGTATTACAAGATCAGTTATCGTCAATGCATTAAGAAAATTAGAAAGTGCTGGCGTAATTGAATCTCGTTCTTTAGGTATGAAGGGTACATTCATTAGAATTAAAAAAGAAAAATTCTTAGATGAGTTAGGATTATCTAAATAAAATACTTGATGAACAGTATAAGATATGATATATTTGAAAACGGCTATAAAAGCCAAATTCACACATAATCACAAAAATTATGGATTGGTGCAACTTAATTAAGTTGTTTCTATAATAAGTGTTTATGGCGGAATAAAACCAATTAGGAGGAATTATCATGGCAGTTATCTCAATGAAACAATTGCTTGAAGCAGGTGTTCACTTCGGTCACCAAACACGCCGTTGGAACCCAAAAATGAAAAAATACATTTTCACAGAAAGAAACGGTATCTACATTATCGATTTACAAAAAACAGTTAAAAAAGTTGACGAAGCATACAACTTTATTAAATCTGTTTCTGAAGAAGGCGGTAAAGTATTATTCGTAGGTACTAAAAAACAAGCACAAGAGTCAGTTAAAGAAGAAGCTGAACGTGCTGGACACTACTACATTAACCAAAGATGGTTAGGTGGTATCTTAACTAACTATAAAACAATCTCTAAACGTGTAAAACGTATTTCTGAAATTGAAAAAATGGAAGAAGACGGTACGTTTGATGTATTACCTAAAAAAGAAGTTGTAGAACTTAAAAAAGAATATAACCGTTTAATCAAATTCTTAGGCGGTATTCGTGATATGAAATCAATGCCTCAAGCATTATTCGTAGTAGACCCTCGTAAAGAGCGTAATGCGATTGCTGAAGCACGTAAATTAAACATTCCAATCGTTGGTATTGTTGATACAAACTGTGACCCAGATGAAATCGACTATGTTATCCCTGCGAACGATGATGCTATTCGTGCTGTTAAATTGTTAACTGGTAAAATGGCTGATGCTATTTTAGAAGGTCAACAAGGCGTTTCAAATGAAGATGTTGCTGAAGAGCAAAACATCGACTTAAACGAAACAGAACAAGCACCTGAAGAAGAATCAACTGAAACTACTGAAGCATAATTTCAAAAAGGTGATAAGGTTCTATAACTTATCACCTTTTTTTAGAAAGATTTAAGATAAACAATATATTATTTAAATAAATGGAGGAATTAGATTATGGCTATTTCAGCTAAACTTGTTAAAGAACTACGTGAAAAAACTGGCGCAGGTATGATGGACTGTAAAAAAGCTTTAACAGAAACTGATGGTGACATCGATAAAGCGGTAGATTACTTACGTGAAAAAGGTATCGCTAAAGCTGCTAAGAAAGCAGACCGTATTGCTGCAGAAGGTACTACTTTTGTTGCATCTAAAGGTAACGATGCAGTAATTCTTGAATTAAACTCAGAAACTGACTTCGTTGCTCGTAACGAAGGTTTCCAAAACTTAGTTAAAGAAATGGCTGATCATATTCTTGATGTTAAACCAGCTGACGTTGATGCATTAAACGCTTCAAAATTAGCTAGTGGTCAAACTGTTGAAGAAAAAATGAACGAAGCTATCTCTACTATTGGTGAAAAATTAACTTTACGTAGATTTACATTAAAAACAAAAACTGATAACGATTCATTCGGTGAGTACTTACACATGGGTGGACGTATTGGTGTATTAACTGTTGTTGAAGGTTCAACAAATGAAGAAGCAGCTAAAGACGTTGCTATGCACATCGCTGCATTAAACCCTAAATTTGTTTCTCGTGACCAAGTATCTGAAGAAGAATTAGCTCACGAAAAAGAAATTTTAAAACAACAAGCTTTAAATGAAGGTAAACCTGAAAATATCGTTGAAAAAATGGTTGAAGGTAGAATGCGTAAATATTTAGAAGAAATCTGTGCTGTTGACCAAGCATTCGTTAAAAATCCAGACCAAACTGTTGCTGAATTCTTAAAAACAGACGGTGGCGTGCTTGTAGATTTCGTTCGTTACGAAGTTGGGGAAGGTATCGAGAAACGTTCTGATAACTTTGCTGATGAAGTAAAAGGACAAATGAAAGGCAACTAAGATTGCTTTTTAGGAAGAAGACACGCTTTGTGTCTTCTTTCGTTATATATAAAGACCTAATTATAAGCATAGAGAGGGATCAAGATGACTAAGAATTCTAAATATAAACGCGTCGTATTAAAACTAAGTGGTGAAGCTTTAGCAGGAGATTCTGGCTTTGGCATTAACCCAGTCGTAATTAAAAGTATCGCTCAACAAGTGTCAGAAGTTGCTCAAATGGATTGCGAAGTTGCTGTAATCGTTGGTGGCGGAAACATTTGGAGAGGTAAAACTGGAAGCGATTTAGGTATGGATCGTGGAACAGCTGATTATATGGGCATGTTAGCCACTGTTATGAATGCTTTAGCATTACAAGATAGTTTAGAACAATTAGATTGTGATACTCGTGTATTAACTTCAATCGAAATGAAACAAGTTGCTGAACCATATATTAGAAGACGTGCGATTCGTCACTTAGAGAAAAAGAGAGTCGTTATATTTGCAGCGGGAATAGGGAATCCTTACTTCTCTACAGATACGACTGCAGCTTTAAGAGCAGCTGAAGTTGAGGCTGATGTTATCTTAATGGGTAAAAACAATGTTGATGGTGTTTATTCTGCTGACCCTAAAGTAGATCCTAAAGCAGAAAAATACGAAAGATTAACATATATTCAAATGTTACAAGAAGGATTACAAGTTATGGATTCAACTGCTTCATCATTCTGTATGGACAATGATATCCCACTTGTTGTATTCTCAATTATGGAAGAAGGAAATATTAAACGTGCTGTTCAAGGTGAAGAAATCGGTACGATTATTACAAAATAAACTTGAGGTGTAATTCCATGGCAGATGTTATTCAAGAAACGAAGTCAAAAATGAACAAAACTATTGAAAGTTTCAATAGAGATTTAGCTGGTATTAGAACTGGACATGCAAATGCGAATCTTTTAGAAAGAGTAAATGTTGAGTATTACGGTGTTCCAACACCTATTCAACAATTAGCAGGTATCTCAGTACCTGAAGCGCGTTTGTTAGTTGTTCAACCATATGACAAATCATCAGTTGATGATGTACTTAAAGCAATAAATGCTGCTAACTTAGGTGTTAATCCAACAAGTGATGGTACAGTTATTAGAATTTCAGTACCAGCATTAACTGAAGAACGCAGAAAAGAATTAGTAAAAGAAGCTAAAAAAGAAGCTGAAAATGCTAAAGTTGCAATTCGTAATGTTCGTCGTGATTCAAATGAAGATTTGAAGAAACAAGAAAAAAATGGCGAAATTACAGAAGATGATTTAAGAAATCAAACTGAAGAAGTTCAAAACATTACAAATGATTTCATCAAACAAATAGATGATTTAACGACTCAAAAAGAAAATGACATTTTGGAAGTTTAAAGATAAGAGCTGTACCAAATCAGACTTTGGTACGGTTTTTTCTTTATATATAACAGAATCACTCTTTTTGTGATAAAATGTATTACGATATGTTTAATTAATTTTACATATAAATTCGCGTTTGTTTGATGGAGGACGCTATGATAAAAAAGTTTATAAAGCAAAAACAACAAATAAATAATCAAGACAATGAATTATCGATACCTGAACATATAGCAATTATTATGGACGGAAATGGTAGATGGGCTAAAAATAGAAAAATGCCTCGTATAAAAGGACATTATGAAGGTATGCAAACGGTTAAGAAAATAACACGTAAAGCAAGTGATTTAGGTGTGAAATATTTGACTTTATATGCTTTTTCTACGGAAAATTGGTCGAGACCAGAAGATGAAGTGAAATATTTAATGAAATTACCGGTTGATTTTTTAAAGACTTTTCTACCTGAATTGATCGAAAAAAATGTTAAAGTCACAACGATTGGTTTTACCGAAGCTTTGCCTAAGCATACTAAAAATGCAATTGAAGAAGCTATCGAAAAAACGAAACATAATACAGGGCTAAATCTTGTGTTTGCGTTGAACTATGGTGGTAGAGCAGAAATTCTTAATGCTGTTAAAGAACTTTACCATGAAGTTGAAGAAGGCAATTTAACAATTGATGATCTATGTGAAGATAATATAAAGAAATATTTATTCACTTCAGATATTCCAGATCCAGAGTTGCTCATTCGTACATCAGGTGAAGAAAGATTAAGTAATTTTTTAATATGGCAATCATCTTATAGTGAATTTATATTTACTAAGACACTGTGGCCAGATTTTGATGAACAATCACTCATAGACTGTTTAAAAATTTATCAGTCGAGACAACGAAGATTTGGTGGGCTGTAAAGGAGATAAAAATGAAGACAAGAACAATATCGGCAATTGTTGCTATGGCTGTATTTCTTCCAGTCGTAATATATGGTGGATTACCCGTAATAGCGTTAGCGTATTTATTAGCGATTATTGCTTTAAAAGAAATTTTAAATATGAATAATTTATCAATTATTTCTATACCAGGTTTTTTGTCCACTGTTTCGCTATGTATAATATTATTGCCTCAAGAACTCATTAATAACGATATAAGTGTTCAACTTAGACTTCTAATCGTTATGAGTTTCTTAATGTTGAGTTATACAGTGATGTCTAAAAATAGATTTAATTTTATGGATGCCTCTTTCTGTGTCATGTCCGTTACATATATCGGAATAGGCTTTATGTATTTCTATGAGACAAGAGAACATGGCTTACAATTTATCTTATTCGCATTATTATTAGTGTGGTTAACTGATACAGGTGCATATATATTTGGTAGATTATTTGGTAAACATAAACTTTGGCCATTAATTAGTCCGAACAAAACGATTGAAGGATTTATTGGCGGCATTTTCTCAAGTTTAATCGTTGCAGTTATTTTTGGACAATATTTTGATATGGATGTATCATTATGGTTATTAATTCCATTAACGATGTTATTAAGTATGTTTGGACAATTAGGTGACTTAGTAGAATCAGGGCTTAAAAGACATTTCGGTGTGAAAGATTCAGGGAATATTATGCCAGGACATGGTGGTATATTAGATAGATTTGATAGCTTTATCTTTGTATTACCACTGTTAAATCTATTCCTATTTCAATTGTAAATTGGGGTGAAGTCTTTGAAAAATATAGCTATTTTAGGAGCTAGTGGTTCTGTTGGACAGCAAGCATTAGATGTTATAAGAGAACATGCATCACAATTTAATTTAGTTGCATTTTCAGTCGGTAAAAACATTGCTTATGCACAGAATATAATTGAAGAATTTCATCCAGAACTCATATCTGTTCAAAATGAAGAAGATATAGATAAACTTAAACATTTAAATATTGAAATTGTACATGGGGACGCAGGTTTATTAGCAGTTGCAACATACCATAATACCGATATTTTATTAAATTCAATTGTCGGTAGTATAGGTTTAAGACCTACTATTGCAGCTATAGAAGCTGGTATAGATATAGGACTAGCGAATAAAGAGACTTTAGTTGCAGCTGGTGAACTTGTGATGTCAAAAGCTAGAGAACATAATGTTAACATTCTACCTGTAGATTCAGAACACTCAGCAATATTTCAATGTTTAAATGGTGAGAAGAAAGAACAGGTTAATAAATTAATCATAACTGCGAGTGGCGGATCATTTCGTGATTTAACACGTACAGAACTCAAATCTGTAACACGTGATGAAGCGCTCAATCATCCTAACTGGTCTATGGGGCAAAAGATTACGATAGATTCTGCAACAATGATGAATAAAGGTTTAGAAGTCATTGAAGCAAAATGGTTATTTGATTTAGATATTGACCAAATTGAAACTGTCTTACATAAAGAAAGTATTATTCATTCTATGGTTGAATTTAAGGATACGAGCGTGATTGCACAATTGGGTACACCAGATATGAGAACACCCATTCAATATGCATTTACATATCCAGAAAGATATACAAGAGATGCAGAAAAATTAAATTTAGCTCAAATCGGACAGTTGAATTTTAAAGAAATGGATTTCGATCGCTTTAAATGTATACAGTATGCTTATGAAGCTATTAAAATAGGTGGTACAATGCCCGTTGTTTTAAATGCTGTGAATGAAGTAGCTGTAAATAAGTTCTTGAACAATGAAATAACATTTTTGGAAATTGAAGACATGATTGGGGAAGCAATGAAAAACCATGAAGTTATTGAGCATCCAGATTTAGAAACGATTCTAAAAATTGATGCTACATATAAATCTAAGGATTACGGGGTGTAGGCGTGATTTATACAATATTAGCATTTATTTTTGTATTTGGACTATTAGTGACAGTACATGAATATGGACATATGTTCTTTGCGAAACGTGCAGGTATCATGTGCCCAGAGTTTGCCATAGGTATGGGACCTAAAATATATTCATATAAGAAAAATGAAACACTTTATACAATTAGACTACTTCCAGTAGGTGGTTATGTCAGAATGGCTGGAGATGGATTAGAACAAAATCCATTAACACCAGGTATGCATATCGCAATTAAATTAAACGATCAAAACGAAATAACACATGTTATTATGGATGATCAACATAAATTCCAACAAATTGAACATATTGAAATTAAAGATAGTGATTTCGAAAATGATATTTTCATTGAAGGTATTACAGCAAGCGATGAAGAAAGACATCATTTTAAAATAGCGAGAGAAGCTTACTTTGTTCAAGGTGGAGATTTAATACAAATTGCACCTAAAGATAGACAATTAATGTCTAAAAAGCCTTATCAAAGATTCTTAACTTTATTTGCAGGTCCGTTATTTAATTTTATTCTTGCTTTTGTTATTTTTATTGGGCTTGCTTATTGGAATGGTGTGCCAACGAATGAACCAGTATTTGGAGATTTAGAAGACGGTGCTCCTGCACAAACTGCAGGTATTAAAAAAGGTGACGAAATTTTATCAGTAGATGGACAAAAAATTCAAAAGTTTACAGATTTACAACCTATTTTTAAAGAGAAGAAAACTGAACCTGTAGAAATCAAAGTTAATCGTGATGGTCAAGAAAAGACTTTCAAAGTAGCAGCTAAAAAAGATAAACTAGAAGTTAGTAAAGGTAAATATGAAACACGATACATTATTGGAGTTGCACAACCGACAGAACACACAGTGTTTGGTCCATTAATTGCAGGTATTGAAAAAACAATAGTGGCAGGTCAATTAATATTCCAAGCAGTTCTTGGCTTGATTACGAGCATATTCACGGGTGGATTCTCCTTTGATATGTTAAATGGACCTGTTGGTATATATAGCAATGTAGATTCTATTGTGAAGCAAGGATTTATTACATTAATGGGTTACACAGCGTTATTAAGTGTTAACTTAGGTATTATGAATTTATTACCTATTCCAGCTTTAGATGGCGGAAGATTATTATTTGTTATTTATGAGATGATTTTCAGAAGACCGATTAATAAAAAAGCAGAAATGGTTATGCTTTCAATTGGTGCTGTATTTTTAATATTTGTAATGATTATGGTTACATGGAATGATATTCAAAGGTACTTCATGTAGCTTATAGGAGGAAACTTATGAAACAGTCGAAAATATTTATACCAACATTAAGAGAAGTTCCTGCAGAAGCGGAAGCAATTAGTCATAAACTTTTATTAAAGTCAGGTATGATTAAACAAAATGCAAGAGGTATATATAGTTATTTACCAACTGCAAAACGTGTACTCAACAAAATTGAGCAAATTGTACGTGAAGAAATGGAAAAAATAGATGGTGTAGAAGTACTTATGCCTGTGCTACAACAAGCTGAACTTTGGAAAGAATCAGGTAGATGGGATGCATACGGTCCAGAGTTAATGAGATTGCACGATCGTAATAAACGTGAATTTAGTTTAGGACCTACACATGAAGAAGTTGTGACTTCTCTTGTAAGAGATGAATTGAAATCTTATAAACGTTTACCAATCACTTTATTCCAAATTCAAACAAAATTTAGAGACGAACAACGTCCAAGATTTGGATTATTACGTGGCCGTGAATTTATTATGAAAGATGCTTATTCTTTCCATGCTAATGAAGATTCATTAGATGATACATACCAAGATATGTATCATGCTTATCATAATATCTTTACAAGAGTAGGTTTAAACTTTAGACCAGTACTTGCTGACTCTGGTGCTATCGGTGGAGACCACACGCATGAGTTTATGGCTTTAGCTGATATTGGTGAAGATACAATTGTTTATAGTGAAACAAGTGACTATGCTGCAAATATTGAAAAAGCTGAAGTAGCTTATACACCTAATCATGAACATACACCATTAAAAGATATAGAAAAAGTTGAAACGCCAAATGTTACAACAGCACAAGCATTAGCAGACTTTTTAAATGTGACTTTAGATAAAATTATTAAATCAATGATTCTTAAAGTTGATGATGAATATGTCATGATATTAATTAGAGGTCATCATGAAGTAAATGATGTTAAGTTAAAATCATATTTCAAAACAGATAATATCGAAATGGCAACTGAGTCTGAAATCGTGAATATTTTAGGTGCTAAGCCAGGTAGTCTAGGACCAGTTAATGTAGACCAAATCAAAATTTATGCAGACAATTTCGTTCAAGATATTAATAATTTAGCTGTTGGTGCAAATGAAACAGGTTATCATTTTATTAATGCGAACGTAGATAGAGATTTTAAGATTGAAGCATATGGAGACTTTAGATTTATTCTTGAAGGAGAAGCATTACCGGGTGATTTAGGAGTTGCGAAATTCGCTGAAGGTATCGAAGTTGGTCAAGTCTTCAAACTTGGAACGAAGTACTCTGAAAGTATGAATGCGACATTCTTAGATGAACAAGGTAAAGCACAACCACTTATTATGGGTTGTTATGGTATTGGTATCTCTAGAACATTATCAGCAGCAATTGAACAACATCATGATGATAAAGGGATTATTTGGCCAAAAGCTATTGCACCTTATGAAGTACATTTAATTGCGATTAATCCTAAAAAAGAAGAGCAACAAGCATTAGCAGATCAACTTTATGGTCAATTACAAAATAAATATGATGTCTTATATGATGACCGTAAAGAAAGTGCTGGGGTTAAATTTAATGATGCAGATTTAATAGGTTTACCAGTACGTGTTATGGTTGGTAAGAAAGCTTCAGAAGGTATCGTAGAAGTAAAACGCCGTGATAATTCAGAAAGTAAAGAAGTCCATATTGATGAATTAGATGAAGTACTTGCTACTTTCTATGATGCAGTAAAATAGACTGATAAAAACAACTAAATCTGATATAATATAAGATATTTAAAGAGGCTATTTAATGATTAGCCTCTTTTTCATTTTGATGAAGGTGGTCGTATAAGTGTCAATGACAGGGCAAGAGAAATTCCAAACGCTTCTCACGCAAATGAACATAACAGATGAACTTGATAAAGATGTCGTAGAACAAGGTGAACTTACAAGAATTGATGTGTCCCAATCAAAAAGATTGTGGCATTTCTACATTAAGTTGCCATATTATTTATCAAGTGAAATGTATCTTGTTTTTACAAATCAACTGAAAAATACTTTTAGTAGTATTGCGCAAGTTGATTGGACAATTGAAGTGACAACTAAAGAACAAATAGATGAACATATATTGAAATACATTCCACATTGTATTGATGGTACTGAATTAAGTGATAAAGTGAAACATCAACTTAAACAAAAGCCTATTATCTTTGCTGATGATATCGTGAAAGTTCAAGTGAACAATGATATTGAACGCGATTATTTCGATAAACGTGTCAATGGTTCATTAGTAAAAGCGCTCCAGAAATGTGGCTTTCAAATAAGTCGTGTTATATTCGAAACGATGGATAATGAAGAACAAATGAGAAGAGAACTTGAATCATTTGAAGCGCACATCCAACAAGAAGATGAAGAAGCTGCACGAATTGCATCAGAAAAAATGGAACGTATGAAGAAAGAAAAAGCAGAATCTAGTGATAATGAAAATGCTGTATCACGATGTCAAATAGGTAAAGACATTCCAGTAGATTCTATTCGCAAAATAGAAGATATTATCGAAGAAGAATTCAAAGTAGCACTTGAAGGTGTTATTTTTGATATCGAAATGAAAGAACTTAAAAGTGGTAGACATATTGTCACATTAAAAATTACGGACTATACCGATTCACTTATACTTAAAATGTTTACGAGAAAAGGTAAAGATGACCTTGAACATTTTAAAGCTTTAAAAGTAGGTACATGGGTTAGAGCACAAGGTAGAATTGAACAAGATCAATTTATACGTGATTTAGTGATGATGATGACGGATATCCATGAAATTAAGAAGTCTCCTAAACTTGATAAAGCAGATGAAAAAAGAGTTGAATTTCACTTACATACATCTATGAGTCAAATGGATGGCATTACACATATCGGTAAGTATGTTGAACAAGCTGCTAAATGGGGACATAAAGCAATCGCGATAACAGACCATAATGGTGTTCAAGGATATCCAGATGCGCATGCAGCTGCCATGAAAAATGGTATTAAAATGATTTATGGTATGGAAGGTATGCTTGTAGATGATGGTGTGCCGATTGCGTACAAGTCACAAGATATTCCGCTTAAGACTGCAACGTATATTGTATTTGACGTCGAAACAACAGGACTTTCAAGTCAATATGATCAAATTATAGAATTAGCGGCTGTTAAGGTTAAAGATGGCGAAGTAATTGATACCTTTGAACGTTTTTCTGACCCAGGAGAACGTCTATCAGAAACAATTAAAAATTTAACTGGTATTACAGACGAAATGTTACGTGGACAACCTGATATTGAAACAGTTCTAAAAGATTTCCATGAATGGGTTGGAGACGCAATTTATATTGCGCATAACGCATCATTTGATATGGGCTTTATAGATACAGGATTTGAACGTATCGGACTTGGTGCTACGACAAATGGTGTTATCGATACGCTTGAATTATCACGTACAGTGAATACTGAATATGGTAAACATGGATTGAATTTCTTAGCTAAAAAATATGGTGTAGAACTTACACAACACCATAGAGCGATTTATGATGCGGAAACAACAGCACATATCTTTATTAAGATGTTGAAACAGTTAGAAGAACTCAATGTTCATAATCATAATCAAATAAACGAGAAGCTATCAAATGATGAAGCATATAAACGTGCAAGACCTTCTCATGTAACGCTAATCGTACAAAACCAAGTCGGACTGAAAAATTTATTCAAAATTGTCAGTGCCTCATTAGTAGATTACTTTTATCGTACACCACGTATACCACGCTCGTTATTAAACAAATATAGAGAAGGGATTCTAGTAGGTAGTGCATGTGATGAAGGAGAAGTATTTACAACGGTTATGCAAAAAGACCAAGATGAAGTTGAAAAAGTTGCGAAATATTATGACTATATAGAAGTTCAACCTAAAGGCTTATATCAAGATTTAATTGATAGAGAATTAATCAAAGATAATGAAACGATGGAAGAAATATATAGTCGTATATTAAGCGTTGGTGAGAAACTTGATATTCCAGTCATTGCAACAGGAAATGCCCATTATTTATACGAACATGATGCTGTTGCACGAAAAATATTAATCGCCTCTCAACCAGGTAATCCATTGAATAGACAAACATTACCTGAAGCTCATTTTAGAACAACAGATGAAATGTTAGATGAATTCCACTTCTTAGGTGAAGAAAAAGCATATGAAATCGTTGTGAAAAATACGAACGACTTAGCAGATAGACTCGAAACCGTGATACCTATTAGGGATGAATTATATACACCTAATATGGAAGGTGCGAATGAAGAAATTCGTGAAATGAGTTATGAGAATGCTAGAAAATTATATGGTGAAGACTTACCACAAATCGTAATTGATAGACTTGAAAAAGAATTAGAAAGTATTATCGGAAATGGTTTTGCGGTTATTTACTTAATCTCACAAAGGTTAGTTAAGAAATCATTGAATGATGGTTATTTAGTTGGTTCACGTGGTTCTGTCGGATCTAGTTTTGTTGCGACAATGACTGAAATAACTGAAGTGAATCCATTGCCGCCACATTATATTTGCCCATCTTGTAAAGAAAGTCATTTCTTTGATGATGGTTCAGTCGGATCAGGTTTCGACTTACCAGATAAACAATGTGAAAAATGTCATGTTGATATGATTAAAGAAGGACAAGATATACCGTTTGAAACATTCTTAGGTTTCAAAGGAGATAAAGTACCGGATATTGACTTGAACTTTAGTGGTGAATATCAACCAGTAGCCCATAATTATACGAAAGTACTGTTCGGTGAAGACAAAGTATTCAGAGCAGGTACAATCGGTACTGTTGCTGAAAAAACAGCTTTTGGTTATGTTAAAGGATATTTAAATGATCAAGGTATTCATAAACGTGCAGCTGAAGTTGATAGACTTGTTAAAGGATGTACCGGTGTTAAAAGAACAACCGGGCAACATCCAGGTGGTATCATTGTTGTACCAGATTATATGGATATTTATGATTTTACACCAATCCAATATCCTGCCGATGATCAAAAATCACCATGGAAAACAACGCATTTCGACTTCCATTCTATTCATGATAATATTTTGAAACTGGATATATTAGGACACGATGATCCAACAATGATAAGAATGTTACAAGATTTATCAGGCATTGATCCTAAGACAATTCCAGTAGATGATAAAGAAACAATGAAAATCTTTAGTACACCTGAATCTTTAGGTGTTACAGAAGAAGATATACTCTGTAAGACTGGAACATTTGGTGTGCCAGAATTCGGTACAGGTTTCGTTAGACAAATGCTTGAAGATACGAAACCAACTACTTTTTCAGAGCTCGTTCAAATATCTGGGTTATCACACGGTACAGACGTTTGGTTAGGAAACGCACAAGAGTTAATCAAATCCGGTACATGTGATTTATCAAGTGTTATCGGTTGTCGTGATGATATTATGGTTTACTTAATGTATAACGGCTTAGAACCATCACTTGCCTTTAAAATTATGGAAGCAGTTCGTAAAGGTAAAGGTTTAACAGATGAATTCGAAGAAGCTATGAAAGAAAATAATGTACCAGATTGGTATTTAGATTCATGTAAAAAAATTAAGTACATGTTCCCTAAAGCCCATGCTGCTGCATACGTTCTAATGGCATTAAGAATTGCATACTTCAAAGTTCATCATCCGTTGTTCTATTATGCTAGTTACTTTACAGTACGTGCGACAGACTTTGATTTAAAAACAATGACAAAAGATAAAGAGTCTATTAAAGCAACGGTGAAAGAATATTATAGCCGATTCCATGAATTAGCTAAAAAAGAAAAAGATGTATTAACAGTTTTAGAAATTACAAATGAAATGGCACATAGAGGTTACAAAATCCAGCCAGTAAGCTTAGAGAAAAGTGATTCGTTTGAATTCAAAATTGAAGGTGATTCACTTATTCCACCATTTATCGCAGTTCCTGGACTAGGTGAAAACGTTGCGAAACGTATCGTTGAAGCAAGAGAAGAAGGTCCATTCTTAGCTAAAGAAGACCTTAATAAAAAAGCAGGTGTATCTCAAAAAATCATCGAATATCTCGATGAACTTGGATCATTACCAAATATGCCTGATAAAGCTCAGCTTTCAATATTTGATTTATAATGCATGTTCTTGAGCATAGCGCCATTATGTGATATACTGTTATTGCTTAAAATAATACTCTGACGTTTAAAGAGTGGGACATTTCCCGCTCTTTTCTGTTTGTATTAAGAGGGAGGTCATTATGAGTAAAGTTGCAGCACACGTTGAGGAAATTATTCAACCAATACTTGAAGATTTAAATTATGAACTTGTAGATGTCGAATATGTCAAAGAGGGATCAGACTATTATCTACGTATTGCAATTGATAAAGACGGTGGCGTTGATTTGAACGACTGCACAATTGCCTCTGAAAAGATTAGTGAAGTTATGGACAAAGAAGATCCTATTAAAGAACCTTATTTCATGGATGTATCTTCACCTGGTGCAGAACGCCCATTGAAAAAAGAAAAAGACTATCAAAATGCAATTGAACAACCTGTATTTATCTCGTTATACGAACCTGTTGAAGGAGATAAAGAATGGTTAGGCGTTTTAAAAGAAGTTACTGAAACATCTATAACGCTAGAAGTGAAAATTAAAACAAGAACTAAAAATGTCACGTTGCCACGCAAGAAAATCGCTAAAGCACGTCGATCAGTAATGTTATAATATAAAGGAGGATACATTGTGAAAGGTAATGAATTATTACTTGCAATTGAATACCTTGAAAAGGAAAAAAGAATACCTCGTGAGGTACTTATTGATGCAATAGAAGCGGCTTTAATCACAGCTTACAAAAAGAACTATGACAGTGCCAAAAATGTTAGAATCGAATTGAATCTTGATGAAGGTACTTATAGAGTTATTTCAAGAAAAGACGTTGTAGAAGATGTTGAAGATTATAGAGATCAAGTAGCATTAGATACAGCGTTAGTTACAAATCCAGCATACGAAATTGGAGATGTCTTTGAAGAAGACGTTACACCTAAAGATTTCGGTCGTGTTGGTGCTCAAGCAGCTAAACAAGCAGTTATGCAACGTTTAAGAGATGCTGAAAGAGGCATTCTTTATGATGAGTTTATTGATAAAGAAGATGACATTGTAACAGGTGTTATCGACAGAGTCGATCATCGTTATGTATATGTTAATTTAGGCCGTACTGAAGCTGTACTTTCTGAAGCTGAGAGAAGTCCAAATGAACAATATTTACCAAATGAACGTATTAAAGTATATGTGAATAAAGTTGAACAAACGACTAAAGGTCCTCAAATCTTTGTATCACGTACACATCCTGGTTTATTAAAGCGTTTATTCGAGCAAGAAGTTCCTGAAATTTATGATGGTACTGTAATTGTTAAATCTGTAGCACGTGAAGCTGGAGACCGTTCTAAAATTAGTGTCACTTCAGAAAATGGCGATATCGATGCTGTAGGTGCATGTGTTGGTGCTAAAGGTGTTCGTGTTGAAGCAGTCGTTAATGAATTAGGTGGCGAAAAAATCGACATCGTTGAGTGGGACGAAGATCCAAAAGTATTCGTAAGAAATGCTTTAAGTCCTTCACAAGTTGTAGAAGTTATTGTAGACGAAGAAAATCAATCGACTACAGTTGTCGTACCAGATTACCAATTATCATTAGCAATCGGTAAACGTGGACAAAATGCACGACTTGCTGCAAAATTAACAGGTTGGAAGATTGATATTAAATCAGAAACTGATGCAAGAGAAGCAGGCATTATTTCAACTGAAGAATCATAAAGTGAGGTGCTTTTATCATGAAAAAGAAAAAGATACCAATGCGTAAATGTATACTTTCAAATGAAATGAAACCTAAAAATGATATGATTCGTGTCGTTAAAAATAAAGAGGGCGAAATAACAGCAGATGCGACAGGTAAAGCACCAGGTCGCGGTGCATATGTTTCTAAAGATCTAGAAGTTATCGAAAATGCACAGAAACAAGGAAAGTTAGAACGTTATTTTGACAGTAATAAAGAAACACTTGAACCTGTCTATAAAGAAATCATTCGTTTAATTTACCGTGAGCGTATACCTAAATGAGTATAGAAAAGAAAGATCAAATTTTAAATCTTCTTGGTCTGGCAACAAGAGCTAGAAAGATTAAGACTGGCGAAGAAATTGTCATAAGTGAGTTAAGAAAAGGCAATGTTAAACTTGTCATACTTTCAGAAGATGCTGCAGCAAATGTTACAAAAACAATAAAAAATAAATGTGCAACTTATCATGTAACACTTTTAACTTTTGCTACACGCTATGAATTAGGCTACGCAATTGGAAAAGAAAGCAGAGTGGTGTTGGGCATAACTGACATTGGATTTAGCAAAAAGCTAAAAACGATGATTCATGATTTTCATGAGGAGTGAGTATATGAGTAAAAAGAGAATATATGAGTATGCAAAAGAAATCGATGTAAAGAGTAAAGCAATCATAGATGAATTAAAAAAGAATAATATAGAAGTATCAAATCACATGCAAGCATTAGAGGAGAATGACATTAAAATTTTAGATAAAGCATTTAAAAAGCAGGATTCTGCTAAAAAAGACCAAACAACTACTCACGCAAATACAAATAAATCAAATAACAACAAACAGGATAACAAACAAAACAATAAACCTAATCATCAACAAAAGAATCAAAAAAATCAAAAGAATAAAAAGCAAAATAACAAAAAACAACATAATCAACAACAGCAACAACCTAAACCGGAAGTTAAAGAAACACCATCTTTAATTACGTATGAAGAAGGTATTACAGTTGGTGAATTAGCTGATAAAATCAACAAAGATGCTTCTGAAATTATTAAGAAGTTATTCTTACTTGGTGTCGTAGCTAATATTAACCAAGCATTAGATACTGAAACTGTTGAATTAATTTGTGCAGATTATGATATTGAAGCTGAGTTAGAAGTACATGTAGATGCTACTGACTTAGAAAATTACTTTGAAGTTGATGAAAATGATGCAGACTTAATTGAAAGACCTGCAGTTGTAACAATCATGGGACACGTTGACCATGGTAAAACAACACTTCTAGATTCAATCCGTAATACACGTGTTACAGCTGGTGAAGCGGGCGGTATTACACAACATATTGGTGCATACCAAATTGTTAATAATAACAAGAAAATTACATTCCTTGATACACCAGGACATGCTGCTTTCACAACAATGAGAGCGCGTGGTGCTCAAGTAACAGATATCACAATTTTAGTTGTTGCAGCTGATGATGGTGTAATGCCTCAAACAATTGAAGCAATCAACCATGCTAAAGCAGCAGAAGTACCAATTATTGTTGCGGTAAACAAAGTTGATAAACCAACAGCAAACCCTGATCGCGTTATGCAAGAATTAGGTGAATATGGTCTTTATCCTGAAGACTGGGGTGGAGATACAATCTTCGTTCAACTTTCAGCAATCCAAGGTGACGGAATCGATGATTTATTAGAAATGATTGGTTTAGTTTCTGAAGTTGAAGAATTAAAAGCTAACCCTGACCGTGCTGCAGTAGGTACTGTAATCGAAGCAGAGCTTGATAAATCACGTGGACCTGCAGCTTCTCTATTAGTACAAAACGGTACTTTAGAAGTAGGAGACTCATTAGTAGTGGGTAACACATACGGTAGAGTACGTGCGATGGTTAACGATTTAGGTAAAAGAATCAAAACAGCTGGACCATCAACACCTGTTGAAATTACTGGTTTACATGATGTACCACAAGCTGGTGATCGCTTTGTTGTATTCAAAAATGAAAAACAAGCTCGTCAAATCGGTGAAAAACGTCAACAAGAAAATATCTTAAAACAACGTCAAGATAGTAAGAGCGTTTCATTAGATAACTTGTTTGAACAAATGAAACAAGGTGAAATGAAAGATTTAAATATCATCATTAAAGGTGATGTTCAAGGTTCAGTAGAAGCTTTAGCAGCATCATTAATGAAAATAGATGTTGAAGGTGTTAATGTACGTATTATTCATACAGCAGTTGGTGCGATTAATGCATCAGACGTTACATTAGCAGCAGCATCAAACGGTATTATTATCGGATTTAACGTAAGACCAGATGCAGGTGCTAAACGTGCTGCAGAAGAAGAAAATGTTGATATGAGATTACACCGTATTATTTATAAAGTAATCGAAGAAATCGAATCAGCTATGAAAGGTCTATTAGACCCTGAATTTGAAGAGCAAGTTATTGGTCAAGCTGAAGTACGTCAAACATTTAAAGTATCTAAAGTCGGTACAATCGCTGGTAGTTACGTAACAGACGGTAAGATTACAAGAGATGCAAGTGTACGTATTATTCGTGACGGTATTGTAATCTTTGAAGGCGAACTAGATACACTTAAACGTTTCAAAGATGATGCTAAAGAAGTAGCAGCTGGATATGAATGTGGTATCACAATCGAAAAATTCAACGACATTAAAGAAGGCGACATCTTCGAAGCTTTCAAAATGGTTGAAATTGAAAGAAAATAAAGTGAATACTTTAATATAAATCTTAAGAGACTGGGACATTATTTATTGTCTCAGTCTTTTTTGATATAGCTTATAATTTGGGGATTTTCACGAAAGGAGGAAAACGTTGATGACCATACTTGCAATCATTATTTTTGTATTAACACTGACTTTCGTTATTTGGCAACCGAAAGGACTAGATATCGGTGTAACAGCTTTTATTGGTGCATTAATTGCCATAATAACTGGTGTTGTACAAATAGAAGATATATTTGAAGTGACCAGCATTGTTTGGAATGCAACATTGACATTTATAGCGATTATTATCATTTCACTTATTCTTGATGAAATAGGATTCTTTGAATGGTCTGCGATTCATATGGTTAAAGCCTCTCGTGGAAATGGTGTAAAGATGTTCATTTATATCATGATATTAGGTGCAATTGTTGCGGCATTTTTTGCGAATGATGGCGCAGCTTTGATACTTACGCCTATTGTATTGGCAATGGTACGTCATCTAGGATTTAATAAGAAAATTATTTTTCCTTTTGTTATAGCAAGTGGATTTATAGCAGATACAACTTCACTACCATTCACTGTGAGCAATTTAGTTAATATTGTTTCTGCAGACTATTTTAATATTGGCTTTGTTGAATATTTCTTACATATGCTCATACCGAATATATTCTCATTATTGGCTAGTATTGCCGTATTGTGGTTATTCTTTAAATCGTCAATACCACGTACATTTGATGATCGTCATTTAAAACAACCAAAAGAAGCAATTAAAGATTTGAAACTGTTTCGTATGTCATGGGCTATACTATCCATTTTACTCATCGGATATTTTATCAGTGAGTTTGTACACATACCCGTATCAATTATTGCAGGTATAGTAGCGATTATATTTGTATGGTTTGCTAGAAAATCTACTGCAGTTCATACTAAAAAAGTGCTCAAAGGTGCACCATGGAATATAGTCGTATTCTCAATTGGTATGTATCTAGTTGTCTTTGGGCTTAAAAATGTTGGTATCCTAACAATTTTAAGTCATATACTAACAGACGTTTCTCAACATGGATTATTTGCTAGTATTATGGGAATGGGATTTATAGCAGCATTTTTATCATCGATTATGAATAACTTACCAACCGTTCTTATAGATGCGCTCGCTATCCATCAATCAGATGTTATTGGTCCCCTTAAAGAAGGCATGATTTATGCAAATGTCATTGGTTCAGACCTCGGTCCGAAAATTACTCCTATCGGTTCATTAGCAACATTATTATGGCTACATGTATTGTCTCAAAAAGGTGTTAAAATACCTTGGGGCACATACTTTAAAACAGGTATTATCATAACGATACCCGTATTATTTATTACATTAGTAGGTTTGTATGTAACATTGTTAATCTTTTAAAAAACAGTTAAGATAGGAAGCTATCTTAGCTGTTTTTCTGTTTGCGATATTGTAAAGGTGTCATAAAATAGAATTGCTTAAATACTTTGATATAATGTGATGTTGTTTTATAACCAACTTTTCTACCAATGTCTTCAACTGTCATTATATTCTCATTAAGCAATGCGATACTTTTTTCAATTCTTATTTCATGTAAATATTGCATAATGGTTTGATGAGTAACTTGTTTGAATAATCTTGATAAATGAAATTTTGAACCGTGACATTGGTTACAAATTTCATCTAATGTAAGATTTAAATGATAATATCGATGAATGAAATTTTTTATTTGTAATGCCCATTCTTCATCTTCTAATAATTGACCTGTTGGATTACACTTTTTACAAGGACGATAACCATTTTCTATAGCTTCGTGATAGTCTCGATATATTGAAACATTTTCTTTATTAGGTAATTTAGCATTGCATGAAGGTTTACAGAATATCATTGTCGTCTTAACTGCATATACAAAATCATCATTTGCTAATTTATTGTTTGTTTGAATGTCTTGCCATCTTTTCTCAGTTAAATACATTGTCATATCTATCACCTCAAAAATATCATAACATATAAAAATATCCTTATATTGCTATCTAATTATGATAACGACTATTTATATTGAGTTTACAAATAAATTCATTTAAACTTTCATCAAAGGAGGTAGTCGATGAAAATAATTTATCATGGTATTCTTAAGCATCTTAATAAACATCTCGATATTTATGCAAGTGATGAGGGTCTCATATTTGTAGGCTCATTTGATAAAGAAAATGAAATACATCAGTTTATTTCAAATATAGAAATTAAAGAAAATCAAGACAAAGTAAAACCATATATCGACCAATTGAATGAATACTTTAATGGCACAAGAAACACTTTTGACTTAAAAATAGATATAAATTCCACACCTTTTAACGAAACTGTGTGGCAAGCATTGACCAAAATACCATATGGAGAAACAACAACTTATTCAGATTTAGCCAATAAAATTGATAAACCAAATGCAGTTAGAGCCGTTGCATCAGCAGTCGGTAAAAATCCATTAAACATTGTGATACCTTGCCATCGTGTTATAGGCAAAGACGGACAACTAAGAGGCTATAGAGGCGGACTTGAAATGAAGCAATCATTATTAGAATTAGAATCAAGACACACCCATTTATCATAAATAATGTGGTGTGTTTTCTATTATCATTTCATGTATGATAATAGAAAGAGATGATTGGGGGGTCAATATATGAGTAGTGATGATAATAGTAGGAAAGTCATTTTAGATTTAGCTGTTACTTTAGATGGGCTTATTGAAGGTGAAAATGGCGAGATTGACTGGTGTATTATGGATCCTGAAATGAATTTTGATGACTTTTTAAATCAAGTCGATACAATCTTTTATGGAAGAAAAAGTTACGAAGCATGGGGAGATTTTCAGCCTAGTTTAGAAGATTCAGAAGATGATAAATTAATGTGGAAAAACATTCATGCCAAAGAAAAATATGTCTTTTCAAAGAAATTTAAGTTTGAAGATAAACATGTCAATGTTATTAAAGATAATATCGTAGAACATGTCAATGAAATAAAAAGTAAGCCAGGTAAAGATATATGGTTATATGGTGGATCTAGCTTAATCACGACATTTGTAAATTATGGATTAGTAGATGAATATAGACTATCCATACATCCTATAGTTTTAGGAAAAGGAAAACCACTATTTATAGATATAGAAGATAGACAACAACTTAAACTAGTACATTCAAGAAAATTTAAATCAGGTGTTATACAATTAATTTATCATAATGAGTAGTAGGTGATGTTTATGTACACTTTTGAACGTGAATTTAAAAGCGAAAATATTGATAGTATAAAAGAAGTATATGAATCCGTTGGTTGGTTAGGTCATGATAACGAAAAAATAGAAAAAATATTTCTCAATAGTTCACATGTTGTAATAGTTAAAAATTACGATGAAGTTATTGCAGTAGCTAGGGCATTATCAGATGGAGTGTTTAATGCTGCTATATATGATGTAGTTGTAAAGAAAACATATCAACAAAAAGGTATTTCAAGAAAAATGATTGAAATTTTATTAGAAGATTTAAAACAAATATCATGTATTCATTTAATATCTACGACTGGTAATGAAGAGTTATATAGAAAGCTCGGATTTAAAAAATTAAAAACTGGAATGGCAATATATAAATCTATAAAATTAGATAATGAGTATACTGAATAGCAGGTGATATCATGAAAACAGAACGTGAGGTATTAGAAGAAATTTTTAATATTGCTTCGATTGAGGATGATATTAGAGCAGTTTGCATGAATGGGTCTAGGGTTAATAAATTTATTGAACCGGATGAATATCAAGATTTTGATATTGCATTTATCGTAAATAATTATGAGACATTTATTCAACATTTATCATTTATTGAAAATTTTGGAGAACCTATTATTTCACAGTGTAATAGAGAGCGTTCTGATAGTGGTATAAAGGATCAATTATTTTATATGGTGTTGTTTGAAAATTATATGCGAGTAGATTTCAGATTTATACCAATTGAATATATAGAAGCATATAGACATGAAGATTATTTACTGAAGGTATTAATTGATAAGGATCAGTATTTTAGTGAACAAATTGAACCAAATGATAAAAAATATCATATTAAGAAACCTAACCAGAAGCGGTTTGATTTTGCTTTTAATGAATTTTGGTGGTTATCAACGTATGTTGTTAAAGGCATTAAAAGAGAAGAAATTTTTTATGCTATTGATCATTTAAATATGATGCGTGATTTACTTTTGACTATGTATGACTGGAAAGTCAGTAACAAATTTGAATGGCAAATCTCAACTGGAAAAAACCATAAATTATTAAAAAAATACATTTCTAAGTCTGAATGGAATAAATTGTTAGAATCATATCCACACGGTGAAGTTGATGATATAACAAATTCATTATTAAATATTACAGAACAATTTTATATTTTATCAGTTGAAGTAGCCAAAGATTTAAATATGGGTATTAACACTTTAGAAGCAAATAAGGTTATTAATTATATCCATAATCAAATAACTGGATTTACTGACATGTAAATGGGAAGTATACCTTAGCTGGAGATATACTTCCCATTTTTGGAAGATAAGCACTTTTATTGTTGAGTCGAGAATACGGATTCTCTTCAAGTATATAAATATACTTGATATATATAGCATAACTGTTTATTTAGAAAAGTGAAATTTGTGTTATGGATGATGACTTGTTATGTGACAGTTGATGACATTCATTAAAGTATGAATCGTTATTTTTAATGTATATTTACACTACAATAAGGGAATAGGTAAGTAAATAGATTGGATGCAGTAAAGTTAATCATGAACTACAAATATGACGTATTGGAGTGGTTCTTATGCAAACAATGATCGTTTATTTTGTTGGCTGCTTTATTGGATTTATTGTACACCGTATATTTCAAACTGAAAGTATGTGGATGAATGTCGCTCAATTTTCAATATTTTTCGCATTTATGTATACATTTATTGGTAGATTTATGCCTTCTATTCGAAATTCACTTATTAAAATGGTTCCGAGTAGTATTCCAAATCCGAAAATGATTGTGTATGTAACGGGATGGTTAGAATTTGTCATAGCGATAAGTGTGTTTATTCCTAAAGTTAATTTTGTATTCAGTGTGATTGGTATTATTTTATGTTTTGTATTGTTCCCTGGTTATATGAAAGCACATGCTAAAAATATTACTATAGGTGGAAAAGTACCAATGAACATATATTTAAGAGCACTGTTGCAAATATTATTTATTATTTCATTTATTATCATCTTTAAGCATTCCTAAGATGGGATATGAAGTATTGATGGATAGTTTATGAATTCTTTTTTAACTTATTTTTCGATAATCTTTCATTTATTTTTCTAATGTAATTTAAACAAATAATTAATGGAATGATTATCTTTTTAAGCATTCAAGCATGTGCTATAATGTACTAATGTATATAGAGAGATGAGAATGTTAAGAGGTGAAAGATATGAGTATTCGTTCTGAACGAGTAGGCGAACAAATGAAAAAAGAATTAATGGATATCATCAATAATAAACTTAAAGATCCAAGAGTTGGATTTTTAACAATTACAGATGTAGAACTTCCAGGAGACTTATCACACGCTACAGTTTATTTAACTGTATTAGGTTCTGATAAAGAAAAAGAAGATACATTTAAAGGTTTAGAAAAAGCAAAAGGCTTTATTAAATCAGAATTAGGTAATCGTATGAAATTACGTATTTTACCAGAATTGCATTTTGAATATGATGAATCAATCGATTACGGTAATAAAATTGAACGCATGATTCAAGATTTAAATCGTAATGATTAATCCAAATTTGTAAAGACTGAGACACTATAAGATGTCTTAGTCTTTTTTTGATTAGAGAGGCTCTAACTACCATTTTTCTGAATTGTGGAAATAAGAACGCGCTAACTACCATTATTCTGAATTGTGGAAATAAGAATGCGCTAACTACCATTATTCCGAATTGTGGAAATAAGAATGCTGTAACTACCATAATTTCGAATTGTGGAAATAAGAATGCTGTAACTACCATTATTCCGAATTGTGGAAATAAGAATGTGCTAACTACCATAATTTCGAATTCTGGTAATTAGAGCGACGCCATCGTTAGGGACATTATTCAGAATTCTGTCCGTAAGCACCCTCGTTAGGGACATTTCTCGAAATTCTGTCCGTAAGCACCTTCGTTAGGGACATTATTCAGAATTCTGTCCGTAAGCACCCTCGTTAGGGACATTATTCAGAATTCTGTCCGTAAGCACCCTCGTTAGGGACATTACTCGGAATTCTGTCCGTAAGCGCCCACGTTAGGGACATTTCTCAGAATTCTGTCCCCAACACAATCGCTTTTTTTATGAAATTGAGTTATTTCTTCTTTTTATGAATATTTTCATGTAAAATTAAAAAGAATAGAAACATTATGGAGGTCGTAAATTTGGATGGCATTCTAGCAATTCATAAGGAAGTTGGTATGACAAGTCATGACGTCGTATTTAAACTTCGTAAAATTTTAAAAACAAAAAAAGTTGGCCATACTGGAACTTTGGATCCTGAGGTAAGTGGTGTACTACCGATTTGTGTTGGGAAAGCGACGCGTGTGAGTGATTATGTGATGGAAAGTGGCAAATCTTACAGAGCTGAAGTAACGATTGGTATGAGTACAACGACTGAAGACCAAACTGGTGAGATTGTAGATCAGAAGCGTGTTGGTCAAAATTTATGGGACAAAGATGAAATGATTGCGACTTTAAAACAATTAGAAGGTGACATTGAACAAATTCCACCTATGTATTCTGCTGTTAAAGTTAATGGTAAGAAATTATATGAATATGCTAGACAAAATATTGAAGTTGAACGTCCTGTAAGAAGGGTGCATATTAACAGTATTGATTTAATTTCTGATATTATTTATGAGAATGATACTTGTAAATTTGAAATTGAAGTTGAATGTGGCAAAGGGACATATATTAGAACGTTAGCAACTCAAATTGGTGCGTTACTAAATTATCCTGCACATATGTCTCATTTAATTAGGTTGAAAAGTGGCGGTTTTACTTTAAATCAGGCTATTAAATTAGATGACTTAAGAGAAATTGTTGAGCAAGATAAGTTACAAGATGTGATTCTTCCATTAGAATATGGATTGAATGGTTTAACGAAAATTACCGTATATGATAAAAATATCGTAACGCGTATTCAGAACGGACAAAAAATAGAAAAATCTTTAATAGATGAAAGTAAACATGATGGCGAATTTGTTGTTTGGTATGAAGACAAAGCGATTGCTATTATGGATACTTATGATAAAAATGAAACACTTTATAAACCGAAAAAAGTTTTTCTTTAAAGGAGTATATTGATGGAAGTTATAGAAATTACACACCCAATTAAATCTAAACAATTTGTAAATGAAAATATTGCTTTAGCAATCGGTTTTTTTGATGGCATACATTTAGGTCATCAACAAGTTCTTAAGAAAATGATTAAAGTAGCTAAAGATAAACATTTAAAAAAAGCTGTTATGACATTTGATCCACACCCTTCAGTTGTCTTAAATCCTGAAAAGAAAAGAACAACGTATTTAACACCTATTGCGGATAAAATTGAAGCAATTGAAAAGTTAGGCGTAGATTACTGTTTCGTCGTTAACTTTTCTTCGACATTTGCAGATGTGTCTGCAGATGATTTTATTGACCAATATTTTATTCAAAATCATGTAAAAGCTGTTATTGCTGGCTATGATTTTAGTTTTGGTAAATATGGAAAAGGAAATATGGCATCATTACAAGAGAATGATTATCCATTTGATGTATTTGTCGTTTCTAAGCAAACATTACATGAGGATGAAAAAATCTCAACTACGAATATTAGAACATCACTTGAATTAGGTGAAATAGAAGCTTGTAATTTAGCTTTAGGACGCCCATATGTTATTAAAGGTATGGTTGTTCAAGGTGAAAAAAGAGGACGTACGATTGGTTTTCCTACAGCTAATGTTGAACCTAGCGATGACTATGTGTTACCGAGAAAAGGTGTTTACGCCGTAACATTATTAATTAAATCAAGAGATAAGTCATATAAAGGTGTGTGTAACGTTGGTGTGAAACCAACATTCCATGATCCATCTGTTTCTCAAATAAGTATTGAAGTTAATATCTTTGATTTTGAAGAAAGTATATATGGTGAGCGTGTAGAAGTATATTGGCACCATTTTATTAGACCAGAACAAAAATTTGATGGCATAGATGCACTTGTTAATCAAATTAAGCAAGATAAAGAAGAAGCAAAAGCGTTATTATCACTTGAAAGAACATAAAGAGTTATGTATAATGATTTGAGTGCCTAATCCTTGGCTTATCGACACTCCGACGATCAGCTCAGGTTTACGGTGAATACAATTATAGGAGGGAAATTGACAATGGCAATTTCACAAGAAAGAAAAAACGAACTAATCGAACAATACCGCGTACATGAAACTGATACTGGTTCTCCAGAAGTACAAATCGCAGTTTTAACAGCAGAAATCACTGCTTTAAACGAACATTTACGTACTCACAAGAAAGACCATCATTCACGTCGTGGATTATTAAAAATGGTTGGTCGTCGTAAACATTTATTAACATATTTACGTGAAAATGATGTTCAACGTTACCGTGATTTAATTAAATCATTAGGATTACGTCGCTAATCGTAATTTCAATCGAAGGAAATCAACCAGATTTCTTTCGATTTTTTTATAAATAAATATAAAAAATATGTGTATAATGGTATGATATAAGAGATTAAGTGTATGAGAGGAGATTCATAAATGTCTCAAGAGAAGAAAGTCTTTAAGACAGAATGGGCAGGAAGTCCATTAATAATTGAAACAGGCCAATTAGCAAAACAAGCTAATGGTGCAGTATTAGTAAGATATGGGGATACAGTTGTATTATCAACAGCAACTGCATCAAAAGAACCTAGAAATGTAGACTTTTTCCCATTAATGGTTAACTATGAAGAAAAAATGTATGCTGCAGGAAAAATTCCTGGCGGCTTTAATAAACGCGAAGGTAGACCTGGTGAAGATGCTACTTTAACAAGTAGATTAATTGATAGACCAATTCGTCCATTATTCCCTAAAGGATACAGACATGATGTTCAAGTTATTTCTATCGTAATGAGTGTTGATCCAAACTGTTCACCAGAAATGGCAGCTATGATCGGTTCTTCAATGGCATTATCTGTATCAGATATTCCATTTGAAAGACCAATTGCAGGTGTAAACGTAGGATTAGTAGACGGCGAATTTGTTATCAATCCAGATGTTGAACAAAGAGAAGTCTCTTTATTGGATTTACAAGTAGCGGGTCATAAAGATGCGATTAACATGGTTGAAGCGGGTGCTAAAGAAGTAACTGAAGAAACAATGTTAAATGCTATTTTATTTGGTCATAAAGAAATTCAAAGATTAGTTGAATTCCAAGAAGCTATCATTGAAGATATTCAACCTGAAAAAGCTGAATTTATACCTGTTGAAATTGAAGCTTCATTTGAAGAAACTGTTCGTGCTAAAGCAGAAGCTTTAGATATTATTTCAGCAATCAGAACTGAAGAAAAACAACAAAGAGATATTAATATTTCTGCAGTTAAAGAAGAAGTTCTAAATGACTTTACTAACGAAGAAGATCCAGATAACGAAGAAGTTCTTAAAGATGTAAGTAAAGTATTAGATGCACTTGTAAAAGAAGAAGTGCGTCGTTTAATTACTGAAGATAAAGTGAGACCAGATGGACGTAATCCTGAAGAAATCAGACCATTGTCTTCTGAAGTTGGATTATTACCTAGAGCTCATGGTTCAGGTTTATTTACACGTGGACAAACTCAAGCATTTTCAGTTGCGACTTTAGGTGCATTAGGTGAACATCAAATCATTGATGGTCTAGGTACAGAAGAACAAAAACGTTACATGCATCACTATAATTTCCCTAACTTCTCAGTTGGTGAAACAGGACCAGTGAGAGCACCAGGACGTCGTGAAATTGGTCACGGTGCATTAGGTGAACGTGCATTACTACAAGTTATTCCTGATGAAAAAGAATTCCCTTATACAATAAGAGTTGTTTCAGAAGTACTTGAATCAAATGGTTCATCATCACAAGCTTCAATTTGTGGTTCAACTTTAGCTTTAATGGATGCAGGTGTGCCAATTAAAGCACCAGTTGCAGGTATCGCAATGGGCTTGATTACTAAAGATGATAACTACACAATTTTATCTGATATTCAAGGTATGGAAGATGCACTAGGTGATATGGACTTTAAAGTTGCAGGTACAGAAAAAGGTATCACTGCTATTCAAATGGACATCAAAATCGATGGTTTAAGTGAACAAATCTTAAAAGAAGCTCTTGAGCAAGCAAGGATTGGTAGATTATATATCTTAAATCATATGCTTGAAACATTAAGAGAACCTAGAGAAGAACTTAGCCAATATGCACCTAAAATTGAAATTATGCATATTAAACCAGATAAAATTAGAGATGTTATTGGACCTGGTGGTAAGAAAATCAATGAAATCATTGATGAAACAGGTGTTAAATTAGATATCGAACAAGACGGTACAGTATTTATCGGATCTAAAGATAAAGAAATGATCGACCGTGCTAGACAAATTATTGAAGATATTACAAGAGAAGCTGAAGTCGGTGCAATTTATATGGCAACAGTTAAACGTATCGAAAAATTCGGTGCATTTGTTGAAATCTTCCCAGGTAAAGATGCCCTTGTTCATATTTCTCAATTCTCTAACGAAAGAGTTAACAAAGTTGAAGATGTAGCTAAAATTGGCGACCAATTCTTAGTAAAAGTAACTGAAATTGACCGTCAAGGACGCGTAAACGCATCACGCAAAGTGTTGTTAAACGAAGAAAAAGAACAAAAATAATAAAAGAAAAGATTCAGATAGGGACATTGACAATCATTAAAATCTGAAATTTAAAGTGTCAACAAAGTCATAGATTTTGTTGGCATTTTTTATGAGTAAGTAGAACAAGAAGTTACATGACATATGTTAGTAGTGGTATGAATAAGGGTGTCGTTATTAGCAGTTCTGGCAAAAGGTGCAAATACTGATACCGTTATTAGCAGTTTTGGCTAAAAATGCAAATACTGCGATTATACATGTACATAATACTTCTCAATACTTATAACACAAAAGGTTTTAAATTAATGATTGCTTCATATAAAATACTTTTATAACCGATACGCCTGAGGGAATCGTACAAGTCGAAGACTACAGGCTGAGACTGTACCCTAGGCAAGAGAGGTTATGAAAGTATGTATGTCTACTAATAGAGGGACATTGACGTGTCCCTATTTATTTTGAGGTGAATAAATATGGCTGATTTACAACGACTGAATAATGGAACGACTGTGATTTTTGAAGAAGTTCCTAACAGTGAAACAATTAGTGTAGGTGTTTATGTCAATACTGGAACGGGTGATGAAGGTGATTATCCAGAAGGTATTGCTCATTTTATGGAACATATGTTGTTTAAAGGTAGTGAACACTATACGAGACAGCAATTATCAAATGAATTTGATAAAATTGGTGGCTATAACAATGCATATACGACAAAAATGTACACTTGTTATTTCTGTAAAACATTAAAAAGATTTGAACATAAAGCAATTGATTTACTTATAGATATGGTTAAAAATCCACTGTTTCTTGAAGAAGAAATTGTTCGTGAGAAAAAAGTCATTTTAGAAGAAATTAAAATGATTGAAGATACACCAGAAGAATGGTTAATGGATAAATTAGAACATGAAATTTATAAAGACCAACCATTAGGACGAATGATCCTTGGTACGCCTGATAGTGTCAATCGAATAGATAGAGATACATTAGTTGATTTCCATAAAAAATATTATCAAAGTAATCGATTAATTGTTTCAGTTGCAGGTGCCTATAGCAAGTCTATGAAAGAAACGTTGCTTAAGCAATTATCTGATGGCATAGAAATACCGCTTGATCAACAAGAACAAAACATGACTTTTATTGAGAAGAAAGAAACTTACTATAAAAATGAGCTAGAGCAAACGCATTTTATGAGAAGTTATGATGCACCAAGTTATAATGATGAACACTACTATGCAACGAATATATTGAACACGATTTTAGGCGAAACAATGAGCTCTAAATTGTTCCAAGTTCTAAGAGAAGAACATGGATTATGTTATAATGTTTACTCAGATTTCCAAAGTTTTCACAATGATGGCTTGCTGACAATTTATGTAGCAACTGATAAAGAAAATGTTGATGCATCAAGTGAACTTATTACTGAAGTGCTTGAGTCATTATTAAGTGATGGTATTACACAGAATGAATTAGATGATGCTAAAAGTCATATCATCACAAGCTTTTTAATGGCATCTGAATCTAACCAAAATAAAATGACGAGAAATGCACGTTCAATCATGTTTCATAATGAATTAGTTACGAATGAGCAGTTCGAGCACGAGATTAATCAAATACAGTTAGCAGATATTAAATTAGCTACGAAAAGATTATTGGATGCACCTTATTCTGAGTTTATTTTGACAGAGAAATCATAAAGTTATGACCTGATATAACAATTATTGTCTTCCTTAATTTAAAATATGTATAAGACTGTTGTATGTGCTTGTATAATCGATTATATAAATGGTATGATTAAATAAATATATTATGGACGGGACTACATTTAGGAGGAACAATTTTGAGTTTAATAAAAAAGAAAAATGATAAAATTCGTATCATACCACTCGGTGGTGTAGGAGAAATTGCAAAAAACATGTATATCGTTGAAGTGGACGAAGAAATGTTCATGTTAGACGCTGGTTTAATGTTTCCAGAAGATGAAATGTTAGGTGTAGACGTTGTTATACCAGACATACAATATGTTATTGAGAATAAAGATAAACTTAAGGGTATCTTTTTATCACACGGACATGAAGATTCTATCGGTGCTGTAAGTTATATACTTGAAAAGCTTGATGCGCCAGTATACGGATCAAGATTGACGATCGCATTAGTTAAAGATCATATGAAAGCAAGAAAAATCAATAAAAAAGTACGTTATTATACAGTAAATAAAGATTCTGTCATGAGATTTAAAAATGTTAACGTGACATTCTTTAATACAACGCATTCTATCCCAGATAGTTTAGGTGTATGTATCCATACATCTTATGGTGCAATCGTTTATACTGGAGAATTTAAATTCGACCAAAGTTTACAAGGTGCCTATGCACCTGATATTGCTAAGATGACTGAAATTGGTCAAAATGGCGTATTTGCGTTGATTAGTGATTCAACAGAAGCGGAAAAGCCAGGCTATAACGTTCCTGAAAATGTAATCGAAAGTCATATGGTTGATGAATTTGCAAAAGCAAGCGGACGCATTATCGTGTCTTGTTATGCATCTAACTTTATTCGTATTCAACAAGTACTGAATGCGGCTAGTAAATTAAACCGTAAAGTTTCATTCTTAGGACGTTCTTTAGAAAGTTCTTTCAATGTTGCACGTAAATTAGGTTACTTCAATATTCCAGAAAATCTTTTAGTACCAGTGCATGACATTAGTAAATATCCTAAAAATGAATTAATTATTATTGCTACAGGTATGCAAGGTGAACCAATTGAAGCATTAGGCCAAATGGCTCAACAAAGACATCCTATTTTAAACATTTTAGAAGGCGATAATGTTTATATTTCTACAACAGCTTCTGCTAATATGGAAGTGATTATTGGTCAGACTTTAAATGAATTAGTTAAAGCTGGCGCACATATTATGCCTAATAACAAAAAAACACATGCATCTAGTCATGGTTGTATGGAAGAACTTAAAATGATGCTTAATTTAATGAAACCTGAATATTTTATTCCAGTACAAGGTGAATTTAAAATGCAAATCGCACACGCGAAATTAGCAGCTGAAACAGGCGTAGATCCTGAGAAAATTTTCTTACTAGAAAAAGGTGACGTTGTTAACTTTGATGGCGAAAAAATGATTGCTAATGAAAAAGTTACAGCTGGTAACGTATTAATTGATGGTATCGGTGTTGGAGACGTTGGTAATATTGTTTTGAGAGACAGACACTTATTAGCTGAAGATGGTATATTTATTGCTGTTGTAACTTTAGATCCTAAAAATAGAAAAATCGTTGGTGGACCTGAAATTCAATCACGTGGATTCGTTTATGTTAGAGAAAGTGAAGAATTATTAAACGACGCTTCAGAAAAAGTCCGTGAAATTGTTGAAGAAGGTTTACTTCAAAAGAAAATTGAATGGTCTGAAATGAAACAAAATATGCGTGATAAACTCGGTAAGTATCTATATGAACAAACGAAACGTCGCCCGATGATTATTCCAATTATTTCAGAAATCTAATGAATTGTTTTATGGATGATTTTTAACAGTCAAGAGATGAGACTAAATTCTATATCAATATAATGGATTTTTCCATCTCGGCAAAGGTGAACAAATAATGTGTCATACACGCTATTTGTTCATTAACTGCCTACATACTATATGAGGCTGAGACATCTATTTATGTCCCAGCCTCTTTTTGCATTATAGATAAGGAGGCTATTTCAAAAATGGTACAAAAGAAGAAGCCAGCAACACGTAAAAGAAAAACAACACGTGGCAAGAAAAAGCAAAAAGATAATACACTAAAATACGTCATACAGATGATTGTGTTGTTTTTACTCGTGTTAGGTATTTTTCAATTAGGATTTATAGGTTTAATGATTGATAGCTTCTTTCATTTCTTATTTGGATTCTCGAAATATTTCACCTATATACTGATAGCGATTATTTCACTATTAATAACAGTGAATGGTAAATTAAAATTCACAAGAAGAGTAAACGGATTGCTCGTCTTTCAAGTAGCATTGCTATTCATTATGCAGTTAGTATTATATTTCAAAGATCCATCGTTTAATACCTTTAAGACAACTTTGAGTGAAACATATTCAAGTTTAGAACGTAATGCATTTTACTTTAACGGTGGTGGTTATATTGGTTATTATGCATTTAATGTCATAAGCAAACTTATTTCCGTATTTGGATATAGTTTATTAACCATTCTCGTTTTACTATCTAGTGTCATTTTAATCATGAAGAAAAGACATCGTGATATTACGAAATCAGCTTTTGATATGGCACAAAGTAAAACTAAATCAAAAATGACAAACCTTGAACAAAAAAGAGAAGAAAAAGCGAAAGCTAAACAACTAGAAAAAGAAAAGCGTCAAAAAGAGCAACCTAAAGACGTTTCACATTTAGAAGAAGTCGAACCAGTTCAAGAAATTTCTAAAAATGACCAACTACAAACTAATGAAGAAATTCCAATCTTTGAATCACAAGAAAAGTTAGCTGCTAAAAGAGCACAACAACCTAAACAAACGGTTCAAAAAGATCATGATAATCATGAACCTGAAATGAATGAATCAACAATAGATGAGACAGAGAATTTAAACTATAAATTACCACCGATTACGATTTTAAATGATCCGCCTAAATCACAATCAGTGTCTAAAAAGACCGTTCAAGAAAAAGGGAAACTACTCGAAGCTACGTTAAGAAACTTTAATGTTGATGCGAAAGTGACTCAAATTAGGATTGGACCAGCTGTTACGCAATATGAAGTACAGCCAGCTCAAGGTGTGAAAGTAAACAAAATCGTTAATTTAAGTAACGATATTGCACTGAATTTAGCAGCAAAAGATATTAGAATTGAAGCGCCTATTCCAGGTAAGTCTGCAGTTGGGATTGAAGTACCTAATGAACATATTTCAATGGTAACGTTGAAAGAAGTACTGAATGAGGCAAAACCAACGTCTAATAAGCTTGAAGTTGCTTTAGGTAGAGATATTTCAGGTGAACCGATTACTGCAGAATTAAACAAATTACCTCACTTACT
This sequence comes from Mammaliicoccus sp. O-M54, assembly GCF_022386035.1. Taxonomy (NCBI): domain Bacteria; kingdom Bacillati; phylum Bacillota; class Bacilli; order Caryophanales; family Staphylococcaceae; genus Mammaliicoccus; species Mammaliicoccus sp. O-M54. The sequence continues at coordinate 625,549 of NZ_JAJNJE010000001.1, forward strand.
CGTAGCAGGTGCTACAGGGAGTGGTAAATCTGTTTGTATTAATGGTATTATCACAAGTATTTTAATGAATGCTAAACCACATGAAGTAAAATTAATGCTTATTGATCCTAAGATGGTTGAATTAAATGTGTATAACGGGATACCACATTTATTAACACCTGTTGTTACGAATCCTCAAAAGGCAAATCAAGCATTACAAAAAATTGTATCCGAAATGGAAAAAAGATATGACTTGTTCCAACACGTTGGTGCAAGAAATATTGAAGGATATAATCAATTTATTGAACGTACGAATCAAGAAATGGAAGAAAAACAAGCGCAATTACCTTATATTGTCGTCATTGTTGATGAACTTGCTGACTTAATGATGGTTGCTGGTAAAGATGTTGAATCATCCATTATGAGAATCGCACAACTTGCGCGTGCAGCAGGTATACACTTAATTATTGCGACACAAAGACCATCTGTTGATGTTATCACAGGTAGTATTAAAGCTAATATTCCTTCTAGAATTGCATTTGCAGTAAGTTCTGCAACAGATTCTAGAACAATTTTAGATAGTGGTGGTGCTGAAAAATTGCTAGGTAGAGGTGATATGCTATTCTTATCTAGAGATTCTTCGAAACCAACAAGAATACAAGGTGCATTTCTTTCTGATGGTGAAGTTGAATCAGTAGTTCAACATGTTGTTGGAGAACAAACAGCGAACTATGTTAAAGAGATGGAACCTGATGAACCAACTGAAACAAATGAAATGGAAAGTGAAGATGCTTTATACAAAGAAGCATATTTATTTGTTGTAGAAGAACAAAAAGCAAGTGCGAGTTTATTACAAAGAAGATTTAGAATAGGTTATAATAGGGCATCTAGGTTAATGGATGATTTGGAAAATAATGGTGTTATTGGTCCTCAATCAGGTAGTAAACCTAGACAAGTATTGGTTGATATTTATCAAGACGAATAGGGGGATATTATGTCTACAAATGCAAGTACAAATTTCGTTAAAAATTGGATATTAGAAAAAATTCAAACAGCTGAACTCAAACCGGGAGATGCTATTCCGAATGAGTTTGAAATTAAAAAGTTGTTAAATATAAATTATGATGAAATTGAAAAAGCCATACATGAACTTGTCACGGAACAAATTTTATCTCAAAAAACAGGCGACGTAACAGTGGTGAAACCTACACAACCATATTATTATCCGTTAGACGAATTAGTCAGTATTACAAAAATGATAGAAAAAAATGGTGAAGTTGCTGGAACTGAATTTATTAGTTTAGATGAAGAAGTCGCGACTTTAAAAGATATAGAAGTATTAAATTTAGAAAAAGATGCGTATATTTCAGTTATTGAAAGAGTACGCACAGCTAATGGTGAGCCAGTCGTTTATTGTTTAGATAAAATTGCTACTGATTTATTTGCATGCAGTGACTACCGATCCAACTCATCTATTTTATCTGCAATTGAAAGTAAAGTAGAATTTAAAATAACACATGCTAATACATCTATAGAATCTATTAGTTATGAACCATATATTAGTGAAATACTGAATTCTGAACCAGATGATGCAATGATGTTATTAACACAAATTCATTATAACGAACATGGTACACCTGTTCTTTATTCACTAAATTATTTTAAAAGCAGTCTTGTAAAGTTTCGAATTACAAGAAATAGGATATAATAAATATATTGAGAGAAACAAAGTAACAATTGTTGCTTTGTTTCTCTATATACATACATATAAGAGAGGTATCTATTATGATAACAACAGAACATATACAATTATCTTCAAATGACGTTTATGTGATACCAACTGAAAAATTTAAAACAACGACTATCGTTTTTAAATTTGTAGCACCATTAAACAGTGAGACGATTACATCTAGGTCAATTTTAAGTAAATTAATTACACGTGTTACAAAACAATACCAAACTGATAAAGAAATGAATAATTTGCTTGCGGACTTATATGGTGCGCATTTATTTAGCTATGTCAATAAACAAGCTAATAATCATATCATGACAATTGGTATTGAAATCGTAAATGAAAAATATTTAAATAGTGAAATTCCACTGTTTGAGCAAGCCGTTAAATTATTGCACGAAGTGATTTTCAACCCACTTATTGAAAATGGGAAATTTAACGAAAAATATACGAAGCAAGAAAAATCTTTATTACATAAAAAATTAACTGCAATTGAAGACAATAAATCTCAACGCGCATTTATTCAATTTATGAATCATATGTTTGAAGATGAGCCATATAAATATTTAGCTTCAGGTCGACTAGAAGACATTGATAATGTAACGCCTGAATCTTTAGTGAATACATATCATGATTTGTTACATGAGAATGCAATATCTACATATATTATTGGAAATGTTGAATTAGATGAAGTTAAATCATTGTGTCATGAATATTTTAATTTCGATCATAATAGTCAATTAGAAATCGAAACGACATTATTAAAAGATATTAAAGAAGTAAAAGAAATAGTAGATTATACAAAGATTGATCAAGCAAAATTAAATATGGGATATAGGTTCCCAATAACATTCCATTCTAAAGAATATTATTCGTTCTTAGTATTAAATATGTTACTTGGTGGAGATGCTTCTTCAATTTTATTTAGTGAAGTACGTGAAAAACAAAGTTTAGCATATTCAATACATTCTCAAATCGATGCAAGAAATGGGTTCTTATATATAGTTGGTGGCATCTCTAAAGATAAAGTACATGTCGCTAAAGAAACAATTTTAAATATTTTTAAAGATATTCAAAAAGGTGAAATTGAAACAGAGAGACTGACGTTAGCGAAGAAAGTCCTAATCTCACATGCACGAGAAATGTTTGATAAGCAACGACAAATGATCGACTTATTGCATACACATGCGAGATATCAATCCGTTTATAACTATGATGAGTGGATTAAAGAAATTGAATCTATCACTATTGAAGATATTAAAAAAATCGCACAACTTGGACAATTAGATACAATATATATACTGACTGAAGGTGATAACAATGCGTAATCAATATTATAAACAGATTGATGAAACTGTATTTGAAGAGACTTTAGAGAATGGTTTAAAAGTAGTTGTCATTCCAAAAGCAGGTTTTTCAAAGACTTTTGTGACATATACAACACATTTCGGTTCACTTGATCATACATTTAAGCCACATGGCAAAGATGATTTTGTAACAGTTCCGGACGGGGTAGCACATTTCTTAGAACATAAATTGTTCGAAAAAGAAGACGGCGATGTCTTTACAAGTTTCGCTGAAAATGATGCACAAGTTAATGCATTTACAACATTTGATAGAACAAGTTATTTATTTAGTGCGACAGGAAATGTACACGATAATATTATTCGTTTATTAAAGATGATTGAAAGTCCATATTTCACTGAGAAAACAGTAGAAAAAGAAAAAGGTATAATCGCTGAAGAAATTAAAATGTACCAAGAACAGCCGAATTATAAATTAATGTTCCAAACTTTAGGTGCACTTTATCATAATCATCCAGTACAAGTGGATATAGCAGGATCTGTTGAAAGTATTTATGACATTACGGCAGAAGATTTATATTTATCATATGAAACATTTTATCATCCAGCAAATATGGTGTTAATCATTGTTGGAGACGTCGATCCTGAAGAGACTATACAATTAGTACGTGAACATGAAGATAAAAGAAATATGCATGAAATGCCACCTATTACGAGAAAAGCCATAGACGAACCGACATTTGTACATACACCATATGTCGAAACGAAAATGGATATCGTCCAAGAAAAATCAATGTTGGCATATAAATTCAAGCCAAATATAATTTCTGATAAAGTACGCGTAAAAAATGATATGGAAATGATGATTGCTTTAGATTTAATGTTTGGTGAACAAACTGAATTTTATCAATCAAATTTAGAAAAAGAAGTGATTGATGATACGTTTGGTTATCAATTTGCTAACGAAATGACATATAGTTATTTAATTCTAGCTGTGACAACTGATTATCATCATGAATTTAAAGAAGCGGTTAAAGCAGAACTTAAGAAATATATAGAAAATGGATTTGTTCCAGAAGAGTTAGAAAGAGTGAGAAAACAAACTTTAGGGGAAATTGTATCAAGCTTAAATTCTCCAGAATATATTGCGAATCAATATACTAAATTCTATTTCGAAGGTGTAGAACTATTTGAACTTGTAAACATTTTAGAATCTATAACAGTAGAAAGTGTACAAGAAACATTGGCTTCATTAATAGACTTTGATCATGTTGTAGAAAGTCGTTTGGTGAAACAAAATGGCTAGAACATTTATTGTTGGTGGTAGTGGTGACATTGGCTTATCGATTGTTGATGAATGTTTATCGCTAGGGCATGAAGTGATACTGCATTATAATCGATCTAATATTAATGAACTCAAACAAAGGTATGCCGGACAACCTGTTACTTTTCTACAATTCGATTTAACAAACAAAGATAATCTACAGTCTTTAACTTCAATTGGACATATTGATCAATTAATATATGCAGCTGGGCAATCGTCATTTGGTGCGATTCAAGATTTTACAGATGTTGATATTGATGTTCAATATAATTTGAATGTATATGCGCTCATAAAAATTGTTCAATTATTTGTTGATGATATTAGAAAAAGTGAAAATGGCAGAATAATCGTTATATCATCTATTTGGGGTGAGACTGGTGCAAGTTACGAAACAATCTATTCAACAATGAAAGCAGCTCAACTTGGCTTTGTTAAATCTTTAGCAAAAGAACTTGCTTTAACATCTATTACAGCAAATGCTATATGTCCAGGGGTCGTTCATGGTAAAATGACAGATGAACTTGATGAAATTACACAAACACAATTAAAAGATGAAATACCACAAGGTCGGTTTGTTCAAACTAAAGAAGTTGCGGCAACGGTGGGATATTTATTAAATCCGTTATCTCAAAGTGTGACCGGTCAAGTACTTCGTGTAAACGGAGGATGGTATATTTAATATTGGGGTGGATATTATGGAAGAAGTCATTAAAAAAGAATGGTACTTAGAATACGATATACAAGTAAATAGAGCAGGTTTATTAGGGGATATCTCTAGTTTGCTTGGTATTTTAGGTATTAATATCATTACGATAAATGGTGTCGATCAAGGTCGAAGAGGGCTACTCATTAAGACAGATGATATGAATAAGGTTAAACGTTTTGAAAATATTGTTAAAGAAATTGATGATATCACAATTAAAAAATTACGTACACCAGGCTTAAGAGATCGATTAGCGGTAAGACACGGTAGATATATTAAAAGAGATGTTGATGACAAAAAGACTTTTAGATTCGAAAGAAAAGATTTAGGTTTGTTAGTCGATTTTATGGCAGAACTGTTTAAAGAGAACCGTCATAAACTTATTGGTGTAAGAGGTATGCCAAGAGTAGGTAAAACAGAATCTGTTGTTGCTGCAAGTGTGTGTGCCCATAAAAAATGGTTATTTATTAGTTCAACGCTTATTAAACAAACTGTAAGAAGCTCTTTATTAAAAGGTGAATATAGTGATGAAAATGTTTATATTATTGATGGGGCTGTAACGTCTAAACAAACCGACGAAAAGCATAAACAACTCGTTAGAGAAGTTATGAGTTTACCAACAATTAAAGTAGTAGAACATCCTGATTTATTTGTACAGCGCTCTGAATATAGCCTTGAAGATTTTGATTATATTATTGAACTAAGAGAAACAGAAGACCAAGAAATTACATATGAGCAATTAAATAAAAATGATTTATTTACAAATGACAATATGGCATTTGGAGATGGATTTGGATTTTTTGAATAAATTGTTTGAGGTGAATATATTTGAAATATATTGGAGAAACGTTAAGAAGTAAAAGAGAACAATTAGGGATGACTTTAGTTGAACTTGAAGAAAAAACAAAGATACAAAGACCATTTTTAATGATGATTGAAAAGAATGAATTTGAAAATCTACCAAATCCTGATTATACAAGAGGTTTCATAACGAAATATGCTTCGGCAATCAATATGAGTGCACCAGAATTAATTGATAAACATCAAAGTGAGTTGCCTAAAACAGCACCTTCTGCTAAAGAAGCTTTTAGACAGCTTACGCAAGAAAAAAGAAGTCAAACTGAAATATCAGAGAATAAAATGGTAGCTAAACTCATAACACAAATGGTTACGTTCTTTGGTATATGTTTAATCGGTTGGATATTATTAATAATTATCATTTAATTATATATAGTATTGATTTATAATAGTATTATTATGCAGTTGTAAGAAAAGAAGGAGAACGAATATGAATATTCCTAATCAATTAACAGTATTACGTGTTATTTTAATACCTGTATTTGTTTTATTTTTACTTGTAGATTTTAATATGGGTGACATGCATTTCTTATTTGGACAAGAAATGAGAATAGAACAATTTATAGCTGGTATTATATTTATTTTAGCTTCTGTTACAGATTGGTTTGATGGCTATTTAGCGAGAAAATGGGAACTTGTTACAAACATGGGGAAATTTTTAGACCCTCTAGCTGATAAATTATTAGTTGCGAGTGCATTAATTGCATTAGTAGAACTTGATAAAGTATCATCAGTTATTGCTATTATCATCATTGCTAGAGAATTTGCTGTAACAGGTCTAAGATTACTTCAAATTGAACAAGGCTTTGTAAGTGCGGCTGGTCAATTAGGTAAAATTAAAACGGCTGTAACGATGGTTGCAATTGTATTTATCCTATTACAAGAACCATTATCTACTTTATGGCAAATTAATCTTGGGCAATGGCTCATGTATATTGCTACTTTCTTTACAATTCTATCTGGTATAGAGTATTTTTATCATGGTAGAGATGTATTTAAAGGATCAAAATAATAACAACATTTAACCTACAACATTTCGTTTGTAGGTTTTTCTGTAGGAGGCAAAAGTATGAAAGTTAGTATTTTAAGCGTAGGTACTGAAATTTTATTAGGACAAATTGCAAATACAAATGCACAGTTTATATCAAAAGTACTCAATGAACTTGGTGCAAGTGTGATGAGACACGTTGCTGTAGGTGATAATCCTGGAAGGTTAGAACGTACTTTTAAAGAAGAATTAGCGCATCATGACGTTGTGATTTTAACAGGTGGTTTAGGACCAACGAAAGATGATTTAACAAAACAAACTGTTGGTAAAGTATTAGGTAAATCGCTAGAAACAAATAAACAAGCTATGGATCAGATTGAACAATATTTCAAAAATGAAAACCGTACGATGACACCTAATAACAGACAACAAGCACTTGTTATTGAAGGTAGTGAAGTACTGAAGAATGACTTTGGTATGGCACCAGGCATGTATTTAGAAGTGGATGACAAAAAAGTCGTATTATTACCAGGTCCGCCGAAAGAACTTCAAACAATGGTCAATCAATATCTTGTACCTTTCTTCTTAAATGAAGAACGTGTGATCTTTTCAGAGTCGTTGAAATTCATGGGTATTGGTGAATCTAGTTTGGAAACAGAGTTGATTGACTTAATAGATAATCAATCCAATCCTACAATAGCACCACTTGCTGGTCAACATGAAGTATCACTACGTATTACGGCTAATGCGAATACTAAACAACAAGCGATAGATTTAATCCATCCTGTTAAAACAGAAATATTAAATAGAATCGGCGAATTTTATTATGGTAGTGATGATTTAACAGTTGAAGATGCTGTATTTAATGAATTAGACCAACCACTTGTTATCTATGATGGCATTACAGACGGTGTATTAAATGCTCGACTTAAACTATCTAAAGACAGCAAGCAATATTTAAAATCATATCTCTTACAAAATTCATGGACTGATGAAATGTTGAATATTAGTCAAGATGATTCAATTGAACAAATTGCAAATAAATTAAAATCAACATTTAACGTAGAAAGTGTTATCGTGTTAAAACAAGATCATAAAGAATCAACAGTATATATTTCACATATGCAAAAAACGGAAAAATTTATTTCGTCATTAAGTCAATCATATGCTGGAAGACGTGATAGAATAAGCAATATAGCACTTATAAAGTTTTTGAACCAATTAAGGTAACTTGCAATAATTCATAAAATCGGTACTTATGTTCGCTTAATTTTAAAAAATGCGTACAAAAACACGAACAAATATTCGCTTTATGCTTGCAATTTAGAACAAAAGCATTTATAGTAATAATAGCTAATTAAACAAGTAAATTCATTTTATATATATAGGAGGTTATCGCGTGAACGAACGTCAAAAAGCACTCGATACAGTAATTAAGAATATGGAAAAATCCTTTGGTAAAGGGGCAGTAATGAAGCTAGGGGATAATACAAGCAGAGAAGTATCAGCAGTTTCTAGTGGCTCAATCACACTTGATAAAGCATTAGGTGTGGGTGGTTACCCTAAAGGACGTATCATTGAAATATATGGTCCAGAAAGTTCTGGTAAAACAACAGTAGCTTTACACGCTATCGCTGAAGCACAAAGACAAGGTGGCGTAGCTGCTTTTATTGATGCTGAGCACGCACTAGATCCTGTTTATGCTAAAAACTTAGGCGTAGATATTGATAACCTATATTTATCACAACCTGACCACGGTGAACAAGGTTTAGAGATTGCAGAAGCATTTGTTCGTAGTGGTGCAGTTGATATTGTTATTGTTGACTCAGTAGCTGCATTAACACCTAAAGCTGAAATTGAAGGTGAAATGGGAGATACACACGTTGGTTTACAAGCAAGATTAATGAGTCAAGCTTTACGTAAATTATCAGGTGCTATTTCTAAATCAAATACAACAGCTATCTTTATCAACCAAATTCGTGAAAAAGTTGGCGTTATGTTCGGTAATCCTGAAGTTACACCAGGTGGACGTGCGTTGAAGTTCTATAGTTCTGTTCGTTTAGAAGTACGTCGTGCTGAACAATTGAAACAAGGTCAAGAAGTAGTGGGTAACCGTACTAAAATTAAAGTTGTTAAAAACAAAGTTGCGCCTCCATTCAGAGTAGCAGAAGTTGATATTATGTACGGTGAAGGTATTTCACGTGAAGGTGAATTAATCGACTTAGCAGTTGAATTTGATATTGTAGATAAATCAGGTGCTTGGTATTCATATAACGGAGAACGTATGGGTCAAGGTAAAGAAAACGTTAAGACTTACTTAAAAGAAAATCCAGCTATTATCGAAGAAATTGATGGAATCTTAAGAGATCAATTAGGCTTTAACGGTAAGAAGAAAGAAGAAGCTAAAAAAGAAGAAAAACCTAATGAGCCTGAACAAGAAACTTTATTAGACTAAATAGTATTTTGTCATTAAATTAAACATTCTATAGATTACGTTTCATTGTGTAATCTATAGAATGTTTTTTTATAAAAATAGAATTAAAAATTAAAGTCCATGTCCTTGACACTTGTACAAATTTAAACGTACAATTGAGTTGTATGATTCCATAGTTTCATTTAATCATATTTTTGTATATATAAGACGTAGAACCTAGATAGAAGGAGGTGTTTATGTGGACTTATTAACCCTCTTACTCATTTTGCTAGGAGTTATTCTAGGTGTTGTTGTAGGATACTTTTTCGCACATAATAGCTTAACGAAAAAGCAAGATCAAGCTCGTCAGTCTGCTCACTATATTATAAGTGAAGCGAATAAAGAAGCTGAGAGTCTTAAGAAAGAAAAGTTGATTGAAGCTAAAGAAGAAAATCAACAAATTAGAGATCATCTTGATAGTGAAATTAGAGAGAGAAGAAGTGACCTACAAAAGCAAGAAGCAAGATTACTTCAAAAAGAAGAAAACTTAGAGCGCAAATCTGATCTTTTAGACAAAAAAGATGAAATTCTAGAAAACAAAGAAGCTAAAATTGAAGAGCGACAACAACAGGTAGATGCAAAAGAGAGTAATGTTCAAGAAATAATAATGAAACATGAACAAGAACTAGAACGCATCTCCGGACTCACACGTGATGAAGCTCGTAAAGAGCAATTCTCACAAGTAGAAGAAGAACTGTCACATGATATTGCTGTACTTGTAAAAGAAAAAGAAAGAGAACTAAAAGCAAATGTCGATAAAAAAGCTAAAGAACTGTTGTCTATTACTGTACAAAGATTAGCAGCAGATCATACTTCAGAATCGACTGTATCCGTAGTAAATTTACCAAATGATGAGATGAAAGGACGTATTATCGGTCGTGAAGGTCGTAATATTCGTACTTTAGAAACATTAACAGGTGTAGATTTAATTATAGACGATACACCAGAAGCGGTTATATTATCTGGATTTGATCCAATTCGAAGAGAAATCGCTAAGACAGCCTTAACTAATTTAGTATCTGATGGACGTATCCATCCAGGTAGAATTGAAGATATGGTTGAAAAAGCGAGAAGAGAAGTGGATGACCTAATGAGAGAATCAGGTGAACAAGCGACATTTGAATTAGGTATTCATAACTTACACCCAGAATTGGTTAAAATTTTAGGACGTATGAAATATCGTACAAGTTATGGCCAAAGTGTACTGAAACACTCAGTAGAAGTTGCACAACTTTCAGGAATGTTAGCAGCTGAACTAGGTGAAGATGTTACTTTAGCAAAACGTGCAGGTTTATTACATGATATTGGTAAAGCTATTGATCACGAAGTTGAAGGTAGCCATGTTGAAATAGGGGTAGAACTTGCAAAGAAATATCATGAACATGATACAGTCATAAATGCAATACACTCACATCATGGGGATGTAGAACCAACATCAGTTATTTCTATACTGGTAGCAGCAGCAGATGCGTTAAGTGCTGCAAGACCTGGAGCTAGACGAGAAACTTTAGAAAATTATGTGAAACGTTTAGAAAGATTAGAAGAAATATCAGAAGGTTATCAAGGTGTTGAAAAAGCATTCGCAATACAAGCAGGTAGAGAAATTAGAGTAATCGTTTCTCCTGAAGATATTGACGACTTGAAAGCACATAGAATAGCTAGAGATATTAAAGATCAAATAGAAGGCGAATTACAATATCCAGGGCATATTAAGGTGACAGTTGTCCGGGAAATGAGAGCTACTGAATACGCTAAGTAGAATAGTTCTCAAATTTTAAAACCCTAACCGAATGCGGTTAGGGTTTTTTATGTTGTTATCAAAAAATCTTTTGTACAATACAAAATTATAGTATAATATATATGTATAATATGGAAGTGAAAAAATATTTAATGTAATTTAAACTGAAAATGATAAAACCATTCATAGTAGATTTATATAAAGTGAGGTGTTATATATGAATAATGACTACATAACTAGAGCAGAATTTCAAATGCTAGAAAAACATATGAACACAAGATTTGATCTAATAGAAAGTTCTTTAAAAGAAGTGAAAAATGAATTGAAGAATGATATTAAAAGTGAAAGTCATCAAAGAATGAGAGAATCTGAATCATTAAAAGAAGATATTATCAATTTAGTAGATCAAAAAATTAGCACCAACATTAGTAATATGAAAGACGCTCAAAATAAATGGTTTATAGCAACCATACTCGTCCTACTCGGATTAGCAGGAAGAATATTTGGTGTTTATTGAGGTATTAGTAATTAAAAAATCCCTTATGATTAATGTTTCAATTAGTCATAAGGGATTTTATTTATTTATGTTGCTCTACAATATGATTACTTGTATTTAAACCAACTTCAGGGACTTGTATTGCAGGTTGGTTATCGTGTTCATATGTTCCTGGTGTTTGGTAAGCTTCTTCACTTGTTTCTATACTAACTTTAGAGTGGGGTGTTCTAATCCAAGTTTGTTGATTTGGCCATGTAAATAAACCAAATAATTGTACGATAAAATCAGTTATCATAAACCATTGTAAAGATAAAACAATTTTGATTGGATTAATATTTCTAAGTTTTGCATAGACACTATACAAAGGTAATATGACGAAACTATAAATAATAAGTAATGCGTTTATTCCTGTAATATAAAACATGTAATCATTCAATAAATGCAATGCACCTAAAATATTCAAAGCTGCTAATGTTGATATCAACATGTGATGATGGGTTAATAATATAATATTAATGATGAGCACTAAAAATATTAAGAGTATATGAAATGCTTTACCCATACTCATTAAGAAGAATATTTTGTCTAAGTATTTAATATTTAAAGTCATAATAAATTTCTTAGTTAATGGCAAAATTTGTTTGAAAGCAACGTACCAATGTCCTTTTATCCATCTATGTCTTTGTATCATACTCACTTTTGTTTTTTCTGGCTTTTCATCATAAATAGACGCATGGTCATTCCATAATATACGTCCGCCATCATTGATAATCTCAATTTCCATTTCTAAATCTTCTGTAAGTGAATCAAACTTGAAGCCGCCTTTGTCAATTAGCCAATCTGTTTTCACAAAAAATCCTGTACCACCAATTGAATTAGGTAAGTTTAATTTATATTTTGCTAATTGGATAAATCGATTATTTGTCCAAAATACAACTGAGTAGGCTAAACTCATAAATTTAGAGTAGTTTTTACTATCAAGATAAGTTTGAATTGCTGTTGGTCTACCTTTAGTAATAAATTGTGAATTGACTTCTTTTAAAATATTTTTACTAACAAAATTATCAGCATCTAAAACCATAATCATGTCATATTGACGTTTAACATTTTCAAAACCTAATTTTCTAAGTGCGTATTGAATACCTGCAGGTTTACCAACACCTTCTCGTTCAAATTCATTTTTAATAGTATCTACAACAAGTACATTTTCATTTAAAGCAATTTGTGTTGTAAGATCAGTGGAGTTATCACTAACGATGCATATATCATATAAATTTTTATCGTAATTAATTTGTTTAAGATTTCTAATTGTTTCCCGAATCACACTTTCTTCATTATGAGCTGCAACTAAAATTAAAAACTTTGTTCTATCTTGTTTAATAAGGTAATCTCTTTTTATGTTTTTAAATCCAAAAAATGAAACAATCATATTATATGAATATACAATTGTGAAATAGAATGATAGAAGCATTAATCCCGTAAATATAATAACTAATAAACCTTGCCCTCCCCAAAGCATTGGTATAATCGTTATCAAAGCTAAAAAACACAACCAAAATAGATAATTTAATTTTTTCATAATTTGTCTCCTTAAAATAATAACTTTTGTAGTATACATTTGGGAATATGTTCTAGGCAAGATAAATAAATTAATAAATTGTGGTTTATTGAATATATGCTCACATTAAAATTTCATAAATATTATAAAGTCACTTAATGATGAATAAATAAACATGTATTTATTGTAAATACAAGAGAGGGAGCTTGAAAAATGAATTTATATACGTTGTGTCTAAAATGTGACATTTTAAAAAAGTGAAATTTTTAGAAGAAGGTATTAATTTATAAGTAATAAATTTAAAATTGTATGTATGTTAATATAATGATTAAGTTTGATTTAAAATTACTACAAGTCAAAACAACGGGGAAGGTATGTCATGCATATAAAAAAGATTTTTAATGAAGTTTGTTTAATAGAAAAATATACTAATGAATTTTTAAAAATTAAAATGTTTGATAGCGATGAATTTTTCTATATTACTCCAAAATATTTAGATTTACGAGAACATGCCATTAAAAAGACTAATTTTGAAGATAACATTTTAATGATATTAGAAATCGATCAAAAGATTTTATATGTTCATATTAAGAATGGCATGATTTATATTTCACCTTATTTAAATGGTAATACAGAAAAAAGTTTAGATATTAGCATTGAATCATATTATGACAAATTTAAAATTCAAAAGACTAAATACGCTTATGAAGTATTAGATGAGAACAATAATAAATATGAATTAAATGAATCAATTTTTTTGAAAGGATACTCAAAAATCGATTCATTAGAAAGAATTCATTCTAATGAACCTTATATTTATTTAAAGATTAGATATCATCACATAGTGAGTTTTTTAGAGTATACGATTTCTAAAAAGGAATTTTCGTTAAAAACGTCATATGTTCAGATGATAGATTTGGAAGGGAACTTAGGTTTTAATTTGATATCTAACAACACTTTTGAACTTTCTAATTTATCAAATGAAGTCATAAAGATAAGCGAACTTATTAAAGAAAAACATTTAAAAATAAAATCAAAAATTGCTTTGCAAAATTTTAATCCTGTTATTGTTAAATTAAATAATAGACTATTTACTATTTCGTACAATAGTCCAGATTTAATAAATATAGAACAAGATCTTGTTGAAAAGCCGACTTTCAATGTTTCACATATTAATTCGAGTAATACAAGGCATGGAATTAAATTTAGTGGGCATATAGATTATAAGTATCATTTTAATAATCTTTTTAATAACGTTGTGACACGTGATGGACTCATATTATCCAAAATTAAGTGGAAAGATAACGGGGATTTTGAATTTGAAGTTTCCAAATATAAACTAAAGGAATTAAAAGAAGTTCATAATAACTTATACTTTGCTTATAACGAAATCATCATACATCCGCTTATAGTAGAAAATCCAGATGATTTAAAGAATACAGTATTATGTACAAATAATCATAAAAAAACATCATATATTTCGAGAATAAGTGCAGTTGATAAAGCGGTTATTACATCAATACCTAAATTACCTATTTATAATCAATTCAATCAATTTAAAATTAGCTTATCGAAAAAGATTGCTGATTCTGTTTTGAAATTTAAAAAGAAAAATGTAAATTTGTATTTTGAAAAAGATGCTTCAAGTGCTTCTGAATCAGGGTTTGTAATGTTTGAAGCAATTAAAAAATTAGAACATTTAAACTCAGTGAATAAATTTGTTATCGATAAGAAATCTAGTAGTTATGAGATTTTACGAAAGCAATATAAACACGATATTTTAAAACGTTTTTCATTCAAACATTATTATTATGTGTTTATGGCTGATCATTTTATTTCAAGTGAACTAAGTAATCATGTCATAGCAACCAAAACTTTTGATAATCTACTTTCTAATAAAATAAAAAACACACCATTGTACTTTTTACAACATGGTATTATGTTTGCCAAACCTGTAGAAAATCCACAAGGTAGGAGTTTTTATAAAGAAAATCAAAATAATAATTTAGTAAAGAGTGTTATTAGTTCTGATTTAGAAGCTTTAGAATTTTATAAAATGGGATATGATAAACAGGATCTTATGAAAACAGGATTGCCTAAATTAGATCATGCATATCTTAATAAAAATGCAAATAAAATAGCATTTATGCCAACTTGGAGATATTGGGAAGAAATGTATGTTGTAAATAATGAGATAGAAAAAACTTCATACTATCAATCAATTATTGAAGTAATCGATGCATTTGAAAAAGCAGGTTTACTCGATAGATTATTGATCGTACCTCATAATAAATTTGCCCAGTACTTTAAAGAAAACTTTAAAAAGTATGCTCATATTATTGATACTAATCCAACAGAAGCATTAAAAAATTCTATTATTTTTATTACAGATTATTCGTCTATTATATATGATGCTGTTTATAGAGGTGCATATCCAATATTTTATTGGAAAGAAAAAGATTACTTAATCAAAAATTATAAAGCAACACCACCCCTAAATGAATCAAATGCACCAGGACCAATTGCTTACGATGAAGCGGAATTAATTGACGTGATAAACAAAGCAATTGATGGAAATTATATTCTAAATGAAGAATATAATCATAAGTATGAAGAAATTAACGAATTTAAAGATAATCAAAATACTAAAAGAGTTATTGAAAAGTTGATTGAAGATAAAGTTTTATAGTATTAGATAGGGTATAGTAATTATATAATATTTTTTATTTAGTGGAATATAGGAGGGAGATATAATGGTTGATCTGTTAAAACAGTTGATATCTTTTCTTATGGATACTTTCTCTGTATGGAGTGGTACACCTAAACTAAATATTAATTTTACTAAAAGAAAAAAAGTAAAGAAATAGCTTATGCTTAAGTATTTTCATGAGTAAATAAATATATAAACTCAATCACATTTTGTACAAAAAACATCGCATGCCATTCGTTTATGAGTGACATGCGATGTTTTATGATATTATAACCACATTTTTGTTAAAGTTTCTGCAAATCCTTCTGGTTTTTGAACATAACCTAAGTGTCCACCTGGTATATCGACGATTTTAATACCTGTTTGTTCTTCTATATAGAAGTTAACGTCTTGTGGGAATGAACCTACTGAATCTGTACCGTTTAATAATGTGACAATATCTTTATGTTTTGATAAATCTTCTAATGTAATATCAGAATGTGTATATTGTCTGATTTCATAATTTGCCCAGAAAATCATACGTTCGTATTGTGCTTTTTGTGCTTCGTCGTCTTCTGAAACTGGTTTAGACATGTCTTTAGCATCAATTGCTGAGATGTTTAATGTTTCTCCGAATGTTTGCATGCCTTTTTGTAATCCTTCAGATGCAATTTGTTCTACGATTTGATCATTTTTTTCTTTCCAATATTGACTATCTGGAAGGAAAGTATTGATTGGAGGTTCATGGAATGCAATTTGTTTAACGACTTCTGGATAATCTTTTAATACGTGCATCGTAACGATTGATCCTGAGCTTGAACCTAATATATATACTGGCTCATCACTTAAATGTTTCGCAAGTTCTGCAACATCTTGTGCGTCTCGTTTAACACGATAGTCATCGTCTGGATTTTGTGCACGTTCTGGAAGCGGCTCTGTTAATTCACTATGTCCGTAATCTCTTCTATCTATAGCAACAACTGTAAAACGATCTTTCAATCGTTCGGCTAAAGGTAAGAATATATCTCCAGTACCGTTAGCGCCTGGGACAAGTATTAAGACAGGACCTTCTCCAACTTTATAGTAATTTAAATTTGCGCCTTGTAATTTTAATGTATTCATTATATTGCCTCCATTTTTAAAGTTTTAATAATTTTTGTGCATTTTTAAAACTAATCTTTTCTTTTTCTTCAGTTGTTAAGTCTAATTCATCTAAGAATGTACCTAATTCTTCAGGTTGAATATAAGGATAATCTGCAGAATATAATATATGATCGACACCGACAGCATTTTTAACCATTTCAAATTGGGGTTTAGTTAACATACCACTTGGTGTAATAAAGAAATTATTTTTGAAGTAGTGACTTGGTTTATGTTTTAAGTTTGGTGCATAAATGGTTTCATCCATTCTTTCGTAGAAGAATGGCGTAAATTCTCCCCAATGTCCTATAATCATTTTTAAGTTTGGATATTTATCCATAATACCGCTTAAAATAATACGCATTGCATGTACACCAACATCAACATGCCAACCATAACCAAAACAAGCAAATGATCCAGCGGTAGCATCTGAATATTGATCACTTTGATAATAAGCTTGATATGCTTCGTCACTTATTGGCGCTGGATGTAAATAAATAGGTACATCTAAAGCTTCTGCAGTTTCAAAAATAGTATGGAATTCAGGACTATCTAAAAACTTACCATTTGGACGACCAAAGATGAGCGCACCTTTAAAGTTGAGTTCATTCACACATCTTTTAAATTCTTCAGCAGCTGCTTTTGGTTCGTTAATAGGTAATGTAGCAAATCCTAGAAAACGATCAGGATATTGATCAATATATTTTTTTAACGTGTCATTTGTATATCGACATAATTCGATTGCTTTATCACCAGTAAGAAGGGAAGGTGAGACATTACCGTAAGACAACACTTGGATTTGTACATTTTGTTCATCCATAAACTTAATGCGTTGCTCATGTTGATTAATTTCATCTTCATTCGTAAAGCCAGTTTGATGTTCCAGTGCTTCTAACATCGCTTTTAATGGCACACCGTTTTCTGATGGTTGAATAATTTTACTCATTTGTTCTTGAACTTCTTTTAATACGAAATGTTCTTCGAAATTAATACTTTTCATTGTTAGAACTCCTTTTAAAAATCATTAATTGAAATTTAATTTGTTTGTATTACCAAGGCATTATTCCATTAGCATCTATAAATGTACCTGTAGGATCGTTTTGATCTATTGTCGCAAGTTCAATAATTGCTTTAGCGCCTTCAGATACTGGTTTCGATTGGTTACTTGCATCTCCAACTAAGTCTGTATTTGTTGAACCTGGGTCTGCTGCATTTATTTGAATATGTGGTAATCCTTTTGCATATTGTACCGTTAACATTGTGACAGCAGATTTTGACGAGCAATAAGCGAGTGAGTTAACTTTGGATTCCATCGTTTCTTCATTTGTAACCATTCCAAATGAGCCTAATCCACTGCTAACATTTACAATGACAGGTTGCTCAGATTTCTCTAATAATGGAATGAATTGATTTGTCACACGTACGATACCAAATACATTTGTTTGATATACGTTTTCCATATCTTCAGGTTTAATATCTCTAACTTTAGTGAAACCACCAGAGATACCTGCATTATTAATGAGAATATCTAAATGTCCTTCTTGATTAAGAATTGTTTCTGCAGCAGATGTAACTGATTGATTATCTGTTACATCTAATTGAACGTAATCAACACCAATATCCTCAGCTGCTTTTTTACCACGTGATTCATCGCGAGAACCGATATATACATTATAACCTTGTTCTTTCAATACACGCGCTGTTTCAAATCCTAAACCTTTGTTTCCACCTGTAATCAGTACATTTCTCATTGTTCATCGTCTCCTTGATAATCGTTATAAAATAATTGGACAAGTGCATTACGAAGTTCTTCATTAGACATTTTCCTATTTTCTGTTAAAAACTCATAATTTTTAGTCGTAAGTGCATTTAATAGGATATCTACTTTGAATGTAATAAAGTGTTTATTTTCTTCATAATTAAATAGGTTTGAATAATAGTCATGTAACAGTTGATAGAATTCAGTTTGTTTGAAATCCTTTTTACTTGTACTATTTTCAACACACTTCAGTAATGCTTGATGTTCCATTTTGAACTGTAAAAATCGATCGATTGACTGTATAAAAATCATTTTGTTTGAATGCTCTTTTTGTGAAATTGTGTTTAGATCCGACATGAACATTTCAAAATCATTTGAGATTAATTTGTAGCAAAGGGCACTTTTATCTTCAAAATGTCTATAAAGTGTTCCCATACCTATATTGAGTTCATTAGAAATTCGTTTCATGCTGATATTTTCAACACCAAATTCATTAAAAAGTGCTTTAGCTTTAGTTTCTATACGATGTTTATTTTCTTCGGCATCTCTCCTCATGTTGACGCCTCCTTGCTTATAAATTGACAATCGGATACCTGTCCGTTTATTATATGAAATATAAAGTTAAAGTTCAAAGAATTTGAATTGAAAGAAGGAATATCATGTCTTTAAATAAAGAACAAAGAAAAGTTACGAGCAAAGAATTAATTGAGCATTTTAAAGCATCTCATTTAACAGAGGAAGAAATTGCTGAGGGATTGAATGTAACACCTAAAGATATTCATAAAGCATTAAATATGGAAGCACCAAATGGATTAATGAGAAATAGATTAATGGATTTTATTCATTTAGTATGGGATGTTAGAGATTTTATAAATAAAGAAATTAAAGCACAAGGAAATGAACCGATTGAGTATACGTATTTAAAAGGTAATAAAGAGGATTATAGTTTCTTACAAGGGAGAGGAAATAGATGACTCAAAGTATTTTAGTAATAGGATCTACAGGTAAGCAAGGTAATGCGGTCGTTCGAGAATTACTAAGTGATGGATGGAAAGTTCGTGCATTTACGCGTAACAAACATAATGAAAAATTTGCAAATATTAAAGATGACAATTTAGAAATATTTGAAGGTGATTTAAGTAATCAAAGTGATTTAGAACAAGCTATGAAAGAACAATATGGTGTATATTGCGTTCAGCCAATTATACCGAATGATGTAGAACAAGAATTACAACAAGGTAAAGCTATAATCGATACAGCAGTAAAACAAAATATTTCTTATGTCGTATATAGTACTGCAGGAGGCGTAAATAGAAATCGTACAGGTCCACACTTCGAAGCGTTAGCTAAAATTGAAGACATGCTTAGTGAATCCCCATTAAATTATACAATTATTAAACCATCATTTTTCATGGATAATTTTCTGCGCATTGTCAAAGTAGAAGCGGATAACATATATATTCCAGAATTTATTTCACCTGATATAAAATTTGCGATGATTCCTTCTGAAGATATTGCTAAAATAACTGCTCAAATATTTAAAAATGAAGATGAATATAATCATCAATCTATTGAAATTGCTTCTGATGAATTAACATTAAACGAAGTTGTTGATACGTTTACAAATGTAACAGGCATAAAAACTGAAATAAAAGGTCAATTTTCTAGTCAAACTGCTGAAAAAAGTTGGCTAGAAGAAAAAGGATATGTTGTAGACTTTGGACAAATGGATCATATCAATCCAAATAGATTACGTTTAAATAAATGGATAGAAAAACATTTCAAATAATAATATTATGTTAACAAATTCGTATTGTTAAATAATTGTACAGTCATGTCAGTTATATTCACATAAATTTGTGTGATTGTATTCTTTATGTATACTAAATATAAATTAAGGAGGATGGAAAGATGATTAGATTAGCAAAAGAAGAAGATTTAAAAGATATCCTATATATTTATAATGATGCAATTAAGAATACGACAGCTGTATACACATATGATGAAACAACATTAGAAGAACGTCATAAATGGTTTAATACGAAAGTAGAAAATAACCAACCTGTTATTGTGTATGAAGTGGATGGTCAAGTTGCTGGTTTTGCAACATACGGATCTTTCAGAGATTGGCCAGCATATCAATATACAATTGAACATTCTATTTATGTAAATCCAGATTTTAGAAGACAAGGTATTGCTTCAAAATTATTATTAGAAATTATTGATTTAGCTAAGAAAAATGGCTATAAAACGATTGTTGCAGGAATTGATGGTGATAATCAAGGCAGTATTGATTTACATAAAAAATTAGGATTTAAATATAGTGGTAAAATTGAAAAAGTAGGATATAAATTTGATAAGTGGTTAGATTTAGACTTTTATCAAATATTTTTATAAATGATTTACAACCATACTGAGACAATAATATTTGTTTTAGTATGGTTGTTTTTAATTTTTAAACTTCGGAAGTATTTCCTTTTTTTAATGATATTGTGAGTATTAATACTAATATTAACAATATCCCTAATATTTGAAATGGTAAAAA
This sequence comes from Mammaliicoccus sp. O-M54, assembly GCF_022386035.1. Classification (NCBI taxonomy): domain Bacteria; kingdom Bacillati; phylum Bacillota; class Bacilli; order Caryophanales; family Staphylococcaceae; genus Mammaliicoccus; species Mammaliicoccus sp. O-M54. Next base: position 646,835 of record NZ_JAJNJE010000001.1, read on the forward strand.
CGCGACATTTAACCAAATTGCACTACTTAATATTGCGATTACAGGTTCAATTGTTCCAAAAAATGCAGTTTCTTTAGCACTTAAATAATTCAAACTAGAAATAAAGAAGAAGAACGCAATCGTTGTACCTGCAATAATCCCAAATAAGAGATAGAAAATAGTTTGGCCATTTAATAGTTGAATATCAATATCCCAAATAGGCGCTTTAAAATTGATAAATATGCCAGATATAAGCATTGACCATCCAACGACGAGAACGGATGGATATTTTTTTAATAAATTACCAACATAAATCGTATAAAAAGCTAATGATAAACCAGATATAATGCCCCAAATAATACTACTTTTAGCAACCATTAAGTTGTGAATACTCCCATTAGTCAATAATAAAAAAGAACCAGCGATTGTTAGAATAATAGCTATTAAATCAAATGCTTTAAAAGTATCTTTCTTTCTTAAGACATACCAAATAATGATATAGACTGGCGCTATATATTGTAAAAGTGTCGCTACTGCTGCATTACCGTAATTGATGGATGCCATGTATGAGTATTGAACGAGAAACATGCCAAAAATTGAAAATAATAACAACTGAATGATACTTGCCTTATCTTTAAATATACTAAACAAACTATGTTGTTCATGCGTTAATTTAAACAAGCATAATAGTAATACACCACTTATAAGCAGTCTTGCTGTTACATACCAATTCATATCAATATGTTGATGTTGAAATAAATAATCAGAAACTGTACCACCTAGTCCCCAAAAGCTTGCACCAACTATTGCTAAAGTTATACCTTTAATGCGATTATACTTGTCCATATGTTTCACCTTCATTTTATAATTATATATTGATTATAGTGACTTAAAACATGATATAATACATAAATATTGTGTAATAATATCAAAATATTGAGGTGATTGTTGATTGTATACTGAAATTATTGTTGAAGAAACAAGAGAAGAATTAATTCAATATCCTTATAAAAATTGGCATCATATTATTTTACATACTATTTTAAACAAAACGTTATACGGATATATCCCCATTCATTGGCACAGTGCTTTGCAATATGTTTATGTCATTAATGGTGAACTTAAAGTTGGGATAGGTGAAGAGTTGATATATATTCCAAAAGGGCACGGGTTATTTATCAATTCTCAAGTTGTTCATGAAATAAATGAAAGTATGTCTGATACTGAATATTTTTGTTGGAATATTGATCTTGCTGATATGCATAAACAGATAGAGATGGAATATTTAACACAAGTATTAGAATTAGCACATAAAATACCTTATATATATTTGTCACCGAATCTCTCTGAACATCAAATGTTGATTAATATTATTAAAGAAGCGGGTGATAAATTTGATAAAAAAGAACAACATTTTAAACTAGATATTTCAATTTGCTATTATGAGTCATTGAAATATTTGATAAATATCATGTTGCAAATTGAAACAGACGCACATTACTATTTTGATCAACGTATTAAAACATTGATTAAGTATATACAAGATCATTATCAATCTAAAATAACTTTGAATGATTTAAGTGACAATATCCATATGAGTAAATCTGAGACTGTCCGACTGTTTAGTAAATATGTTCATCAAACGCCATTTCAATATATCTTAAACTATAGATTAGAAAAAAGTGTCAGTATGTTAAACAAACATACAGATAAGTCGATTACAGATATTTCATATGCATGTGGCTTTTCAACAACGAGTTATTTTATACAAAAGTTTAAAGAAAGGTATGGCCAAACACCAAAACAATTTCTTAAACAAATAAAAAAGTAAACGCTTTCTATTGAAAAACTATAATTATACCGATACAATGTGATTAAATAGTTACAAAGTAAAGGAGATAATAAGATGGATATAAAATTAGTTGTTACAGATATGGATGGTACTTTTTTAGATGGGAATAGCGAGTTTGATAGAGAAGCGTTTGGTATATTAAAAGAAAATCTAGATTCACATAATATTAGATTTGTGTTCTGTACAGGGAAACAATGTGAAAGAGTTGAAAATATTGTAGGTGATTTAACGAAAGATACATTTATCATTGGAGATAGTGCAACACGTATAAAATATAACGGTGAATTTCTTTACACAGCAACGATACAAAATGAACTAGGATTAAATATTATTGATGCTTTAACAAAAATAGATCCAGAGCAAACAATTATTGCATGTACGGAAGATGTAGCATATGTTCTAGATACTGTTTCTGATGAAGAGAGAAAAGCTGTACATGGGTCATATCAAAATGTTACATACATTAAAGACTTCACAGAAATTAAAAGTGATTTCTTGAAAATTACGGTTCATGACGCTTCAGGTAAATGTAAACAAACAGCACAACAAATTGATTACTTTAACAACGAAGTGTATATTATTGCATCTGAAGATTACTGGGTTGATATTACGAAGTTAGGTGTGAATAAAGGAACGACTATTCATAAAATACAAAGCATATTAAACATTGATCCAGCTGAAACAATTGCTTTTGGAGACGGACTTAATGATATAGATTTATTCAAATCAGCTAAATATAAAGTAGCAATGGATAACGCCTATCCAGAATTGAAAAAAGAGGCAAACCTCATCGCTATCAATCATAACGATAGCGGGGTTATTAAAACATTAAACTTATTGCTTTCATTCTGATATCATGTTTTAAAGCGAAGAAAATGAACTAAATGTAATATAGTGAAAATGAGAGTGGGATAGAAATCTAATTTATTTAAAAAGATTTCCGTCCCGCTTTTTAGTTATGCATTAAAATCCAAATAATAATAAATATCAAATTTACCTTTTTGTTGTGTGAATTGATATGATTTGGTATTTAGTCCACCAATTTCAAAGCCATATTTTAAATAAAAGCGATTAGCATTTAAATTATTGTCTTGAGCTATCGTATAAATCCCTTCCATACCTTCATCTTTTGCGAATTCTATCGCTGCATTTAACAATGTTGATGCAACATTTTGACCGCGGTAAGAAGAAGAGACTTTTAAATCACTTAAATACAAATATTTATTCCAATCCTTTTCAAAAACACCTAAACCAATACATTTGTTATCATCAAAAGCACCTATTGCAAAACCTTTCTGATCTATTGAATCAAGCTGATAATCTTCATCAGGAAAAATCATCGTATCAGAATCCGTTAATACTTCATGATATTGCCATGCATCAGCAGTTCTCGTAACGACAAGTTTACCGAACAATTCAAATGGTTCATTAGGTAATTTCAGTGCATGTTCATTATTTTTAGTAATACGTTCAATTGTTATCATAAATGATGCCACCCCCATTTACATATCATAGCATAAGCGAAGAAAATGGTTTTACACTATTCAATACTAACAATACAATCCATGCTCAATCGTACTTTCTTATCCTCTGCAATGACTTCTAATTTTTTATGTTCACTATCAAATTTATGAATTTCACATGCTATTTCTTTAAAATAACCATCTTCCCAATATTTAATAAGTGCTTGTGGATTATAAAATATTTTCTCTGCTAATACGTTATTCAAATCATTTAATGCAGTTTCTTCTAATATAGGTTTCTCTACTTTTGTTTGATCGGCTATAAACTGTTTAATCATTTCATATTGTTGAGGCATTGTTGCAAATGGTGCCCATTTAATCATGCCTCTTCCTTTAGGAATATTACGTTGTAGATAATGATTAGGAATTTTGCGATAATCTGTCTCATATTTATAAGGTTCTGGTAAGTCAGGATTAATGATTTTCATATACAAGCTCCTTATTCATTTTATTTAAGCAATGAATCGCGTTATTCAAAGAAACGATCATCGTATTTCGTTGTGTTGAAGATGTATAAACATCACGATAAATGACGCGTAAAATCTTTAAATATCCCGTAAATAAAATGAACTTCTCAGTTCGATAATCAAATGATTGAAGGTAGCGTTCAACTTTGTCTATTTCTTTATAAATGACTTCACCATTTAAAAATATCGCCGTATCATTAGTTGGTTCAACGCTATCTAACATGTAAATGTAAGTTTCAAATTTATGAATCATTAAGTTAATATACTTATTCATCACAAACACCTCCCGTAGAATCTTTTCTTTTATTATACGAACAAGTGTTCGTATTTGTAAAGTGAAATGTGAGAGATAAATTTGACTTAATAAATGAAAATCTATTGAAAGCTTGTGTTATATTAAGCATACTTAAGAAAAATTTTTAAAATTAAAGTAGGTGAATAAAGTGACAATTGTGATTGCTGGTGGATCTGGTATGCTGATGGATGCAACGAAATGGATTAAAGAACATTTTGATGATGATATTTGGCTACTTTCTAGAAATCAAAATAAATACTCAGAGGACTTACTTCATTCAAAAAATATACATTTTAAACAATATGATTATGAAAATGATTGTGTGCTGAGTGATGAGCATATACGAGATGTCAATATTATGGTGAGTTGGGTACATAGTAATGGTTATTTCAGTCATCTTAAGTTCATTGAGAAAAATATAAGTCTAGATAAGCATGCTGAACCAATTTATGTTCACGTCGTCGGTACAAATAAATTTGATGATGCTGAGTTTATTAATAAGCTTAAGAATAAAGGCTTTAATGTATTCACGGTAAAATTGGGTCATCGAGTAAATGATGATGGAACTAAACGTTGGTTGAATCATGAAGAAATTTCAAAGGGTGTTATTCAAGCTATACAATTCAAAAGAGATGTATTAGTAAGTGATTGATGAGAAAAAGAAATTGAATTTAATATTGTAATATAGAAGATAATCTTATATTAGATTGTCTTCTATTTTTATATTCAATAGAATTAATTATTTATAACAAATAATTCTGTGTAAAATAATTAAAAATTGTGGAATAAGTGTATAAGGAGTGTTAGTATGAATGAAAATTTAATTATAAGATAAAAACAATTACAAAGGGGCGAGATTGAATGAAAATTAAAATTTTAGGGTTCAATCTTTTTGCTAAAGGTGGAACATCAAGAAGTAATATCAATTTAATTAAATCGTTTATTAAAGCTAATCATGAAGTTGTTTATTATAATTTTAAAACTTTTGATAAGACAGCGAAATTTAATACAATGATTAATGAACAATTATTTGATAAGCATTTAAGTTTCGAAGAATTTAAAACAAGTGAAGATTTTGTAAATGCAGATCTCGTTATACTAACGAGAGAAACCTTTTTTTATTTAGCAAGAGAAATAAAATCCATCAATCCAAATGCAATGGTCGTAGGGGAGATACATGGACCATTAGCATATATTGATGATAATCAAGATTTAGCTTTTGATGCAATTGATGCATATAGAGTGAGTTATATTGATATTAAGCATGATTTCATCGAGCGTTATGGAAAAGAGAATGTCTTTAATCAATATGTTGATGCGTCACATATTATTGTGAATAAAGAGCCTAGTGTGACACGAAGGAATTTATTAATTAAAGCGAGATTTGAAGATAATATAAAGGATATTTCATATGTTATAAAAATGATGAATCGTATCATTAATGTTAAGGGGTATGATGATATACATTTATATATCAAGGGGTATGGACCATCTGAAATTTTATATAAGAATTTAATTCATTATTATCAACTAGAGGAACATGTTCATATGAATGAACGTGAACCTAAAAACTATATTTATATATCATCTTCTCCGTATGAAACATTAGGCTATTCTATTTTAGAATCTATAGCAGAAGGTAATAAAGCATTTATTTACGCTGGAGAAGATGGTGTGCTTAAACGTATATATGAACCATATCATGCCGTTGAATTTTTGGAGAAAGATATTCAAGAAGATAGTGAGCGTTTAATTGAGTTTATTGATAACAAATATACAAAGGAAGAACGAGCTGAAGATGTAGTGTTATTGAATGCAACATTTATTGATAGAGACTATGCTTCTGATTTTATTGAAGCATCTAAAGGATGTATGTATGGTTTAAAAGTAGGATCAGGAAGTAAGTCACAAGTTACACAAAAAGTCCGTAAAAAATCAAAGCTTGAATATGGTAGAGATTTGTATGAACAATATAAGACTAAACCAGTTATTAGAAGAGTGTTAAATAATGAGAAAGTCTTTAATTTTGCTAAAAAGAAATACGAAAAAAGAAAAATGGATAAGCTTAAACAGCAATATGATGCTATTACACCATTAGAAAACAAAGTGTTCATTGAGTCATTTCATGGTAATAACTTTAGCGGAGATCCGAAATATATCGCATTATATATTAAAGAACATTTTCCTGATAAAGAAGTATATGTAAGTTCTAGAAATGCGTTAGTAGATATGGAAATTAGAAATCATAATTTAATACCTATAAGGTTTGGTAGTACCATCTATAATCAAACATTTAGGTCATGCAAATATGTCGTGGTGAATGGCAATACTTTAGATAGAGTGTTTAAACATAAAGATCAAATATTTGTACAAACATGGCATGGCTTTCCACTTAAAAGAATGTTGAATGATTTAGAAGATAAAACTGAAAGAAACGCTCAAGTCGCAGCATTTAAACCAAGAATGAAGAAGTGGGATTACTTATTAACCTCTTCAGCAGTAAACACAATGTTACTAGAGTCATCATTTAACATTCAACCAGAGCAGGACTTACAAATCCTTCAACTCGGTGCACCAAGAAATGAATATTTAATGAAGCATGACGAAACAGAGAAAGAACGCGTACTTACGAAATATTTCTTTACTAAAAGTAATGATAAAAAATATATTTTGTTCTGTCCGACATGGAGAAAAGAAAAAAGAGCATTATTGTCAAAAATCAATTTGAATATCTTATTAGAACAATTGCCTGAAGAATATGAAATTATTGTTAAATTACATCCTAACGAATCACATTTGAGAGTAACATATAGTGAATTAAGTGATCGAATTCATTGTTTTTATAATGAACTTGTAGACATTCAAGAACTATATTTAATTTCAGATGCCATGATTACAGATTATTCATCTACGATATTTGATTATGCACATTTAAATAAACCCATTTTCTTATTGCAAGAAGATACAGAAGTTTACTCAGAACAAATAGGTTTTTACTTTGATATATTCGAACTTGTCACAATAGAAATTGCAAGTAATGATGAACGCATACTGGCTAGACAATTACTAGAAAATAAACAACCAGATTATCAAAATATAACAGACCAACTATTACAAGATGACAAAATAGGTACCACTGAAAATATCGTGAATTATATATTTAAGTAAGTATTATTACAAACCAAAAACCATCGCTACAGTCTATAGCGATGGTTTTTGATATTAGTATTTTATAATAAATTTAACGTGTTAAGTTCAGTTCTAAATCTAATGCTTCTTTTAAAACGTTGGACGTTTCTTGTGAATTTACGCCACAACTACCATATTTTTCAGCGAGTTTGAATGCTGTAACGTATAGTTCTAAACTGTCTTTCGCGATATCTTCTGCATTTTCTTCTACGGATGGATTTGCTCTAACCACTAATTCTGCAAATTTTTCTGGTTGGATTTCAATTCCCATGTTTAAATAAACACTCCTATTAGATTTTGTAACGTTACTAAACAAATGTGTTTGAATAACGCTCGTATTATGTATACCCTAATAAAAAATTAATAATCATCTCTTTTAAAATTTTTTATTTTGAATTAGAATATAGAGTGAATAGAGAGGATGTCAATATTGAGAATTTTATTTATAGGTGATATTGTAGGCAAACTAGGAAGAGAACAGTTAGAAACATATTTACCAAAAATTAAAGCGAGTTATAAACCAACGTTTACGATTGTGAATGCAGAAAATGCTGCACATGGTAAAGGTTTAACAGAGAAAATTTATAAAGATATTTTAAGAATGGGTGCCGACTTTTTAACGATGGGTAATCATACTTATGGTCAAAGAGAAATATATGACTTTATTGGACAAGCAAATAGAATGGTTCGTCCAGCGAATTTCCCTGAAGAAGCGCCTGGTCTTGGCATGAGAATTATTAGAGTTAATGATAAAGATATCGCAATCATTAACTTACAAGGTCGTTCATTTATGCCAGCAATTGACTGCCCATTCAAAAAAGCAGATGAACTTATAGAACAAGCTTCAAAAATAACGCCGTATATATTTGTCGATTTTCATGCTGAAACAACTTCAGAGAAAAACGCAATGGGGTGGTATTTGAATGGTAGAGTAAGTGCCATGGTTGGTACACATACGCATATTCAAACATCTGATGAGCGCGTGTTAAATGAAGGTACTGCTTATATTACTGACGTAGGTATGACAGGTTATTATGATGGCATATTAGGTATTAATAAAGATGAAGTTATAGAAAGATTTATAACAAGTTTACCTCAACGTCATAATTTACCAGACGAAGGTAGAAAAGTATTGTCAGGTGTTATTATTGACCTTGATAGTGCGGGTAAAGCTAAAAAAATACAACGTATATTAATTAATGACGATCATCCATTTGAATAGTATCGTCCATTAGACTGATTTTTACTAAAACCCTTTAATTTCATAGGATTAAAAGGGTTTTTTTGTTATGATATAACATGAGATATTACATGGGGAGGCCATAAAATGAAATCACAAATTTCATGGAAAGTGGGCGGACAGCAAGGCGAAGGAATTGAATCAACAGGTGAAATTTTTGCAACTGCTATGAACCGTCAAGGATATTATTTATACGGATATCGCCATTTTTCAAGTAGAATTAAAGGTGGGCATACAAATAATAAAATTAGAGTATCGTCAAAACCAGTAAGAGCTATTAGTGACGATTTAGATATATTAATTGCATTTGATCAAGAGACGATAGAAGTTAACTATCATGAAATGCTTGAAGGCAGCATTATTATTGCAGATGAAAAAGCGAAACCACAAAATCCAGAAGATAGTAAAGCACAATTGGTTAGTTTACCATTCACAGGTGTAGCAAAAGAATTGGGCACTGCACTTATGAAAAATATGGTCGCAGTTGGTGCAACTTGTGCTGTAATGAATTTAGATACGACAGTATTTGAATCATTAATAAAAGATCTATTCGGTAAAAAAGGTGAGAGTGTAGTAGATTTAAACATTCAAGCTTTAAATGAAGGATATCGCTTAATGTCTGAACAAATGGACGATTTACAAAGTGAACATACATTAGAACCAACTGACTCAGAAGGTCATTTATTTATGATAGGGAATGATGCAATTGGTTTAGGTGCTGTTGCAGCAGGTGTTAGATTTATGGCAGCATATCCAATTACACCAGCATCAGAAATTATGGAGTATATGATTGATCGTTTACCAGCATTAGGCGGTACGGTTATTCAAACAGAAGATGAAATTGCAGCATGTACAATGGCTATAGGTTCAAACTATGCAGGTGTACGTTCATTCACATCTTCAGCAGGTCCAGGTTTATCATTAATGATGGAATCAATAGGTTTATCAGGTATGACTGAAACACCACTTGTGATTGTCAATACACAACGTGGAGGTCCTTCTACTGGTCTGCCAACGAAACAAGAACAATCAGATTTAATGCAAATGATTTATGGTACACATGGTGACATTCCTAAAATCGTATTGGCACCAACTAGTGCAAGTGATGCGTTCTACTTAACTGTAGAAGCGTTTAACTTAGCTGAAGAATATCAATGTCCAGTTATTTTATTATCAGATTTACAATTATCATTAGGTAAACAAACTGTCGAATCATTAGATTATAGCAAAGTTGAAATTCGTAGAGGTGCATTGGTTGAAGGTGATTTAGAAAAACAAGAAGATAAAGCGTACTTTAAACGTTATGCTTTAACAGATTCAGGTATTTCACCACGTATCTTACCAGGTACAAAAGGCGGTATCCATCACGTAACAGGTGTTGAACATGATGAAGAAGGAAAACCTTCTGAAAGTGCTGAAAACAGACAAAAACAAATGGATAAACGTATGCGCAAGACAGCTCAATTATTGATAGATGAGCCAGTAGAATCTAATGAAAAATATGAAGAAGCGGATATATTATATGTTGGCTTTATCTCAACAGCTGGTGCAATCGAAGAAGCTATTTCAAGATTGGATCAACAAAATGTGAAAGTCAATCACATTCAAATAAGACAACTTCATCCGTTCCCTTCAGATGTTGTGCAAGAAGCATTTAACAAAGCTAAAAAAGTTGTTGTAGCTGAGCATAACTATCAAGGACAACTATCTAATATTATTAAGATGAATATTAATCATCAAAATAAAATTATTAACCAAACTAAATATGACGGTACACCGTTCTTACCACATGAAATAGAAGATAAAGCGTTAGAAATCGTAAGTAATATGAAGGAGTTGATTTAATTGGCAACATTTAAAGATTTTAGAAATAATGTTAAACCAAACTGGTGTCCAGGTTGTGGAGATTTCTCAGTACAAGCTGCGATTCAAAAAGCTGCAGCTAATGTTGGGTTAGAGCCAGAAGAAGTTGCCATTATTACAGGGATTGGATGTTCAGGCCGTTTAAGTGGTTATGTGAATTCATACGGCGTTCATTCTATACATGGCCGTTCTTTACCATTAGCACAAGGTGTTAAAATGGCAAATAAAGATTTAACTGTTATCGCTTCAGGTGGTGACGGTGATGGATTTGCGATTGGTATGGGTCATACTGTTCATGCATTAAGAAGAAATATGGATATGACTTATATCGTTATGGATAACCAAATTTATGGTTTAACAAAAGGACAAACATCACCAAGTTCAGCTAAAGGATTTGTAACGAAATCAACTCCAAAAGGTAACATCGAACAAAATATTGCACCTTTAGAATTGGCGATATCATCTGGTGCAACATTTGTCGCTCAAAGTTTCTCTAGTGATATTAAAGAATTAACAAGTATTATTGAAGAAGCGATTAATCATAAAGGATTTTCATTTGTAAATGTATTTTCACCATGTGTAACGTATAATAAAATTAATACGTACGACTGGTTTAAAGAAAATTTAACAAAGCTTGCAGATATTGAAGGTTATGATAATACGAATAAATCTCAAGCAATGCAAACTGTATTAGATACTGAATCAATGATTACAGGTATTATTTATCAAGATAAAGATACACCATCATATGAATCACAAATTGAACAGTTTGATGAGCAACCGCTTGTTAAAAAATCACTTAAACTAGAACAAAATCAATTTGATGAACTTGTTTCTCAGTTTAAATAATTATATAATTATACCACTTTAAGCTCATAGATTTATCTATGAGCTTTTATACATAGAAAAGGGGGATTCGAAATGACAAATACATTAATGAGTATTCAAATTATTCCAGAACATCAACAAACAGGTGTTATTCCATTAGTTGATGAGGCAATCAGTATCATCGATCAATCGGGTCTTAAATATGAAGTGCATCCTTTAGAAACAACGATAGAAGGAGATTTAAATGCATGTCTTATTCTCATTGAACAAATAAATGAACGTATGGTTGAACTTGAATGTGACAGTATTATTTCTCAGATAAAGTTCTATCATGTGCCTGAAGGTATAACAATGGATACATTAACGGATAAGTATAAATCATAATTTCAAAATAATGAGTTAGAAGAAAAGGAGAATGTTATAGGAAAATATATTAAAGGGGATATGTAAATTGAAAACGGTACTTAAATTTATTAGACCGTATAAATGGTTGTTTATACTCGGTTTAATATTAATGTTAGTAGAATTAGCGGTTGAACTCATTCAACCCATTTTTATATCAGAAATTATTGATAACGGCATTTTAAAGAATGATTTGAACCACGTATATTTATATTTAGTGATTATGCTTGTAACAGGATTAGTAGCCCTTTTATCAGGGATATGGAATAGTTTTGTTGCGGGGCATGTATCACAAGCATTTGCTTATGATTTAAGAACTGAACAATTTAAGAAAATCCAATCTTTTTCTTTAGCAACATTAGAGAGGTTTAAGACTTCAAGTTTAATTACGAGGTTAACAAGTGATGTAACCAATTGTGATCAAGCAGTATATATGTCAATTCGAATCATGTTACGAGCACCTTTAATGATTATTGGGAGCATTATTTTAAGTTTTGCAGTCGAACCGAAATTAGCAATTTATTTAGTAATAGGTTCTCCGATTATTTTTATTATTATATTTGTAATTGCGCGAAAAGGATCTAAACTATTCACAAAAATACAAAGAAAATTTGATGAAATGAATAGATTTTTCCAACAGAATTTAGAAGCGGTTAGATTAATTAAAGCAAGCCAAACGAGCAAACAAGAAATCAATCAATTTAATGAAAAAATCAAAGATATTAGAAGCAATTATACATACGCGCTACGCCTCATGGAATTTATCAATCCTTCATTATTATTGATTATAAATGGCAGTATATTAGCTGTTGTATGGTTTGGTTCAGATATGATCGATCATTCTACTTTAGAAGTTGGTAAATTAGTTGCTATATTAAATTATGGTATGAGAATGCAAGGTGGATTTGGGATGCTTGCTTTCTTAATCATGACACTTAGCAGAATGAAAGCATCAAGTGAACGAATTGAAGAAGTATTAATTACGCCATCAGATGAAAAAGTGTTCAATAATGAAATCGAACATAAGCCAAATTATGCATATCCTATTCAATTTAAAGATGTTTCTTTCACGTATCCAAATAGTCATAAGCCTGTTTTAGAACATATATCATTTGAAGTGAAACCGAGAGAAACTTTTGCCATTATGGGATCTACTGGTTCTGGTAAATCAACTTTACTCAGTTTGATACCTAAAATGTATAAAGTGACATCTGGAGAAATATTGCTTAACAATAAAAACGTAAACGATTGGGAAATTGAATCTTTAAGAGATGCAATTGGATACGTACCTCAAAAAGCATTGTTATTCTCAGGAACAATTTATGAGAATTTACAATTTGGAGATCCATCAGCTGAAAGTGAAATGCTAGAATTATCTTCAGAAAAAGCCCAAATACATCAATCTATCGAACGTTTTGATCATCAATATGATACGATGATTGGCCAACAAGGTGTGACGTTATCAGGTGGTCAAAAGCAAAGACTATCTATTGCTAGAGCACTTGTTAGGAAACCAGGTTTATTAATTTTAGATGATTCTACATCAGCATTAGATATTAAGACGGAATCTGCTTTATGGGATGCTTTGGAAGATGAAGAAACGACTAAATTAATTGTGACACAAAAAATTTCAACTGCTCAAACAGCAGATCGAATTATGTTACTAGTCGATGGACGTATTGAAGCGATTGGGACACATGAAACACTATTAGAAACATCACCATTGTATAAAGAAATTGCAAGTAGTCAAGAAAGTGCGGTGAGTTCATCATGAGTCTAAGAAACCCTTATGGTCATAAATCAGTATTTGAAGATAAAAATCGTACTCAAAATCCAACTAAAAAGAAAAAAAGAGCAAGAGATACGAAAGGTACATTATTAAATATATGGAAATTAATAGATGAAAAGCGAATACAATTGATTGTCGTAATTCTAATGATTATTTGTTCATCCATATTAAGTTTAGTTGGACCGTTTTTAATCGGACATATCATTGATACGAAAATTATACCGAAAGAATTAAATGGGCTGCCACAATATATCATACTGCTTGCTATTGTATATATAATGCTTTCAGTTACATCATATATAGGCTCATTTATGATGGTCAGTATTGCCCAGCGCACGGTATATTTATTAAGAAATCAACTCTTTAAACATTTTCAAACTTTGCCTGTCGCTTATTATGATCAAAAGCAACATGGTGAACTGATGAGTCGAATGCAAAATGATATTGAAAATGTATCACAAGTATTAAATTCATCATTTATACAGTTTACTTCTAGTGTCGTGACACTTATTGGTACACTTTCAATTATGCTGTATTTAAGTCCTTTACTCACACTATTGACAGTTATTATTATTCCAATCATGTTTATAAGCTTAAGATGGATTACTGCACGAACAAGTGTGTTATATGCTTTACGCCAAAAACAATTTGGAATTATGAATGGATATATCGAGGAAATTGTAAATGGACAAACAGTAGTTAAAGCTTTTTCTCAAGAAAAGTATGTTATAGATACATTTAATGAAAAAGCGAAAGACGTGAGAGAATATAGTTTTTGGTCAATCACATTTGGTGGTTTAATACCGAAAGTAATGAACTATTTAAATAATTTAAGCTTTGCCATTGTAGCTGGTATTGGTGGTATATTAGCTCTTAATCAAACTGCTGGTGTTACAGTTGGGGTAATCGTGATTTTCGCTGAATATGCGAGACAGTTTACAAGACCGTTATCTGATTTAGCAAACCAATTTAATACAGTATTATCTGCAATAGCAGGTGCCGAACGTGTCTTTGATATTATGGATGAACCAAGTGAGAAAGATGATAAAGAGGCGCAAGATTATCAAAATATTAATGGAGAAATTGAATTCGAACATGTTGAATTCAAATATGATCCTAACCAAAAAGTACCGACTATAAAAGATTTATCCTTTAAAATTAATAACGGTGAATCTGTTGCATTAGTCGGCGCAACTGGTGCAGGTAAGACGACAATCGTGCAACTTATCCTTCATTATTATGAAGTGAATAAAGGACGAATTCTTATCGATGGCATTCCAATAAATAAAATAACACGTGAATCTTTGAGAAGTTCTATAGGTGTCGTGTTACAAGATTCCTATTTATTTGACGGAACGATCAAAGACAATATTATGTATGGAACGCCTAATGCTACATATGAAGAAGTTGTAGAAGCTGCCAAAAAAGCAAATGCACATGACTTTATAGAAGCTTTAGAAAATGGTTATGATACAGTATTGAAAGGTGAATCTGGTTCATTATCTCAAGGTGAGAAACAGCTTATTTCTATCGCAAGATGTTTACTTCAAGATCCTAAAATACTTTTATTGGATGAAGCAACAAGTAGTATCGATACAGTTACTGAAATTAAAATTCAAGAAGCGTTAGATACATTAATGCAAGGTAGAACGAGTGTTATTATTGCGCACCGTTTAAATACAGTTAAAAAAGCAGACTTAGTCTTTGTATTATCACATGGTGAATTGATTGAATCTGGCTCTCAAGATGCATTAATCGAACAACAAGGCATTTATTATCATATGTTAAATACAAATGATGATGAACAAATAAAAGAATTAAATTAAAAGGGGATGCGTTTATGGAATTCAGAGAAATAGATAAAGATATTGAATCGTTATTCACAGAATATATAAATGAATGGTATGAAAACGAAGAACCGGTTGTTCCATGGGCGACTGACGTCCGTCAACACGGTGGTTTTGATAAGATGTTGATCATGTTAGAAGAAGCGATAGACCCAGTTGACGCAAACTTTGTAAAAGCAAAAACATATGTACTTATTGATGATGACAAAATTGTTGGCGCTGTAAATATTAGATATGCCTTAAATGACTATTTAAATAAAAAGGGTGGACATGTCGGTTACGGTGTTAGAAAAAGCGAACGAGGCAAAGGTTATGCGACTAAGTTGTTGAATTATGCAGTTAAGAATTTAAATAATGAAGGTGTTCATTCAGTTCTTGTAACTTGTGATGAATCAAATGATGCAAGTGCGAAAGTCATTATAAATAATAATGGTGTAGAAGATGAACCGTATAAATCAGATGAACATGAAAATACGAGAAGATTTTGGATTAAGCATCTTTAAAATTAAATAATAAGTACATGAAATGAAAGTGCAAAAATGTCGGAACATTTTTGCACTTTATGTTGAACTCTAATATAATATATAGGTATAAATATATGGGCAGAAAGGGTTTTGAAATTGAATGAAGAGCAAAGAAAACATGGGGCCAAAGCGAAGACAGAACCTAATTTAGAGAAGGATTATAGCAAGTACTTCGAACATGTTTATCAACCTCCAAATTTAAAGGACGCTAAACAAAGAGGGAAATCACAAGTTGAATATCATGATGATTTTAAAATAGACGAACGACATAGAGGTATGGGGAAAGGTCGTAAATTCTATATTAGAACATATGGTTGTCAAATGAATGAACATGATACGGAAGTAATGGCTGGTATTTTGCAGGCGTTAGGTTTTGGACCGACGAATTCAGTAGAAGATGCAGATGTGATATTACTTAATACGTGTGCGATAAGAGAGAATGCTGAAAATAAAGTGTTCAGTGAAATTGGGAATTTAAAGCATCTTAAACAAGAGCGACCAGATTGTTTAATTGGTGTATGTGGATGTATGTCACAAGAAGAATCTGTCGTTAATAAGATTCTTAAATCATACCAGAATGTTGATATGATTTTCGGTACACACAACATCCATAGATTGCCTGAAATTTTAGAAGAAGCATATATGTCTAAAGCGATGGTTGTTGAAGTATGGTCTAAAGAAGGCGACGTTATCGAAAATCTACCTAAAGTAAGAAATGGTAGAATTAAAGCGTGGGTAAATATTATGTACGGTTGTGACAAATTCTGTACGTATTGCATTGTACCGTTCACTCGTGGTAAAGAGAGAAGTCGTATGCCTGAAGAAATTATTGCTGAAGTAAGAGACCTAGCTAGACAAGGTTACCAAGAAATATGTTTATTAGGTCAAAATGTAAATGCATACGGTAAAGATATCGAAGGTTTAAATTATGGATTAGGTGATTTGTTAAATGACATCACTAAAATCGATATACCGCGCGTACGTTTTACGACGAGTCATCCTTGGGACTTTGATGATCGTTTAATTGAAGTGATTGCTAATGGTGGAAATATCGTACCTCATATACATTTACCAGTACAATCTGGTAATAACCAAGTGTTAAAAATTATGGGTAGAAAATATACACGTGAAAGTTATTTGGAATTAGTTCAAAAAATAAGAGCAGCAATTCCAGATGTAGCATTGACAACGGATATCATTGTTGGCTATCCTAATGAAACAGAAGAACAATTTTTAGAAACAATAAAGTTGTATCATGAAGTTGGTTTCGAACATGCATACACATATGTATATTCTCCGAGAGAAGGTACACCAGCAGCTAAGATGAAAGATAATGTGCCTGATAAAGAGAAAAAAGAAAGACTTCAAAGATTAAATAAAGTAGTTGGTGAATATGCTGCTGAATCATTGAAACCATATGAAGGACAAGAAGTATTTGTTCTATGTGAAGGTTCAAGTAAGAGAGATGAAGCGGTATTAGCAGGCTATACTGAAAAGAATAAATTAGTTAACTTTAAAGCACCAAAAGATGTAATCGGCAAAATCGTAAAAGTAAAAATTACTGAAGCAAAACAATATTCATTAAATGGTGAATTTATAGATGTTGTATCTAAAGAAAAGGTGGTACATTAAATGTATACAAAAGATGATATTTTAGAACAAGCGCGTAAACTGGGGAAAATGATGTCAGAAACAGAAGAAGTAGATTTCTTTAAACGTGCAGAAGCGCAAATTCATGAGAATCAAACAGTCAGAGAAAAAATGGCTAGTTTGAAATCTTTACAAAAACAAGCAGTTAATTTCCAAAACTATGGTAAAGATAAAGCTTTAGCTATGGTTGAAGAAAAAATAAAAAACATTGAAAAAGAATTAGATGAAATGCCAATTGTAAGTGAATTTAAAGAAGCGCAAGTTGAAGTTAATGAACTTTTACAAATGGTTTCTCATTCAATTAGCCATACAGTTACAAATGAAATTATTGAATCAACAGGTGGTAATCAACTTACTGGTGAAACAGGTGCAGCCGTTAGAAATGCTCCAAATACAAGTAGCTGTTCAAATTAAGATTTAACATATTGCACACACGGTGCCTAACAAGGCTGAGAATATACGTGTAGATTTGATCCAGGTAATACTGGCGTAGAGATTGTGCAACTAAAGATTATATATGCTCATAATCATTAGTCTGCCAATACGTAGACTAATGATTTTTTATTTGGAGGAAATATAATGAAGAAGACTAAATTAATGACTTTAACCGCAATATTAACAACAATAAATGTTGTCTTTAGTACATTTATCACGATACCAATAGGTCCAATAAAAGCATTGCCAATGCAACATTTTATTAATGTTATATCAGCCGTATTTCTTGGACCATGGTATGGCTTAGCGCAAGCTTTGTTATCTTCGTTTATTAGAAACTTACTAGGTTTAGGCACGATTTTTGCTTTTCCAGGCAGTATGATAGGCGTATTATTAGCAAGTTTACTTTATAAATATCGCAAACAATTAACGATTGCATCTTTAGGAGAAGTTATAGGTACTGGTGTGATAGGTAGCTTCGTTTGTATTCCGATAAGTTGGTTACTAGGACTAGGAAAAATTGCATTTTGGCCATTATTTTTATCATTTTTCTTTAGTAGTCTAATAGGCGCTATCGCAAGTTATATATTATTAAAGGCTTTTGAAAAAAGAGGTATATTAAAGAAATTAAAAAATGATAATTAAAGATACATCATGAATTAAAGGGCGTGAAGCATAAATTGCTTCATTACGCTCTTTTTTTAATAAATAAACATACTCGTTTAATAGTAGAAATTTTGATAAAATAGATAAATCGAAAGTTAAAAAAAGGAACGTGAATAAAGATGTCTAAACCAACGCCGATGATGGCTCAATATTTAAAGATAAAATCTCAATATCAAGATACATTATTATTTTTCAGATTAGGTGATTTTTATGAAATGTTCTATGATGATGCAATTGAAGCATCGAGAGTATTAGAAATAACACTAACAAGAAGAGATGCTAAAAAAGATCCAATACCAATGTGCGGGGTACCGTATCATTCTGCTTCTGGATATATTGAAAAACTTATTTCAAAAGGTTATAAAGTCGCGATTTGTGAACAAATGGAAGATCCGACACAAACTAAAGGAATGGTTCGTAGAGAAGTTGTGCAAGTCATTACGCCAGGTACGGTTATGGATCAAAAGGGTATGGATGAAAAAGCAAATAATTATATATTAGGATTTATAAAAGAAGACGGAGAGTTTCATTTAAGTTACTGTGATGTCACAACAGGAGAATTAAAAGTAACATCATTTGTTGATGAAACAACTTTAATTAATGAAATTACAACGATTCACCCTAATGAGATTATTGTTAATAAAGTGTTACCAGATAATTTATATAAACAAATTCAGCTTATAACTGAAACAATCACAGTTATTGATAGCTATGAAGAACGAGATTATGAAGTTGTCACGGGCACATCTCACGCTCAAAAAAAATCATTAAATTATTTATTAAATTATATTCATGATAATGGTAAACGCGATATGCCACACTTAGAAGAAGTTGTCGTATATAGAGCTTTAGATTATATGAAAATGGACTTTTACGCGAAACGAAATCTTGAATTAACAGAAAGTATCAGACTTAAATCTAAAAAAGGTACATTATTATGGTTGATGGATGATACGAAGACACCAATGGGCGCAAGAAGATTAAAGCAATGGATAGATAGACCACTTATCAACCAAAGAGATATCGAGCAAAGATTAGATGCTGTTGAACAATTAGTGAATGGGTTTATTGAACGTGATGAACTTAGAAGCTATTTAAACATGGTATATGATATTGAAAGATTAGTCGGAAGAGTCAGCTACGGTAATGTGAATGCTAAAGATTTAGTACAGCTGAATTATTCAATAAAACAAATTCCATATGTTAAAGAAATTATTGAAAGATTAGACTCAAAGTCTATAGATCGATTTAAAGATCTTGAACCATTAAATGATTTAGAACGATTATTAGATGAAAGTTTAGTAGAAGATCCACCGATTTCTGTTAAAGAAGGTGGGATATTTAAAAAAGGCTTTAACGAAACATTAGATCAATATAAAGAAGCTTCAACAAATGGAAAGCAATGGATTGCAGAATTACAATTAAAAGAACGTGAACGAACGGGTGTAAAATCATTAAAAGTAAGCTTTAACAAAGTTTTTGGGTACTATATTGAAATTACAAAAGCAAATTTAAATCATATTGATACAGATGCTCTAGGATATCAACGTAAGCAAACATTATCAAATGCTGAACGATTTATTACTGAAGAATTAAAAGAAAAGGAATCTATCATTTTAGGCGCAGAAGATAAAGCAATCGAACTAGAATATCAACTATTCCTGGAATTAAGACAAGAAGTGAAAGCTTATACTGAAAAATTACAAGCACAAGCTAAATTACTATCAGAAATAGACTGTTTACAAAGCTTTGCTGAAATTGCGCAAAAATATCATTATACTCGCCCAATCTTTAGTGAAGATAAAACATTATCACTTAAATCATCGCGACATCCGGTTGTTGAACGCGTAATGGATCATAATGACTATGTACCAAATGACTGTTATTTAGATAAAGAAGGCTTTATCTATTTAATAACAGGACCAAATATGTCTGGTAAGAGTACGTATATGCGTCAAATAGCTATTATTAGTATTATGGCTCAAATGGGAGCATATGTGCCTGCAGATTATGCGCAATTGCCAATATTTGATCAAATCTTTACAAGAATTGGTGCAGCAGATGATTTAGTTTCAGGCAAAAGTACATTTATGGTCGAAATGTTAGAAGCTGAAAAAGCTATGGTTGGTGCAACTGAAGATAGCTTAATTATATTTGATGAAATTGGAAGAGGTACATCTACATTTGATGGTCTAGCGCTTGCACAGTCTATGATTGAATATGTACATCATCATACAAAAGCAAAAACATTATTCTCTACACATTATCATGAGTTAACACATTTAGATGAAACGTTATCTGGACTTAAAAATATTCACGTTGCTGCACAAGAATATCAAGGAGAATTGATTTTCTTGCATAAAGTAAAAGAAGGCGCAGTTGATCAAAGTTATGGTATTCATGTAGCAAAGTTAACGGATTTACCTGATGAAATTATTGAAAGAGCTCATACTATTTTGCAAGAACTTGAATCTCATACAAAAGTAGAAAAAGAAGCAGATAAGTATGAACAACCGTCATTCCAATTATTTGAAGAACAAGGGCAATCTGAAATTGAAAAGAAACTTAAATCAATTGATTTAATGAACATAACACCTATTGAAGCATTATCAAAACTGCATGAATTACAAAAACAACTTAAATAGAAAGTGTGAGTGCATTGGGAAAAATTAAAGAACTCGAATTATCTTTAGCCAACAAAATAGCTGCAGGTGAAGTGGTTGAAAGACCAGCTTCTGTTGTAAAAGAATTGTTGGAAAATGCAATTGATGCTCAAGCTACTCAAATTGATATTACGATTAAAGAATCAGGTATTCAATCTATTAGAGTCGTAGATAATGGAACAGGCATTGAAGAAGAAGATATAGCTAAAGCATTTGGTAGACATGCGACAAGTAAAATCAATAACGATTATGATTTGTTTCATATTCGTACACTTGGCTTTAGAGGTGAAGCTTTAGCGAGTATTTCATCTGTGAGTAGAGTGACGATGAAGACTTGTACAGATGGTATGCTTGGACATGAAGTGCGCGTTGAAAATGGTGAAATCACGAAAAAACAACCTGCTAAAGCTAAAAAAGGTACAGATATTCTTGTTGAAGATTTATTCTATAATACGCCAGCAAGATTAAAATATGTTAAAAGTTTGTATACTGAACTGGGTAAAATTACGGATATAGTCAATAGAATGGCAATGAGTCATCCGAATATTGCATTTAATCTCGTATCAGATGATAAAACAGTTATTTCAACGAATGGTTCGGGAAGAACAAATGAAGTAATGGCTGAAATTTATGGCATGAAAATTGCGAAAGACCTTGTACCAATAAATGGAGAAACAGATGATTACGTCGTAAACGGATTTATTTGTAAACCTGAGCACACGAGAAGCAATCGACATTATATTTCTATATTTATCAACGGGCGATATATCAAGAACTTTGTACTTAACAAAGCGATTATAGAAGGTTATCATACACTCTTACCAATCGGTAGATATCCTATCGTTTATTTAAATATTGAAATGGATCCGATTTTAGTAGATGTTAACGTACATCCGACTAAACTTGAAGTAAGGCTTTCTAAAGAACAACTACTTTATGATTTGATTAATCAAAAAATTAAAGAAGCATTTAGAGGTATGTCATTAATTCCAGACACATCTTTAGAAAAACAAAAGCCAAAAAAATCACAAAAAGAAATTTTTGAACAACAAAAAATAGATTTTGAAGCTAAAAGAAATCAAAATACAACTCAACATCAGCATATATCTCATAATACTAAAAGTGTTGAAGAAATTGAAAAAACAAATGACATTGCAAGCAGAGAACCTTCACCTTCTTGGCAATTTAAAGATAAGACAGAACATCATTCGGTTATACAAGAAGATACTATCAATCAGGAAACTAATAGAGATATAGATGTTCAAAATGATGAACCCGAGCATATTGAAAATAATGAAGAAACTTATGAAGTTCAAGATACAGTAGAACATGTCGATACACCATATCAAGCGCCAATTGAAGAAGAACAAGTATCTGAAGCGCCACGTGTACCGTATATGGAAGTTGTAGGTCAAGTTCACGGAACATATATTGTGGCACAAAATGATACAGGCATGTTTATGATTGATCAACATGCTGCACAAGAACGAATTAAATATGAATTTTTCAAAGAAAAAATTGGTGAAGTCACAAACGAAACACAAAGTTTGTTGTTGCCACTAACATTTAATTTTTCTAAAGATGAGCACATGATTATTGAAAAATATTTACAATCACTTGCAGAAGCGGGCGTATTTTTAGAACCAATTGGTCATCATGACTATATGGTGAGCGAATACCCAGTTTGGTTGCCAAATGTTGAGGCTGAAGAAATTATTAAAGATATGATCGATTACGTGTTAAATCATGAAAAAGTTGATATTAAAAAATTAAGAGAAGATGCAGCAATTATGATGAGTTGTAAGAAATCTATTAAAGCTAATCATTATTTAAGAAATCATGAAATGAGTCATTTAATTGATGAATTAAGAGAAACAACTGACCCATTTACTTGTCCGCACGGAAGACCAATTATTATTGAATTAACGACGTATGAATTAGAAAAATTATTTAAACGCGTTATGTAGGAGGATAAAATGAATAAGCATATATTACCGGCTATTCGCTCTATGAAAGATATGGAAAAATTTTTAAAAATGGATTATGAAAGATGCGTTTTATTAGATACACATATCGGACATTTGCAAGGCATTTTAGAGCAAATGAAAAAGCATCAAAAAGAAGTGATGCTACACATTGATTTAATTAAAGGTTTATCAAATGATGAAGCGGCTGTTGAATATGTTATACAACAATATAAACCACATGGCATTATATCAACGAAATCAAAAATTATTAAACGTGCCAAAAAATTAAATACTTTAACGATATTACGTGTATTTATTCTTGATAGCACAGCGTTAAGTAGAAGTATTGAACTGATTAAACAATCAGACCCTGATTTAGTGGAAGTATTACCAGGTGTTGCTACTAAAGTGATCAAAGAAATCAGTGATAAAACAGGTAAGCGAATTATTGCAGGTGGATTAATTAATACGAAAGAAGAAATTGATTTAGCAATTAAAAGCGGTGCACAATATGTTACATCTAGCGATATTACAATTTGGTAAATTGATTTGACAACGTTTTCATAAAGTATTATACTTCTAATTAAGTTAATATATGAGATGAGTAAATGAGACCCTCTACGAAAAGAAACTATGCGTTAAATTTGTATAAATTACTATATGAATATGATGTGTAGTTCAACGTAGGGGGCTTTTTATGTATTAGCATATTATATTTAGGAGGGTGTTTAATATGAGTGAATTTTTAGGTGAATTAATCGGTACAGCCATCTTAATATTATTTGGTGGCGGTGTATGTGCTAACGTCAATCTAAAAGGGGCACTTGGTAAAGGTGCAGACTGGATTGTTATTTCATTAGGTTGGGGGCTAGCTGTTATGCTTGGTGTTTATGCAGTTGGTAATGTTTCCGGGGCACATTTAAACCCAGCTGTTACGCTTGGCTTTGCAATTGACGGATCATTCCCATGGTCTAAAGTTGTTCCATTTATTGTGGCTCAAATGCTTGGTGCTATGATTGGTGCATTTTTAGTATGGGCTACTTATTTACCACATTGGAAAAAAACTGAAGATCAAGGTGCTAAGTTAGGTGTATTCTCAACTGGTCCAGCTTATCCAAACTATGTAGCAAACTTCTTAAGTGAGATTATTGGAACTATGATCTTAGTTATGGGATTATTATTTATAGGAACTAATAAATTTACTGATGGCTTAAATCCTTTAATTGTTGGTTTATTAATCGTAGCAATTGGTTTAAGTTTAGGTGGTGCGACAGGTTATGCGATTAACCCAGCTCGTGATATCGGACCACGTATCATGCATATGCTATTACCAATTCCGGGTAAAGGAAGTTCAAATTGGAAATATGCAATTGTGCCAATTTTAGGACCGATTTCAGGCGGTATGTTAGGTGCAGCATTATTTAATATTTTATTTAACGGGGTTGTAAACGGTTTCGTTATATTCTCAATCATCTTTACAGTGATTGTCGTATTGTCTGGTATTTTCTTAAATAAATCAATACTTAAAGACGAAGTTTCAGAAATTCTGTAATATACAAATTTATAGGAGTGTTTAATATGGAAAAATACATTTTATCAATTGACCAAGGTACAACAAGTTCTAGAGCAATACTTTTTGATAAAGAAGGTACTATCAAATTTGTGAGTCAAAGAGAATTTAAGCAATACTTCCCTAAAGGTGGTTGGGTTGAGCATGATGCGAATGAAATTTGGACTTCAGTATTAGCAGTTATTTCAAGTGTACTTAATGAAAATAACATTAGTCCAAAACAAATCGAAGGTATTGGTATCACAAACCAAAGGGAAACTGCTGTCGTATGGGATAAAAATACGGGACGCCCAGTTTATCATGCAATTGTTTGGCAATCTCGACAAACTCAAGACATTTGTACAGAATTAAAATCTAAAGATTTAGAACCAATTTTTAAAGAAAAAACTGGTCTATTATTAGATCCATATTTCTCAGGTACAAAAGTTAAATGGATTCTTGATAATGTTGAAGGTGCTAGAGAAAAAGCTGAAAACGGCGATTTATTATTCGGAACAATTGATACATGGTTAATCTGGAAATTTACAGGTGACGTTCATGTAACAGATTATTCAAACGCAAGTAGAACATTAATGTATAACATTTATGACTTGAAATGGGACGAAGAATTATTAGAATATCTTGATGTACCAGCTTCTATGTTGCCAGAAGTTAAACCTTCAAGTGAAGTATATGGTTATACTCAACAACATCACTTCTTCGGTGAAAAAATTGCAATCGCTGGTGTAGCAGGTGACCAACAAGCTGCATTATTCGGACAAGCTTGCTTCGAAAGTGGAGAAGTTAAGAACACATACGGTACTGGTGGATTTATGTTAATGAACACTGGTGAAAAAGCTGTAAAATCTGAAAGTGGTTTATTAACAACATTAGCTTATGGTCTAGATGGTAAAGTAAACTACGCACTTGAAGGTAGTATTTTCGTATCAGGATCAGCTATTCAATGGTTAAGAGATGGCTTAAGAATGATTAAATCAGCACCAGCATCAGAAGATTATGCAAATCGTGTTAAATCTACAGAAGGCGTATACGTCGTACCAGCGTTTGTTGGTTTAGGTACACCTTATTGGGATGCAGATGCTAGAGGTGCAATCTTCGGCTTAACACGTGGTACTGAAAAAGAACATTTCATTAGAGCAACTTTAGAATCATTATGTTACCAAACTAGAGATGTGTTAGAAGCAATGGAAAAAGATTCTGGCATTAATGTTGAAACATTAAGAGTTGATGGCGGCGCTGTTAAGAATAATTTCTTAATGCAATTCCAAGCTGATATTGTAAATACGCCAGTAGAAAGACCAGAAGTAAATGAAACAACTGCATTAGGTGCAGCATACTTAGCTGGATTAGCAGTAGGTTTCTGGAAATCTAAAGATGAGATAAAACAACGTTGGAAATTAGAAACAGAATTCAAACCTGAACTTGAAGAAGAAGAACGTGAAAAACTTTATAAAGGTTGGAAAACTGCAGTAAAAGCCACTCAAGCTTTTAAATTAGATTAAGTTGTGTTATCATATAGTTAAGTTAATATTTCGTAGAGACATGAGAGGCTTTGTTCGTACATTTTTGTAGGGATAAGTCTCTCATTTTTTTACATTTTATAGGAGGAAATGGTTATGCAACAATTATCAGCATTAAATCGTAATCAAGTTAAAGATCAACTTAAAAATACTGAATATGACGTAGTTGTTATCGGTGGAGGAATCACTGGTGCAGGTATTGCTTTAGATGCAGCGCAACGTGGTATGAAAGTAGCATTAGTTGAAATGCAAGACTTTGCACAAGGTACAAGTTCTAGAAGTACGAAATTAGTTCATGGTGGATTACGTTACTTAAAACAATTCCAAGTTGGCGTAGTTGCTGAAACTGGTAAAGAAAGAGCGATCGTTTATGAAAATGGTCCTCACGTAACAACACCAGAATGGATGTTATTACCTTTACACAAAGGCGGTAGCATGGGTCCATTTACAACATCAATCGGCTTGAAAGTTTATGATTTCTTAGCAGGTGTTAAAAAAGCTGAACGTCGTACAATGTTAAACAGAGAAGAAACAATTAAGAAAGAACCACTTGTAAAACAAGACGGTTTAAAAGCTGGTGGTTACTATGTTGAGTACCGTACAGATGATGCTCGTTTAACAATTGAAGTTATGAAACGTGCACGTGAATTTGGTGCAGATATCATTAACTATGCTAAATCAAATAAATTCTTATACAACAAAAAGAAAAAAGTATCAGGTATCGAAGTAACTGATTTATTACAAAATGAAATTTTCGAAATTAAAGGTAAAAGAGTTATCAACGCGGCAGGTCCATGGGTTGATGAAGTACGTGGTAAAGACTATTCAACAAACAATAAACAACTTAGATTAACTAAAGGTGTTCATATTGTAATAGACCAAAGCATATTCCCATTAGGTCAAGCTGTATACTTTGATACAGAAAATGATGGCAGAATGATTTTCGCAATTCCTAGAGATGGAAAAGCATACGTTGGTACTACTGATACAATTTATGATAATGATAAATCTTCTCCTAAAGTTACAGAAGAAGATCGTCAATATTTATTAGATGCTATTCACTATATGTTCCCAACTGTAAAAGTTGAAGATAAAGATATCGAATCAACTTGGGCTGGTGTTAGACCATTAATCTTCGAAAAAGGTAAAGATCCATCAGAAATTTCTCGTAAAGACGAAATTTGGGAAGGCGATTCAGGCTTACTTACAATCGCTGGTGGTAAATTAACAGGTTACCGTCATATGGCTCAAGATATTGTTGATTTATTAAGTAAACGTCTTAAAGAAGAATATAAATTATCATTCAAACCTTGTCGTACAAAAGAAACTTACATTTCTGGCGGTAACGTTGGTGGTAGTAAAAATTATGAATCATTCGTTGAAAGTAAAGTTAAAGAAGCTAAAAACTACAACTTATCAGAAGATGCAGCACGTTATTTAGCTAGAAAATACGGATCTAATGTAGATGAAGTATTTGCTATTGCTCATGCTACACAAGTTGCAGATGTTAATCTTCCAATCGAAGTATATGCTGAAGTTATTTACAGCATTCAAAAAGAAATGGTTCATAAACCAACTGACTTCTTAGTACGTCGTTCAGGTCGTTTATACTTTGATATTCAATATGTATTAGATCATAAAGATGCAATTGTTGAAGTAATGGCTCAAGTATTAAATTACGATAATGATACTAAACGCGTTTATAAAGATGAATTAGAACAAGCTATTAAAGAAGCGGTTAATCCAAATGATCAACCAGCTATTGTTAAATAATTTATAAACCAACTATTTAAACCTGCTGACAATTTTTGTCGGCAGGTTTTTTATATATTATGTGATTGATTTGTGAATATATTTTTAAGCACTATAGATTTTGCTATAATGTCTTATAAGGGAGGCGCATGTCTTTGAGACGATTTAATCATAGAATTACATTATCTACAGAACAAACTTTAGAAGTTACAATTGATAAAACGGATGAAAAACCGTTTGGAATTATACATATACTGCATGGTGTGGCTGAACATAAAGATAGATATGATGCAGTAGCAGAATATTTATGTAAAAGAGGTTTTCATGTTATCCGTCATAATCACAGAGGTCACGGTATGAACATAGAAGCTTCTTCAAGAGGTCATTTTAATGCATTACAAGAATTAGTCGATGATGTTAAAGAAGTAAGTGATACGTTTAAAAATGAACTTAATCCAAAATTGCCATTTATAATGCTAGGACACTCTATGGGTTCGCTAGTTGCGAGACAATTTGTTCACGATTATCCTAATGATGTAGATGCGTTGATACTTTCAGGGACGGTTGTTTACCCTAAAATTCAAGGCAAGTTAAATTTATATGCATTAAAGTTTGTGAATTTATTTTTAGGTAGTCGCACGAAATCAAAATTTATCAATAATATTGCTTTTAAGACAATGAATCGACAACATAAAGATTTAAATAAAGATAATAAATGGTTAAGTCAAAGTGATGAAAATCGCGAGCAATATGAAAAAGATGTTTATTCAGGATTTCCAATTTCACATAAAGTACTTTTAGAAACAGTAAAGGCAGCTGTCCAAACGAAGAAAATCAATTATATTAAAAAACAAAATTTAAATATGCCGATTTTACTAGTATCAGGTAAAGAAGATCACTTTGGTGGATTCGGTAACGGTATTAAACAGTTAGCTTCTATTTATAAACGTTCAGGCGTTAAGCATGTCACAGTACAATTATATAAGAATAAGCGTCACGAAGTTTTATTTGAGACGAACCGTTATGCAGTGTATGAACATTTATATAATTGGTTGATGGTACAAATTAAACAATTAGAAAAAGAGGAAATATCAAATGAATGAAAAACCATTAATTGCAATAGTAGGCCCTACTGCAGTAGGTAAAACAGAATTAAGCATTAAATTAGCAAAATCTTTAAACGGTGAAGTTATTAATGGTGATGCCTTTCAAATTTATAAAGGTCTAGATATTGGTACAGCAAAAGTGACAGAAGAAGAAAAAGAAGGCGTTGTTCATCATTTAATAGATGTATATGAACCGGATGAACCATATTCAGTTTATCGATTTAAACAAGACTTTGAAAGAATTGTAAAGGATATTCATGCTAGAGGTAAATTGCCGATACTTGTCGGTGGAACAGGTTTATATGTACAGTCAGTTTTATATGATTATAACCTTGAAGAAGAAAAAATCAGTTCTGAAAAAATGGAAATTACAAAAAATAAATTAAATAAATTATCTAAATGCTCAAATATTGAATTGCACAATTATTTATATGAAATCGACCCAGAAACTGCGTCATCAGTGCATCCGAACAATCGTAAAAGAGTAGAACGAGCAATTGAATATTACTTAAATACAAAAAAAACTTTAAGTGAAAGAAAGAAAAGCCAGACATTTTCTGGAAAATATAGTACAATATTAATTGGGATAGAAATGTCGCGCGAAACATTATATCAAAGAATTAATATGCGCGTTGACATGATGTTGCAGCGAGGATTATTAAGAGAAGTGTCTAATCTTGTTGAGAAAGGGTATGAAGATTCACAAAGTATGCAAGCAATTGGATACAAAGAATTGATACCAGTAGTAAAAGGAGAAATAGACATAGAAACTTCTACAGAACAAATCAAGCAAAATTCAAGAAGATATGCCAAACGTCAAATGACATGGTTTAAAAATAAAATGAATGTGACTTGGTTTCAACGGGATAAACAGTCTTTAACAGAAATCGCAGACAACGTAATCCAATTATCCAAGTGAAGGGGAAAGTCATATGGCAGAGAAAGAAAATATTCAAGAAGTTTTACTTAAGAAATTCAAATCAGAAGGAACTGAGCTTACAGTATTCTTACTAAATGGATTTCAAATGAAAGGGAAAATTGTCGACTTTGACGACAAAGTTGTATTATTAGATATTCTAGGGAAAGAACATCTAATTTACAAACATGCTATCTCAACTTTCGTAGATGCTCAAGATGATGAAAATCAAGATAGCGAACAATAATCGTGTATGAAAAAATAAGCGGCTAGGACATTTTATTGTCTTAGCCGCTTATTTATGTGTAATCAATTATAATACTGCTTCTATTGAACTTCTCAATTGTTCAGGACTTTTTTGTGGAGAAAATCGATTCACAACTTCTCCGTCTTTATTTACTAAGAACTTAGTAAAGTTCCATTTAATTGATCCATTTAAAATACCTTTTTTAGCAGAAGTAAGATATTCATAAAGTGGATGTTGTTCTGAACCTTTAACTTTTATTTTTTCATGCATTGGGAAAGTTACACCATAATTTAATTTACAATTTTGGTATGCTTCATAAGAGTCACCAGGTTCTTGATTACCAAATTGATTACATGGGAATCCTAACACCACGAAATCTTGATCTTTATAATCTTGGTATAAAGCTTCTAACCCTTCAAATTGAGGTGTGAAACCACATTCACTTGCTGTATTAACAATTAAAATTGCTTTTCCTTTATACTCAGATAATGAATATTCTTCACCGTTCGTTTTTGCAACAACGAAGTCATAAATTGACATTGCCATCACTCCTTTTCTTATTTCTATTATAATCAAAAATTTATCAAAGTCATATCAATTTGCATGCATGTTTATATGTTAAAATATATTTAAAGTGAGCGTGATAAAAATGAAAAATGATATGAAGTCGACAAAGCAAGAAACTGAAAAAGTAATCCTGTTAGCAATTCATGATAAAAAAGATGATGAAGCAACATTTAAATCAACAGTTCAAGAATTGGAATCTCTTGCTGTTACTAGCCAACTAGAAGTCATGGAAGTCTTCACTCAAAAAAGAGAGCGACCTGATCAACAATATTATTTTGGTAAAGGTAAAATAGAAGAAGTCATTGAATATATCGAATTGAATGATATTAAAGTGAATGCAGTCATCGCAAATGATGAATTGACAACTGCGCAATCGAAACATTTAGATGAGTTATTTAACACAAAAATTATAGACCGCACTCAATTGATTTTAGAAATTTTTGCGCAAAGAGCTTCAAGTAGAGAAGGTCAATTGCAAGTTGAATTAGCACAGTTAGATTATTTATTGCCGAGATTATCTGGACACGGCAAAAGCTTATCTCGTTTAGGTGGCGGAATCGGTACGAGAGGTCCAGGTGAAACGAAATTAGAAACAGATAGAAGACATATTCGTACTCGAATGAATGAAATAAAGCATCAACTAGAAACAATCGTTTCTCATCGTTCACGTTATAGAGAACGACGTCAACATAATCAAGCATACCAAGTTGCATTAATTGGTTATACAAATGCCGGTAAATCTTCGTGGTTTAATCAGTTATCAAATGATGAAACATTTGAACAAGATTTATTATTTGCGACTTTAGATCCTAAATCTCGCGCCATTACAATAAATGACGGGTTTAACGTCATACTTTCTGATACAGTTGGGTTTATTCAGAAGTTGCCTACAACATTGATTGCAGCATTTAAGTCTACTTTAGAAGAAGCGAAATATGCACAATTACTCGTTCATGTTGTAGATGCAAGTCATCCACACTATATGGAACAGTATGAAACGGTTATGACTTTAGTCAATCAATTAGATATGGGCCATATTCCGATGTTAGTCGTATTTAATAAAAAAGATTTAGCGCCTTCTAATCATTCAGCAATATCAGGACAATCTATATTTGTTTCAGCTAAAGATTCTAATGATAAAGCTATATTTAAAGAAAAATTAGTCGATATGATTAAAGAGACAATGGATTACTATGAAATGGATATTCCATCAAGTGATGCTGACAAATTATATTGGCAAAAAAACCATACTTTAGTTGAAAAAATGAATTTTGATGAAGAAACAGAAACATATCACATAAAAGGTTATAAACAGAAATAAGAGGTAAACAAATGGAACAGAAATTAAAAGAATTAATTATTGATGTAGAAAAAGAATTAAGACCATATTTTGATCAAATCGAACATAATGCATTAATTGCGCAAGAACATGTACTTGATGCATTTCATGAAGTAAAAATCACTGAATCAGACTTAATCGGTACAACTGGATATGGGTACGATGATGTAGGTCGAGATCATTTAGAAGATGTTTATAGTAAAGTATTTAAAGCTGAAGACAGTTTAGTAAGACCTCAAATTATTTCAGGTACGCACGCTATAACATTAGCGCTTAACAGCCAACTGAAATATGGAGACGAATTATTATATATTACAGGAACACCTTATGATACGTTATTAGAAGTAATCGGTATAAATGGTAATGGTATAGGAAGTTTTATCGAACAAGGTATCACATACCGAGAAGTACCATTGAAACAAAATGAAATAGATATAAACTCAGTGTTAGAAAATATTAATGAAAATACTAAAGTCATTGCGATACAAAGATCTAAAGGTTATAGTTCGCGACCTTCATTAACAATTGCACAAATTGAACAAGCAATCAAAGCGATTAAAGAAAGACATCCAGATAAAATTGTCTTTGTAGATAATTGTTATGGAGAATTTGTTGAAGATAAAGAACCCATTGAAATTGGTGCAGATTTAATAGCAGGTTCTTTAATTAAAAATCCAGGAGGTGGTTTAGCTAAAATTGGCGGTTATATTTCAGGAAAAGCTGACCTGATAGAACGTTGTGCATACAGATTAACAGCACCAGGAATTGGTAAAGAAGCGGGCGCATCTTTAGGAAGTTTACCAGAAATGTATCAAGGGTTCTTCTTAGCACCACATGTTGTCAGTCAAAGTTTGAAAGGTGCATTATTTACTTCTCGCTTGTTAGAAAAATTAAATATGACAACGACACCGCATTACCAAGATAAACGCACAGATATTATTCAATCTGTTACTTTTGAAACAAAAGAACAAATGATTGCATTTTGTCAGTCGATACAACACGCATCTCCAATTAATGCGCATTTTAGTCCGATGCCTAGCTATATGCCAGGTTATGAAGATGATGTTATCATGGCTGCAGGTACATTTATTCAAGGATCTTCAATTGAATTAACGGCAGATGGTCCAATTAGACCACCATATGAAGCATACATTCAAGGTGGCTTAACTTATGAACATGTTAAAATTGCGATAACGCGTGCTGTAGAGCATTTAATCAAGCAAAAGCTTGTTGAATTATAAAAGATGTAAGGTTTCCTGACATTCATTTGTTTTCTGAAAATTTATGTGCTAAATTTATAACAAGTTCTTACAAAAGGAGGCGGTCGTGCTGTCAAGAGATATAATCAGAAGAAACATGGCCGTGTTCCCGATTGGTGTCGTAATCAAGTTAACAGAGCTAACAGCCAGACAAATCAGATACTACGAAAGCAATGAGCTCGTTTCGCCCAAAAGGACTGAAGGTAATCAACGGTTATTTTCTTTAAATGACCTTGAACGATTACTGGAAATTAAAAATCTTATCGAAAAGGGATTTAATATGAAAGGGATCAAACAAATTCTTTTAGAAGAAGAAAATGACCTTTCTGATGAAGAACTGAAGATGAGAGAGCGGGTAATTAGAGGAACTTCTAAAACAGAGGGACCACTTAACCGTGGAGATTTATCAAGATTTTTTAATTAAAAACTGGAGGATAATCACATGGCTAAACAAACTTTTACAAAAGAAGATATTTTTCGTTTTGCTGACGAAGAAAACGTACGTTATTTAAGATTACAATTTACTGATATTTTAGGAACAATTAAAAATGTTGAAGTACCAATTGCACAATTAGAAAAAGTATTAAACAATGAAATGATGTTTGACGGTTCTTCAATTGAAGGATTCGTGCGAATTGAAGAATCGGATATGTATTTATGTCCTGACTTAGACACTTGGGTAATTTTCCCTTGGACTGCAGGAAAAGGCAAAGTAGCACGATTAATTTGTGACATTTACAATCCAGATGGCAAACCATTCCCTGGTGATCCACGTACAAACTTAAAACGTGTATTAAAAGAGATGGAAGAGTTAGGATTTACAGATTTCAACTTAGGACCTGAACCAGAATTCTTCTTATTCAAATTAGATGAAAAAGGAGAACCAACATTAGAATTAAACGATAATGGTGGATACTTCGACTTAGCACCTACAGATTTAGGTGAAAACTGTCGTCGTGATATCGTTCTAGAATTAGAAGATATGGGCTTTGACATTGAAGCAAGTCACCACGAAGTAGCACCAGGTCAACATGAAATCGACTTTAAATATGCTGATGCTATAACAGCATGTGATAACATTCAAACATTCAAACTAGTTGTAAAAACAATTGCGCGTAAACATAACTTGCATGCGACATTCATGCCAAAACCATTATTTGGTGTAAACGGAAGCGGAATGCACTTTAACGTTTCATTATTCAAAGGTAAAGAAAATGCGTTCTTCGATCCAAATGGAGAAATGCAATTAACTGATGATGCATATCACTTTATTGCTGGTATCTTGAAAAATGCACGTGGATTTACAGCAGTATGTAACCCATTAGTAAATTCATACAAACGTTTAGTGCCTGGTTATGAAGCACCATGTTATATCGCATGGAGTGGTCAAAACCGTTCACCATTAGTAAGAATACCTGTATCTCGCGGATTATCAACACGTGTTGAAATTCGTTCAGTAGACCCAGCAGCTAATCCTTACTTAGCATTAGCTACTATCCTAGAAGCTGGATTAGATGGTATTAAAAATAAATTAACACCACCAGAATCAGTAGATCAAAATATCTATGAAATGGATAGAGAAGAACGTGAAGCGGTAGGCGTACAAGACTTACCATCAACACTTTACACAGCTGTTAAAGCAATGAAAGAAAATAAAGTTGTTAAACAAGCATTAGGTAATCATATCTATCGCCAATTCATACAATCAAAATCATTAGAGTGGGATTATTACAGAACACAAGTATCAGAATGGGAAAGAGATCAATACATGAAGCAATACTAATTGCTATTAGCCCTCAAAGCATAAGCTTTGAGGGTTTTTTGTGTGGATTTTGGGGGGAGTATGTGGGGATGTGTTATAGAAGTTAAAATATGGTGGAGGCGTTAGTAACAAAAGTTGGAGGAAATGTAAATAAGGGAGTCTGTAGTAACAAAAGTTGGTCGAAGTGTAAATAAGGGCGCCTGTAGTAACAAAAGTTGGTCGAAGTGTAACTAAGGACGCCTATAGTAACAAAAGTCGTAGGAATTGTAAATAAGGGAGGCCATGGTAACAAAAGTTGGTTGAAGTGTAAATAAGGGCGCCTGTAGTAACAAAAGTCGTAGGAATTGTAATTAAGGGCACCTATAGTAACAAAAGTCGCTCGAAATGTAACTA
This sequence comes from Mammaliicoccus sp. O-M54, assembly GCF_022386035.1. Taxonomy (NCBI): domain Bacteria; kingdom Bacillati; phylum Bacillota; class Bacilli; order Caryophanales; family Staphylococcaceae; genus Mammaliicoccus; species Mammaliicoccus sp. O-M54. The sequence goes on from NZ_JAJNJE010000001.1 coordinate 682,445, forward strand.
AGGGCAGCCTTGGTAACAAAAGTTGGTTGAAGTGTAAATAAGGGCGTCTATAGTAACAAAAGTCGTAGGAATTGTAACTAAGGGCAGCCATGGTAACAAAAGTTGGGCGAAATGTAACTAAGGACGGCCATAGTAACAAAAGTCGTAGGAAATGTAACTAAGGGTGTCTATAGTAACAAAAGTCCGTGGAATTGTAACTAAGGGCGTCTATAGTAACAAAAGGCATGAGAATTGTAACTAAGGACGTCTATGGTAACAAAAGTCGTAGGAAATGTAATTAAGAACGTCTGTAGTAACAAAAGTCGTAAGAAATGTAACTAAGGACGCCTATGGTAACAAAAGTCGTAGGAAATGTAACTAAGGACGCCTATAGTAACAAAAGTCGTAGGAAATGTAACTAAGGGTCGCCATAGTAACAAAATTTGGGCGAAGTGTAAATAACTAGAGTGATATACCTGATTAATAGGCGTAGTAAAACTTGATTTAAAAATAAATATATTTTATAATAATATAAAACATAGAGAATAAGATATGCTGAGATATCGTTCGTTATCTCACACCATACTAAAATAATAATAACAACTAAGAGGTGATAAAAATGGATTTTGTAACAAGAACTGAATTTGAAGAACATAAAAATCATATGGACTCGCGCTTTAATACACTTGAAGATAATATCAAGGAAGTAAAGAAAGAATTGACTACAACAAGATTAGAATTAAAAACAGATATAAATAATTTAAGGTCTGAGTTTAAGGGCGATATGAATAACTTAAGAACAGAGTTAAAAACTGATATAAAAAATTTGAAAGATGATCTTATTTCTTTATTTGATGAAAAAGAAAAGGCAAATAAGGAAGAGATGAAACATATTCAAATAAAATGGTATATTGCCACAACTCTCATTATAATAGGTGTTGTAGGGAGAATATTAGGATTTTATTAAATCAAAAAAAGACCACCTACAGAGAGGTGATCTTTAAGTTTGAAGTTAATTTAAATTAATTTCTGATTTAGAAGTTCCTAATAAATTATTTTGTACTTGCAATATTTTATTATCTTTATTTATTAAATCCTCAGATACATCAAATGCTATTTTACCTGTCATTTCACTGTCAGGATTTAATTTTTCGAAAATAAAATCATTTTTGATGCTGCCATCTTCCCCTTGATTTGCTGATAAAGAACCTTTTGAATCTGGTTCAAGTGTCTTGTCGCCAATTTTTAATTTAAACATATTACTGTCTAAAGTAACAGGATCATTACCATTGTTTTTAACAGTAATATCAACAATAAGATATGTACCTTTAGCGTCATGAGGGGCAAAGCTATTTCCAACAGTTTTGGAGTTATTTACAGACTTAACTGTATAATCTAATTCATCAGTTTTTACTTTATCTCCGATTTTAAATGTCTTTTCATCTTTTTGATTTTTCTCCGACGAATTTTTATCTTTGGAACTTGTTGAACTTGAAGATTGATTAGAATTACTACCTCCAATCATAACAGTACATGCTCCTAATAAAACTCCTAAAATAACAATAACTCCTAGACAGCCGAAGCATCCCCAAAGTAACCTCTTTTTATTATTAGGTTTACTATCTTGCATATAAATTACTCCTTTCAAAAGTTATTATATTAATACATATTGATGTATTTAATATCATATATAAATTTTATTTTGTTATTTTTTTCCAATATTGGATAAAAAAATAACGCTTAAACATATCAATAATTCAAGTTAATCATGTTTTGAATTATTGAAGTGTATATAAGCGTTGAAGAAGTTTCTCTATATAAGTTTCAACAGTAGTTTAAAGGAAGTTAAAATTAAATCAGAAATAGTGCAAGATTTAATTATTGATAATTTAATAAATCTAATATACTATATTTATTAAATTATATCAATACCAGAATTAAGAGATTTGAGAACTAAATCAAAAAAGACCACCTACAGAGAGGTGATCTTTTAAAGACTATCATTTTTCTACTGATTGTCGTTTTTTCTCGTAATATTCTAATTTCATTCGATGCCATTTGTCATAATCAGAACTTGTGATTTGCTTAATGACTTTTGCTGGATTTCCACTTACAACTGTATTGGGTGGCACGTCTTTTGTTACGACTGCTCCTGATGCGATTACAGAGTTTTCTCCTACCGACACGCCTGGTAATACGACTGCATTTCCACCAATCCATACATTATTTCCAATATTAATTTCATGACCAAATTCTAATTGTTCATTTCGAATTGTTGGATCTATTGGATGACCTGCTGTATATAAACTCACTCTTGGACCGAACATAACATTATCACCAATATTGATACGATTGACATCTAAAAATATACAATCCATATTTGCATAAAAGTTCTCACCAATATTAATATGTCTACCGTAATCAACATAGAGTGGTGGATGTAAGTATATATTTTCTCCTGTTTTACCAAAAAGTTCTTTTTCTAATTTAATAATTTCATCACTATTTTCAATAGGTGTATGATTAATTTTATCTGCTAACATTTTTCCTTTTTTTGAACCATTAGATTCATGAATATCCTGTGCTATGTATAGTTCACCTTTAAGCATTTGCATATAATCAAAATCATTCTGCATAACATAATTCCCCTTTATATGAATATGAACATATTATATCTTGTTGAACTTGTATATACAAGTTAAGAGGTAATAAATGATATGTTAGATAAATCTATGAAAAATTCTTTTTGCCAATTTTGAGTTTCACTAGCAGTCTTATTTAAATGATTTTCCCATGGTGGGTAAACTCTCATTGCCATTTTTCCATTTACGTCGTGATTACTTATGATTTTCTGCTTAAGTAGAATATCTTTAGGAAAAATAAACAGCCCTTTTTTATTATTATCTAGTATAGCTATGATGAGTTTTTCTGGTGTTTCTGAATATGTATAAGGTCTGTTTTGATCATTTTGATCTTTAACCCAAAATACGACAAAATAGCCTTTTTTATTAGATGTCTTTTTAGCACATCTACTTCTATAAGTAATATTGTGAATTTGAAAACTACAAGCTTCATACTTAATATTAAGTTCTTCAAGTTTGTAGTCTTCAATTGGTTCATTATTAAAATAGCTTTTTATTAATTCAATTGACTCAAACAATTTCAAACCTCCTTATATGACTTTTCATAATTGATTATAACAAAGATTGAACTATTAAATACGCTAGTAAAATATTCTAGTATTCCCTTGTTTTTATACTCTTTTCATATTTTTTAGTTCTTAAAAAAGGTATAATGGAAGTAGAATATTAATGAGATTTTAACACTTTCTAATGTTTAGAAGGTGTTTTTATTTTATAAACATATAAAAGGGGATTCTATGGATATTACTATTTGGACACTCGTTATTTTTTCAATTCTACTGGGGGCTATGGTACGAATTGTGTTTGGGTTTGGTGAGGCTTTGGTTACGATGCCATTACTCGCTTTATTAAATTTAGATTTTAAATTGTCTATTTCTGTAGTGGCAATTGTAGGATTATTAGTGGCTTTACCTGTGTTTATTAGAAGCCGTGGCAATCTTGATTGGTCTATTAATAAACGTTTATTAATGGGTTCTATTATTGGAACGCCTATTGGTATTGTAATTGTTAAATGGACAAATGAAGATGTGATTATTAAGTTTTTAGGGGTATTTATAATATTATATGGTACTATTAATCTTGCTAATTATTATAAGAATATATACCAAGTTAAATTGAATATTCCAAAGTTTTATGACTATATTGCAGGTGTTGTTTCAGGTGTTTTAGGTAGTGCATATAATAGTCACGGTGTACCGATTATTATATATAGAACTTTGAAAAAATGGCATGTTACTGATTTGAAAAATATTTCACAAGTACACTTTTTTATTACAGGTTGTTTTATTGTCTTTAGTCACGGTGTTTCAGGATTTTGGTCAATCTCACTTTGGTATTTATTATTGGCCATTTTACCGCTTCTCATCCTAACATTATGGTTGGGTCATACCATCAATAATAAAATTGATCAACGTGCTTTAATTAAATATATTTATATGTTGTTGATTTGTTTCGGAATCATCATGATTGTTAAATAATGAGAGAGGAATTACACAATGCAAATTTTTAGAGTTCATGAGAATCATGAAATAAGCGCAAAATTTCTAGATAACCGACGTCTTTCTAAACAAGTATTAGAACTTTATCAAATCATTAATGTATGTTTAGCGAAGCTTGAATATATTGATGGCAATACACGTTATTTAAGTCATCCTATCGTGAAGCATGTTTATAATGATGGTTTTCCTTATTTAGCTGACACTTATGAATTATTGTTAGAAATGGATAAAGAACATAGAAGAAGAGGTGGGAAAAGGTCAAAAGACTTTGAGCATCAAATTTCAAATATGGGTGATTTGATTGATACTGGTATTAAAGATGGTGTATTTTCTACTGAAAAGTTACCACCTATATTTGTTTATGGTGAAACGAAATTAATGAGTGACGAAGCTTATTTAGAATATGAAAAATTATTATTTATGAAATGGACAGCAGATAAAATTGCACCTCGGTGTAATATAAGTAGGTGATAATATGAGTAAGAGAGCAGATATGGAAAAGTTATGGAGATATGAAAAATATAATGTCATGATGCATAGTCAAAAGTCATATTTAGATATAAGAGAAGCTTTAAAGGGAGATATCACATATGACGATTTACAAAGTATGATTGATGATGCTAAAGCCATAGTTCCGACTAAAGGTTCAATCATCAATACTTATGATCATATGTGGGGGTATTTTAAGAAAATTGCTACTGAAGAAGAACGTAACCAATACTTGAAGTATAAATCACAATATCAAGAAAATGAAATTCAATACCAATGTTTAATTACATTTATATACAAGCTTGCTGTGAAATATAATCAAAAGTATTTATTAGAATCTACTATTTTACATTGATTTACCAATCAAAGTTTAATGATGATTGTGTAACCATGAAAAGGGTAAATACTATATAGAAAGTAGATTTTCAAGGAGGCTGAATATAATGGAAGAACGTGTATATCAAAAAATGTGGGACACTTTAAAAAAAGAAGTGCAATTCAATATAGTAGAACTCGAACAAATGGAAGAAGAAAACGAATCTCCAGGATTAAAAAAAGCCCAGAACATGATGGATCATCTAGAAAAAGAGTTTATCAAAAATTCATAATCAATCATAATCATTTAAAAGCATTTAAATTTGTTCTGTAAATCTATAAAATATATGTAATTATACATTATTAATAATCATTTACATCAATTCCCTCTAGATTCGCTTAATATAGTTTTGTAGTATTTATATATTAAGTTTTTTGGAGGCAGTTATGTTTTTTGATAAAAAGATTATCGTATTTGAGAATTTAGAGAATAAATACAATCAAGAAGAAGCAAAAAATATATTTTTGAGACATTCCATTGATTATGACTTTATTACAATAAGTAGCCAATCTATTATTTTAGGTGGATTACAATATCCTTCAGCACAGAACAAAGAACAATTTATTGCTGATTTTAATGACTATTTAGGGAACTAATGCATTTAGCTGTCATCAAGTTTAAAACTTGAGACAGCTTTTTTAATTGATAAGTGACAAAATTGTCATACTATCGCTGATTTTGTTCGTTTATATTTGGGTAATATATCTATATAGAGACTATAATGAATTTATAGTTGAAGGAGGGATATTATGCTCGTAAATAAATGGATTTATATCGCATTAGCTGTGTTATTAGGAAACTTTGGCGTTCATAAATTTTATGCACAAAAACCAGTTGTTGGACTATTACACTTAGCATTCTGTTGGACAGGGATTCCACATGTTATCGCATTCTTCAGTGCTGTATTCGCATTGTTTAGACCATCTGATGAACATGGTAATATTCAAGCATAGTATGTTGTGACATGCTTTTATTAAGTTTTTAAAACCCTAGATATATTTATAAATAATTTTTCGAAAAAAGAGTCTGGAACATAAATGTTCTAGACTCTTTTCATATTTTTAGAAATAGGAAGGGCAGAATATTGCTAGAGGTGTACGACAAGCAATATTCTGGACCTTGTATTTATCAAGACTGATCAAACAAGATAAATAGGCGCCTCGTATTTATCAAGACAGGCGAAACAAGCAACATAGGAGCTCCGTATATTGCAAGACTGCCCAAACAAGCAACATAGGAGCTCCGTATATTGCAAGACTGCCCAAACAAGCAACATAGAACCTCACGTTTACATTGATTTTTCCAAATAAAAGAGACTGGCACATAATGTAATGTCTCAGTCTCTCTAAATTATTCATTATTCAAATCTACATGTAACAATTTAACTTGGTCACGTAATATTTTTATTTCAACAGGTGTTTCGAATAGAATTTCACCGTCTATATCTAATTTGGCTGATGGATCAGTAGATAACGTTGCCGTTTCACATGATATGTGTTGTATGCTGTCACTAATCTCGTTCCAATTCATGCTATCTTTTACTTTAAAGAAGTCATTGATAATACTGAAATTTTGTTTGTCGAAAATAAATATATTCATTTTCCCGTCATTAGGTGATAAGTCTTCTAAAGGAATTCTACTACCACCTACGTGTTGACCATTCGCAATCAAAATCATTGAAGTTTCTCCTGAATATGTTTCGTTATCAGCTGTTAAATTATATTGATAAATTTCTGGGTTAGCTACCGTTTTGATTGTAGAAAAGATATAACTGAATTTACCTAATAATTCTTTTTGATTGGATTCAACATTTTCAGCGTTTTGAACCATTAAACCAATACCTGCAAAGTTAAGTGCATATGTACCATTGACATCTAATACATCAAATGACTTAATTTGACTCGCTAATAAATCTTGAGAAGCTTGCATTGGTTTTTGAGATATATTTAAAGTCTTCGTGAAATCATTGAAAGTTCCACCAGGTAAGACACCTATTGGTATTTGGAGATTGTTTTCTACGACACCATTTATTAATTCATTTAATGTTCCATCGCCGCCTAGTATAAAAATAACATCATAAGCTTGTTCGTTTGTATCGGCAGCTAATGTTTTACAATAAGAACGAATTTGTCCTTCTTCTTTACTTAATTTTATTGTTAATTCATCACAAAGCTGTGTTAAATTTTCTGTAACTTGTCCGAGTTCTTTATATATATTACCTTGGCCAGCAGCTTCGTGGTAAAATAAAATCCCTCTATGAAAATGTTGTGTCATAATCGTGATACCTCCTGTATTGTACCTTTTATTACAATACCATGTATGACGATTGATAAACAATTTTAAATAAAATATTTTAATGTGTTAAAATAAATAAAAGCATTGAAAAGGGGAGGATTATTATCGCTTCACAAAATGATTATATCCATTATGAAATGGAAAAAAGAAAGCAACCTTTACTAGGTGTTGTGATCCATAACGATGCAAGTGAATTAAATGCTAATGAATGGCGTGAAGTATTAATAAACGCACCTGAAGAAAGATATGTTCAAGGTATTGCGCATTATTACATCGATAGAAATCAACAATGGCAAGCGATTGATACTGAGCGTATTGCCTGGCATACTGCTAATCCAATAGGTAATGAACAATATTTAGGGTATGAAGTATTAGAATCTCTCTCGAGTACAGATGAAGAATTTTTATTAAATGAGCAAGAAACGTTAAGAGCAATCGCTTCAGATATGATTGATTATAATTTAAAACCTAATCGAGATACGGTTCGATTACATTTGGAGTTTAGTGAAACAGAATGTCCACATCGTTCATTAGAAATTCATACGAATTGGAAGACGACAATAGATGGCATGCCGGATGAGTGGATTATTAATGAAATGAAAGATTATTTTATAGAACAAATTAAACAATATATGTTGAATTAAAAAAAGCGTGTGGATATGAAATCATTTGATTTCAATCCCACGCTTTTTAATTATTGTGCATATTGTTGTTGTATTTGAACTAATGCATTATAGAATAGTTCAGGTTGTTCAGGACCATTGTATGTTCCTTTTTCTAATGCAGTTAATGAAGCTTTTTCAGGATTTGTTAATCCGCCTTCATATTTTTGTCTCCATTCTGCATTAATAGAATTTAAGTAAGGATTTTGTCCAGTTTCATTGTAAATTTGTTGAGCTTGTTCTGCACCAAGTGCTGAATTCGACTGACTATTACTTGCAGCATTGTTAGCATCATTGCTAGCTGCGTTATTAGCGTCATTAGCTGCTGAATTATCAGCATTTGAAGCTCCATTGCTATTTTGGTCAGCGTTGCTATTAGCACCATTGTTTGATCCATCAGAATTAGCTGAATTATTGTTATTTGCGTTATCGTCACTATTAGCATTTGAATTGCTTGAGTCAGAGTTAGAAGCACTATTACCGTCTGTGCCACTACTATCATCTGAGCCATTAGTGCCATTTGAATTAGAGTCACTAGACCCGTTATCATCGGAGTTATTACCATCTGAATTTGAACTAGCAGAATCGCCTGAAGCGACATCATCAGAACTACTATCAGAGTCCTTACTGCTGTCTGATTTACTGTCTGATTTATCATCAGATTTTTTATCTGAATCTTTATCAGACTTACTATCTTTTGATTTAGATGCATCATCAGATTTCGAAGAATCTTTATTTGCAGATGAATCATCTTTGCTGCCGTTACTATCATCGTTACCGCATGCTGCTAAGAATAAAAATGAAGATAGTAACAAGATTAAAAATTTCTTCATATATAAACCCCATTTCTTTTTTTGTTTGACACTTATGTATCAACAATAATTCAATACCACTAAATATTAATCTCAAACAAAATTTATTATTATTTTTTTAAACTTTTTATACCGTTTTAATAATAGTATTAAAAATCGTACAAATGTCCTTTTTATAATCATTAAGTGAATTTAAAAGACTAAGTGAGTTTGTTTAGATTTTTCTGATAAATCTGTATAATGTTTATATGATTAGAATATGTAGGAGGAATTGAAATGACTAAAAAAACAATCGGCTTTGTAGGTACAGGTGTTATGGGTAAATCTATGGCAACCCACTTAATTAATGAAGGTTATGAAGTAAATGTTTATAATAGAACAAAATCTAAAGCAGATGAATTGGTAGAAATAGGCGCGATTTGGTGTGACACTATTGCAGATTTATCTAAGACTAGTGATGTGATTATATCTATCGTTGGTTATCCTAAAGATGTTGAATCTATTTATTTAGATGAAAGTGGCATTATAAACCATGCTAAAGAAGGCACAACTATTATAGATATGACAACTTCAAGCCCTGCTCTTGCAGAGAGCATTTACAACGAAGCAAAAACAAAAAATATTAACAGTTTAGATGCACCTGTATCTGGTGGCGACGTTGGTGCGAAAAATGCTACATTAACGATTATGGTCGGTGGAGACGAAGAAGTATTTAATCAAGTTGAAGATATTTTCAATGTTATTGGACAAAATGTTGTCTATCAAGGTAAAAGTGGTAATGGACAACATACGAAACTTGCGAATCAAATCGCTATCGCAGCAGGTATGTTAGGTGTAGCAGAATCCATTATATATGCTGAAGAAGCGGGATTAGATATTGATAAAGTATTCAGTTCTATTGAACATGGTGCAGCGGGTAGTTGGTCATTATCCAATTTAGGACCAAGAATGGTTAAAGGAGATTATGCACCAGGATTTTATGTTAAACATTTCATTAAAGATATGAGAATTGCGATAGAAGAAAGTGAAAAAAGAGGCTTATATATGCCTGGATTATTAAAAGCAAAAGAAGTATATGAAGCATTAAGTGAAGCAGGTTTTGAAGATAATGGTACTCAATCTGTAATTCAATTATTAAAAGATCATATTAAAAAGGGGTAAAACAATGGATTTAAATGAATATCAAAATCTTGCATTAAGAACTATGTCTGATGTTAAAAGAGATCCAGATAAAAGCTTAATTAATGGCGCATTAGGTTTAACAGGAGAATCTGGTGAAGTTGCAGATATTGTTAAGAAATACGTATTTCATGGTCATGACCTAGATAAAGAAGCATTAAAGAAAGAACTAGGGGATGTACTTTGGTATATCGCATGTTGCGCTTCTGCTCTTGATGTAGATCTGGATGAAATTGGTCAGCTAAATATTGAAAAACTTAAAAATAGATATCCAAATGGATTTTCAAAAGAAGATTCACTAAATCGTAAAGAATAATCAACAATTATCTATTGGATAATAATGACAAAACTGTTAGAATGAAAAGGAGTGAAAACGCTTACGTAGGAGGTAGCTATATTGGAAGGAAACGAACAATATTTATCTATAGATGAACTAAAACAGTTAATGTCTGACTACCCATTTCAATATATTGTTTGTGGACAAAGTGCGATTGATTTATTTTTGAACGAATATACGCACACTAAAGAAATCATGAGCATAACAGTAAGCAGAGAAGAAGAGCTTGCTTTAGCAAACTACTTTTTAGAACGCCATTATCAAATAGTAGTTGAGACACCATTGAATGAACTAAAAGAAATTACTGTTGAAGAACTTAGAGATTATAAGAAATATTATATTTATAATAAGAAGAGCGAATGTAAAATTCTTAAAGTTTATATATATGAAACGAAAGATGAGAAATGGCAATTTAGTCATGATCACAATATAGAAGTGGAAGATTACAAAATATACTTTCATAGCTTAGAACATGATGTGAAGTATTTGCGACCAGAAATCCAAATGATGTACAAGTTATATCATGAGCTAAGACAAGATGATATTTATAAATATCAAAAATTAATACAACATTTAAGTTATTATCAATTCTTTATGCTTAGAAAAGTAATAGGTAAAGATAAACTCAATCAGATTATTTTATCAGATACATAAAAGAAGCCGACGATTTAATCGTTGGCTTCTTTTAGTTACTTATAGTTACTATGCGAGTTGTGTTGTTTTATTTGCGAAGTATTCGTCATAAATCGCTTGAACGGCTATATCAGAATATTGCTCATCAATACCAAACATCATAGAAATTTCAGATGATCCTTGGTTAATCATATTTAAGTTAACATTTCTCTTACTAAGTGCTGCAGTTGCTCCAGCTGCTGTTCCAACTGCTTTATTCATTCCTTCTCCGACAATCATTAAAATAGCTAAATCATAGTCAATTGTTAACTCGTCTACAGGAATATTTTCTCGAATTTTATTTAAAACTCTTTCTTCTTTTCCTTTAATTTGAGTCGATCTCATAATAATACTAATGCTATCAATACCAGATGGGATATGTTCGATTGAAATGTTTTCTTCTTCTAAGATACTAAGTACTTTACGTGTAAATCCAACTTCTCTATTCATTAAGTACTTTTTGACGTTGATAATTGTAAAACCTTTATCACAGCTTACGCCAGAAACGATATGAGATAAGTTAGAAATGTTACGTTCACTTACAATGTATGTTCCTTTATCAGTTGGTCTATTTGTATTCTTGATCACAACTGGAATACGATCTTTATAAAGTGGCTCTAGTGCCTCATCATGAAATACGCCAAATCCGGCATATGATAATTCACGCATTTCTCTATATGTGATTTCTGGAATTACTTCTGGTTGAGATACGACTGTTGGGTTTGCTCTAAAGATACCTGATACATCCGTAAAGTTCTCGTACAAGCTTGCTTTAATACCTCTTGCTAAAATAGCCCCTGTAATGTCAGATCCACCTCTAGGGAAAGTCACGATATCACCATTTTCGGAATAACCAAAGAATCCAGGAATGATTAATTTCTCATCATATTCACGTAATTTATAAATCTTCTCATACGACGATTCTAATATCATTGCGTTTCCTGGTTCATCTGTGACGATGATGCCTGCATCTTTAGGCGATAAGTAACGTGTAGGGAAACCTAACTGACTATTATATTGTGCGATAAGTTGCGCATTGAAATCTTCTCCACAACTTTTTAAACCATCTAGTAAGCGTTCAGGTTTATCGTGATACACGTTTATCAAATTTAATAAGTGGTTTTTAATTTCATCTAAAATAGAACGATCCATGTTCAATTCAGTCACAATTTCTTCATAACGACCAACGATTTGGCTGAGTTTGTTTGAATAATCTAATTGATTAATAACTTTTTCATATAAGCGTATGAGCAAATCCGTTGTTTTAATGTCTTCTTTAAATCTTTTTCCAGGTGCAGATACGACTACAATTTTTCTTTCATCATCAGCGTTAATGATGTTAACGACTTTTTTAATTTGCTCACTGTTAGCGACGGAACTTCCGCCAAATTTTGAAACTTTCATTTTATCAGTCCTTTTACTGGGGGTAATGTAATTGTAGCTCTTTACAAAGCGAGAAATAATGATAATATTACTATTAATTCTAATTATTCAAACTTTACAAAAAACTTTAATGAATTTATACTATAATAAACTTGAGTCTATTTCAAGTAGACATTTGTATTTTTAACAAGAACAATATATTTAAGGTGAGTGAGGAAATGAAAGTATTAAATGTAGCAGTATTAGGTCTTGGCACTGTTGGAACAGGTGTCGTAAAGATTGTTGAAGAAAATAAAAAGCAAATAGAAGACACGATTGGGAAATCTATACATATTAAACATATTCTTGTGAGTTCTATTAACAAGAAACGTGCAATTAATACTTCTAGCTATCATTTAACTGAAAATATTAACGAAATTTTAGAAGACGATGAATTGGATATCGTTGTTGAAGTAATGGGTGGTATCGAACCAACAGTAGAATGGTTGAAAGCATTTCTTTCTAAAGGTATACACGTCATTACTGCAAATAAAGATTTATTAGCCGTACATTTAAGAGATTTAGAAGATTTAGCTGAGAAAAATAAAGTTGCGCTTAAATATGAAGCGAGTGTAGCAGGTGGTATTCCGATTGTGAATGCGATTAATAATGGATTAAATGCCAATAATATTAATCAATTTATGGGTATCTTTAATGGCACATCTAACTTTATTCTTAGTCAAATGACGCGCGAAGGAAAATCATATGATGAAGCATTACAGCTTGCAACCGATTTAGGTTATGCAGAAGCGGATCCAACTGACGATGTTGAAGGAATTGACGCAGCTCGTAAAGTCGTAATTACGAGCTATTTATCATTTAATAGAGTCATTTCGTTAAATGATGTTGAAAGAGTAGGTATTTCTGATGTTGAAATAGAAGACATTAAAGTTGCAGAAAAATTAGGCTATAAAATTAAATTAATTGGTCAAGGTAAATATGAGAATGGCCGAGTTATATCAAGTGTTAAACCAACATTATTACCAAACAGTCATCAAATGGCGCATGTTGAAGATGAATATAATGCTATATATGTTATTGGTGATGCTGTTGGGGATACAATGTTTTACGGTAAAGGTGCAGGTAGTTTAGCTACTGGTAGTGCAGTTGTATCTGATTTATTAAACGTTTCATTACAATTTGAATCAGATTTACATACGTTACCGCCACACTTTGAACTTAAAACAGAACGTACGAAAGAAATCGTTGAAGATGAAGTGGTTAAATTCCCACTGAAAAATAGTCATTTTATCATTGTTGAAAGTGACAAAGATGAAGATGTCTTAAGAGATGACATTAAAGCGACAATCGAATTTCATAGAAGTGTTAAAGTAGAACAACGAACTGAAAATACGTATGGTATTGTCATCAGAGGTATTGATGAATTACCAGTTGAACAATTAAAAGAAAATGGCATTAATATTTTGAAATATTATCCAATTGAAGGAGATAAGTAATATGGGCAGATGGCAAGGATTAATTCATAATTATAAAGAATATTTACCAGTAAACGAAGGAACACCTCAACTGACATTAAATGAAGGTAATACACCATTAATTCATTTACCTTATTTATCAGATAAATTGAATATTAATTTATTTGCTAAATTTGAAGGTCTTAACCCTACAGGTTCTTTTAAAGATAGAGGTATGGTAATGGCAGTCGCAAAAGCGAAAGAAGAAGGTAAAAAGATTGTAATATGTGCTTCTACTGGTAATACATCAGCTTCAGCTGCCGCTTATGCTGCAAGAGCAGGCTTAAAAGCAATTGTTGTTATTCCTGAAGGTAAAATAGCACTTGGTAAATTAGCACAAGCAGTTATGTACGGTGCTGAAATTGTATCAATTAAAGGGAATTTTGATGAAGCATTAAATATCGTTAAAAAAGTAGCAGAAAAAGGTGAAATAGCACTTGTAAACTCTGTAAATCCTTATAGAATTGAAGGTCAGAAGACTGGTGCTTTTGAAATTGTTGAACAATTAGATGGTAAAGCGCCAGACTTATTTGCGATACCAGTAGGAAATGCTGGAAATATCACAGCATATTGGAAAGGTTTCAAAGAATATCATCAATTAAATCAATCAGGTTTACCTGTTATGTGTGGTTTCCAAGCTGAAGGTGCGTCTCCAATTGTACAAGGTAAAGTTGTCACAAATCCAGAGACAGTAGCGACTGCTATTAGAATCGGAAATCCAGCAAGTTGGAAATTAGCTGAGGCAGCACGTGATGAGTCAAATGGACTAATTGATAGTGTGACAGATGAAGAAATCCTTAAAGCGTACAAACTTATGACAAGTAAAGAGGGTGTCTTCAGTGAACCAGCTAGTAACGCTTCAATTGCAGGTTTGTTGAAATTGCATGAGCAAGGTAAATTAGAGCCAAATCAAACTGTTGTCGCAATTTTAACAGGTAATGGATTGAAAGATCCTGATACTGCAATCGATTTACTTGATTCGCCAATTACACCTTTAGAAAATGACGAACAAGCAATTATTGATTATATTGAGCGTGCATTACAATGAAGAAATTAAAGCTGAAAGTACCAGCCTCAACTGCTAACCTTGGGGTTGGTTTCGACTCAATCGGAATGGCTCTAGATAAATATTTAGAAGTAGAAGCACATCTTTCCGAAGATGGTAAATGGCATTTTGAGCATATTGGACCTCATCTTCAAGGTTTACCTGACAACGAGAACCATTATATTACTAAAATTGCACAAACTGCTACAAAGAAATTTTCTAAAGAAATGCCTGCATTAAATTTAAAAATGTATAGCGATATTCCACTTGCGAGAGGATTAGGTAGTTCAGCATCTGCGCTTGTAACAGGTTTATTTCTTGCTAATTATTTTGCAAATTTAAAGTTATCTAAATATGAACTACTACAACTTGCAACTGAAATTGAAGGGCATCCAGATAATGTTGCACCAACAATTTATGGTGGTTTAGTCTTAGGGGTATATGATCCAGAAGCTAAACATACGGATGTCTCATATATTGATATACCAAAAGTCGATGTAATTGCTACAATACCAGCGTATGAGTTATCAACAGAGAAAGCGCGTAAAGTATTACCAGAAACATTATCTTTAAAAGATGCCGTTAAATATAGTGCGATAAGCAATACAATGATTAGTGCGTTAATTCAACATAATTATGAATTAGCTGGAAAGATGATGATGAAAGATGGTTTTCATGAACCTTATCGTCAACATTTGATACCTGATTTTGAACATATTAAAGCATTAGCTTTAGAACATGGTGCGTATGCGACAGTCATTAGTGGTGCTGGTCCAACTGTATTAACGCTCGTCAAAAAAGAATTGAGTGGTAAGCTTGTGAGAGCCTTACAAGACGAATTCGAAGATTGCGAATCAGAATTGGTAACCATTAATCGATATGGTATTAGCCAAAAAATTATAAACTTATAATTAAAAATGAGATGCTTATATTCTATGTATGATAGAATATAAGCATTATTATATTTAAGGAGATAAACATGACATATAAATACATCGTAATGGATATGGATGATACACTTTTAACTTCAAAGAATGAAATAAGTGAAGTGACATATCGATACTTAATGGAAAAACAAAAAGAAGGCATGAAATTAATACTAGCTTCAGGGCGCCCAACTGCAGGTATGGTTAAACATGCAGAAGCACTTGATTTAAAAAGCTATGGAGGCTATATCGTAAGTTATAATGGTGCTTTTGTCATTAAGGCAGAAGATCAAAGTATCGTATTTAATCAAACAATTAGTCAAAAAGATGCACACGATATTATTGATTATTGTAGAAGTCATAATTTCTTTTATTTAACGTATTTAAATGATCAAATTATTCATGATACAACACATGATTATATGAACATTGAAAGTGAATTGACTGGTCTTCCAATGAAAAAAGTCAATGATATTAAAGAAGCTATTATTGATGACGTTCCAAAAATAATGGGTGTCGATTTCGAGGAAAACATTGCAAGTGCAAATCAAGAGCTGAATGGCAAATTCAATGACCAAGTGTCATCAACAATAAGTAAGCCGTACTTTTTAGAATTTATGAATAGAGAAGTATCTAAAGGGAAATCATTACAAAGGTTGTTTGATCAAATTGGAGCGGATTTCTCAGAAGTGATCGCTTTTGGTGATAGTTTAAATGATTCTGACATGTTAGAAAGAGCAGCAGTTGGTGTTGCAATGGGAAATGCTAACGATACGATTAAAGGTATTGCAGATGTCGTTACAGACGACCATGACCATGATGGTATCGTAACAGCACTAGAAAAAATATTAAAAGCATAAAAATAAAGCAGTTCAAACCTTAAAATTTAAGATTTGAGCTGCTTTTTATTATTCGTGACGATCTTCATTAAACGCAATTGAAGTCATTTCAATTACGAGAATTGATTTTGCCCCAAGTATTTTTAATTGTTGTACAATATCATCAATTTCAGTTTTATGTCTTAGTCTTTCAACAAATACGATGATTTGTTCGTATTGATCAATCTCTAAATTATATAAATAATGAGTGATTGTTCTTTCTAAAGGCGACATAAAACTAATCTTTTTATTAGAATGGCTTAATGTACTAGAATCGAAATTAAAGCGTGTTGTACCTTGTACACGTATTTCTTTACCAGGTAAATAACGAGCAATTTGAAGTGGAACGTACATGAATTCTCCTATACCAATGACGAATTTAGGTGAATCATCTAAAAAGTCATTCAATAATTCTCCCATACGTTGAAACAAGTCTTCAGAAACTTGTTGTTCTTTACCATTTAAAGTAAATCTTCCTGTTGAAATAAAGTATGGATTATCGTGAATCGTACCATCACGTAGCATGTTTTGAGCTTTTACAATGAAATGATCATTGATGACATTTCTTAAAGAGTAATATTGAACTTTCGTCTCATGTTTTTGATTATCTAGTAGTTCATTTTGAATTAAATCTTTCGTTTCATGCTCAATAGCTGTGATTTCTACATCAAATGACATGAGTGAAATGATGTTGATTTTAATATTTAAAGATTTTTCCAAACTTGAAAATGCCTCTTTAACACTTTGAGATCTTAAATCAATAGGTGTTAAAACTGTAAACGTTTCTCTTTCAGGACATTTATCATAAATCTTTTTAATGAGATTTAGTACAGAATTACCATTTAATAAATGATTATCAATAATTGCGACACGTTCATCATTATCAAAGAAGTCTTTATCTTTCGTATAGAAAAATAAGCGTTCTTGAGGGTCAACAATATCGCTATGGTCTAATAATGGTGGATGAGAAATAATCTTATCTCGTGTAGAAGCTAAGAACATGACATCATCATCAAATAAACTAAAAATCGATTGTCCTAAATTGACAGCACGTTCACTTAAACCTAGAAATCTCGTTGGTGGATAGTGACCAAGTTTATTTGATTCAACCATATTTAAAGCTTGAATCATTTTACTGCGATTTTTGCTATTAATAGCTTTAGCAATCGTTTGAATGCGTTCATCCGTTTCGCCTGTTAAAGACTCATGGTATAAGAATCCTAACAATAAACCAACGAGTAAAGGATGCTCTGGATATAACCCTCTAGAATATCCTAAACATGGAGATACAGGTATAAATGGAAATTCTGAATGTTCTTCTTGTGTAATTGCGAGCATTTCATCTATTTCAAAATCAAATCTATTTTCTTTAACTTTCACTTCAACTTGCTGTTCATTATCTAAAGGAAAAACTTTACTTACTTGGGACATGTGATTACTCCTTTATTTACTTGTGTGCGTCCATTCATGGCTGAATTTCTTTCTTTTAATATGCGCATAAATTTGGTCCGCTGCATAGTCTTGGTTCGTATAAACAGTAATATCAAAAAATGCTTGATTCTCTTCAAATGGTTCATTTAAATATAAATCTTTAAGATGATCAAATAATGATTGCATCTGTTCCCGAGTTAAACTTGTATATTCTCTAAGTGTTTTCTTAACGAGTTGAGCATGTGTGTCATAAATACTTTGAACAACAATGACAAAACGTTCATCTTGTTCCATAACATCATCAAATAAATTAGTTTGACCTGTCATATTTACACCTTCTTTATTCTAAAATTATCATTAATATTTATTATACTATATATATTGCAATATGAAAAAGTAGATTATAGTTAGCAAATTTTTATAAATGTTTTGAATGAGGTAGTAAGAGAATATGGTAATGATATTTTATGAAGGATTTATCGTTACAAAAGTAGTTGGAAGTGTAAATAAGAGGTGCCATAGTAACAAAAGTCGGTGGAAATGTAACTAAGGGGAGCAATAGTAACAAAAGTCGGAGGAATTGTAACTAAGGAAGCCGTTAGTAACAAAACTAGGCAAAAGTGTAAATAAGACAAGCGTATACAGAAAAACAAAATAAAAATAACGCCACTCAATCAACTTGAGTGGCGCTTTTAATAATTATTTCTTATATTGGTGTTTTGTTAAATCGATGTCTTCTAGTTTGATAATTTTAGATTTCGTTGAGAATTTATGAATAAAGTATACTACCAAACCTAATATAATCGGTAAGAATGATTCGATTAATACTGGGAAGTTCAATGTCATAATGCTATCAAATGATTGACCGATTAATAAGAATGCTATTACAGCGATTACGATGATTGGCCCTAATGGATATAAAGGTGCTTTATATTCAAGTGTATCTGTCGCTGATTTGCCTTGTTTCTTAATGGCCATTCTTAATCGAATATGACTGATTATACTCATAAGCCAAACTAAAGTAACAAGTGCGCCTAACATATTCAATAATCTATAATAACCATCAGCGTTAATCGTTGCATATACGATAGAAACGAATATTAATACGATTGTGACACATAATGAAACGAATGGCATATTGTTTCTATTTAAGTTATTGATAAACTTAGGTGCTTGCTTATGTTGAGCAAGTGAGTAAAGTAATCTACTTGTAGCATATAAGCCTGAGTTACCAGCTGAAATGAGTGCTGTTAAAATAACTGCATTAATAATTGAAGCAGCAAATGCTATACCAACTCTATCAAATACGATTGTAAACGGACTTTGTGTTACAGTGTTTGATTTATTTAATAACAATGGATCAGTATATGGAATAATTGCTGCAATCACAGCGATTGCTAAAATATAAAATAGTAAAATTCTCCAGAATACTTGTCTAATTGCTTTTGGCATGGATTCTTTAGGATTTTCTGATTCACCAGCTGTTACGGCTACTACTTCTGTACCACCGAAGCTAAATCCAGCAACAAGTAGTACGCCTAAGAAACCAGAAATACCATTTACGAATGGTGCTTCTTTATAAGTGAAGTTTGATAGTCCAAGTGGTTCGTTACCACCTAATATTCCAAATATCACAAGAACACCAACTATTAAGAAGATGATAATAGTTGCGACTTTAATAAAACTTAACCAATATTCAGCTTCACCAAATGCTTTAACAGTAAATGCATTGAGTAAGAATAGAATAACTAAGAAAATAATGCTCCATACAAACGGGTTAATATTTTGGAATATATCCCAGTATGTAATAATTTTTGCTGCAGTTAATATATCGACGCTTGTTACAAGAGCCCAAATCACCCAATAAAGCCAACCAACAGTAAACCCTGCTGATGGATCAATAAATCTACTTGAGTATGCACTAAATGACCCAGACACTGGATAAAAAGTTGCAAGTTCTCCTATAGCTGTCATTAAAAAGTAGAGCATAACACCAATAATAGAATAAGCTATAAGTGCACCACCAGGTCCTGCTTGAGTGATGACTGCACCACTGGCCATAAATAAACCAGTACCAATCGAACCACCAATGGCGATCATTGATATGTGTCTAGTCTTTAATCCTCGTTTCATTTCTTCCATATAATTCACCTTGCTTTCTAATAGTACAATTTATCTGTAAATAAAATATACATATTATTTTATTAGTATTTCAGTAAATAAGCAACAAAAACTTTTAACGCATAAATGCTTTAAAGTCATAAAGCAACAGTATATAAAAATAGAAGTCATTTCAAATGTATGAATTGACTTCTTTGTCGTATATTTTCTTAATAATAAGAAATTATTTAGTTTCGCGGTGTAAAGTGTGGCGACCTAATCTTGGACAGTATTTTTTCATTTCAATACGTTCAGGATTTGTACGTTTGTTTTTAGTTGTAATATAATTTCTGTCGCCACATTCAGTACATGCTAACGTGATATTGACACGCATGTTCATCAGCCTTTCTATTCAGTAATCGTTACGTTTTATAATTTTAGCACAATACAAATGAGTTTTCAATGCAAAAATATGTGTATTATATAATTGCGATATGATGTGTAAAAGCGTATATTGTTATAATTAAAACAAATAATAACGTAGGAGTTAAAATATGAAAAAAATATATATTATAGTTGGTGCTTTATTAACGATGGCACTCATCCTTTCAGGTTGTAACAACCAAACATCATCAAATGACAAAATCAAAATTTATGCAACAAACTTTCCTTATGAAAGCTTTGCTAAACAAATTGGTGGAAAATATGTAGATGCAAATTCTATTTACCCAAACGGTACGGATTTACATAATTATGAGCCAACACAAAAAGAAATGCTTAATATTGCTAAAAGTGATTTGTTTATATATTCTTCAAATGAATTAGATCCAGTAGCTAAAAAAATTAGTTCTACTATTAAAAGTGATGATCACAAATTAGAAGCAGTAGCTAATTTGAAAGAAAGTCATATTTTAGAACATCATCATGAACACGGTGAAGAAGAGCATGAACATGAACACGAAGATGAAGAAAGTGCTAATGATCCTCATATTTGGTTGGATCCAATTGTTAATAAAGAAGCGGCTAAGTCTATTAAAGATAAACTCGTTAAAAAGGATCCTGAGCATAAAGAATATTATCAAAAAAATTATCAAAACCTCATTAAAGATATAAACGAGATTGATGAAAGTTTTCAAAACGTTACGAAAGATACAAAAAGAGATACTGTATTTATTTCTCATGATTCTCTAGGGTATTTAGCTAACAGATATCACTTTAAACAAAAAGGTGTCACAGGCATGAATAATGAAGAACCAACTCAAAAAGAAATTCTAGAAATCATTAAAGATATTAACAACTCGAAATCACCATATATTTTATATGAGCAAAATGTTAGTTCAAAAATGACAGATATTATAAAGAAAGATACGAAAAGTAAACCACTAAAATTTCATAATTTAGAAGTATTAACTAAAGATGAAGCCAAACAAAAAAATATTTCATATCAGTCTTTAATGGAAGAAAATATCAAAACTCTTGATAAAGCTCTAAATAAATAACATTTATAGTATTATTTCGTTTACTTTTACTACTTAACCATGTATAGTAACTAATGGATTATTATTAATAGTTGTGAAAGAGGTTATTGATATGAAAATTTTTGATTATGAAGATGTACAGTTAATACCAAATAAATGTATAGTAGAAAGCCGTTCTGAATGTGATACTACTGTGAAATTTGGTCCAAAGACATTTAAATTACCAGTAGTACCTGCAAATATGCAAACAGTCATGAATGAAGAACTAGCTGAATGGTTTGCTAGTAATGATTATTTTTATATCATGCATCGTTTTGATGAAGAAGGACGTATTCCATTTATCAAAAAAATGCAAAGCCAAAACTTATTCGCCTCAATTTCTGTAGGTGTTAAAGACAATGAATATACTTTTATAGAACAACTTTCTAATGAAGGGCTTGTTCCTGAATATATAACAATAGATATTGCACACGGTCATTCTGAGCAAGTTATAAGAATGATTAAACATATTAAACAACATATCCCTGAATCATTTGTAATTGCAGGTAATGTTGGTACGCCTGAGGGTGTTCGTGAACTTGAAAATGCGGGTGCTGACGCAACAAAAGTTGGTATCGGACCAGGTAGAGTATGTATTACTAAAATTAAAACTGGATTTGGTACTGGTGGATGGCAATTAGCTGCAATTAATGCTTGTAGCAAAGCTGCTAGAAAACCAATGATCGCTGACGGTGGTATTAGAACGAACGGTGACATTGCTAAATCTATTAGATTCGGTGCAAGTATGGTAATGGTTGGTTCATTATTTGCTGCACATGAAGAATCTCCAGGTGAAACAGTTGAATTAGAAGGTAAACTATATAAAGAATATTTCGGTAGTGCATCTGAATTTCAAAAAGGTGAACGTAAAAATGTAGAGGGTAAAAAGATGTTTGTTGAACATAAAGGCTCTCTAAAAGATACGTTAATTGAAATCGAACAAGATTTACAAAGTTCTATTTCTTATGCAGGTGGAAAAGATCTACATTCTATTACAAAAGTAGACTATGTAATTGTTCGTAATTCAATATTTAATGGTGATAGTGATCGCGGCTAAAACAAGTGAGGTGACGACTTGAGAAAAGTATTCTTTTTATTTATGTTGCTATTATGCTTAACACTTATCAAGCCAGTCCCAGAATCAGATTTGTCTAGACAAATTGGGCAAAAAGTATTGAACGTTCAACAAGGATTACAACACGAAGAAACAGCTAAGAAAGTTGAACTGAAGACACCAGATGACCAAGAATTTGCGATTAATAATATTCAAATCAATCAAACAAAGAACGAAGTAGAAAAGAAACTTGGTAAACCTAAGCGTATAACTGCTAATGAATATAACGAGAAATGGCATGTGTATCATAACGACTATCATGAATTTGTGATGGTAAGTTATGATCATGACAAAGTAACTGGTTTATATACAAACCAAGACCTTATAACTTCTAAAAAAGGTATCACAAGTAAAATGAACAAAGATAAAGTTCGTTCTATACTTGGAGAACCTGAAAAAGCAATAGAAAAAGACAAAGTGAAACTCATACAAAATGATGAAGATTATGATGTTTTCAAATTTGATAACATCTATACAACCGTGTTTTATGATAAACATGAAAATAATCAAATTAAAGGTATCATGCAGATTGCATCATCAACTGAAGATAAACGAACGAATCAGTATCATGCAGCTTCTGATGAATACAAAAAAGCTTTAGAATTACAAAACTTTGATCTTGTAAATGCTGAACGCGTACAGTTTGGACTACCTACATTAGCTTATAATGAGCGTGTTAGTGAAACTGCAAGAAAGCATAGTCAAGACATGGTGAATAATGATTATTTTGATCATAATAACAAACAAGGTATGTCTCCATTTGATAGATTAGATCGAGATGGTTTTAATTATGTTACTGCTGGGGAAAACTTGGCTTATGGTCAAATCAGTAGTATATATGCACATCATGGTCTTATGAATTCACTTGGACATAGAAAAAACATTTTAAATAAAGATTATAAAGAATTAGGTGTAGGTGTCGATATTGGTGAAGAATTACAGCCATATTGGACGGAGAACTACATCACGCAACAATAGAAAAGAGATAAATGATATTATCTTATCAACGTTGATATAATTAAATCGAGAAAAGTCAATATTTCATATTTCCTTAAATGTTTAACACATGTTGTTTCTAGTAATTTTGATTGGTGAAATAACATATAAAGGGGTAGTTTTACATGGAAAATAAAGAAATAAAACGAAAAGATTTAGATGTCTTAGAACGTATTAAAGAATTATTAAATAAAAAAGATGTATCATAAATATATGACAAGTAAAGAAAGAACTCGATAAAGGGAATATGAAAAAAGGAGATGCAATCGCATCTCCTTTTTGTTATGTTACATTTCTCTAAACAAACCAACAACTTTACCTAATACTGTAACGTTATCTAAATAAATAGGTTCCATTGTACTGTTCTCTGGTTGAAGTCTATATCTCGTTTCTTCTTTGTAAAAACGTTTAACTGTAGCTTCATCATCTTCTGTCATTGCAACTATGATATCACCATTCTCAGCGATTGATTGACTACGTACGATTACTTTATCGCCGTCTAGTATACCAGCTTCGATCATGCTATCACCGACAACATCTAATATAAAGATATTGCTATTATGCGTTGATGTGAAATGTGCTGGTAATGGGAAGTATTCCTCTACATTCTCTACAGCTGTAATAGGTATACCTGCTGTAACTTTACCGATAACTGGAACGTGAATGGTGTTCTCTTGGTTAATGTTCTCTCCAACTGTTTCTGTAATTTCTATAGCTCGTGGTTTAGTTGGATCACGTTTAATGTAGCCCTTTTCTTCTAGTCTTGATAAATGACCATGTACTGTAGAGCTTGACGCTAAGCCGACTGCTAAACCAATTTCACGTACGCTAGGCGGATAGCCTTTCGTTTGTACTATATGTTTGATGAATTGATATATTTCAGATTGACGTTTAGTTAATTCTTTCATAGTCGCACGCTCCCAATTAATTATTTAAATTTATTATAGCACATACGTTTCCTTTGAACAAACATTTGTTCGTATTTTTATTGACTACGAACAGTTGTTCTGTTATTATGATAATACAAACAAACGTTCTAGGAGGAATTGAGTATGACAATTACAATTAAGAAGACAGTATTAGTGTATATAGCAGTATTCTTAATGACTCTATTAATTGGATATTTATATTTAGCTCAGTCTAATGATCTTTATAATACAGAACAAACGTACGAAATGACCGATCATCAAATTAAACAACAAAGCGATAAACAACATAACCATATATCTGATTCCAATACATTAGTAGGGTCAATAGATTGAATTTAAACACGAGTAAATCCATTTGGATTTACTCGTGTTTTTTGGTATCTTTTATGTATAAAGAAAGTGGGGATATTATGCTAGAAAAAGCAAAAATAGAAAGAATCAATGAATTAGCGAACAAAAAGAAATCTGAAGGTTTAACAGATAGTGAAGCTAAAGAACAATCAAAATTACGTGCTGAGTATTTACAAGCTTTTCGCGGTAATTTTAAAAATACAATCGAGAATACTAAAATCATAGATCCAGAAGGTAATGATGTAACTCCTGATAAGGTAAAAGAAATTCAAAAAAATAATAATATAAGAAAGTAAGTATAAATTAAGTAATAATAATTAATTTTTGAAAAAATATCATGTATAATGAAAAGGGATTACAAGAATAAAGGAGACTACATTTATGTTTAACGAAAAAGATCAACTTGCAGTAGATTCAATCCGTGCTTTAAGTATAGATGCTATTGAAGCAGCTAACTCAGGACATCCTGGTTTACCAATGGGTGCTGCGCCTATGGCATATGCATTATGGACTAAGCATTTAAATTTCAATCCTCAATCTAAGAACTATTTTAATAGAGACCGTTTTGTATTATCTGCTGGTCATGGTTCTGCATTACTATATAGTTTATTACACGTTTCAGGTAGTTTAGAACTTGAAGAAGTGAAGAACTTCAGACAATGGGATTCTAAAACACCTGGACATCCAGAATTTAGACATACTGATGGTGTAGAAGTTACAACAGGACCTTTAGGACAAGGTTTTGCAATGAGTGTTGGTATGGCAATGGCTGAAAAACACTTAGCAGGTAAATTTAATAAAGATAAATACGATGTAGTAGATCATTACACATATGTTTTAGCAAGTGATGGTGACTTAATGGAAGGTATTTCTCATGAAGCAGCTTCATTAGCAGGTCACTTAAACCTTGATAAATTAATCACTTTATATGATTCTAATGATATATCATTAGATGGTGAATTAAATAAAGCATTCTCTGAAAATGTTAAAGAAAGATTCATATCATATGGTTGGAGCTATATCTTAGTTGAAGACGGTAATGACTTAGAAGCTATTGATAAAGCGATTACTGAAGCGAAAACATTAGAAGGTCCAACATTAATCGAAGTTAAAACAGTTATCGGTTATGGTTCACCTAACAAAGCGGGTACTAATGGCGTGCATGGTGCACCATTAGGTGAAGAAGAACGTGAATTAGCATTAAAAGCATACGGTTTAGATCCTTCTAAACGCTTTAATGTACCGCAAGAAGTATATGATATCTTCAGTGAAACGATGCTTAAACGTGCAAATGAAGACGAAGCAGCTTGGGAAAAATTAGTTGAAGCTTACTCAAATGAATATCCTGAATTAGGACAAGCATTTAAACAAGCTATTTCTAATGAATTACCAGTTGATTACGATAAAGAATTACCAGTTTATGAAGCTGGAAATAGCAGTGCAACACGTGCGGATTCAGGTGAAGTGATTCAAGCATTAAGTAAATCAGTACCTGCATTCTTTGGTGGTTCAGCTGACTTAGCATCTTCAAACAAATCAAATGTTAAAGGTGAAGCTGACTTTAGTAGCGAAACTCCAGAAGGACGTAACGTTTGGTTTGGTGTTCGTGAATTCGGTATGGCTGCTGCAGTTAATGGTATGGCAGTTCACGGTGGTGTTAAACCATATGGTGCAACATTCTTCGTATTCAGTGACTACTTGAAACCAGCTGTAAGACTTTCAGCAATCATGGGTGTACCTTCAACATTTGTATTCACACATGATTCAATTGCTGTTGGTGAAGATGGTCCAACACATGAACCAGTTGAACAATTAGCTGGATTAAGAGCGATTCCTAACTTAAACGTTATTCGCCCTGCAGATGGAAACGAAACAAGAGTAGCATGGAAAGTAGCTTTAGAATCTGAAACAACACCAACAGCTTTAGTATTAACAAGACAAAACTTAACAGCATTAGATGTTGAAGAATCAGTATTAGAAGAAGGCGTTCGTAAAGGCGGATATGTTGTATATCGTTCTGAAATTGAACCTGAATACTTATTAATCGCATCTGGTTCTGAAGTTTCATTAGCTGTAGATGCAGCTAAAGATATAGAAGCACAAGGTAAAGGTGTACAAGTTGTATCATTACCTAACTGGCATGCATTTGATCAACAAGATGCTGAATATAAAGCATCAGTATTACCAGCATCAATCACAAAACGTGTAGCTATCGAAATGGCATCTTCTCTAGGTTGGCATAAATATGTTGGCCTTGAAGGTAAAGTCATTACAATTGATACATTCGGTGCAAGTGCGCCTGGCGACTTAGTAGTTGAAAAATACGGATTTACAAAAGAAAATGTATTAAACCAAGTATTAAGCTTCTAAAGAATGTTAAAAAAGCCTCATCCAAGAAACTTGGCTGAGGCTTTTTCATTTTAAACATTAAGTTTCATCTTGATAAAATGTAATGAATTTAGTAAACTTTTATAGGATACAGAAAGTGGGTGAAATAATGGCAACGTGGTTAGCAATATTATTAATCGTCGTGGCATTAATCGGTGGGCTTGCACTTGGATTCTTCCTTGCACGTAAATATATGATGGATTACTTGAAAAAGAATCCACCAATTAACGAAGAAATGTTACGTATGATGATGATGCAAATGGGTCAAAAACCATCTCAAAAGAAAATTAATCAAATGATGACAATGATGAATAAGAATATGGATCAAAAAATTAAATAATCTTATATTAATCATAAGTAAAAATAAAACGTATAACCGTGATATTTTTAAACGAGTCTCAGACGTATACAATAGTCTAAGGCTCGTTTCTTATTTTGTTTAAGTTTTCACTTATTGTTCAAATAAAGGTGTTTTAACTTAATTGTTATTTGATAAAATAGAATATGAGTGAGAGGGGGATCATTGTGGAAATCACAGTATTTGTAGCTTTTGGTGCAGGAATATTAAGTTTCGTATCTCCTTGCGTATTACCTATTTATCCAGCGTTTATTTCTTATATAACAGGCATGAGTTATGACGACATCAAAACTAAAGGACTTAGTCGTAATGCAATTTTACATACGATTATCTTTTTGCTTGGATTTAGTGTTATATATATGATACTTGGAATGGGTATAGGATATATTTCTGGTATGCTGATTAATTACCAAACGCTAATCAGGCAATTAGGTGCCATTATTATTATAGTATTTGGTCTCATTATATTAGGTGTATTCCAACCACAATTTTTAATGAAAGACCGTAAAATAAATTTCAAGACGAAACCCACAGGTTATATAGGTACTTTTCTTATAGGTATGGCATTTGCTGCAGGATGGACACCTTGTAATGGTCCGATTATTGCAGCGATTGGTACGTTGGCTGCTACTAATTCATCACAAGCATTACTTTATATGTTGTTATATGTATTAGGATTCAGCATTCCATTTTTCGTACTGACATTCTTTATAACTAAATTACAAATTATTAAAAAGTACAATGTTGCTATCATGAAGTTTGGTGGTATAATTATGATAATTATGGGAATATTACTGTTCTTTGATTTATTAACGGAGATCACGATATTCTTCCAATCATTAGGTTTAAATTAAATATTATTGATATTTCGTACTTATAAGGGGTTTTAGATATGTATTTCCTTTTTTCATTTGTAATAGCAGCTTTAATGGGATTGGCAGTTATTGTTGTTAGAATGAAAGCACAAAATTATCCAACGAATGCTAAAAAGATTGTATTACCGCCATTTTTTATGGCTACAGGTGCATTGATGTATGTTGTACCGTACTTTAGATTAAATGGCAGTGAAATTATAGAAGCAATTTTAGTTGGTTTGTTCTTTTCTCTATTTCTTATCTTTACTTCTAACTTTGAAGTTAAAGGAACAGAAATTTATATGAAACGTTCTAAATTATTTCCGGTTATTTTAATATCGTTATTAATCATTAGATCAGTCGGTAAATTTTTCTTAAGTGATTCAATCGATCCGGGTCAATTAGCAGGTATGTTTTTCTTACTTGCATTTAGTATGATTGTACCTTGGAGAATTGCTATGTATGTTAAATATAAAAAATTAAAAGACCGTATGCCAATTGTAAATTAAAAAAACAACGCACATCTCAATTATTGAGTGTGCGTTGTTTTTGCATTTGAAATTTCTTCTCTATGATCAAAGATAGAAAATTTATTCTTCTCATCATCAGCTAATTCGAACAATTTTAAATATGGTGTATAATCTATATTAAGTTCGGTTAGCTTTTTCTTCATGAATTTGTGATCTCTTTTTGGTGTTGCTACGATATATCCTCTCATGATATGGTCAAGTTCGATTGTTGTGGCATGTTCTTCTAATGCAATTTTAGAAACACGTCCACCTATCTTTTCTTTCGCAACATCCCTAAATAATTCTGGAACAGGTGAAACGAGTTCGTTTAATAAACTTCGCGCTTCATCATTCCATAATGGTAAAGCTTTATTAATGTAGTAGTCTTGCCAATCAAGTTCACTCATACCATTATCTTTAGGCATACGTTTTAAGAATTTACGAAACATAAAGAATCCACCGATTGCAAGTAACGAAATAAATACGATGCACCATAAAATAATAAAAAATATAAATGCGTTACTCAATGAAATCACTCCTTAGATTTAGTATAAATGAAGCGTTTCAACCTGTCTAATAAATATTATAAAAGGAGCTATAAAATGAAAATTTTACATACTGCTGATTGGCACATTGGTAAAACCATCAATGGTCAATCCTTAATAGAAGATCAAAAGTTTATACTTTCAAAATTATTCGATGCAATTAAAGAACATCAACCAGATATTGTTGTGATTAGCGGTGATTTATATGACTTACACTACCCTAATAAAGAGGCAATGGTTGTACTTGAAGATGCCCTTTCAACAATCAATTTAGAACTTAACACGCCAGTAATAGCCATAAGTGGTAATCATGATGGTAAAGAACGTTTAAACTACGGAGAAAGATGGTTTGAAAAAACTGGTTTAAAAATTATAACAGGTTACGATCAGTTGTTTGAACCTATTAAAGTCAATGATGTCAATATATACGTGATGCCTTACTTTACACCTGCTGATATTAGACATGTATTTGAAGTAAAAGATATTCATACACATCAAGAAGCGACTGAATTTATTGTTAATAAAATGAAAGAAGTTATAAACGAAGATGAAACGAATATTTTAATAGGTCATTTATTCGTTGCTGGTGGTGAATCGACAGACTCTGAAAGACCTTTATCTATTGGGACTATAGAAACAGTCAGTGCGCAAACCTTTGATATATTCGACGCTGTATTATTAGGGCATTTACATCACCCGTTTGCAATACAGTCCGATTACATATTTTACTCTGGAACGCCAATGCAATATTCATTTTCAGAGGCAAACCAAGCTAAAGGATATAGACTATTTGATTTTGGTCATAAATCATTTAAACAGTCATTTATACCAATAGAACCTAGAAGAGCATTTCAAGTGATACAAGCAAGCTATGAAGATGTCATACATGAAAAATTAGACATCAAGCATAGAGATGATTATTTTCACTTTAAATTATCTGATATGGACCATGTGACAGATCCGCTCATGAAGATAAGAAGTATATATCCGAACACACTTCAAATATCTAGGCAAGATTATGAAGTTGCAAATGATGAAATAGATGTAGATGTTCATACTTTGACGGATCTAGAGATTATTGAATCTTTTTACGATCATGTAACGGGTGAACCGTTAGAAGGTATAAAAAAAGAGAAAATTATCGCATTGCTAGAAAATGATTTAAATAAGGGGGCACAAGAATAAGATGAGACCTTTATTATTAAAGATGCAATATTTTGGACCATTTATAAATGAGCAAGTGGATTTTACACATTTATCTAAATCACAATTGTTTTTAATATGTGGTAAGACAGGGTCAGGAAAGACGATGATCTTTGATGCGATGGTTTATGCTTTGTTTGGTAAGACATCGACAGAATCGCGTGAAGAAGTTGATTTACGAAGCCATTTTGCTGATCCTAAGTTACCAACAAAAGTAGAATTTGAATTCGAAATTAAAAATGAGCAATATAGCGTCGTTAGAACTGTGAAATACATTAAAGAAGGTAATAAAAACCCAACGAATGCGACAGTTGAAGTTTATAAAAAAGTAAATGATAAGTGGTCATTAGAAACGAAAAGTATTAATACCAGTAATGATTATTTAAAAGCATTATTACATATGAATGTTAAACAGTTTAGACAAATATTGATTCTTCCACAAGGTGAATTCAAACAGTTTCTCGTATCGAACAGCACAGATAAAAGAAGTATATTA
Organism: Mammaliicoccus sp. O-M54; assembly: GCF_022386035.1. Taxonomy (NCBI): domain Bacteria; kingdom Bacillati; phylum Bacillota; class Bacilli; order Caryophanales; family Staphylococcaceae; genus Mammaliicoccus; species Mammaliicoccus sp. O-M54. The sequence continues at coordinate 713,924 of NZ_JAJNJE010000001.1, forward strand.
AGAACACTATTCGATAGTAATCGTTTTGAGAAGTTACAAGAACAATTAGAACTAGAAATGAAGAAAGAAATTGCACTAATCGAAAGTCACTATCAAAAAATCACACAGTATATAAATGATATGCATGATTTTGATGATGAAACGTTACAAGAACATAAACAAGTTGAAGGCTATCGTTATAAAGTGATTCAAGAGGCATTATCGTCATATGAAGCGGTAGGACAAGAAAAGTTAAAAGAACTAACAGATTTGAAATCTAAACAACAGCAACAAGTTAGTGAACTTGAAAGTGCCTTTGAAAGAGAGAAGACATTAAAAGAAAACTTTGAAACGTTAAAAGTTAAAGAAGCAGAATTAAATCAGTTGAAAAGTGAAGAAAAAGAAATCAATGATTTAAAGAAACAAGTCAAATACTTAAAAAGTGTACAGTCTTTAACTTATCAATATCATCAACTTAAAGATAAGGAAATCAACCATACAAACGAATTACAAAATGAAGAAGTACTTCAAAAACAAATAAGTGACAATGCGCAAAAATTAGAAGCAATTGTACAACAAATAAATGATCTGCATAAAGAACATGAACAAATTGAAGAATATAGAGCATTTGTTCAAAATACGAAGCATATAAAAGTAAATATTGAAAAATATATAGAAGCAGAACAAGACATAGTAAAACAACGAGAAAAACAAGAAACTTTAAAAAGGGCAATTGAACAAAATAAGCAAGAAACAGATGAACTTCATACTAAGCTTGGAGAAATAACATATGACGAACAAGATGAGCAAACACAATTAAAAGAACAAGAAACAATGAAGTTAACATTACAAGGTCTAGAAACAACACAAAAGCTGTATGCAGATAAACAAGCATTAGAAGAGAAAATACAAGCATATAATCGTCAATTAGTAGAATATGAAAATGAAAAAACATCACTCGAACAACATAAAGATGCCGAAAAGTCATTTGATATTTTGAATGTTGAAGATGAAATATTAAAAATTCAAAAGCATGTTCATAAAGGTGAAGATTGTCCTATATGTGGATCAATCATAGAAACAATTAATGGAGATGTTGATTTTGAAAGCTTAAAACAAGAAAAAGCGAAACAATTAGAAGTTGAAAACCAGTTGCAAGAAGTGAATCAACACATTACGACTTATCAAGAAAGAATTAATTTAACGAATGAACAATTGAACAAGCTAAGTGATGTTAAGGATGTGCAAAAGGATATAGCATCACTGAATGAAAGACTTGAACAAATAGTGAGTACTTTAAAAACATATCAAGAGAATCGTCAGCATATTCAACATCTAAAAAAAGAAATAAGTGCAGCAGAAAAGCAGATGACAGAACACACATTACAATTAAATGATTTAAATCATAAAGTATCGACATATGAGAATGATTTAGCGTACTTTAAAAAAGAGACGGGATACAATGAAGTATCATCATTTGTTGAACGAGTGAATACGCTAGAACACACATTATCTAAGTTTGATCAAAGTATGAAACAATTGAACGAACAACAAGAACAATATCAAAAAGATAAGCAAACATTACAAATGCAACATGCTACAGTAAAAGAACGTTTATCAATGATTGAAGAACAAATTAAATCTACAAAAGATTATTTAAACACTGAAATGAACAAACATGACATTTCATCATATGTTCAGTTAGATGAATTGTTGTTACAAGTAGAGGATATTGATCGATTAGAAGAAAGTGCTCAGCAATATGATAAAAAATATATAGAAGTTGAAGCGGTCGTTAAAGAACTTAGTAAAAAAGTGAAAGATCAAGAAATGCCTGATATCGCTAATAGAGAAGAACAATTAGTAAGTGCTAAAGATTCTCTAAACAATTTAGTTAAACAATTGAATCAACTGCAATTAAAGGTTGAACAAAATGATCAAAAATCTAAAGCAATTCTTAATGTGATTGATAAGATTAATCAAGACCTTAAAGAACAAGAAGAAATGATTGATTTATCGAGAACGATGAATGGGAAGAATAGCCAGAAATTATCATTGGAGAACTATGTGCTGATTTATTATTTAAACCATATATTAGATAATGCAAATAGACATTTTCTTAAAATGACGAATAATCGTTATCAACTCGTGCGTAGAAAAGAGAAATCACAAGGATTAAGTGGTTTGGAAATTGAAGTGTTTGATAGATTTTCAAATAGAACGAGACATATTACGTCATTATCAGGAGGAGAAACATTCCAAGCGTCGTTGTCATTAGCGATAGGATTGTCGAATGTTGTGCAGCAAGAAGCGGGTGCTATTCATTTAGAATCGATGTTTATCGATGAAGGATTTGGTACGTTAGATGCTGAAACTTTAGAAACTGCGCTCGATACACTCGTTAATATACAAATGTCCGGTCGTTTAGTAGGTATTATTTCTCACGTATCTGAATTAAAGACAAGAATTCCTACCATTTTAAATGTAAACAAGAATGGATTTTTAAGTACAACAGCATTCTCAAATAATTGAATGACACATCAAAGACATAATTAGATTAAATTGTGTATTTAAGTTGTGATTTTTATTTGATATATTTTAACTAACAGAGTTATGGGAGTGTTAGGATGAAAAAGGGAATATTTCTAATATTGGTTGCAAGTATGATGATGATAATGAGTGCATGTAGTAATAATGCGATTGAACCGGACAGTCAATTTGGCAATAAAATGCAGTCATTCAATGTAACTGATCAAGATGGTCATAAATTTTCACAAAAAGATATGAAAGGGAAAGTGTATATAGCTGATTTTATCTTTACGAATTGTGAAACAGTTTGTCCACCAATGACATATAATATGAGTACTGTTATTGATCAACTTGAAAAAGATGGCGTTAAAAATTATGGGGTATTAAGTTTTAGTGTAGATCCAGAAAATGATACACCGAAAAAACTTAAAGATTACGTTAAACAATATAATGTACCAGATAACAAATGGACGTTATTAACAAATTATGATTTTAAATTTATTAAACAATACGCACAAGATAACTTTAAATCAATCGTGGCGCCACCACCAAAAGGTAGTACACAAGTTACACATGGTACAAGTTTCTATTTAATAGATCAGAATGGAAAAATCATTAAATCATATAGCGGACAGGATGCTGGGGATAAAAAATTCCCTAAATCAGAAATTGTAGCTGATGTTAAAACATTAGTAGAAGAAGGTCCAGTTGAAGATTAATAAAGATATCAAAAAAACCATCGATTATTGAACAATCAATAATCGATGGTTTTTTAAATATGTAAAACTTACTTTTCGCGTAAAGCGTCGCGGATTTCTGTAAGTAATACAGTTTGTTCGTCAACTTCTTCTTCTTCTTCGCCTTTTTTCATAACAGTATTTGCAATTTTGATGAATACAAATAGTGCGAATGCGACGATTAAGAAGTCAATGATAGATTGGATGAATAGACCGTACTTGATACCCATTAATGACCATTTTTCAGCGAAGTCTACTTCTCCAAAAATTAATCCAATAAGTGGCATTATGACGTTCTCAACTAAAGATGTAACAATTTTGTTAAAGGCAGCACCAATAACAACGGCGATTGCTAAATCTAAAACGTTACCTTGCAAAGCAAAGTCTTTAAATTCTTTTAATAATGACATATTAAACACCTCCTTATCGAATTTTATCATACATGAATATGGCATAAAAAGAAATAGTCAATTTGATTTTAGGTGTAATATTTGTTAAAGTGTTGAATGTTGCTGTTTTCATATATCACTTATTTGAAAATATCACGAATAAAATAAGTTAAAACGGGAATACATATTTTAAAGTTTGTTATTTTGAAAGGAGAATTATAATGGCCAATATTCCAACGTATCCAAATGGAAGAAAAGTTTCAAATGTTTTTACAATTAGTGCCATAGTTGTTGCAATCATTGTTGCACTTGGTGTTATTTTTCCAACTCAGTTTGGTGAGATAACTGGTAATATCAGTGCATGGATTTCAAAATACTTTGGTTGGTATTACATGATTATTACAATTGGTATGGTATTTTTCTGTGTTTTCATTATATTTAGCCCAATTGGAAAGTTAAAATTAGGTAGACCACATGATAAACCAGAATTTAATACAATTTCTTGGTTTGCAATGTTATTCAGTGCTGGTATGGGTATCGGACTTGTATTCTACGGTGCAGCTGAACCAATGTCTCACTTTGTTTCACCACCGAATGCTGATCCAGAGACGAAAGCAGCGATGACTGAATCAATGCGTTCTACATTCTTACATTGGGGTTTCCATGCTTGGGCAATTTACGGAGTAGTTGCTTTAGCATTAGCATATTCTCAATTTAGAAAAGGTGAACCTGGTTTATTATCTAAAACATTAAGACCAATTTTAGGTGATAGAGTTGATGGTCCTATAGGTATCATTATTGATGTGTTATCAGTATTCGCAACTGTTGTAGGGGTTGCCGTATCATTAGGTATGGGTGCTTTACAGATCAATGGTGGATTAGAATATTTATTTGGAATCCCAAATAATATCGTTATACAAGGTATCATCATCGTTATTGTAACGATTTTATTCTTAATGAGTGCATGGAGTGGACTAAGTAAAGGTATCCAATATTTAAGTAACTTAAATATTGTTTTAGCTTCACTATTACTTATTGTCACTTTAATTATCGGTCCAACAATTTTAATTGCAAATATGTTTACATCATCAACAGGTGCGCTATTCGATTCATTCTTATTCAATAGTTTTGATGTAGCACCATTAAATCCTCAAAAGAGTGAATGGTTAAATTCATGGACACTTTATTATTGGGGTTGGTGGATGAGTTGGAGTCCATTCGTAGGTATATTCATTGCCCGCGTTTCTAGAGGACGTTCAATTCGTGAGTTTATTTTAGGTGTTATGCTTGTACCAACAATCATTAGCTTTATTTGGTTCAGCGTATTTGGCGTAACAGGTATTGAAGTAGGTAAGAAGACACCAGAAGTCTTCAAAATGACTACTGAAACTCAATTATTTGGTGTATTTAATGAATTACCAATGGGTGCGATTCTATCAATTATTGCATTAGCATTAATATGTACATTCTTTATAACTTCTGCAGACTCTGCTACATTCGTTCTAGGTATGCAGACAACTTATGGATCATTAGAACCATCAGGTAGAGTGAAGATTGTATGGGGTGTTGCACAATCACTTATTGCATTCGTGCTATTATTATCTGGTGGAGATACTGGATTAAATGCATTACAATCAGCAGCAATCATTTCAGCATTCCCGTTTAGTTTCATTATCATTATGATGATTGTCGCTTTCTATAAAGATGCAAACCAAGAAAGAAAATATCTTGGATTATCGATTACACCGAATAAGCATCGTATGAAAGAATATGTAGAAAAATCTAAACGAGAATATGAACAAGAATTAAAAGAACAACGTCGTTTAGCAAGAGAAATGGAAGATTAATAAGTTAAAGACTGAGACAAATTGATGTCTCAGTCTTTTTTTAAAATTATAGTTGATAATCATTATCAATTAATAACTAAAAATTATGTATATTTGAAAATACATAAGAAAAACTTATAGTATCCTATTATAAACTTGAATGGTAAATATATTCATTTTTAAGCGCAATGTATTGTTTTACTAAAGTATTGATTATACAATTGTATATGAAGCATTAACTTGCACAATTTTAAAGGGGGAACTAATAATGAGCTCAAGTTTAAAAGAACAATCTAAAAAATCTTTTGAATTGAACGGCAAAACATACACGTTTTATAGCTTAAAAACATTAGACGAATTAGGTTTATCTAATGTTGATAAACTACCTTATTCTATTCGTGTATTATTAGAATCAGTATTAAGACAATTTGACGGACGTGTCATAAAAGAAGAACATATTATGAATTTAGCAAAATGGGGTAAATCTAACGATGCTAATGCAGAAGTACCATTTAAACCATCACGTGTTATTCTACAAGACTTCACAGGTGTACCTGCAGTTGTAGACTTAGCTTCTTTACGTAAAGCGATGGATGATGTTGGTGGAGATGTTTCTAAAATCAACCCTGAAGTACCTGTTGATTTAGTTATTGACCACTCTGTACAAGTAGATAGCTATGCATTACCAAATTCATTAGAAATGAATATGAAATTAGAATTTGAACGTAATATCGAGCGTTACCAATTCTTAAACTGGGCAACAAAATCATTTGATAACTATCGTGCTGTACCACCAGCTACTGGTATTGTTCACCAAGTTAACTTGGAATACTTAGCAAGTGTTGTACACATTAGAGAGGAAGAAAATGAACTTGTAACTTACCCAGATACTTTAGTAGGTACTGACTCACATACAACAATGATCAACGGTATTGGTGTATTAGGTTGGGGTGTAGGTGGTATTGAAGCCGAAGCAGGTATGCTTGGTCAACCTTCATACTTCCCAGTTCCTGAAGTTATCGGTGTTAAATTAACAAACGAATTACCACAAGGTACAACAGCAACTGACTTAGCTTTACGTGTAACTGAAGAGTTACGTAAAAAAGGTGTTGTAGGTAAATTTGTTGAATTCTTTGGTCCTGGTGTAGAAAAATTACCATTAGCAGACAGAGCAACAATTGCTAATATGGCGCCTGAATATGGTGCTACATGTGGTTTCTTCCCAGTAGATGATGAATCATTAAGTTACTTACGTTTAACTGGACGTTCTGAAGAACAAGTTAATGTTGTAGAGAAATACTTAAAAGAAAACAACATGTTCTTCAATGCTGAAAATGTAGAACCAACATACACAGATGTTGTTAATCTAGATTTATCAACAGTTGAAGCATCATTATCTGGTCCTAAACGTCCACAAGATTTAATCAAATTAAGCGACATGAAAAAATCATTTGTTGAATCAGTGACTGCACCAGCAGGTAACCAAGGTCATGGTTTCGATAAATCAGAATTTGATAAATCTGTAGATATTGAATTACAAGATGGTACGAAGACTTCAATGAAGACTGGTGACATCGCAATTGCAGCCATTACTTCATGTACAAACACTTCTAACCCATATGTAATGTTAGGTGCAGGTTTAGTTGCGAAAAAAGCAATCGAAAAAGGCTTAAAAGTACCAGATTACGTTAAGACTTCATTAGCACCTGGTTCAAAAGTTGTTACAGGCTATTTACGTGACGCTGGATTACAAGAGTATTTAGATGATCTTGGATTCAACTTAGTTGGTTATGGTTGTACAACTTGTATCGGTAACTCAGGTCCATTATTACCTGAAATTGAAAAAGCGATTGCTGACGAAGATTTACTTGTTACTTCAGTATTATCTGGTAACCGTAACTTCGAAGGTCGTATTCATCCATTAGTTAAAGCGAACTACTTAGCATCACCACAATTAGTTGTTGCTTATGCATTAGCTGGTACTGTTGATATCGACTTACAAAATGATCCAATCGGTAAAGGATCTAATGGTGAAGATGTATTCTTAAAAGACATCTGGCCATCAATTGAAGAAGTTAGAGACACTGTATTATCAGTTGTTACACCTGAATTATTCAGAGAAGAATACAAAACAGTATTTGAATCTAATGAAGTTTGGAATCAAATTGAAACGACAGATCAACCATTATATGACTTTGATCCTAATTCAACATATATCCAAAACCCTACATTCTTCCAAGGTTTATCTAAAGAACCACAAGATATTCAACCTTTAAGTGATTTAAGAGTAATGGGTAAATTTGGTGACTCAGTTACAACTGACCATATTTCTCCTGCAGGTGCAATCGGTAAAGATACACCAGCTGGTAAATACTTGCAAGACCATGATGTAGCAATTAGAGACTTTAACTCATACGGTTCTCGTCGTGGTAACCATGAAGTTATGATGAGAGGTACTTTTGCGAACATTCGTATTAAGAACCAATTAGCACCTGGAACTGAAGGTGGATTCACAACTTACTGGCCAACAGAAGAAGTAATGCCTATCTTTGATGCTTCAATGAAATATCAAGAAAATGGTATTGGTTTATGTGTACTTGCTGGTAATGACTACGGAATGGGTTCTTCTCGTGACTGGGCAGCTAAAGGTACAAATCTTTTAGGTGTTAAAACAGTTATTGCTCAAAGTTACGAACGTATTCACCGTTCTAACCTAGTTATGATGGGTGTATTACCTTTACAATTCAAAAAAGGTGAATCAGCAGATAGCTTAGGTTTAACTGGTAGAGAAGCCATTTCAGTAGATATTCATGAAGGTGTTAAACCACGTGATATTCTTAAAGTAACTGCTACTAGCGAAGATGGTAAAGTTACAGAATTTGAAGCTTTAGCTAGATTCGACTCAGAAGTAGAAATTGACTACTACAGACACGGTGGTATTCTACAAATGGTATTAAGAAACAAATTAGCACAATAATATAAAGCTAATTCATATACGAGCAGTAGATATTCTTTGTAAATTGAATGTCTACTGCTTTTTATATGAAAATTAAATATATGTATTTAAAAGAATATAATCACAGGCGTAATTATATTTATGTTATGATTAGGTTAAGGAATTTAGAAAGAGGGATTGAATCATGATTTATAGTGAAACACCAATAGATGTTAGATATGCAGAGACGGATAAAATGGGCGTTGTTTATCACGCAAATTATGCGATTTGGTTCGAAGTAGCGAGAACAGATTACATTTATAAAGCGGGATTTAGTTACGCAGATATGGAGAATGCGGGGATTATATCTCCTGTAGTTGATTTGAATATTACTTATAAAAAGTCTATAACATACCCTGAAAAAGTTATCATTAAAACGTGGATTTCTCATTATTCACCTATAAGATCAATTTATTCTTATGAGATATTAAATGAACAACGAGAAGTCGTATCAACAGGATCAACAACGCATGTATGCTTGAAAAAAGGTTCAAACAGACCAATTAGATTAGATAAGAGTTTCCCTGAATGGCATAAAGCATATTTAAAAATTCATGAAGAAACTGAACAAGGTGTAGATCGTAAACTATAATAAATAAGCAGATGTGTTTCGCTAAATACACGAAATACATCTGCTTTTATAGTTTATCTTGAAGCTTTGACTTCATATTTAATTTCTCCATTATCATTTAAATCAATTACTAAGTCATTATCATCAAAGTACCATAAATCTTTTTCATCAATAAAAAATGGAATATCGTTTTTCTCGTCTTTAAAACCAACTTCAGAAGAACTTAATTCTTCTACAGTAAATGCGGGTGAGAAGCCTTGTTTTAACTGAAATTCACCGCCATAACGAACGAAAAATCGTAAGGCTTGATCATCATTGAATTCTAATTCGTCTTTAAACCATTCGATAGCTTTTTCAGTAATTTCTAGATTCATAGTGCATTCTCCTTTACATCCATTTGATTTTTGGTTCTTGTCCTTTGAATATTCTTACGATATTTGATTGGTGTCTGACGAGCAGTATAACCAATATTGCAATAGATACGATTAAGAAAGGTATATCACCAATGATAATTGCACCTATAAAACAACTTATACCCGCTACAATACTAGATAATGATACATATTTAGTTAAATATAGAATTACAAAGAATATAATAGCTAGTATAATTAATAGTATCGGATGTACACCTAGAACAGCACCTGCACTTGTTGCAACGGCTTTTCCACCTTTGAATTTCAAAAATATTGGAAATACATGTCCGACTACTGCACAAATACCTACAAATATGCTAGGAATATCTACATTAAACCATATTGGGAAGAAAACTACAATAAATCCTTTGAAGATATCTAAAAACATCACGATAAATCCAGCTTTTTTTCCTAATACTCTAAATGTATTTGTAGCACCTAGGTTGCCACTTCCAAATTGTCGAATATCTTTTTTATAAAATAACTTACCTAACACAAGGCCACTTGGGAAACATCCAACTAAGTAGCTAAGTATAATAACAACAAATGTCATTATTGAAACACTCCTTTGATAGCAGGTACTAATAGTTTACCATAACTGTATATCGGTTACTATTTAAAAATATGATATTGTCTGTACAATGTAAAGGGAAATTGTACCACAATTAGGGATAGGGCTTGCATTTTCTAGGGATTTATAACAAAATAACTATTGTAAAGTAAAAGAAACGAACGTACGTTTGTAGGAGGAGAAATATTGAATAAACAAGCAAAAGTTCAATATGGTGAAGATTCAATACAAGTACTCGAAGGTTTAGAAGCAGTAAGAAAAAGACCTGGTATGTACATTGGTTCAACAGATGTCCGCGGACTTCACCATTTAGTATATGAAATAGTAGATAACTCTGTTGATGAAATTTTAAATGGCTTCGGTACGGAAATCGAAGTAACAATTCATAAAGATAATAGTATTTCTGTTCATGATAACGGTAGGGGGATGCCTACAGGACTACATAAGACTGGTAAACCGACACCTGAAGTAATATTTACTGTCCTTCATGCCGGCGGTAAATTCGGTCAAGGTGGCTATAAAACATCTGGAGGACTACACGGTGTAGGTGCTTCAGTTGTTAATGCTTTGAGTGAATGGTTAGAAGTAACGATTTATAGAGAAGGTCATATTTATAAACAAAAGTTCAAAAACGGTGGCGTACCTGTTACAACATTAGAGAAAAAGGGGAAAACACGTAAAACGGGTACAACGGTTCATTTCAAACCAGATTCAAAAATATTTAAAGCTTCAACACATTTTAACTTTGAAACGTTATGTGAAAGACTTCAAGAATCAGCATTTTTACTGAAAGCACTAAAAATAAAAGTAACGGATTTAAGGGGAGAAGAACCTAGAGAAGTATTTTATCATTATGAAGATGGTATTAAAGAATTTGTTAATTATTTAAATGAAGGCAAAGACGTGTTGCATGACGTTGCTATGTTTAGTGGCGAATCAAATGGAATTGAAGTAGATATTAGTTTTCAATTTAATGACCAATATTCTGAAACGATTCTAAGTTTCGTAAATAACGTCCGTACTAAAGACGGAGGTACACATGAAACAGCCTTAAAGACAGCATTTACTCGTGTATTCAATGAATATGCACGAAAAATCGGTGAACTTAAACAAAAAGATAAAAACCTTGATGGTAGTGACATTCGTGAAGGTTTGACAGCTATAATTTCTGTAAGAATTCCAGAAGATTTATTACAGTTTGAAGGACAAACTAAGTCTAAATTAGGTACAACAGAAGCACGTGCAGCTGTTGATTCCGTTATGTCAGATCAACTGCCTTTCTACTTAGAAGAGAAAGGTCAATTATCAAAGGCATTACTTAAAAAAGCGATTAAAGCATCTCAAGCACGTGAAGCAGCAAGAAAAGCGCGTGAAGAAGCTAGAAATGGTAAGAAAAACAAACGTAAAGAAACTTTATTATCTGGTAAATTAACGCCAGCACAAAGTAAAAATACAGAGAAAAACGAACTTTATTTAGTCGAAGGGGATTCTGCCGGAGGATCAGCTAAATTAGGGCGTGATCGTAAATTCCAAGCAATTTTACCGTTAAGAGGTAAAGTTATTAATACAGAAAAAGCTAAACTTGAAGATATCTTTAAAAATGAAGAAATCAATACGATTATTCATACAATAGGTGCAGGTGTTGGTGCAGACTTTAATATTGAAGATAGTAATTACAACAAAGTGATTATTATGACAGATGCCGATACAGATGGTGCACATATTCAAGTATTACTATTAACTTTCTTCTTCAAATATATGAGACCGCTATTAGAAGCAGGTAGAGTATATATTGCGTTACCACCTTTATATAAATTAGAAAAAGGTAAAGGTAAATCAAAACAAGTTGAATATGCATGGACGGATGAAGATTTAGAAGTATTAATGAAGAAAATTGGTAAAGGGTTCACACTTCAACGTTATAAAGGTTTAGGTGAAATGAATGCCGATCAACTATGGGAAACAACAATGGATCCTGAAACAAGAACGTTAATTCGAGTAAGTATTGATGATGAAGTACGTTCACAACGAAGAGTGACTACATTGATGGGTGACAAAGTTGAACCACGTAGAGAATGGATTGAAAGACACGTTCAATTTGGTATGCAAGAAGATCAAAGTATACTTGAAAGTGATGACATTCAAGTACTTGATGATGAAGTAGAATCATTAGAGGAGGAAGTTAAATAATGGTTGAACAAATTCAAAACCTTCCTTTAGAAGATGTAATTGGAGATAGATTTGGTAGATATAGTAAATATATCATCCAAGACCGTGCACTGCCTGATGTACGAGATGGATTAAAACCTGTACAACGTAGAATATTATTTGCGATGTATAAAGACGGGAATACGTATGATAGAAACTTTAGAAAAAGTGCTAAAACGGTTGGTAACGTAATCGGTAATTATCATCCACATGGTGATTCTTCTGTATACGATGCAATGGTTCGTATGAGTCAAGATTGGAAATTGAGACACGTACTAATAGAAATGCATGGTAATAATGGTAGTATTGATAATGACCCTCCTGCAGCGATGCGTTATACTGAGGCTAAATTAAGTAAATTAGCTGAAGTGTTATTACAAGATATTGATAAAGAAACAGTTGAACATGTACAAAACTTTGATGATACAGCGATGGAGCCTATGGTATTACCAGCTAGGTATCCTAACTTATTAGTCAACGGATCTACAGGTATTTCTGCTGGTTATGCAACTGATATTCCACCGCATAATCTAGGAGAAGTCATTGATTCGACATTAAAGCTTATCGATAAGCCAAGTACATCTGTAGATGAATTAATTGAACATATAAAAGGACCAGATTTCCCAACAGGCGGTATTATTCAAGGGTTAGATGGTATTAAGAAAGCCTATAAAACAGGTAAAGGTAAAATCGTTGTTAGAAGTAAAGTAGAAATAGAAAAAATTAGAGGCGGAAGAGAACAAATCGTCGTAACTGAAGTACCATTTGAAGTTAACAAAGGTACGCTAGTTAAGAAAATTGATGAACTTAGAGCTGATAAGAAAATTGAAGGTATTGTAGAAGTTCGTGATGAAACAGATAGAGAAGGTTTACGAATTGCGATTGAACTTAAGAAAGATATTAATAGTGAAGGTGTTCTGAATTACCTTTATAAGAATACAGACTTACAAGTGCTTTATCATTTTAATATGGTAGCAATAAATAATAGAAGACCTGAATTATTAGGCCTTAAATCAATTCTTGAAAGTTATATTGAACATCAAAAAGAAGTCGTAACAAGACGTTCTCAATATGAATTATCTCAAGCACAAAAACGTATGCACATCGTTGAAGGTTTAATTAAAGCATTGTCTATTTTAGACGAAGTTATTGAAACAATTAGAGCTTCTAAAAACAAACGTGATGCGAAAGAAAATTTAATTGCGAAATTTGAATTTACTGAAGAACAAGCTGAAGCAATCGTAATGTTACAGCTTTATAGATTAACAAATACAGATATTGTTTCATTAGAAAATGAATTTGATGAACTTAAACAAACTATCGAACGCTTAAAAGATATTTTACAAAATGAAAAATCATTATTTAAAGTGATTAAAAATGAGCTTAGAGCAGTTCGAAAAGAATTTGCAGATGAACGTTTAACTGAAATCGAAGAAAAAATTGAAGAAATAAAAATTGAAAAAGAAATTTTAGTTCCAAGTGAAGAAACTATCGTTTCTGTTACGCATGATGGATACATTAAACGTACTTCTAATAGAAGTTATATCGCAAGTGGTGTTGAAGAAGTAGGACTTAAAGACGGTGACTACTTATTAATGCACGAAAAAATGAATACGCAAGATACTTTAATTGTATTCACAAATAAAGGTAATTACTTATTTATACCTGTACATGAAATTGTGGACTTAAAGTGGAAAGATCTTGGTAAACATATTTCACAAATGATTCCAATTGATGATGACGAACGTGTCATTTCTGTAAATAAAGAAACTGATTTCAAGCCATCATCTAATTATATTATCGCGACGAAAAACGGCATGATCAAAAAGTCTACAAATGATAAATTTAAAGCGAGCAGAATTACAAAACCACTCGTTGCCATTAAACTTAAAGGTGACGATGAAGTTGTGTCCGTACTGAAAATAGTAAATGATGAACTTATAACAGTGATTACTGAAAAAGGTATGAGCTTAACTTACGATACGGATGAATTATCCGACATTGGTTTGAAAGCGGCTGGCGTTAAATCTATCAACTTAAAAGATAATGATAGAGTTGTAATGACAGATAAATTACCAAATGATCAATCTGTCTTTATTGTGACGGATCGTGGTTCAGTTAAAAGAATGAAAGCAGAACAATTTGTACCTGCTAAAAGATCTCAACGCGGCTTAATGATTTTGAAAGAACTAAAATCAAAAGCGCATAGAATTGTATTTGCTAGAACCGTTTCAGAAGATGAAACATGCGTTATCATTTCAGAAAAAGATCAAGTCAAAGTGAATACTAAAGACTTTAACTTTAGTGAACGATACACAAATGGTCGATTTGTTGTTGACGAGAATGACTTTGGTCAAGTTATCGATGCATATTTTGAAGAAAAAGCTATAGATTAAAAAAATATAGTCATAATGAATGGCACATGGTAAAATCATGATAGCAATTTATTATGACTATATTATTAGAATTGAGGGATTTCTTTGAAAGATTTTGATAGTTATATCCCAGATTGGTTTCATAATTTTGTCCAATGGGGTAATGATTTAATTTGGACTCAAAACTTAATTTTCCTATTACTACTAGCTGGTGTATTCTTTACAATAAGTTCTAGAGTAGTACAACTTAGATGGCTACCAGAAATGTTTAGAGTCATTTTCGAAAAACCTGAAACGTTAGAAGATGGAAGAAAAGGTATATCTTCTTTCCAAGCATTTGCTATAAGTGCTGCTTCTCGTGTTGGTACTGGTAATATCGCAGGTGTTGCAACAGCGATTGTACTAGGTGGCCCAGGTGCAGTATTTTGGATGTGGGTTATTGCATTCATTGGTGCAGCAAGTGCATTCTTTGAAGCAACATTAGCACAAGTGTATAAAGTTAAAGATAAAGAAGGTGGGTTCCGTGGTGGACCAGCTTATTACATAGAACGTGGTTTAGGTCAGAAATGGCTTGGTGTTGTGTTTGCAATACTTATAACAGTAACGTTTGCATTTGTATTTAACACAGTTCAATCTAATACGATTGCAGCTTCTTTAAATGAACAATATGAATTTTCAAATGTGATAACTGGAGTTATCTTGGCTATTATTACAGCATTAGTTATTTTTGGTGGTGTAAGAAGTATCGCAACAGTATCTTCATTTATCGTGCCAATTATGGCAGTTGGATATATTGGTTTAGTTGGTTATATCTTATTTATGAATGCTGATCAAATTTGGCCAATGATTCAAAATATCGTAAGAAGTGCATTTGGTTTACATCCTGCATTTGGTGGGGCAATGGGATTTGCAATTATGCAAGGTATTAAACGTGGCTTATTCTCTAACGAAGCTGGTATGGGTTCTGCAGCAAACGCAGCAGCAACAGCAGCCGTAAGTCACCCAGTTAAACAAGGTTTAATCCAAGCGTTAGGTGTATTCTTTGATACTATGATTATCTGTTCAGCAACAGCAATCATGTTATTACTTTATACTGATTTACAATTTGGAGCAGATGCGCCTCAAGGTGTGGCTGTAACGCAACAAGCACTTACAACACATGTAGGTGAATTCGGTGGTATATTCTTAACATTAGCTGTATTTATGTTCGCATTCTCTTCAATTATTGGTAACTATTACTACGGTCAATCAAATATTGAATACTTAACAAAAAATAAAATCGTAATGTTTATCTTTAGAGCATTAGTAGTAGCTATGGTCTTTGTAGGATCAGTTGTACAAGTACAAACAGTATGGGATACAGCAGACTTATTTATGGGATTAATGGCAATCATCAATATCGTAGCACTATTCGGACTTGCAACAGTTGTATTTGAAGTTGCTAAAGATTATCGTGCACAAAGAAAGCGTAAGTTAAACCCAGTATTTAAAATTGAAAACTTAAAAGTTAACTATAATAATATCGAAGCATGGGGCGATAACCCTTATGCAACATTAAACAAAAAAGAAACAACAGAACAATCATCTGAAGCAAATACAAAGTATGAAGAACCTAAACAAGATACTTTTGACATTATTAAAGATGATGATAAAGACGAAGATAAATAATATAAAAAAAACGCCGTGGGCACTAGCCCATGGCGTTTTCAATTTATTTAAATAAGTTTGCAATTGAATTGAAGATATCTTTGATGGCAGCTACGATTTTATCCCAGAAACCTTCGTCTTGAAGTTTGTCTTTAATATCATTACCTAAGTCTTCTGCTTTTTTCTTTGCATCTTTAAATTCATCTGATTTAACTAAATCATTAACATAATCTTTTGAGTTATTAATAAAGTCTTTTGCATTTTCACCGCTAAAGACACCGTCTTTTTGTGCTTTATCAATAACATTAACAATCATATTAATTTGGTTATCATTAATAACATTTGTTAAACCATTGTCTTCAATCTTCTGATTGACGATATTTGTGATTTCATTGATTGTTACATTACCAGATTTTTCAGCTACAGCTTGTTTAGATTCTGCAATTGTTTTGTTTAATTGTGATTGAGAAAAACCTTCTTGACCTTTATTTTCTTCAGTAATTTGGTTAATTGTAGATAATTCTTCTTGAGCGACTTGTGTTCTGCTTGAATCTACTTCTTCACCTTGTTCTTCAAATGCTTTGTATACACCAGCTAAGGCACTTTCGCCAGTTACATCTTCACTTGATGCAATTGTAACATCTGCATCTTGAATACCTGCTGTCATTAAAGCATTTTTATATGTGTCTTTAGTTACTTTTGTAATTTGACCTTGGTCTTGATTGATCGTTAAGTTAAGACCACTGCCTTTAGAAGTCTTTGTAATACGGATACTTGATTTTAAGACATCATTTGATGATTGCATATTTAAGTATTTATTTAAGTCATCAGCCGTAACGTAAGTTGTCTTGTCACTGTTTTTAGTGCCTAATAAGTTAGAAGTTGTATCTTTAGCACTTGAATTGTTTTGTAATGCTGCACCATAAACAGTAACGGCATTATCCCAAGCCTCTTCAGTTACCGCATGGGCTTGATGTTTCGGATATAAAATTGTAGATAATAATAAAACAGCAAGAACACTTATTATATATAGTTTCGTCTTTTTCATATGTTTGCACATCCTCGTATTTATTGATATAAAATATATCTATCATTATATTATCATCAAATGTATAATATGTAATAGGTCTTCAGAATGAGGTTTTAGATATGGGAAAATACATTATCGAAAAAGCATTAAACAATAATGTGTTAGTTGCTAATTATTATGATAAAGAAGTTATATTAGTTGGTAAGGGGATTGGTTTCGGAAAAAAACAAGGTGAAGAAATTAATACAGATTTAATCGAAAAGGTATATTTATTAGAATCTGAAAATGATAAAAATAAATATAAGCAATTATTAGATGGTACTAATGATGAAGTGTTTAATATCGTATTAGAAGTTGTAAATGGTATCGATAAACAGTTAGGTGGAAGTGTTAGTGAAAAGACACTAATATCTTTAACAGACCATATGTTATTTGCAATCAAGCGTATTAAAGAAGGTATACATGTTCATAATCCTTTTTTAAAAGAGACTGAACTGCTTTATCCGAGAGAATATCAAATAGCAGAAAAAGCTGTTAAAGCATTAAATGAAAAATTAAACTTACAGTTTATTGAATCAGAAGCTGGATTTATTGCATTACATATCCACTCTGCTGAAGTAAACCATTCAATTCATGATATACACAATATAAAAGCGATTATTCAAAAAGCAATCATTATAATAGAAGAAGGCCTAGAAGTTGATATTAACAAAAATAGTATTAATTATAGTCGTTTTGTTCGGCACCTTCACTTTGCGATTCAAAGAGTATTGGCAGATGAACGAATTCCAGATGCAACTAATATCGAAACACTATTGAAAGCGCAATATCCATTGTGCTATAATATTTCTGTAAAGATAGTGAAGATGATGCAAACACAGTTGAAGAAGCCGGTATATCAATCTGAATTGGCATATTTAACGATGCATATTCAACACTTTAATAATAACTTATAAATTGCGTGTTACTGATACGATCAGGCATGAGCAAATAGACTTTACCGTAATGGTAAGTTTCTTTGCTCATGCCTTTTTTCATGCCGTGATTTATAAAGTTAAACAATTAGGAGGGTATTAATTATGTTTAAAAAGTTCTTTGGACAATTGCAACGTATTGGTAAAGCATTAATGTTACCAGTTGCGATTTTACCAGCAGCGGGTATTTTACTTGCGTTTGGTAATGCAATGCAAAACGATCAATTCGTTGAAATTGCACCTTGGTTAAAATCTGATGTTATTGTCATGATAGCTTCAGTAATGGAATCATCTGGTCAAATTATCTTTGATAATTTACCGTTGCTATTCGCACTCGGGACTGCATTAGGTTTAGCTGGAGGAGATGGTGTTGCAGCATTAGCAGCATTAGTTGGTTACCTTATTATGAATACAACAATGGGTGTTGTTAAAGGTATTTCAATTGATGATATTTATAGCTACGCTGAAGGCGCTAAAACTTTAGGACAAACTGCTAAAGATCCAGCAAACGCATTAGTTCTTGGTATTCCAACACTTCAAACAGGGGTATTTGGTGGTATTATAATGGGTGCTCTTGCAGCATGGTGTTACAACAAATATTATAATATCAACTTACCACCATTCTTAGGATTCTTTGCTGGTAAAAGATTTGTACCAATTATCACATCTGTAGTGGCAATTATTGCAGGTATTATTCTTTCATTTGCATGGCCACCAATTCAAGATGGCTTAAATAACTTATCTACATTCTTATTAGATAAGAACTTAGCTTTAACGACATTTATATTTGGTATTATTGAACGTGCTTTAATTCCATTTGGATTGCATCACATTTTCTACTCACCATTCTGGTTCGAATTTGGTAACTATGTAAATTCTGCTGGTGAATTAGTTCGTGGTGACCAAAGAATATTCATGGCACAAGTTAAAGACGGTGTACCATTTACAGCTGGTGCATTCACAACTGGTAAATATCCATTTATGATGTTTGGTTTACCAGCTGCAGCATATGCAATCTATCGTCAAGCTCGTCCAGAGCGTAAAAAAGTTGTCGGTGGTTTAATGTTATCTGCAGGTTTAACATCATTCCTAACAGGTATTACTGAACCATTAGAATTCTCATTCTTATTCGTAGCACCAATATTATACGGTATTCATGTTATTTTAGCAGGTACATCATTCTTAGTGATGCATCTTCTACATATCCAAATCGGTATGACATTCTCTGGTGGATTTATCGATTACGTTTTATACGGATTATTAAATTGGGATCGTACTAATGCACTACTTGTTATTCCAGTAGGTATTATTTATGCGTTAGTTTATTACTTCTTATTCACATTTGCTATTAAGAAATTTAACTTAAAAACACCTGGTCGTGAAGATAAAGAATTTGAAACACGCAACAGTTCAGTAGCTGAACTTCCATTCGATGTATTAGATGCAATGGGTGGTAAAGAAAACATCAAACATTTAGATGCATGTATTACGCGTTTACGTGTTGAAGTATTAAATAAATCTGAAGTAAACAAAGATGAACTGAAAAGTTTAGGTGCATCAGGTGTACTTGAAGTTGGTAACAATATTCAAGCTATTTTCGGACCTAAATCAGATCAAATTAAACACGATATGGCACGTATCATTTCAGGAGAAATTACGAAACCTGATGAAACAACTGTTACTGAAGAAGGCGATCAAGAAAGTGCTGCTATTTTAGCTGAAGGTGGCGCAACAATTTATGCTCCTATTAAAGGTGAAGTTGTTAATATCTCTGAAGTACCAGATAAAGTATTCTCTGAAAAAATGATGGGTGATGGCGTTGCAATTATTCCTGAAACTGGTGAAGTAGTTGCACCATTTGATGGTAAATTGAAAATGACATTCCCAACAAAACATGCAATCGGTTTAGAATCTAATAACGGTGTTGAATTATTAATCCACTTCGGTTTAGAAACAGTTAAATTAGAAGGTAAAGGATTTGAAATTTTAGCGGAAGCTGATACAGATATCGTTAAAGGTCAACCATTAATGAAAGTAGATTTAGACTACATTAAAGAAAATGCTGATAGTACTGTTACACCAATCGTTGTTACAAATCTTGGTGATGCTTCATTAGAAGTATTAACAACAGGTTCAGTTGAACAAGGCGATAAAATTTTAGTCGTTAAATAAGACTTTTATGTTTTAGAAGATACATCTTCATGGTGTATCTTCTTTTTATATATTAAAAAATAATTATAATATTATTATGTAAACTATAAATGTAAATTTTTGTTTTTAAAGTGAAATGATTAGGGTATAATAGATTATAAATCTTTAAGAGGAGGGCTTATTTTGGAAAAAGAAAAGCATTCCAATAATTCTTTGAATAAAACAACACGTTTTATGCAGTTTTTCGGTGGACGTGATATTTATTTCATTTTAGGATTATTGATTTTGATAGGGTTAACAATATTTATTTTCCAACATGTTTCATTTATTTTTGAACCTATCGTTACGATTACTACAACTTTAATTGGCCCAATTATTGTTGCGTTTGTTGCATTCTATTTGTTTAATCCTTTAATTAATTTTATGGAAAGGTTTAACATCTCTAGATTATGGGGGATTATCATATTATTATGTGTAATTATCGCAGCATTTACACTAATTGTGACGTTATTAATACCTGTTGTGCAACATCAAGTTGAGAGTTTATCTAAAAATTTACCTACATATTTCGATGAATTTAGTGATAAATTAAAAGAGCTTTCTCAAAATTCATTTGTAGCGGATTACTATACACAAGCTCAAAATTGGTTCCAACAAAACTTTAGTGATATTCCTAAGAAAATATCTAATTCAGTAGGGGATTTCAGTAATAAGTTCCAATCATTTGTATCTACAATTACACATGTTGTTGTGATCATTATTACATTCCCATTTGTATTATTCTTCTTACTTAAAGATGGTGCAAAGTTTAGAAATTACTTTATTAGATTAATGCCACCAAAATTCAGAAAAGATACACACGATTTAATTGATAAAATGAACGTTCAAGTTGGTTCTTATATTCAAGGTCAAATGATTGTTGCTTTCTGTATTGGTGTATTACTATTTATTGGTTATTCAATCATTGGATTAGACTATGCACTAACTTTAGCAAGTATTGCTGCTGTGACAAGTGTTGTACCATATTTAGGACCAATAATTGCGATTTCACCAGCAATTATTTTAGCGGCAATTGATTCACCAATTATGTTATTGAAACTTGCAATCGTTTGGGCTGCAGTTCAATTTTTAGAAGGACATTTTATTTCGCCAAATATTATGGGGAAAACAATGCAAATTCATCCTTTAACAATTATCTTTGTATTGTTATGTGCAGGTAATTTAGCAGGTATACTTGGTGTTATTTTAGGTATTCCAGCATACGCTATTATTAAAGTAGCTGTGACACATCTCTTCACATTATTTAAACGTCGTTATAATAAATATTATCAAGATGACTCAGGTCCATACGAGTTTAAAGATGAAGAAGTTGTATACGAAAAAGAATAAACTATAAATATAGACTGCCTTTAACTTTTGAAGCTTAATGGCAGTCTTTTATTAAACATTTTAATTTATATATTTATATGGTATTATTTGGGAGTATTACAAAATTAAAGAAGGTTGGAATA
Source organism: Mammaliicoccus sp. O-M54 (assembly GCF_022386035.1). Classification (NCBI taxonomy): domain Bacteria; kingdom Bacillati; phylum Bacillota; class Bacilli; order Caryophanales; family Staphylococcaceae; genus Mammaliicoccus; species Mammaliicoccus sp. O-M54. The sequence continues at coordinate 735,830 of NZ_JAJNJE010000001.1, forward strand.
TGAGACTATTAAATCGAAAGAAAATTTTGCCAGTATTAAAGGCTTTATTTATATGTATCGTATTATGCATCGTTGTATTTGTATTGCATAATGAATTAGGGAAAATCGACTTTAAAAAGACAATCGTTCTTTTTAGAGAAATGAATACTTTTTATTTTGTAGGCATCATTATATTAGGTGTACTTTCCGTTTCTGTTTTATCATTATATGACATGATGTTAAAGCAATCTTTAAAGATCAGTTTGCCGATACACAAAGTACTATCTATTAGTTATATTATCAATACATTTAACAGTATTTTAGGCTTTGGTGGCTTAATAGGTGCTGGTTTAAGAATTTACTCTTATAGAAATGACGTTGAAGATAAGAAAGATTTAGTTAAAAGTGTTTCATTATTATTGTTATCCATGTTAAGTGGTTTAAGTTTATTATGTGCACTTATTGTATTTCGTGTTTTTAATGCGGATGCATTACTAGCTGATATTTCATGGGCTAAAATTGTCATTTATATTGGCAGTTTGTTTCTTCCATTATTTATAGTTGTGTCGTATTTAAAACCTTCTATAAGTCGAGATAGATTGCTTGGATTTAAATTTACAATTGTATCTGCACTCGAATGGATCGCCGCGAGCTACTTGTTATTTGTCATTTTAAAAGCATTACATATTCACGTAGACTTCGCACACTTAGTCGGTATATTTGTCGTTGCAGCCTTATCAGGGTTAATTAGTATGATACCTGGGGGCTTTGGTGCGTTTGATTTAGTGATTTTATTAGGTATTAAGTCACTTGGCGTACCTGAAGAAAAAGTACTATTAGCGTTGTTACTTTATAGAGTTGCTTATTACTTCTTCCCATTTATAATCGCACTTGGTTTATCTACATTTGAATTTGGTAGTATCGCTAAAAAATATATCGAAGAAAGTAAATTCTATACACCAGCTGTTGATACAACATCGTTTATCAAGTCTGTGCAAAGTGACTTTATGAACAAAGTACCAACATTAGCACTAGGGCTATTATCTGGTATTACAGGATTTGTTCTTTATTTTAATCACATATTAATCTTATATGATGCTATTTACTCACATCATTATACTTTTTATTCAATCTTATTAGCATTACATACAGCTTCTACACTTATGTTACTGATTTGCGCGAAAGGCGTTATGTCTGGTACGATGCGTTCTATACTCATGAGCATTATTTCTGTCATCGTAATGTTAGTCGTATCCATATTAACGAATAGCACGATCATTGCATTTTTATGGTTAGCGATACTTTTAATATTATTATTTATCGGTTACAAAAATGCACTTGTTGTCAAAAAGATTGTGACACCTATGAAAATAGTTTTAAGTGGTGTATTAATATTAACAATGTTTATCTTCAATAGAATTGTCACTAAAAATTATTTAAATTTATATCCACATGAAGTTACTAAATTTGATAAATATGCTGTATTTACAATGTTCTTAATTGCACTCGCGATATTATGTTTAATCGGTATGTGCATAACCTATATTCTTTCAAAAAGATTCCAAAAAAGTTTATATACAAATGCTACATATGAAACGATACAGAACATTATCGATCAAAACCAAGGTTCATATGTGAGTCACTTAGCATTTACAGGAGATAAATCATTTTATGTTAATAAAGATGAAGATGTCTTTATTATGTATCGACATAAGATGAATGCAGTTATCGTGTTAGGTGATCCAGTCGGTAATTCGGATAAATATCATGAAGTATTAAAAGAATTTTATGATCAAATGCATTTTTTAGGCCATGATATTATTTTCTATCAAGTACAAAGTAAATTACTATCTTTATATCATGATTATGGAAATGTCTTTTTCAAATTAGGAGAAGAAGCGCTCATAGATCTAGAAACATTTAGTTTATCTGGTAAGAAAAAGCGTGGTATGCGTGCAACACATAATAAAATGGCATCAGAAGGCTATCAATTTGAAATTATAGAAGCACCGTATACACAAGATGACATCGATATGTTGAAATCTATTAGTGACGGCTGGTTAGGTGATAAGAGAGAAATGAGCTTCTCAGTTGGATCATTTGATGAAGATTATTTAAATAAAGCACCAATCGCAGTTATAAGAAATGATAATAAAGAAATAGTAGGTTTCTGTTCATTAATGTATACGAACTATAATGAATCCATATCTGTAGATCTAATTAGATGGAACAAAGAAGTAGAACTACCAATGATGGATGCTTTATATATCCATATGTTGTTATGGGCACAAGAACAAGGCTATAAACAATTTAATATGGGAATGGCTACATTATCCAATGTAGGACATAATCAATATGCATATTTAAGAGAAAAATTTGCAGCAAAAGTATTTGAAAATATGAATGGATTATATAGTTTTCAAGGATTACGAAATTATAAACAAAAATTTTATCCAGAATGGGAACCAAGATATTTAGTATATCGAAAATATAGTTCGCTATTATGGAATTTAATAAGAGTATCATTAACAATTAATCATAAATAAAAACAGAGTCTGGGAGGTAATTCCTAACTCAAATTAATAACACCTCATTCTACTGATTTATTCAGTATAAAATGAGGTGTTATTTTTTATAATCTACGATTTTGTTCGTGCATGCTTGCCTAGGGTATGGTTCGAGCCTGTAGTCTCTCACACATACTATTCCCTCAGGCGTCAGCACAGCACAAAATCGTTACAAATTTCCAATTTCATACAAAAAATAAAGCACTCTCATATAATTTAATTAATCATGACAAAAACCAAATCAACGAGGTGCCTTATGTATAAAGTTTATAACATGTCTCAAATAACTCTACCATTAAATATTGAAGTATTGATTCCAGAAAATGATATTGTACATTATGTTTTTTAGTTAAATCTTACTTTTATTCATTAATAGAAAATACTAAATGCGGAGTATAGGATTAATAATGACATAACAGTATTAAATATATAATGATATTTATTGAGATATCTTTTTAAATAGTGTCCTAATACGCCCCATACAATAAGGCAACCCCACCCAATAATAATTGTTAATACCATATATACAAATGGTTTGTTATTGGAATTAGGGATAATAAAAACACCTAGTAACGTGATATAAAATAATAATGTTTTCATATTTAAAATTTGTAATAAAAATCCTGCTTTAAAAGTAGAATATACATCACCAGTTTCATCGTTTTTACTAGCAGTAAACGTTTTATAGGATAGATACAATAAATATACAAATCCAAATATTTTCAGTGTTTGTTCAACTGCTTCAATATATTCTTCAAATAAGTATAAACAAATAGAAGCTAAAATAGCTAAAAATAAAAAACCTGCTAATATACCAAATATAAATTTTTTTGCACCTAATAAACCATGTTTTTTTGTAGAATTCATAATAAAAATATTACTTGGACCTGGCGTAATAGATGTTACAAAAACATAAATTAAAAACGCAGACATGTTCTTCACCTCTATATAAATTTTAATGTCTTTTTGGTTATAAGTGAAATTAATGTTATTATTAATACATTAATAAAATTAATAGGTGATTGAATGAATATAAAGCAGTTAAAAATTTTAAAGACACTTATAGAAACGAAGAGTTATACAAGAACAGCAGAAATACTAAACTATACGCAATCAAATGTATCTCAACAAATTAATCAGTTGGAAGCAGAATTGAAAAATGAATTATTTATATACTCAAATAAAAAATTGATTGAAAGTGAGTTTCTTTTAAAAATATTACCTTTAGTTAATGACTATATTTCGACACACGATCAAATTATTAAATTATCGAACGAGGACATGACTCATAAATTAAAAATAGCAGCACCCGAATCACTAGTTACAACAGGATTAAGTGAAGTTATAAAAATATTTTTAGAAAAATTTCCAAATACAGAATTTGATTTGCTTAATAATACTTGTAGTAAAAATCAAGCATTACTTATGAATGGTGAAGTAGATATAGCTTTTGTGATCAATACTGGAATCCAAAATAATACCATAAAAAAACATAAATTAAGTGATGATGAAATTGTTATTGTGGCACATCATTCTGCTCCAGATACATTAGATGAGTTGTTAAGTAGTAAACGGTATAATCATTTTGTAATAAACGAAAAAGACAGTACTTATCGCACGATGTTTGAAGATTTTTTAAGTAGTAACTTAAAGGAAGTTTCTAAAACAACAGAATTATGGAGTATAGATGCAATTAAGACATTTTTAATAGATGATATGGGATTTAGTGTATTGCCATATAGAACTGTAGAGAAAGAAATAAATTCAAATAAGTTAAAAATCATAGAGGGAAATGATCAATTTCCTACTTTTTATTCATTCGCTTTAACAAAGAAGAAAAATTGGGATAACAATCTCATTGATTTATTTATTCAAGAAGCAAAAATATATATGGGAAGAAATATGAAAAAGGAGGAAAAATAATGAAAATAGAAGGAATCGATCATATTGTTTTGACTGTTTCTAATATTGAAAAGACATTGGATTTTTATAGCAACATATTAGGAATGGAAATTATTGAATTTGGGGAAAATAGAAAAGCTTTAAAGTTTGGGAATCAAAAAATTAACTTGCATAGCGAACATAATATCATTAAACCTAGCGCTCATAACCCAATGGCAGGTTCAGCTGATATATGTTTAATAACTAAAACTAGTATTGAAGAAGTTGTATCTCATTTAAATAATCATAACGTTAACATTGAGTTAGGGCCAATCGATAAAGTTGGTGCCCTTGGTGAAATCAATTCTGTTTATTTAAGAGATCCTGATAATAATTTAATCGAAATTTCAAACTATAAAAACTAAAAATACATATTTATAGAATACAAAAAACTTTCATAACCAATCCATAAAAAAGGGGTTATGAAAGTTTTATTTTTTATTTAATTAACACGTGTTTCTTTAATGCGTTTATACCATAAGTATAAGACGTACAGTACTGCTATTGCGATAATCACGATAAACACTTTAGAATACATACCTACATATACGAGAATTTGATGCCAGTGATTACCAAGCATTTTACCGAGCATAATTAGAAATATATTCCACATACCTGTACCGATTGCTGTTAAAAGTATAAATACGGGTAAGTTCATTTTAGTTATACCAGCAGGTAATGAAATGAGCGTTCTGACGATTGGGATAAAGCGTCCTAAAAAGATAGCCCAATGTCCATATTTATCTAACCATTGAATGGTCTTATCTAAGTCTTGTGTTTTGATACCTATATATTTGCCTCGTTTATGTATAAATTTATATAAACGTTCTTCTCCTATAAATGCACCAATACTGTATAATACAAGTGCTCCGAGTACGGCTCCTAAAATTGTAAGTAAACATACAATTATGATATTCAACTCTGACTGTGATGTCATGAAGCCTGCAAATGTTAATATGATTTCAGAAGGGAAGGGGTGTATAACATATTCTAAAAATACGAGTATGAAGACACCGATATATCCATAATGCGTCATAAAATCAGTAATCCATTGTTCCATAATGTTCTCCTTTTATATCTTAAATACTGATAGATGTTATATAAAAATAACAGTATAGCATAATTGTATACGATACTGTTATGCTATACTTGTTTATTTTAAACTTTGTCTAATTGTTTGTTCTTCTTGATATCTTTCAGGATTCTTCTTATAGAAATCTTGATGATAATCTTCAGCTTTATAAAAAGGCTTATATGGTAATAGTTTTGTAACGACTGATTTTCCCTCTGGTAATTCTTTATTGAGTTGTTCGATATATTGTTCAGCAAGTTTCTTCTGATCATCATTTGTATAGAAAATAGCTGTTTCGTATTGCGTACCTCTGTCTTGGAATTGTCCATGAGCATCAGTAGGGTCAATAATTGCAAAATATATTTCTAGCAGTCTATTATATGAGAATAAAGCTACATCATATTGGATTTCGACAACTTCATAATGTCCGGTATCACCCTTTTTTACTTCTTCGTATGTAGGATTTTCAGTTGTTCCACCCATATAACCTGAAGTCACTTTATCTATTCCTTCATATTGGTCAAATGGCTTAACCATACACCAAAAGCATCCTCCTGCAAAATACGCTTTATTCATATTCATGATATTTTTACCATCCTTTATTCAGTCTCAAGTCTTATTTTTAAGTTAGCTTTGCAATTTTTCTTGATTTTTAGTATATAAATTGGTTAACTTAATGTATGAGTCTCATTATAATATAATTAGACTCAATTTTGAAGATAAAAGGTTGGTAACAATGACTTCGCATAATCAATCAGAAACTGAAGATAATCGTCAAACGAATATACCTACAAGAAGAAAAAAGCGTAGAATTAAAAAAAGACCTTTTATTTTCTTAGGTATCATCTTACTTTTAATTGGACTTGGATTTTACATTAATGCTTCGTACAAATCTGGTTTGAAAGTTTCATCAGATAATGGTAAAAAGCAGCAATTACATAAATTCAATAGTACAACGCGGAATGATGGTAAAGTAAATGTGCTCGTATTAGGTGAGGACCGCAAAGTAGATAATTCACAACCTAGAACAGACTCAATTATGATTGTTCAATACGATTACTTGAAAAAAGATCTCAAAATTGTATCTGTCATGAGAGATATTTATTCAGAAATCCCAGGTGGCTATCGTAATTATAAGATTAATACTGCATATTCATTAGGCGGACCTGAATTATTACGTAAGACATTGAAGAAGAACCTTGATATTGATCCGGAATACTATGCAATTATCGATTTTGATGGATTTGAAGAAATGGTCGATGAAATTGCACCTAAAGGCGTTCCAATCGATGTTGAAAAAGATATGTCTGCAAAAATTGGTGTTACTTTAAAACAAGGGCAACATAATTTAAACGGGAAAGAATTATTAGGTTATGCGCGCTTTAGACACGATGAAGAAGGTGACTTTGGTCGTGTTAGAAGACAACAACAAGTTATGACTGCACTAAAATCAGAATTGATGAGTGTAGATTCAGTTGTTAAAGCACCTAAATTAGCTGGTATTGCTAGAGGTTATGTTAATACCAATTTAGATGATCAAACTATTTACAAAACGGGAGCTAGCTTCTTAGCTAGAGGCGATAAAGATATTAAGACGTTAACAGTCCCTGTTAAAGGTTCTTATACAAATGAGAATGACATTGAAAATGGGGCAGTATTAAAAATCGACAAAGAAAAAAATAAAGAAGCAATTAAGAAATTTCTTAACGATTAATCATTAAGGAAACTAAAAAAGCAATAAATGGTCAAAGTGACCATTTATTGCTTTTTATATTGATAGAGTTCTTATGAATCAGATTTACGAGTACCAGCAACACCGTAGTGTTCAGGTTTCATTTCTTCAATAATCACATGAATATTTTCTTTTGGTGCTTTTGCATTTTGATGAACAGCTTCTGTAACATCTTTTACAAGACCTTTCAATTGTTCATCAGATCTACCTTCAATTAATTTAATATTTACGATTGGCATTATAAACGCTCCTTATTATATTGAATATTTGCTGAAGGACCACTATCTCCATTCCAGTCTGTTTGACCGTCATCTTCTATGAATTCAATGTTCACATCTTCAACATGAGATAAGTCTAACAATTTTAATATAATCCGTTTTCTGATATCTGACAACTCTTTAAGTGTATAATTGTGATTAACTTCTAATAAACATTCTATATGAAGTGCTTCTCCTTCTTTAATAACAGCGAGTCTTTTAATATCACTAATTGCTTTATCATCTAATATGACACGTGAAGCATGTATTTCAGATTCATGATCTGCAATACCAAGAACGCCTTGTGCATTTTCAATGAAGATAATACCCACAACTACAAACATCATCACACCAATGATGACTGAAGCAATACCTTCTAACATACCCAATCCTGTTAATCTTGCGATAATTATTGAAAGAACGGCAATAATACCACCGCCAGTAGCAACAGTATCTTCCATGAATACTAATTTTGTTGCAGGTTTTGCTTTACCAATCAGTAAATAACTTTTAGTAAATGGTGTCAATAATCCTTTACTGCTTTCACCAGCTTCTTCCAAAATTTCTTTACCAGCTTTTCTTAAAACACTACCTTCTAAAATAATACCGATAGCTAGAACAGCGATATTAATCCAGAAGAATAATATTGGTCCGCCAGTTTCATTGGGATGGACAATATGGTGAAAACCTTCTTTAACTGTCTCGTAAGATAAAATACCTACAATAATAACTGCTATTAAACAGACGAGGTTAATTAATCTTCCGTATCCAAGAGGAAACTTCTCATTAGGACTTCTTTTAGAAAATGCTGATCCTAAAAATACGAAAAGTTGGTTTGCTGCATCACCGAAAGAGTGCATCATTTCAGCAAACATCGCAATGTTTCCTGTAAAGATAAAAGCGAATAACTTTAAACAACCTAGAATAAAGTTAACAATTGCAGCAGAAAGCGAAGACTTGCTTCCTTTTTTAAGTAAATTAATGAAAGCTTTCATAAAAAACTCCTTTAAAATATTTTTGTTTTGATTATACCACTATAATACCCAAATTTTTTATAATATAAGTATTTTTATGTAAATATCATAATAATATTATGTAAACTATAAATGTTAATAGAATTTTTTTAAACCATCATTTAGGGAATGTGTTATACTATTTATATAGATATATTAATTAAGTTATACTAATTCTCGACTATTTTAATGTAACTTAATAATAAAATTAACTTATTACACATTGTGCACTTGTTGTCACTTTTTAAATGAAAGTATAAGGTTTATAATAGTAGTAATACATAGATTAATTCATACAAATTATTCATTTGTATATTTTTTATGGACATATATTTAGTCGAAATGGTTAATATTGAAAGGGGCTCTGTAGTTAATTATGAATGCTTTACATAAGAAAACAGATGTAATATTAATTGGTGGAGGCATTATGAGTGCTACTTTAGGTACAATGCTTAAAGAATTATCACCAAACTTAGAAATTAAATTATTTGAAAAATTATCAAAACCTGCTGAAGAAAGTTCTAACGAATGGAATAACGCGGGAACTGGTCATTCAGCATTATGTGAATTGAATTATACTAAAGAAGAGGCGGATGGTTCAGTTAATATTGATAAAGCAATTCAAATAAATGAACAATTTCAATTATCAAAGCAATTTTGGACATATTTAGTAAACAAAGGTAGTTTAACAGATCCACAATCATTTATTCGTCCTGTACCACATATGAGTTTTGTGTATGGAGACAAAAATGTACAATTTTTGAAAAATAGATGTGATGCATTATCAAAAAATCCATTATTCAATGGTATGACGTTTACAGATAATTTTGAAACGTTAAAGCATTGGATGCCACTTATGATGGAAGGGCGTTCTCAAGATGAAAGAATTGCCGCAACTAAAATTGAATCTGGTACAGATGTAAACTTTGGGAATTTAACACGCTCACTATTAAGTGACTTAAAAGACCAAGGCGTAGAGTTAAATTATAATCATTCTGTTCAGAATATTCGAAGAAATGAAGATAATTCATGGCAATTAAAAATCTATAATGCCGAAACTAAAAAGGTTGAATATCACAATACTCAATTTGTGTTTATCGGTGCTGGTGGCGGTAGCTTACCACTTTTACAAAAAACAGGCATAAAAGAAGCTTCTAATATTGGAGGTTTTCCAGTTAGTGGTTTATTTATGGTATGTAATAATGAAGAAATTATTGCTAAACACGATGCTAAAGTATACGGTAAAGCAAAAGTTGGCGCGCCACCAATGTCAGTACCACATTTAGATACTAGATACATTGAAGGTAAGCGTTCATTATTATTTGGACCATTTGCTGGTTTCTCACCTAAATTCTTAAAAACTGGTTCAAACTTAGATTTATTTGGTTCAGTGAAACCGAATAATATCTTTACGATGTTATCAGCTGGTTTAAAAGAAATGGGATTAACGAAATATTTAGTAGAACAAGTCTTATTGTCAGATGAAAAGCGTCTAGAAGAACTAAAAGAATTTATACCGACTGCTAAGTTAGAAGATTGGGATATTGTAATTGCTGGTCAACGTGTACAAGTCATTAAAGATACAAAAGAAGGCGGAAAGGGTACATTACAATTTGGTACTGAACTTGTAACAAGTGAAGATGGCTCTATTTCTGCATTATTAGGTGCCTCTCCAGGTGCTTCTACTGCTGTACATGTTATGTTGCAGTTACTTGAAAAATGTTTCCCTAATGAATTTGTAAACTGGGAAGATAAAATTAAACAAATGATTCCTTCATTTAGAACAAATTTATCTGATAATCCAGATTTATTTAATGAAATTAATACATCTACTTCGAAAGCTTTAGGATTATATAAGTAAGTTTATGTTGAAAATTGACGTTTGTTAAAAAATATAAATTATAATTAAAAAAATCCTCTTTAATCACTTTAAATTTTAGTTTAATCGAGTTAAACTATCTTTAATGAAGATTAAGGGGGATTTGTATTATGTTTGAAAAGTTACTTACCTCTATAGGTGTCGGTAATCTAACAATCGATACGCGTTTAGAAAAAATGACTTTTAATGAAGAAGAGCCCATAAAAGGTAAAGTAATATTTAAAGGCGGTTCATGTGATTTAGAAGTTAAATATATTGAATTGTCACTTATTGAACGCGTCAATAATCAAAATGAGGATAGTGATTTTTCGGAATTTGATTATGAATTGCATAAGCATAAAGTTAATCAATCCTTCTTGATTAAGAAGAAAGACCATCAAGAATACGAATTTGAATTTAAATTAGAACAAATTGAATTCAAAGGCGAGCCAGAAGAAATATTTTTAAAGACACATGTTCATATTGATCAGTCAATTGGCGCTGACGACGAAGAAAAATTAAGTATAGTACGATAACTTATAATGAAGTCCTATAAAGTAGACCTATAAGAGGTTAATCTTTGTAGGACTTTTTTATTTAGACAAATAAATCTCTTGAAATAGAACATGTGTTCGTATATAATGATAATACAAACAAATGTTCTGGGAGGTGATGTGATGTACAATTACAGTGATTTCCAAGAGAGATATATTTTATGTTTAAGTCATCATAATTTTTTTGCAAATGTGTCATGTGTTTCTAAAGGTATTAACCCCAATGAATATAAATTAGCTGTTATTTCAGATACGAAAAGGCAAGGCGCTATCGTTATTTCTGCTACTGAGCCGTTACAAGAATTAGGAATCAAGACTGGTTCAAGACTATTTGAAATACCACATAGAAATGATATCTTTATTATCAATCCAAATATGAAACAATATATAAACTATGCAAATGCTATTTATAAAGTATTACTTAAATATGTACATGCAGATGATATCCAACAACATCGTGTAGATGAAATTTTTATCGATGTGACAGATTATTATAAACAATATTGTGATAATCCAATTGAATTTGCTGCAAGGATCCGAACTGAAATTGAACAAGAAACACAATTGAATTGTCATATAGGTATTGGACCGAATATGTTGCTGAGCAAGTTGGCTTTAGATAGCGAGTCTTACCAACATGATCAATCAATTAGAGTATTAAATTATAGCGATATAAGAGATAAAGTGTGGCCGATACATCCATTGCATAAAGTGTGGGGGATAAATGATCGGTTAGAAAAGGAATTAAATGAGCTTGGTTTATATACTGTTGGAGATTTAGCACGCTATCCAGTTAATAAATTAACACAATTATATGGAACGATGGGTAAGGAATTGAATTTAATCAGCAATGGAATAGATACTAATACTGTACGAGAAGCGCATAGTATTTATAATCCGAACATTAAATGTGAAGTCGCGCTTGAGAAACAATACCAATATTATGAGATGAAAGAAATCATTCTTCAACAAGTGGAACGTTTAACAAAGCAATTAAGATCTAGAAATTTATTAGTTAAGACAATTGCTTTTTCACTGAAAAGTAATGTCAATACAATCTCTAAAACTTATACTTTAAAAGATGGCACGAATATTACGATGGATATATTTAGAGTAATCTGGAGTTTTACAGAACAGTTAAGTGATAAACATGAGAAGTATTCAGCATTAAATATTTCACTTTCACAACTCGTGCCAGAACGAGCTCGTGAACTGAATTTATTTATAGATACATTTGAACGTGAACGTGATGAAGCATTAGCATTGCTTTCTAATGAAATGAGTGTAAATCACTCAAATAGAAGACAAGAAGAAAGTATTCATAATCTAGTCGATCATAGATGAAATACAGAAAATAATCACTATGTGTTAAAAATGTAAACTTTATTAACATTTGACAAACTCTTTGCACATTTATATACTTATTTTGATTAACAATCAAATATGGGGAGTGGTGCATGGTGATTAAACAAGTTACACCTTATCTTTACTTTAACGGAACTTGCGAAGAAGCGTTAGCGTTTTATAGTGAAGCATTAGATGGAAGCGTAAGAGAATCACAAACTTATGGTGACGCAGGTGTAGATGCCTCCGAAGATCCTAATAGAATTATACATGCACAATTAGAAGTTAATGGTCATTTATTTATGTTTTCTGATATACCAAATGACGATGATTCACTTCATAAGAATCACAATATATATGTTGTTTTAGAATTTGAAACAGAAGAACAAATTAATGAAGTTTATAATATCTTTAAAGAAGGTGGACAAGTTCAAATGGAACTTGGACAAACTTTCTGGGGTCAGACATATGCAAAAGTAATAGATAAATTTGGTATAGGTTGGGATTTAACTTATACTCATCAATAAAATAAAGTATAAAGAAAAACCATAAACAATTTTTGAGTAAAGTTTATGGTTTTTTAATCTAGTCATTTAATGAATGAACAATTTCTCCCCACGATCTTTTTCTGTGAGATTGCATAGCTAATCGTGCTGCATGCTTATCTTTAGCTTCTATGCATGCAATAATCGCTTTATGCTCAACGATAGATTGATATGGAACAGGACGATCATTTATTGTGAATAATCTAGCTCTAAATAATTGGTCTGCATGAATATTAATAACGCTACTTAAGCGTGTATTATTTGCAAAACTAATTAAATCTGCATGGAATTGATCATCTAATATCGACCATTCGTATAAATTATTTTGTTCAAGTTGTTCTTGTTGTAATTCTATTAAATGCTTTAAATGTGCTATATTTTCTTCTGTCACTTTAGTTGTCGCTAATTCTACTGCCAAACCATCTAATGTTTCAGTAATTTCATAGATTTCCTTCAAATCATGCTTTTTTATCGGATTGATATGAAAGCCACGCCTCGGAATTAAGGTCAGTAATCCTTCAGTTTGTAGTCTCACTAACGCCTCTCTAACAGGTGTGCGACTCATTTCTAAAGCTTCAGCAATTTCTCTTTCTAAAATTGTTTGACCTGGCTCAAGTATTAAATTTTTAATCGCAATACGTAATATATGATAAGCACGAATAGGTAATCGCTGTTCATCTAACTGTTTAGCGATGTCTAGAAGTTTTCCTTTTAAAGAATCATACTCAATTTGATGCTCTTCTGACATGTCGTATCCTCCTCATTCAAATAATAAAAAATACACGTCTTTCTTAAAATGAGTTTCTCTCATTATAACAGAAAGACGTGCGGTTATATAAAATGATTACGAATAAAATTATTGCTTCACATTTGAATGTAAGTTCTCAATAATTGAATCTGCCATTTCTTTAGTTGTTGTATTACCACCAATGTCTATTGTAAGTGCGCCAGAACCAGTCGCTTTCTTAATAGCTTCATTGACTTGATTTGCTTCTTCTTTTAATCCTAAATGATCTAACATTAATGCTGCACTACCAATAGCTCCAATAGGGTTTGCGATACCTTTACCAGCAATATCTGGTGCAGAACCATGAACTGATTCAAACATACTTGGATAACGACGATCTGGATTTAAGTTTGCACTTGCTGCAATACCTAAACTACCTGCTAATGCACTACCTAAGTCAGATAAAATATCTGCTAATAAGTTAGATGCAACTACGACTTCTAAATCTTCTGGATGTAACACAAAGTGTGCCGCCATAGCATCAACTAACCATTGATCAGTTTCCACATCAGGATATTCTTTGCTCACGCGTTTAAATACATCATCCCATAATACCATCCCATATTGTTGCGCATTACTTTTAGTAACACTTGTTACTTTTTTACGTTTACGCTTTCTTGCAGTTTCAAAAGCATATCTAATAACACGTTCGCAGCCTTTTTCTGTAAATAAAGATGATTGAACGGCTACTTCATTTCCTTCACCTCTACCAGTAAAGTTACGACCACCAACACCTGAATATTCACCTTCAGAATTTTCACGGATGAGTACCCAATTTAAAGATTCAACATCAGGATGATTTAATTTACTTTCAACACCTGGTAAAAATTCAACTGGACGAATATTAGCCCACTGGTCAAATCCTTGGCATATAGCAATTCTCAATCCCCATAAGCTAATGTGGTCGGGAACATTTGGGAACCCAACAGCACCAAAGTATATAGCATCATAGTCTTTTAATGTTTCTAGCCCATCTTCCGCCATCATGCGACCATTTTCTAAATAATACTCACATCCCCAAGGGAAGTAATCAAAATCAAATGAAAATTGATTATTGGATTGCTCTGCTAAATGATCTAATACACGAACCCCTTCGTTAATAACTTCTTTACCAATACCATCACCTGGAATGACAGCAATTTTAAATGTTTTTTGTTGTGACATGATAAATAACCTCCTGTTTCTTTGTGATACATCCATTATTAAATAATGTATACGTTAATGTCAACATATAACTTAAAAAGAAAAATATTTCACTAAATTATTGACTTAATGTATACGTTAATGTACGATGATTGAAATGAAAACGCTATCAAATTTTGGAATAAGGGGTGTTTAGTATGGATAGTTCAATAATTACTTTAATATTTTTAGTGTTTGCAATAGTTATGTTCGCTTGGGAAAAGATACCGTTAGCAGTAACTGCGATGATCGTCGCAATTGGATTAGTCATTACAGGCGTACTTAAACCTGAAGAAGCTTTTGCAGGATTCGTTGATAGTAACGTACTATTATTTATGGCTATGTTTATTGTTGGTGGCGCGTTTTTCGAGACAGGAATGGCTCAAAAAATAGGGGGAATCGTCACAAAATTTGCTAAAACTGAAAGACAATTAATTATTTCTGTAATGTTAATAACTGGTTTAATGTCAGGTGTACTATCTAATACGGGTACTGCAGCAGTTTTAATACCAGTTGTAATTGGTATTGCAGCAAAATCCGGTTTTTCAAGATCTACTTTACTATTACCATTAGTTTTTGCAGCTGCAATGGGTGGTAACTTAAGTTTAATTGGTGCACCTGGTAACATGATTGCACAATCAGCGCTTAAACAAATAGGTGATGGATTTGGATTTTTTGAATATGCAAAAGTAGGATTACCAATTCTGATTATCGGTATATTATATTTCACTTTAATTGGACATAAATTATTACCTAAAAGAGAAGAAGTCGATCTTGAAGAAGATTCAATATATGCACAAGAAGTTGATTATTCAAAGGTTCCAAAATGGAAACAAGTTATGTCTTTAGGCGTATTGATTTTAACTGTTATTGCAATGATTTTTGAACAGCAAATTGGTATTGCGTTGCATGTTTCTGCATGGATCGGTGCTTTAGTATTAATAGCGACAAGAGTTATTCCTGAGAAAAAAGCAATGAGATCAATCGATATGAATACGATACTGTTATTTGTAGGTTCACTTGCTTTAGCAAATGCTATTCAAGTATCTGGTGCAGGAAAGGTGATAGCCAGTTCATTAATGAGTACATTAGGTAAAGACCCGTCTCCGTATGTATTATTATTTGTTATACTCGTGTTATCTGCTACTATGACGAATTTTATGTCTAACACAGCAACAACTGCATTATTAGTTCCGATTAGTATTTCTATAGCAAATGGTATGGGAGCTGATCCTAGCGCTGTATTAATGGCGACTGTAATCGGTGGTTCACTAGCATTTGCAACACCAATTGGTATGCCTGCCAATACAATGGTTTATGGTCTTGGTGGATTTAAGTTTAAAGACTATGCTATAGCGGGTATCCCACTAATTATTTTATCTATCATTGTTTCAATGATTCTATTACCAATATTCTTCCCATTTTATTAATTAAATCTGTTAATTTTATAATTTTTCTGTAACATATAAATAGAACGAAATCTTAAGAAGGTGGCGTTATTCATGAAAGTATTAATTGCACCAGATTCCTTTAAAGGTAGTATAGATGCACTCAGTGCTGCGCAAGCGATAGAACGTGGCATTTTAACAGTAGATCCTGAAACTAAAACGTTTCTTCTTCCAATGGCAGATGGTGGAGAAGGTACGATGATTAATTTAGTGCAAGCAACTAAAGGAACAGTAGTAGAAGTTAATAGTATAGATCCGTTATCAAGACCTTTACAATCAAGTTATGGTATAACTGGCGATGGAAAGACAGCTATTATAGAACTAGCAACAAGTTCAGGGATTGATTTACTAAAACAAGAAGAACTTAATCCTTTACATACGACCACTTATGGAACAGGCTTACTTATTAAAGATGCCATTGAAAAAGGTATTAAACATTTTATTGTATGCTTAGGTGGAAGTGCTACAAATGATGCGGGAATTGGTTTGTTACAAGCATTAGGTTATCAATTTGTAGATGAAAATGGTGTAGATATACCATTAGGTGCAGAACATATTTATAACATTGTTACGATAGATGAATCAAATGTGATGCCACAAATACATGATGTGAAATTTGAAATTGCTTGCGATGTGACGAATCCATTCGTTGGTAAACAAGGGGCGAGTTATATATTTGGTCCTCAAAAAGGTGCAACTCCAGAAATCGTTGAAAGGCTAGATCAATCATTTATTCATTTTGCAGATGTTATTAAGACAATTAAAGGCAAAGTAATAAGCAATATAGAAGGTGCTGGCGCTGCAGGTGGAACAGCAGGTGGCATGTTAGCGTTCTTAAATGCAGAATTAAAAAGAGGTATTGAACTTGTAGTAGATTTTGTGAATTTTAAAGATATTATTAATGAGAATGAAATAGACTTGATTATCACTGGTGAAGGCAAAATAGATGGTCAAACTTCTGGTGGTAAAGTCATATCAGGAATTGCACAAATTGCAAAATCTTATCAAATACCTGTTATCGCAATTGGTGGTACGGTTGAGATGCCATTATCAGCACTTTATGAACAAGGTTTAACTGCGGCATTTAGTATTGCTAATGGTCCTATGACTTTAGAAGATGCTATGAATAATGGTGATAAACTCATTGAACAACAAACTGAACAAATTTTTAGAGCGCTTAAATGGATATAATGAAAAGAGGTGGGAAAAATCCCACCTCTTTTTTAATGATTATACCGATATTTCTGAACTTGATTAATAATGAGGACGCCACAAATCATGAATAAGATAGCTAAAATAAGTGTGAATTTAAAATCAATCATACTTGTAACAAGTAAGGCAATCGTTGTTACAACGCCATTAAATATAGCAATCGGTACTTGGGTCTTGTTGTGATCTTTATGGTCAGCACCAGCACCTGTTGATGATAATATGGTCGTATCTGATATTGGAGAACTATGATCGCCAAAGATACCTCCAGAAATAACGGCTCCTATACAAACTGCTAACGAAATGTCTAAATGATACCCTAATGGAATTGCGAGAGGTAACATAATTGCAAATGTACCCCAAGATGTTCCGTTTGCGAAAGACATACATGCACCAACTAGGAATATTAAAGCAGGTACTATAGCAGGTGGTATCGTGCCATCAATGACTTGAACGATGTAGTTAGCCGTTCCTAATTTGTCTAATACACCGCCTAATGACCAAGCTAATACTAAAATAACTAAAATATCTGTCATGTTTTTCATACCGGAAGTATAAATATTTAATGACTGGCTAATAGTTTTAACTTTATAAAATAACATTAATAAGATAATAGAAATAGCAGCAAAGAAATAAGATAAACTTAAAGCTATTCTGAAATCTTTTCCTTCCACACTCTGGAATGGAAAGCCTTTTGGTGCTAATAATGTAAACAATGAAACAATTAAGATGACGATAGGTAACCAAATTAAAATAGGTTTACTTTTATTTTCAACATCTTTATCGACTTCCACACTTTCTCTTAATGGTTTCGCATTGTCCCAATAAATTTGTCCAGTATTCATTATTCGATCCTCAGCTGCTTTCATAGGTCCGAAATCTAATTTTAATAAAATAATAAGAGGAACGATTAATACCGCAAGGACTGGATAAATAAAGTAGGGTAATGAAACCATAAAGGCATCCCATGAGGACATATCTATACTTATTCGTTTAAATTCTGTATCAATTAAACCCATAATATAAACGCCCCAACCAATAAACGGTACCATTACAGAAACTGGAGATGCTGTTGAATCAATAATCCAAGCTAATTTTTCACGTGATATCTTCGCTTTATCAAATAAACTTTCATAAATTGGACCAACAATTAAAGGTGTGCCCATTTCTGAAAAGAATATTATAATACCACTAAACCAAGCAGCAAGTTGGATTTTGATACGACTTTTCGCACCAGATATAAACCGATTCGCAAATGCTTTTGCACCACCTGAATTTTCAAGCAACGCAACAAAGCCCCCGATAAACACTAATAAAATAAGTATTCCGGCATTATATTCATCAGCAACTGTGCTGTACAAATAATCTCCAAGTAATTTTTTTAAAGAAGAAATTGGATGAAAACTCGTTAACAAGAGTATGCCTGAAAATAATCCTAAAAATAATGAAACAATAACACTTCTTGTAAGTAATACCATAATGATGGCTATAATTGGAGGAATAATCGACCAAAAGCCAAAATGATCCATAAAAATACCCCCCTTCAAAATATTCTGAAATATGTAATTATTTAATTTTCACATATAATTACAAATAAGTAAATATGATTTTAATAAATTAACAAAGATATGCATTCTTATACATAGTAGTTGTGACAATTATATATAACAAAATGACAAGTACAGTTGTCATTTTGACTATAATCATGTATATTGATAAATGTAGGTGGTGGTCAAATGAGAAATAGGGTAAAAGAGTTAAGAGCTCGGGAAGGATTTAACCAAACTGAATTGGCTAAAAGAGCAGGTATTTCAAGACAAACAGTTTCTTTGATAGAACGGAATAACTTTATGCCATCTGTATTGACTGCTGTTAGAATAGCAAGAATACTCAAAGAAAATGTTGAAGATGTTTTCATATTCGAGGAGGATGAATTATGAAAAAGAATAAAATTATGTTAATAGGTAACTTAATATTATATATGTTGATCGGTGGTTTAGTAGGAGGATTACTAACAAGTATTTTTAAAAAAGGACATGACTTTTTAGAAATTGAACTTACGACCTTGCAAACTGATATTACAGCCATTATTCTAGCAATCTCATTAATCAGTTTATTTATCATTTTATTAAACGTTTATAAAAAAGCTGAAAAATATAGAATATATGAAACAAATCCAGAAAATGAAGATGAAATAGAAATACAGTTAGAAAAAACATTAATTTATCCACCCATATTACTTGGTATCATTATGACAATAGCATTAACAATATTAAACATCGTCATTAACTTAACAAAAGAACCAAGTATGATGTCATTGTTAATTGCGATGATTTCATTAATAGCAACAGCACCAATATCATATATGCATTTATCTAAATTGAGAAAATTATACCCAGAGCGAAACTATCCTAAAGCAGGAGATAAAAAATTAAATGAAAAAATGATTGATATGATGGATAGTGGAGAACAATATATTACATTAATTGCACTACAAAAAACTTATACACTGAACCAACAATTAATAATAGGATGTATAGCACTAGCATCAATATTCTCGGTTTCTTCAGATAATAATCAATTCTTTAGTGTGTCACTATTGATTATTTTATATTTAGTCAACACAATGTATTACTCTAAAAAAGTATCAGAAACAATATAAAAAACTGACTAATAGGCAGTTTTTTGTTTGAATATAGGGGGATGTACAATAGAAGGAATCCAAGTCATAGCTTAACGACTGAGTAAAGCCAAGAAATCGTCCAAGTCATGGCTTAATGCCTAACTTAAGCCAAGAGATCGTCCAAGTCATGGCTTAACGTCCTAATTAAGCTAAGAGATCGTCCAAGTCATGGCTTAATGCCTAACTTAAGCCAAGAGATAGCCTAAGTCATGGCTTAACGTCCTAATTAAGCCAAGAGATCGTCCAAGTCATGGCTTAACGTCCTAATTAAGCCAAGAGATAGCCTAAGTCATGGCTTAACGTCCTAATTAAGCCAAGAGATAGCCTAAGTCATGGCTTAATGCCTAACTTAAGCCAAGAGATAGGTCAAGTCATGGCTTAATGCCTAACTTGAGCCAAGAGATCATCCACAGTCATTTCCTCAAATCAAAACAAAGCCAAGAGACCTTAATTCTCTTGGCTTTTTTCCCATTTCTCAATATTCAATATTACAATGTATACGTATCAAATGATTGTAAGGCTTCTATTGCGCGATCTCTGTCTGTGCTTGATTTGAAGCTTAATCTTAATGCACCCATAATATCTTCTCTTACTTCTAATATTCGGATGTTTGTAATAGAGATGTGATTTTGTCCGAGTATTCTTGTTACTTCACTGATCATACCTGGTTTATCTGGGATATCAACATATAAATCGAATGTTGAAGTTAAGGCACCTTGTTCTTTAATAGGGAGTTGGTCTCTATATGTTTTGGCTGATTGATAAAAATCATGAATTAATGCTGGATTTCCTTCTTCAATCATTTCTTTCGTATGTGTCATTTGTTCAATCCAATTTTCCATAAGTGTGACAAGATGTTCTTTATTTTCTAATGTGATGTCACGCCACATATCTGCATTACTACTCGCGATTCGTGTGATGTCACGGAAACCGCCTGCTGCTAGTGTTCTGACATATTCGGATATTTGTGTATTTTCTTCATTCATATGAATTAAACTTGATGCGATGACATGTGGAAAATGACTGACGACACCTGTTACATAGTCATGTTCTTTTGCTGACATTTTGATGAATTTTGCTTTAGTAGGTTCTAGCAAATGTTTAACTTCACTATAAGCCGCTTCATTTTCCGCTTGATCATATATCAATACATAATAAGCATTCTCAAATAAGTGCTTTTTAGAATTTGTGACACCTGACTTATGACTACCTGCCATTGGATGTCCGCCGATTAAATGAATATCCTGTTCTAACAATTGTGATTCAAGTGAACTTAATCCTAATTTCGTACTACCTGTATCGGTAACGATTAATCCTGGTTTAGTATCAATTTCTAATAAGCGCTTACCGTACTCGATAGATTGTTGTACGGGTGTGGCTAATATAATTAAATCTGCTTGACGAGCACTAGAATCAAAGTCCGTTGCGATTTCATCTATAATTTTCATAGATAATGCGATTTCTGAATGTTTTTCAAAATAATCGTAACCTGTTATATGTAAATTGGGATGATAAAATTTAATATTTTGTATTAAACTCCCACCAATTAATCCTAGTCCAACAATAAATACGCGTTGCATAAAATCCCTCCAATACTTTAATAGTTTAAAGTAAGTTAGTGTGTGAAAGCAAGTGTTATTGATTTATTTTTTTAAAAGTATAGAATGATAATAAATGTATAAGGAGTGGTAATATGACAATTAACGTAAAAGAAACGATCGATACAATTAAAGAACTTGTTTACATTAATAGTCCGTCTGGGTTTGCTGATCCAGCAGTTGAATATTGTAGAAAAGTTGCTGAGTCATTAAATTATGATACGAGTGTAACACACAAAGGTGGATTATTTATCAACGTACCAGGAAAAAATGATGATGCACAACGTCTGATTACAGCACACGTAGATACATTAGGTGCAATTGTTAAAGGTATTAAAGAAGATGGTAGATTACAACTAGATTTAATTGGGGGATTTAGTTGGAATGCGATTGAAGGGGAGTATTGTACCATCACTACACAAAGTGGAAAAGAAATAACAGGTACCATTTGTTTACATGAAACAAGTGTCCATGTTTATAAAAATAATACTGAAATTCCACGAAATGCCGAACATATGGAAGTAAGACTTGACGAAAAAACATTTAATCCAGAAGATACAAGAGCATTAGGCATTGAAATTGGAGATGCTGTGAGCTTTGATCCAAGATTTGTACATACAGAATCAGGATTTGTTAAATCTCGTCACCTTGATGATAAAGCAAGTGTTGCGATGATTTTACAATTTTTGAAATACCTTAAAGAAGAAAATGTTGAACTTCCACATACGACACAATTTTATATTTCGAACAATGAGGAAATTGGATATGGTGCAAATTCAAGTATTTCAGATAAAGTTGTAGAATTTATCGCTTTTGATATGGGGGCATTAGGAGATGGACAAGCTTCTGATGAATACACAGTATCTATTTGTGTGAAAGATGCTTCAGGACCTTATCATGTAGGTTTGAGAAATCATTTAGTCAATTTATGTAAAGAAAATGATATTCAATATAAATTAGATATATATCCTTATTATGGTTCTGATGCTTCTGCTGCTCTACATGCTGGTGCTGATATTAGACATGGATTATTCGGTGCAGGTATTGAATCTTCACATGCTTTAGAACGCACACATGAAGATTCTATTCTTGAAAGTGAAAAGTTATTAAGAGCTTATTGTTTATCAGAAATTAAAAACTAATCAGAATTTAAGGGTTGACATTTAAAATTTATTCTCGTATAGTGATATTTAATTAATCCGAAGAAATCATTCGGAATTTGAAAGATGAGTATCTCGTGTTGATAGTAGCAAATAGAAAGCTAATGGTTGATGTAAATTAGCACTACACACAAAGAGAGAATTGGGCTTTCAAATTATCAATTAAATGAAATTTAGAGTGAACATGAAATTCAATGTTAACTAAGGTGGCACCACGGTAACGCGTCCTTACAGATAGCGTATACTGTGGTGTCTTTTTGTATACCTAAATCAGTGGTCATAAGTATAAATTAAATCCTGTAGCAATCAGAAAGTTAGTGGTTGATGTAAACTAACACAGTTTAATTTAGAAATGGGGACCATGTAGAAATAATTAAATATTTAATGAGTGAATAAGTTTTATACTTATTAATGAAGGTGGTACCGCGCATATGCGTCCTGTTTGATTAGGATGTTTATGCGCGGTTTTTTTATTAAGGAGGATTAAGATGATTATTAAATTTAAAAAGTTAAATGCTGATATTACACCAGAGACTTTAGGACAAATAAATCGTAAGAAAATGATTTTAGAAAGTGCCAGTACAGATCAAATGAAAGGTAGATTTTCGATTGTAGCTTTCGATGCAGTTGGAAAAGTGAACTTATATGATGATTATTTACAAATATTCATAAATGAAGATGAACAACTTGTACATGAACATCCATATGAATCACTAGAGGATTTCATCAATAATATGAAAGTTGATGAAGTTCCAGAAGCTTTAACACATTTACCATTTATATCTGGCATGATCGGGTACTGTAGTTTCGATTTAATTAGATATCAAAATAAATTACTTAAACAAATTGAATTGCAATCCGATATTCCAGACGCTTCATTTAATCTCGTTGAATCAGTATATGTATTTGATCATTTTAAAGAAGAATTGTTTGTTATCGCATCAAACTTGTTTAGTCAGAATACGGAAACACAAGTTGAGCAAGAACTTAATAATATGATTGAAACATTAAAAGATATTTCACTATTTCAAAATAAAATTGATCACACATTAAGAGGTGAACTTGAAACAAATATAAGTGAAGAAGATTTCATGCAAGAAGTCGAATATTATAAATCACTGATTAGTAAAGGTGATATGTTCCAAGTCGTACCTTCAAGAATTTATAAATATAAACATTACTTTAACGAACAACATAAAGATACATTGAAACTTCAAATTTATAAAAATTTAAAAAGACAAAACCCAAGTCCATATATGTATTACATTGACGATGAAGAAAGAAGCATCATTGGATCTTCACCAGAAAGTTTCATTAAAAAACAAGGTGACATCATTACAACGAACCCAATAGCTGGTACTAACAAAAGAGGTCAAACAGAAGAAGAAGATAAACAAAATGAAATTGAACTCATTACAGATGAAAAAGAATTAGCTGAACATCGTATGCTTGTCGACCTTGGAAGAAATGATTTGAATATGATTGCTCAAACAGGTTCAGTATATATGCCTAAGTTAATGACTGTTGAAAGATTTGAACATGTTATGCATATCGTCTCAATCGTCGAAGGTAAAATTAGACCAGACATTACACCGCTTCAAATGATTACAGCACTATTACCAGCAGGAACAGTATCAGGTGCACCTAAGACGAGAGCAATCACAAGAATTTATGAAAGCAGAAAAAGAAAACGCGGTATATATGCTGGTGGTGTTGGTTATATCAATTGCAACCATGATTTAGATTTTGCATTAACAATTAGAACGATGGTTGTAGATAACGAATATGTAAATGTAGAAGCTGGCTGTGGTGTTGTATATGATTCAAACCCGCAAAAAGAATTAAAAGAAACGATGATCAAAGCAAAAAGTTTATTGGAGGTTACACCATGATATTAGTAATTGATAATTATGATTCATTCACATATAACTTAGTGGATTTAATTAAGCAACATGATGATGTCGTGATCTATCATCCGGATGAGGCTCCATTCAATTTAAATATTGATGGATTGGTTATATCTCCAGGACCTGGTCATCCTGATGATACAGAAGACTTAAAAAATTTAATAGAAGCATATAAAGAAAAACCGATATTAGGGATTTGTCTAGGTGCTCAAGCATTAACGACATATTACGGTGTAGAAGTTGTCGTTGGGAAAGAAGTTAAGCACGGTAAAGTCGATCAAATTGATATTATCGAAACTTCTAAATTGTATCAAGAATGTGAGCAGCATTTTAATATTATGAGGTATCACTCATTAATTAGTGATGAAAAAACATTTCCGAACACTTTGAAAATTACAGGTAGAACGAAAGATTCCATACAATCATTTGAACATAAAATAAAACCACATTTCGGGATACAATTTCATCCTGAATCATTTGCTTCAGATCATGGAAATGAAATTATAAAAGCTTTTATCGACATAACAAAGGAAGGTGCAAATTATGAACACATTAAAACAACTCATTCAGTATCATGATTTATCGCAACAAGAAATGAAATCATTTGTAGATTTAATGATGGATGAACAAGCAGATGTATCATTGAAGGTTGCACATTTAGTAGCATTAAGTATGAAAGGTGAAACATCAGATGAATTATCGAACTTAAGTCAAAGTTTAATCGAAACAACATATAAAGAAAGACCTTATTTAGAAGATAGTATTTGTGTTTGTGGCACAGGTGGTGACCATTCTGGCAGCTTTAATATTTCAACAACCGCTTCATTTGTTGTTGCGGCAGCTGGCTTAAAAGTTTTGAAACATGGTAATAAAAGTATTACATCTAAAACAGGTAGCATTGATATCTTATCTGCTTTAAATATTCAAACAACACCTATTAAAGATGCGACAGAAAAAGTAAATGCGACAAATTTAGCATTTTTAAGTGCAACCGAAACATACCCGATTATGAAAACTGTACAACCTGTTCGTAAATCAATACCAACACCGACAACATTTAATTTACTTGGACCAATGATTCATCCATATCATTTAGATTATCAAGTGATGGGCGTTTATGATGAAACGAAACTTAAAATTATTGCTGAAGCAATTTATAAATTAGGTAGAAAACGTGCCATTATCGTGCACGGTGCAGGTGGCATGGACGAAGCTACTTTATCTGGTGACAACATTATATATGAAGTGTCTCAAGATGAAGGCATTAAACATTATACTGTAAATGCTGAAGACTACGGATTACAATCAGCGCCAAACGAATCATTAAAAGGTGGAACACCTGAAGAAAATAAAGTTATTACTTTAGATATTTTAACAGGACAAGATCATGGTCCTAAAAGAGATGTCGTTGTATTAAATGCTGCTTTAGCGTTATATGCTGGTCAAAAAGTAGACTCTATCAAAGAGGGAATTACGTTAGCAGAGTCTTTAATAGATGAGAAACATGCATTAAATATATTAGAAGCTGTAGGAGGCAAAGTTTATGACAATATTGGATGAAATCGTAGAATATAAAAAAACATTACTAAATAATCAATATTATGAACAAAAATTAAATACATTGGAAAAAGTGGATGTACAACATAAAACTTCTTTCTTAAGTCGTACACAGCAAGATAATAAGTTAAATATTATTGCTGAATTAAAAGCAAAAAGCCCTACAGTATCAGATATTCCGAAACGAGATATGGCTACTCAAATAAAACTATATGAACAATACGGTGCATCTGCTATATCTATATTAACGGATGAAAAATATTTCGACGGTAGTTACGAAAGGTTACAAAGTTTAACGACAAAGACGACATTACCTGTATTATGTAAAGATTTTATTATTGATAAAAGACAAATTGACTTAGCACATCATGTTGGTGCCTCTATCGTATTATTAATCGTGAATATTTTGTCAAAAGAAGAACTCGAAACATTATACGCATATGCGACAGAAAAAGGTTTAGAAGTACTTGTAGAAGTACATGATAAAGAAGAACTCGATATTGCACATGAAATTGGTGCACAATTAATTGGCGTTAATAATCGTGATTTAAAAAGATTTGTCACAGACGTTAAACATACGAATGAGATTTTAACACAAATTAAACCAGGTGTGACATACATTTCTGAAAGTGGTATTCGTACTTTAGATGATGTGAAAAGTATTATCGGTAGTGGTATAGATGGCGCATTAATTGGGGAGTCGCTAATGAAACATCCACACTTAGATGAATTTCTACCAAGTTTACGACTAGAAAAACAAGGTGAGCAACATGTTTATTAAATGTTGTGGCTTTCAAGATAAAGAGGCTATCGAAACAGCTGTCTTAAATCATGTCGATGCAATTGGATTTATCACGTATCCCAAAAGTAAACGATATGTATCTGTTGAAGAAATAAAGTCATTAAGTAAAGAAATTCCCCAAA
Organism: Mammaliicoccus sp. O-M54; assembly: GCF_022386035.1. Classification (NCBI taxonomy): domain Bacteria; kingdom Bacillati; phylum Bacillota; class Bacilli; order Caryophanales; family Staphylococcaceae; genus Mammaliicoccus; species Mammaliicoccus sp. O-M54. The sequence continues at coordinate 763,147 of NZ_JAJNJE010000001.1, forward strand.
CGATTGATATCGTAGCTGTTGTTGTGAATTTAACAATGGTAGAAATTGATCAACTTATTCAAGAAACTTCTATTAATACACTTCAATTTCATGGTGATGAATCTGTATCATTTATACAAGAGGTTAAAGAAAAATATCCGCATATTAAGATTTATAAAGCTTTACCCGCTAATGATCAATTACTTGCTAATATAGAAGCTTTTAAAAATGATGTAGATTTATTTTTAATTGATACGCCTTCAAAAGATTATGGTGGTACAGGGGTATCTTATGACTGGTCCATATTAAATGAATTATCCAATATTCCGTATTTAATTGCCGGTGGTATTAATATAGATAAAATTAAACAAATCGAATCATTAAACTTTAATCATAATGGTTATGACATATCAAGTGGAATTGAAACGAACGGTCAAAAAGATAAAGAGAAAATTAAAGCATTACTAACATATGTAAAGGAATGATTGAATTGAATAAAAATATACAATTAGAAGCAGATGAATTAGGATTTTTCGGTGAATTTGGTGGCCAATATGTACCAGAAACATTAATGCCAGCTATACAAGAATTAAACGATACGTATCAACAATTAAAAAATGATCCGGAATTTCATAAAACATTAAATGCTTATTTAAAAGATTATGTAGGTAGAGAGACACCTTTAACATATGCTGAGCGTTATACAGAAGCACTTGGCGGCGCAAAAATATACTTAAAAAGAGAAGATTTAAATCATACTGGTGCTCACAAAATTAATAACGCATTGGGACAAGCACTAATTGCAAAGAAAATGGGTAAAAGGAAGCTCGTTGCTGAAACTGGTGCTGGTCAACATGGTGTAGCGAGTGCAACAATTGCAGCGTTGTTTGATATGGAACTTATAGTATTTATGGGTGAAGAAGATATTGAAAGACAAGCATTAAATGTGTTCAGAATGGAATTGTTAGGCGCTAAAGTTGTACCTGTAACAGACGGACAAGGTACATTATCAGATGCCGTAAATAAAGCATTACAATATTGGGTTTCACATGTTGAAGATACACATTATTTACTTGGATCAGCGCTAGGTCCTCATCCATTCCCAACTATCGTAAGAGATTTACAAAGTGTGATTGGTAAAGAAATTAAGAAACAAATATTAGAAAAAGAATCCCGATTACCAGATGCAGTTGTTGCATGTATAGGTGGCGGTTCAAACGCAATTGGTACATTCTATCCGTTTGTAAATGATGAATCTGTTAAATTATACGGCGTTGAAGCTGCAGGTGAAGGTGTAGATACTACTAAACATGCTTTAGCTATAGAAAAAGGGAAACCTGGCGTGTTGCATGGTTCTAGAATGTATTTAATTCAAGATGAAAATGGACAAGTCGAACTTGCGCACTCAATTTCAGCAGGATTAGATTATCCAGGTGTAGGTCCGGAACATAGTTATTATAACAATATAGGTCGTGTTCAATATCCGAATGCAAGTGATACTGAAGCGATGGATGCGCTTATTAAATTTACACAATTAGAAGGTATTATTCCAGCTATAGAAAGCGCGCATGCATTGAGTTACGTCGAGAAACTAGCGCCAACAATGGATAAAGACGAAATTATTGTTGTGACGGTTTCTGGTAGAGGAGATAAAGACATGGAAACAATTAGAAAGTATATGCAAGAGAAGGGGGATCATCATGCGTAAATTATTTATACCATATGTCATGGGAAACAAAGATTTTATAGATTCAGTCAAACTTATGGACGAAAATGGTGCAGATTATATTGAAATTGGCTTACCTTTCTCAGATCCTGTAGCTGATGGTCCAACGATTATGGCAGCCGGTCAAGAAGCGATTAAGCAAGGTATGTCTGTTAATAAAATCATTGATCAACTAATCGAACATAAAGATGAAATCAATACACCTTACTTATTTATGACTTATTATAATTTAATTGATGCATACGGTGTCGACGCTTTTATAGAACGAATTGCTGAAGCGAATGTTTATGGGTTAATCATTCCAGATTTACCATTTGAACTTGGACAAAGATTTAAAAAACATTTACAGCCTAAAAACATTAAATTAATTTCTTTAATTGCGATGACTTCTAGTGATGAACGAATTAAGCAAATAGCTGAGCACGCGGAAGGATTCATTTACACAGTGACAATGAATGCGACGACTGGTGATGGCAGAGGTTTCCATGAATCTTTAAAAGATAAAATTAAATTTATACAACAACACGCTAATGTACCTGTTGTTTGTGGATTTGGTATTAGAACTGAAGAACATGCTAAAGAAATAAAGTCATTTAGTGACGGCATTGTGATTGGTAGTGAAATTGTTAAAAGATTAAAAAATGATTCAATAGAACAAACTCAAGCATATTTGCAAAGTATTAGAAAAGCTTTAGATGAAGATTAAAAAAGCATAACCCTTAATAGAAGAAAAAGAAACACACTTCATGTATAATCGACATTAACAAATGAAAAGGAGTGTTTCTAATGAGCAAAAAAGTTCTCATAGTTGTTACAAATGCATCTCAATTTAAAGATGGAAAACCAACTGGGTTATGGCTAGAAGAAGCAGCAATTCCTTATAAAGTATTTATTAAAAATGGATTAGAAGTGGATATTGCATCTGTAAAAGGTGGTAGTGTTCCGATAGATCCAAATTCAACTCAAAATGACGAAGCTAAAGAATATCATGACGTATTAGAAAAGTTACAACAAACATATAGTATTAGAGACATCGTGTTTGAGAGTTATGATGGCATATTCTTACCTGGTGGTCACGGAACAGTATTCGACTTCCCAAATAATGAAGACTTGGAAGATATGCTAGCATATTATAGAAATAACGATAAGGTGATTGGTGCAGTTTGCCACGGTCCAAGTGCATTTGTTGGCGCTAAGCTTCCAAATGGGAACTATTTAGTGGATGGTGTTAAATTAACTGCTTTTACTGATAGTGAAGAAAAAGCAATGAATTTAGAGAATGATGTACCATTCTTGCTACAAACACAACTTGAAAAGCAAGGTGCTCGATTCGTTAAAGGTGCTGACTTTGAATCGCATACAGTTGCAGACGGTAAATTTGTCACAGGACAAAATCCAAATTCTAGTGAAGAGGTTGCCGAAAAATTTGTAAATGTATTAAAATAGTTTAGCAATATAAATAAAAACCTGCCATTTGGTAGGTTTTTATTTATGAAATAATGGTATAGTAATGAGTATTATTTTAGAATAAAGACAAAATATTGTATAATTGTAACAAATACATAAAAATGAGATTGGGAGTATTGTATAAATGAAATTTACAAATTTAACAACTGGTGAATTTGAAGCTTTTACAAATAAAATGCCGTACGCGCATTTTACACAAGCAGTAGGTAATTATGAATTAAAAACTTCTGAAGGCACTTCAACACATTTAGTAGGGGTCAAAGATAATCAAGGTGAAGTATTAGCTGCATGCTTGTTAACAAGTGTACCAGTTATGAAGAAGTTTAATTACTTTTACTCAAATAGAGGACCAGTAATGGATTATGACAACAAAGAACTTGTTGACTTTTTCTTTAAAGAAATCGTGAGCTATTTAAAAAGTTATAAAGGATTATTCTTTAGAATCGATCCTTACTTGCCATATCAACTAAGAGATCATGATGGCAATATTAAAAAATCATTCAACCGTGATGGTTTAATTAAACAATTTGAATCATTAGGCTATGAACACCAAGGCTTCACAACTGGTTTTCACCCAATACATCAAATTAGATGGCATTCAGTACTTGATTTAGAAGGTATGGACGAAAAGACACTCATCAAGAACATGGATAGTTTGAGAAAAAGAAATACTAAAAAAGTTCAAAAAAATGGTGTTAAAGTACGATACTTATCTAAAGATGAAATGCCGATATTCCGTCAATTTATGGAAGATACAACAGAGAAGAAAGATTTCAACGATCGTGGCGATGACTTCTATTACAACAGATTAAAATACTTTGAAAATGTAAAGGTTCCTCTAGCTTATATAGACTTTGAAACTTACATTCCACAATTAGAAAAAGACCATGAACAATACAACAAAGATATTGCGAAAGCTGAAAAAGATTTAGAAAAGAAACCAGATAATCAAAAAACAATTAATAAAATAGACAACTTAAAACAACAAAGAGAAGCAAATGAAGCTAAATTAGAAGAAGCACGTCAATTACAACAAGAACATGGTGATACATTACCAATAGCAGCGGGTTTCTTCATTATCAATCCATTTGAAGTTGTATATTATGCAGGTGGTTCATCTAATGAATATCGTCACTTTGCAGGTAGTTATGCAATTCAGTGGGAAATGATTAAATACGCTTTAGATCACAATATTGACCGTTATAACTTCTATGGTATCAGTGGAGACTTCTCAGAAGATGCACCTGATGTTGGCGTTATTAAATTTAAAAAAGGTTACAATGCAGATGTTTATGAATATATTGGTGATTTCGTTAAACCAATTAATAAACCAGCGTACAAAGCATATACAACACTAAAAAAAGTATTAAAAAAATAAATGATTTTCAGTAAGAGAGGAATTTAGATAATATGAAATTTACAGAATTAACGGTTACTGAATATGATGAGTTCGTATCTGATAGTCGATACGAAAGTCACTACTTTCAAGTAAAAGAAAACATCAAGACGAGGGAAAATGATGGTTTTCAAGTTGTATTATTAGGTGTTAAAGATGAGAATAACCAAGTCGTTGCAGCAAGTTTATTCTCTAAAATACCAACATTAGGTAGTTATGTGTATTATTCAAATCGTGGTCCGGTAATGGATTATAGCAATCTAGATTTAGTGACATATTACTTCAAAGCACTTGAAAAGTACTTAAAACAACATCAATGTCTATATGTTAAAGTCGACCCATACTGGATTTACAATATATACGATAAAGATATTAAACAAATTAAAGAAGATGGCGCAAATGACCAAATCGTTGATCTCATTAAATCACTAGGCTATGACCATCACGGCTTTACGACTAAATATGATCCATCAAGCCAAGTAAGGTGGATGGGTGTCTTGAACTTAAAAGATAAAACATTAGCAGAAGTTAAAAAAGGATTCGACAGCCAAAGAAAACGTAACGTCAATAAAGCGCATAATTATGGTGTTAAAGTACGTTTCTTAGAACGCGATGAATTAGATATATTCTTTAAACTATATAGAGAAACAGAAGAAAGAGCTGGCTTTATTTCTAAGACAGATGAATATTTCTTAAACTTTATCGATACATATGGTTCTAAAGCATTAGTACCATTAGCATATATCGATTTAAACGAATATATTCAATCAACTCAAGAGAATTTAAACGAATTAGAAACAAAACGCGATCAAATGATGGCGAAAGAAAACAAATCTGAAAAACAATTAAAGAAAATTGCTGAAACAGATCGTTTAATCGACCATGCACAGAAAGAATTATTAGAAACTAGCGAACTCATTAAAACAGACGGTGAAATCTTAAACTTAGCATCAGGTGTATTCTTTGAAAATGCATATGAAATCAATTATTTCTCAGGTGGCTCAAGTGAAAAATACAATCACTTTATGGGACCATATATGATGCATTGGCATATGATTAATTATTGTTTCGAAAATGGATTCGATAGATACAATTTCTACGGATTATCAGGAGATTTCACTGAAGATAGCGAAGATTATGGTGTATATCGATTTAAACGAGGATTTAACGTTCAAATCGAAGAATTAATCGGAGATTTCTATAAACCAATCAATAAGAAAAAATATTTCTTACACAATGTAATCCAAAAAGTACGATCTAAAATTAAAAAGTAATCAAAAAAGCTGAAATTCATTTTTCAGCTTTTTTTGTGTTAAATATGGGGTTAATAGCATATATCATATTTATTCGATTAATTAGTTTACATAATATATATTATAGGAAGTTAAGTATATTGACTTAGGGGACGCCTATTCTACATATATATCTAACTATTTTATATTGTTACATGTTTAACTTGTAACGCTTCATCAATTGCATATAGATCTGGATTCTTTAAAGCTTTCCATTCTTCAAAGCCAAATTGTTTGTCGAAATGATTTAGTAATAATGACATGATGTTACCATGTGTAACAATTAATGCTTGTTCATTTACTGGTATCGACTTAAATACTTCTAATATTCGCTGTTGAGCTTCTAAACTTGTTTCGCCATTATGTATGCGATAATTAAAGTCACTGAAAGTCATTTTAAGCTCAATTAGCCAATTATCTATTGGTAAGTCACTTAAAATGCGCTCATTTAAACGGCTATCATAAGTTAACGGTGTTTGGTATTTTGTTATATATGGTTTGATTGATTCATAAGTACGATTCATTTCACTGACATATATATGGTCAATATTGAGTTTAGCTAATACAGGTACTAATTGTTGTGCTGACTTAATGCCATCTGTCGTTAAAGCAGCATCAAAGTCTTGTCCAGTAGCTTTGCAATGTCTTAATACATAAATCATTAAATCACTCCAAATAGATTTTAGGAAAGCATATCATACATCAGTATAAATAAAAACCACTATAAATCGAAATAAATACGATTTATAGTGGTTTATGCTATTGATTCATTTTGACATAACTTGCAATTGCTTTACTAGCAAATTGTGCGGTACCGTCACCAAATTTATTAATATTTTTAGTAAATCTTTCATCACTTACATACATATCACCAATACTACCAAAAACTTCTAAACTATACTCGCAATCAATATTAGAATTTAAATACGTGTACCATCTTTGTACAATTGATTGAGCAATTTCTGAGTCTGGAGATTCATTTCTGTTTGCTGCAAATGCTCTAAAGATATCATTCATTTCTTCTTCTTTTGAAGCTTTTTCTTCTTTAGACCAACTATTAATGCGATTGTTCGCTTTATCTACAGTTTTATTCCCCCACTTTTCACGTGCTTCATCTTCATATTCATTCTGATTAAACTCAAAGCCTATAAATTTATCTTCATTCGTCATGTTAATTTCTCCTTTCATATGTTTCGTCGTTTGATCTATCGTTTGAATCATTTGATCAATTCTTGTTCTTTTATTGATGAGCATCTTTTTATGCATATTTAATGCTTCTTCTTTATCAAACGAAGGATCATCAAGAATTTCTTTTATCTTTTTTAGAGGAAAATCAAGCTCTTTAAAAAATAAAATTTGCTGTAATCTGTCTACATTCTCGTCTGAATACAATCGATAACCAGAAGATGATACATTAGACGGATTCAGTAAATTAATTTCATCATAATGGTGAAGCGTGCGCACACTTATACCGACTAATTGAGCAATTTCTTTAACAGTCATTTCCATTTACTTAACCTCCTCATAACCCTACTATAAAGTCTTACGTTACGTTAGAGTCAACTATATAATCAAAAAAATAAATAAAGTCAATTTCGTACATGTTATAATACATATAGAATATCACGTAAGTCAGGAGTTTTATAATGAATAAAGAGATACAACTTGAATTAAAATTAGAAACATCTCGTTTAATACTACTAGCTGGAGAACAAATTTTTTCATACAAAGAAACAATAAAGGACGAAATGCTGAACTCAGTAGATACGTTAAAAGATTGGGTAGCATTCTTCAACTATCAATTTGACGAATATAAAGTGACTGATTTTCTTAATAAATCAACTGACACACAGTATAACAAAGAATATTTTAGATACTTTATCTTTGAAAAAGACACGATGCAATTTGTAGGATCAGTTGTCCTTCAAGATATCGATTTAAGATTACCATCATGTGAAATTGGTTATTGGGCAGTCAATTCAGGTTTAGGCAAAGGTTATATAACAGAAGCTATTCAATATATTACGCAACATGTTATAGAAAATCATGGCTTTGTAAGAATAGAAGCATACATAGATGTTAAAAATACAAGAAGTATTAACACCATTGAAAGATGTGGGTATGAACGAGAAGGAACATTAAAGAACTCAGATCTAAGCGCAAACCAACAAAGTATTATTAACGAAGCACTCTATGCAATCACGACACCTGTATATTTTAAATAGAGAAAGATTGAGCGACTGGGATATATAGAAATATCTCAGTCGTTATTAGCAAGTTTGGTGAGAAGTGCAAATACTTGTGCCGTTATTAGCAAGTTTGATGAGAAGTGCAAATACTAGTGTCGTTATTTGCAGTTTTGGGTGAAGGTGCAAATACTGGTGTTGTTATTAGCAAGTTTGGTGAGAAGTGCAAATACTGGTGTCGTTATTAGCAGATTTGGCAAGAAGTGCAAATACTGGTGTCGTTATTAGCAGATTTGGGTGAAGGTGCAAATAACGAGTGTGTTAGTAACAGTTCAGCCGAGTTTTGTAATTATAGCGGTCCATAGTAACAGTTCAGCCGAGTTTTGTAACTATAGCAGTCCATAGTAACATTTCAGCTGAGTTTTGTAACTAAGACCCTCGTTACGAACAAGTTTGGCGAGAAGTGTTCACAAGACCGTCGTTACGAACAAGTTTGGTCAGAAGTGTTCCTAACGCCCGACTAAGCAATCAAAAAACGACTAAGATATAGAACTATCTTAGTCGTTTCACTATTTATTACGTCTTTTTAATTCATTAAATTGACGTCCATCTTCTATTGTTTCATCTTGACTATGTTTTTCAGCTAATCTTTTTTGATTCTTTCTCATTAAGTACCATGTTAATAAGCATACAAATAAACTTACGATTGCCATAAATGCGGCATAGCCTAATAATGGTTCGTATGTAATATCATAAAAATTAGGTAATATAAATGCGATCATACCTAATACGACAAATGTCAAAATTGCACTGATGACGTGTTTTTTAAGTATTAATGATGATAATACAGAAAAAACAATAACGACGACAAATGAAATCCATAAGTAGTTTGGGAAATCAAAAATATTCAAGATGCACGCCTCCTTTATCTAGTTGTACTGGTCTATACCCCTTTTATTTATGTTTAATTACGATATAGATAGAAATTTGATTTATTTATATAAATTTAATTGTACATTTGCAATTTTGTTTAAATTTTACGGACATAAGCGCACAAATGTGACCATGATGCGCGAGATGAATTGTTCGAATAGTGCGTTGTATCATATGACGTAGAAGATGTTTATATGTATAATATGTACATAAGTACATAAATAAGTAAATTTTAAAAAAGGGTGATTTGATGGGACAATTATTAAGAAGTGAAGTTCCTGTTCAAGAAACATGGGATCTTTCAAGTTTGTATCAAGACAATGATGCATTTTATAGTGCATTAAAAGAATTAGTTGAGAACGTTACAGCATTTAATGAAAAATATGTGAATCAGTTAAATGAAATATCAACGATTGAATCTGCTTTACGTGAACAAGCTGATCTTATTGTAAGTATTATTCACTTAAGTACATATGCAGAATTACTTTATTCGACTGATACGACAGATGAACAAAGTCAAAAAGTAGTTGCACAATTTTCTACTACATATGGAAAAGTTGCTGGTTTATTATCATTTGTAGAGTCAGAAATTTTGCAACTAGATGATGAAGCATTCAATGCTTTAATTAAACAATCTGAGTATCCTAAATATTTAACGTTGTTAAAACGTCAAAAAGAACATACATTACATCCTGAAGTAGAAAAAGCGTTAGCAACCTTCTCACCTACTTTTGGTGCGCCATATGAATTATATGGTATTACGAAAATGTTAGATATTGAGTTTGGTACTTTTGAAGCGAACGGAGAAGAAATACCTTTAGATTATGTATCATTTGAAGGTGATTACGAAGTTGACTCTAATACAGAAGTTAGACGAAATGCATTCAAGAAATTTAGTGATGCGTTACGCCGTTATGAAAATACAACTGCAGCAACATACAACGCTCATGTTCAAAAAGAAAAAATTGAATCTGAATTACGTGGTTACGATTCTGTAATTGATTTCTTATTAGAATCACAAGATGTAACAAGAGAAATGTATGATCGTCAAATTGATGTTATTTCAGAAGAATTAGCACCACATATGAGAAGATATGCGCAATTACTTAAACGTACAAATAATCTAGATAAATTGAAATTTGAAGATTTACGTATATCATTAGACCCTACTTATGAACCAGATGTATCAATTGAAGGCTCTAAAGAATATATTAAAGAAGCATTAAGTGTACTTGGTGAAGATTATATGCAAATGGTCAATGATAGTTATGATAAACGCTGGATTGACTTCCCTCAAAACAAAGGGAAACAAACAGGTGCTTATTGTGCAAGCCCATACGGTGTTAATCCATTCATATTTATTTCATGGACAAGTAAAATGACTGAAGTATTTGTATTAGCACATGAACTTGGTCATGCAGGACACTTTAATTTAGCAAATGCACATCAAAATGTATATCAAGCTGATTGTTCAATGTACTTTGTTGAAGCACCATCAACAATGAACGAAATGTTAATGGCTAATAGTTTATTGAAAAAATCAGATGATCCGAAATTTAAACGTTGGGTTATTAGTTCAATTATTTCAAGAACGTATTATCATAATATGGTGACACATTTATTAGAAGCTAAATATCAAAGAGAAGTTTATAGACACGTTGATAAAGGTGAAGCACTCACTGCCCCACTTTTAAATAGTATTAAGAAACAAGTTATTTCTGATTTCTGGGGAGACGAAGTTGAAATAACTGAAGGTGCAGAATTAACATGGATGCGCCAACCGCATTATTATATGGGCTTATATCCTTATACGTATTCAGCAGGTTTAACAATCGGAACTGCTATGAGTCAAAGAATTGAAAAAGAAGGACAACCTGCTGTTGAAGATTGGTTAAATGTCTTAAAAGCTGGTGGCTCTAAATCTCCTGTTGAACTTGCTCAAATGGCAGGAATTGATATTACGACAGATAAACCACTTAAAGAAACAATCGCGTATATCGGTCACTTAATCGACGAGCTTGAATCACTAACAAACGAAATTGAATAATATCTTATCTAATATTAATGTAGAGACTGGTACATCTTATGGTGTGTGAGTCTCTATATTTTTATATAAACATACCTTATTAAATAACCGCATTATATATTATTCTAATTTTAATATTATTTGTGTTACAATATAATCAAACAAATTCGAACTTATTAAAAAGTTAATATATAGGAGGATCACAAGTGAAATTAAAAGTTGATAGGCACCGTTTTATAATGGATGAACTTAAAAATAATATGTCTGTGAAAGTATCTTCCCTTTCAGAGAAGATGAACGTTGCTGAAATGACAATTAGAAGAGATTTACAAGAACTAGAAAACAATGGTTTGTTAAATAGAATTCATGGTGGCGCTAAATTAATTGAAGATAATTTATATAATGAAAAGTCACATAAAGAAAAGCAAACTATTAATGTATCTAATAAAATGAAAATTGCTCAAAAGTGTGGAGAACTCATTCATAATGAAGATATTATATTTATCGGTTCAGGTTCTACAAATGAACTTATATTTGATTTTATAAAAGACAAGAACTTAAGCATATTTACGAATTCGCTTGATATATTCTTACAATATAAAGATTTATCAAACATTGATGTATTACTCGTAGGTGGTCGATTCAGATCTAAAACGGGTACATTTATCGGACACTTTGCGAATAAAATGATGGAAGACTTTCATGTAGCAAAAGCATTTGTCGGAGTTAACGGTATATATGGTCAAAAATTAACAACTGCTAATGAAGAAGAAGGTAAAGGTATTCATATCATTTTAGAAAATGCAAAGCTTAAATATATCACAGCAGACAGCACTAAATTCGGTGTTCAAGCATTATATAACTTCTATAATATTAACGATGTCGATGCTGTTATATCAGATGATGATGTAAGTGAAGAAATATTAAACACATATCCAAACAAGATTAAATAGTTATCAAAATGAATATTAAAAGAAACGCAATATAGAATAGCATATCGCTATTTTATATTGCGTTTTTTATTGACAGAAAGTATGTTTGATTTTATATTATAATTAACAAAAACGAACAATTACAAACATAGGAGGAAGTATATGAAAGTTTTTATTAATTGTATTCGTAAATCTAGCCCTTTAAAAGACAAGATTATTCAGGAACTATCTCATTCTAACATTGAATGGATCGATTTGTATGATGAAACACTTGAAGATGATGTGTTTGCAGTAACTGTAAATACTATAGAAAAAGTTAAAAATAATGAAGATGCTAAAGCTTTAATCATTGATGATTATGGCATTGCACCATTCATTATTGCGAACAAACATAAAAATATAATCGCTGCTTCAGTTTCAGATGACCGTTCTGCTTATATGACAGCACGTCACAACAATACAAAAATTATGATTCTTGCTTCTGAAATCGTTGGCCCTACTCTAGCGGTTAATTGCGCTAAAGCATTTGGAGAATCATCTTATGATGCTGGCCGACATCAAATCAGAATAGATATGTTAAATAGTTTGTGTTAAGGAGGAAGTTAAATGAAGATAGCTATTGGATGCGATCATATCGTTACGGATGAAAAAATCAAAGTATCAGATTTTATTAAAAGTATTGGTCATGAAGTGATAGATGTTGGAACTTATGATCATCAAAGAACACACTACCCTATTTATGGTGTAAATGTCGCAAAAGCTGTTACAGAAGGAAAAGCTGCCTTAGGTGTTGTACTTTGTGGTACAGGTGTAGGTATTAGTGTTTCAGCAAATAAAGTGCCTAATGCGAGAGTTGCACTCGTACGAGACATTACAAGTGCTCGTTTAGCGAAAGAGAAATATAATTGCAATATTATTGGTGTTGGTGGAACAATTTCAGGCATTGATTTAATAACTGATATCGTTGAAACCTTTATAAATGCTGAGTATATCCAAACAACGGAATCAGATCAATTAATAGAACGCATGAATCAATTGTTAACAGACGACCAAGCTCATTATGATTCCAATCAGTTTAACAAATATATTGATAAATGGAATAAAGGAGAATATGTGGATGAGGTGAAACATTGAAATTATTAACAATTACATTAAATACTTCAGTGGATATCGCCTATCAACTAGATTATTTTGAATTGAACCAAACGAACCGGGTTAAAAATGTTATTAAAACAGCTGGTGGCAAAGGATTGAATGTTACGAGAGTGGCAAACATTTTAGGTATTGATCATTTAGCTACTGGCATTATCGGCGGAACTACGGGCACTTTTATTAAGCGTGATTTAGATAAAGATCATATTAAACATGATTTTTATGAAACAAATATTGAATCGAGACAGTGTATAGCGATTTTAAATGGAGCACATCAAACAGAATTACTTGAACCAGGAGATCCAATTACGCAAGAAGATATTCAGGCATTTATTCAACATGTGACTGAACTTATTCAAGCGCACGACATTATTGCGATATCAGGTAGTGCTTTACCAGGCATGAATGTTGAAACTTATCAAATGCTTATTGATATTGCTGCTAGATACGGTAAGAAAGTATTGTTGGATGTTAATGGTCATACTTTAAAAGATTTACTAAATCATGAAGGTCAAAGCTTACCTTATTTAATTAAACCTAATATCGAGGAACTAAATCAGCTATTTAATGTGAAAGATCATGATAATCATCAAGAGATTATCGAAGCATTGAAATCCCCTCTTTTAAGCCAAATTCCATGTGTGATGATTTCACTTGGTTCTAATGGTGCACTTTATAAATATCAGCATCAAATTTATAAAGTAAATATTCCTAAAATTAAAGCTGTTAACGCAGTTGGTTCTGGTGATAGTTCTATAGCAGGCTTTAGTTATGGACTCATACATAAACAAGATGTTCACTATGCTGTTAAATCAGCCATGGCTGCTGGAATTGCGAATGCTTTAGAACAGAAAACAGGATTCTTAACGAAAGAGAATTTTGAGTATTATTTATCAAAAATAAAAATTGAACAATTGGAGTGTTTTTAAATGGTTAAAAATTTATCAAAGCTCACAAACGATTTAGGACAAATTGCTGCACTTGCCATTGATCAACGCGGTGCATTAAAGAAAATGCTTGGTGAAAATGTAGCATCAGAAACGATAGAAGATTTTAAAGTCCAAATTTCTAAGACATTAACGAAATTTTCTTCAAGTATATTATTAGATCCTGAGTATGGATTACCCGCTTCAAAAGAAAGACATCCTAACTGCGGTTTAATCTTAGCTTACGAAAAGACAGGCTATGATAAAGCAACACCAGGTCGATTACCTGATTTATTAAATACATGGTCTGTACACGCACTGAAAGAACAAGGTGCAGACGCCATTAAATTACTCGTATATTTTGATATTGATGAATCACAAGAAATCAATTCACAAAAAGAAGCCTTTGTAGAAAGAGTCGGTGCTGAGTGTGTCGCATTGGATATTCCATTTTTCTTAGAAATCGTGTCATATGACGCAACAAATGATGATAATTTAAGCGAAGCATACGCAAAAGTTAAACCTCATAAAGTTATTGAAGCGATGAAATTATTCTCAGAAGATCGATTTAAAGTAGATGTATTAAAAGTGGAAGTGCCAGTTAATATGAATTTTGTAGAAGGATTTGGCGATCATCCAGTATATACGAAAGCACAAGCTAGGCAGTTTTTCTTAGAACAATCAGATGCAACACATTTACCATTTATCTTTTTAAGTGCAGGCGTATCACCTACTTTATTCCAAGAAACGTTGAAATTTGCTTATGAATCAGAATCTAAATTTAACGGTGTATTATGTGGAAGAGCAACATGGGCAGGCGCTACTCAAGCATTTGTTAAAGATGGCGAACAAGGATGCAAAGCTTGGTTAAATGATGAAGGTATTAGTAATATACAAAATTTAAATAAAGTGATTGAACAATATGCAACAGCTATAAATTAATTATAAATACCCCGCTTCTATATATTCTAGAAGCGGGGTTTAGTTTGCTTTTATTCTGCTTTATTCTCTAATGAATCAGATAGTGCTTTATACCATAGTGCACTTTTCTTGATATACCTTTTCTGAGTTTCAAAGTCGATATAGAATAATCCGTATCGCTTATTATAACCATTAGACCAACTAAACATATCTTGCAATGACCAAACAAAATAACCTGTTACATTAGCACCATCTTTAATCGCATCACTAATGCTTTCTAAATGTGTAGCTATATAGTCTATACGTGGTTGATCATCGATGATTGTTTGTTCATCTATAAATTGATCTTTATACCCTAGTCCATTCTCAGTGATTAGCAGCTTTTTATAATTTGGATAGTCTGCTTTAATACGCATAATCATATCATATAAACCTTTAGGATAAATATACCAATCCCAGTCAGTCGTTGGAACGTCATGGTTTTTAACAATTTCAGCTATTTGTTTAAGTCTAAAAATCGAACTACCTTTGTCCCCTGTACCATTATGATGTATTAAGCTATCCGCTTCGTTTGCTTTCACCCAATTACTTTGATAATAATTGATGCCTAAGAAATCTTGTAATTGACTAGCTTCTTTAATGATTGCCATTTCCTCTTCCGGCATATCTAATGAACCATCATATTTATTAAGTAAATGATTAATTACATCCATTTTCTCACTAGAATATGCTCCTAAAAATGTACCATCTAATAAAAATCCGTTGATAAATGTATCTTGTACTTTAGCAGCGTTCACATTTTCAGGTTGTTGATCAATTGGATAAATTTGAGTTAAAGCATGTATAATACCGATTTCTCCGTCATAACCTTTCTCTTTATAGAGTTTAACTACTTTACTATGCGCAACAATAAGATTATGTTGAGCTTGGAGACATTTGACGACTTGATATTGTTCACCAGGTGGAAACGCACCTGTTACATATTGACCTAAAGTATATGCGATAGGTTCATTAATCGTCATCCAATATTGAACATCATCTTTAAATGTCTCAAAGCAATATGCTGCATAGTTCACAAAATGCGTGATGTTCTCCTTACATAACCAATCCCCTTGTTTGAATAGTTCTTCAGGCGTATCAAAATGATGTAATGTCACATATGGTTCAATATTATATTTTCGACACGTCGCAAATACATTTTTATAATATGTTACCCCTTTTTGATTAACATCCCCATACCCTTTTGGAAATATGCGAGACCAAGCAATAGAAATTCTTAACGCTTTAATACCATGTTCTGAAGCTAATTTAATATCTTCTTCATATCGATTGTAAAAATCGCTTGCTGGATCTGGGCTGAATCTTCCTTGTTTCTCTAAAAATTCATCCCAAAGCACACGTCCCTTTCCATCTACTTTGCTTGACCCTTCTACTTGATATGCTGCAGTTGCAGCGCCTAGTACAAAAGTTTTTGGTAATTCTAACATGCCTATACTCCTTTAGTTTATTTTTCTTCTGATAGTAGTTTGTATATCTTCTCTATTGCCGCTTCTCCATCTCTTGTAAGTGCAATATATTCTTTACCTGTTGTTGTCATAAGAAGAGCATTATGTTGGTCAGTATATTTCTTCATTTCGTTTTTCATTGAATCCATTTGAGGGGCTAATATAACAATGTTCATATCTTTAATTAAATCCATATCTTGACCATATGCTCTCGCAGTAGCATTTAAATGAATGTTTTGTTCTTTAGCAGCTTTGTTTAACGAATTAGCGAGTATACCACTTGTACCACCACCAGCACATACGACTAATACATTGACGTGATCCTTAATGTCATATTGAATTTTAGTATCAGTAGTTTCTACCTGACTATTTTCGTTTGACTCTACGTTTGATTGAGGCTGTACAATATTTTGACTTTCAATCGTACCGCGTTCTTCACTCACTTTAATGCGATCATATGCTTTAATAAATGGCATCCAAATCACAAAGTCGAGTATCATGATAACGGCAATTAATAATAATGATAATGGCGCGAAGTTAGATGCCATATAAATACCTATAGGTCCTGGTGTCGGCCACGGTAAGAAGTGCATGAAACCATTCATGCCTAAATTCTCTACGAAGAATTTCAATACCCATGAATTAAGAATTGGTGTAACAATAAACGGTATCATGAATACTGGATTTAAAATAATTGGTGCACCAAATAGTAAAGGTTCATTTACAGCAAACGTTGTAGGAATAAATGATGCTTTACCAACAGCTTTTAGTTCTTTAGACTTACACAAGAATATAAATATATATGGAACTAAGAATGTGGCACCAGTACCTCCAATCAGTGCTACAAAGTCTTGCGTACTTTGTGTTAATGCAATATGTGCATGTTGACCTTCTCTAAATAATCTTAAGTTTTCAACTTGGTTGTTATACATAATCGCAATAACAGCAGGACCTACTACAGATGGTCCATGTACACCTATAAACCAGAAGAATGCAATAAATCCGAATATAATCGCAAACCCTAAGTAACCATTTGCAGCAGTAAATAGTGGTGACAGTAGAATTGTTGCCAATTCTGCTAAGTTACCATTAGCAATATGACGAATCACGATATCGATAATCCAGAATAAACCGACAGAAACGGCAAACGGGATCATATCTTTAAACGCTTGTGCGATATTACCTGGTACTTGAGGTGGCATTTTGATTGTGATATTTCGACCTATAAAGAATTTATAAATATTTGGTATTACAAATGCCACGATAAATGATGCGATAAGTCCTTTAGTACCAAGCATATCAATGTTTATCCCGTCTTTAACGGGGTTCATCGCTACAATTAGTAATGAAGATTCAGCAGCTACGAATGTTGAAATGACATTGATTTGGTTCGTTTTAGGTAATTTTAAGTTTTTATTGTCAGTTAATGATTTCGTAACGGTTCCTGCCATATAAAGTGCTAACATACCCATCGTGAATTGATAAACTTTCATAATGGTTGTTTCGATATTTTTAGGCCAATGGAATCCCCACACGTTCGGTACGTAAGCAACTAAAATAAATAATGATGAAAATAAAATAACTGGCATTAATGCAACGAAGCCATCTCTAATTGCTGTTAAGTATGGATTAGAAGCCACTTTTTCAAAAAATGGTTTCATCTTTTCAATAAATTTAATTATCTTATTCACATGTATCACCCATTTTGTTTTAAAGTTTGAAGTTGTTCATAAATATCAATGATGTAATTTACAGAATCACGTAGTGCCATCGTTGTCATTAAGTGATCTTGACCGTGTACCATAATAAAACTTAATTCAGATGATTCACCACTTGCTTCTTGAGCTAAACATTGGGTTTGTTCTTTATGTGCTTCCGTTATATATGTATTTGCACTTTCAATATGACTACGCGCTTCTTCGAATAGTCCATTTTTAGCTTTTTCCATAGCCGCCATAACTTCTCTTCTTGCATCCCCAGCTATCGCAACAATAGTGAAACCTACCATCATATTTTCTTCTCTACTCATCTCTTGTTGTGCCTCCTTTTTGTGATGATAATATGCGTTCTATATGCAATTGAAAATAGAACAAGTGATGTTGATTAATAACAATATTGAACTTTCTTGATATGGCATGATATAAGTCTTTTGCGTACAAATAAGAATTTGGATAGTGTGTTTTTAAATGCTGTTGGAATGATATATCAACTTGTTGAGATAAGTCTTCAGAATAATCAAGAATGTGTTCTGTTAAATACTTTAAGTGCTGGATGAATCTATCATAATAATATTCATTGGACTTATTCCGAGTGATACCTATTTGATTTAAGCAATTGATTAAATCGTTCAGTTGAATATTTTTATTCTTATAAGCCGTTTGATTTTCGATACCCTCAGGCTGCTCAGCATTGATAAAGTGTAATGCTAGATTATTTGCTTCATATGCTGGGAAAGAAATATTTAAATTTCGTTTAATAATCGTCAATGCGTATAAACTAGATTCAAATGCACGAGGATGAATGCTTTTAACATCAATAGAAAATGTCTGTATCTTTTGATTGTTTTGATGAATGTTGACAGCGTGATGTAAATGGTGTGTTAACGTGACATAAATATAATCTTGAAACGTAAAATCAAATTTATGATGAACATCATTTATGATTTCACAACATGTCGTAATAATAGGTACGGGTACATCATTAACTAAAGACTGTAAATGAAATCTCACTTCTTGATTATCGAGTCTAAAGATTTTCTCGGGTGTTTGATGAGATAAGAAATCACCTTTCTTTTTTGAGAACACAATTCCTTTCCCCATAGCGATAACTTCTTCACCATTTTCAGTGATGGCAATAGCAACATTATTGTTAAGGACTTGTTTGATTATCATAGGCAGCAATACCTCCAATCATTTGAAATAAAAAATACCACAAGACTTAGAGGTGATTGATGCACCTCAAGAATTGTGGTTTTCGCCTAATTGAATAGTCACGATCCAAATATTTAATTGTTTATTAATGTTCGATATTGTTACATTTATAATTTACAACGCTTTTTAAATTATGTCAATATTGTAATTAAATGGAATATAATCGTAATAAAAAAACCAAACTTAACTTCATTTAGAAGTGTCAGTTTGGTATTATAATTAGTCTTCTTTTTTAACTTGAGCCCAACCTTTTTTAGTGATGGTAATTTTACCAGTCTCGATTGTGATCAATTTTTGTTTATATAATCTACCGATAGCACGTTTGAAACTTGCTTTACTCATATTAAAGACTTCTTTAATCGCTTCTGGGTTTGATTTATCCCAGAATGGTAATTCTCCGTCATATTCTACAAGTAAATCAAATATTACTTGACCATCTTCATCAAGTCTTTCATGTGCCAATGGTAAGAATGACCCATTTAATTCACCGTTTTCTTTTACGCCGATGATTCTAACGTCCATTTCTTCACCTAGTCTTGGTTCATGTTTACGTTCTGATTCGTGTACAAATATTTTATAACCTTCTTCAGATAATAGGAAAGTACCTACTCTTAATAAGCGATATGGTCTTGCTGTTACATGTTGATGTAATAAAGATTCTTCAGCAGTTTTGTACATTGTGTCGACGATTGTTTCTGTTGCTAATCTCGCAAACATTTGACTATTACTATCTATTCTAAGTGTACAGAATATCATGTCACCGTTTTGTGGCCATAGTTCTTTAACTTTAGGTAGATCTTCCCATGGAATGAGTACTTCTCTAGGTAATCCTACATCAACTGCAGCACCATCACGGTCTACTCTCAATACTTTTACCCAATCATAACGGTCTTTTGTAATCGTTGGCATGTTTTGTGTAGCAAATAATTCTCCAGATCGGCTTGGATATACAAAGAAACTATAATCTTCACCGATTTCTAATTGATCGTCATCTTCGACTTCTGAAGCATTCATTTTAATAGGTTCGCTATTTGGTCCAAGTAAATGATAAGTTGAACCTTCCAATCTATCCACTTTTAAAAAGTCTATGCGACCTACAAGCGTATCTTTTTCGTGTGCCATGTCATTCTCCATTCATTTGTTTTTCGTTTATTCATTATAACATGCATTTTGCTTCGTGTAACGACTGTTCAAACTCTTGCCCATTTTTGTTTCATTTATGATATAATTCATCGGTAGAAGTATTAATGAAAAGGAGTCATTTAATGTTACAAGTTACGAATGTAAGTTTACGTTTCGGTGATCGTAAGCTTTTTGAAGATGTAAATATTAAGTTCACACCAGGTAACTGTTACGGACTTATCGGTGCTAATGGAGCTGGGAAATCAACGTTCTTAAAAGTATTATCAGGCGAATTAGATTCTCAATCAGGTCACGTTTCACTTGGTAAAGATGAACGTTTAGCAGTATTAAAACAGGATCACTTTGCGCACGAAGATGAAAAAGTGATTGATGTTGTATTAAAAGGTCATGAAAAATTATGGCAAGTTATGACTGAGAAAAACGAAATTTATATGAAACCAGATTTCTCAGATGAAGATGGTATGCGTGCAGCAGAACTTGAAGGTGAGTTTGCTGAAATGAACGGATGGAATGCAGAAGCGGATGCATCTGTATTACTTTCAGGTTTAGGTATTAAAGACGAATTACATGACAAAATGATGTCTGAATTAGAAAACAACCAAAAAGTAAAAGTACTTCTTGCTCAAAGTTTATTCGGTGAGCCAGATGTTCTATTACTCGATGAGCCTACAAACGGTTTAGATATTAAAGCGATTGCTTGGTTAGAAGATTTCTTAATTAATTTTGAGAATACAGTTATCGTCGTATCACATGATAGACATTTCTTAAACAATGTATGTACACATATAGCAGACTTAGACTACGGCAAAATCAAACTATTTGTCGGAAACTATGACTTCTGGTATCAATCAAGTCAACTTGCTACTCAAATGGCTCAAGATCAAAACAAGAAAAAAGAAGAACGTATTAAAGAATTACAAGACTTTATCGCAAGATTTAGTGCGAATGCTTCTAAATCTAAACAAGCAACAAGCCGTAAGAAAATGCTTGAAAAAATTGAACTCGATGATATTCAACCATCATCAAGACGTTATCCATTTGTTAATTTCACGATTGAAAGAGAAATCGGTAACGACTTATTACAAGTTCAAGGTGTTTCAAAAACAATTGACGGTCAAAAAGTATTAAATAACGTTTCATTTACAATGAACCCAAATGATAAAGCTGTATTAATCGGAGAAAGTGAGATTGCTAAAACTACCCTACTTCGTATTTTAGCTGGTGAAATTGAACCAGATGAAGGAACAGTTAAATGGGGTGTTACAACAACACAATCATACTTACCAAAAGATAACTCAGATTATTTCGAAGGTATAGAAATGAACTTAGTTGACTGGTTAAGACAGTATGCACCACCAGAAGAACAAACAGAAACATTCTTAAGAGGATTCCTTGGACGTATGTTATTTAGTGGTGAAGAAGTTAAGAAAAATGCAAGTGTCCTTTCAGGTGGAGAAAAAGTAAGATGTATGTTAAGTAAAATGATGTTATCAAACTCTAACGTATTATTACTAGATGAACCAACAAACCACTTAGACTTAGAAAGTATCACTGCAGTCAATGATGGCTTGAAGAATTTCAAAGGATCATTAATCTTTACTTCATATGACTTTGAATTTATCAATACAATCGCTAACCGCGTAATTGAAATCAAAGAAGACGGCGCAATTTCTAAAGAAATCAGTTATGAAGAGTACTTGAGAGATCAAGGTGTTTATAACTAATTAGCATATATGGAACTGAGACATGAGGACATGTCTCATTTTTTTTGTTTTTGGGGAAAATGAGGGGGTGATGAGTTGTTTTTGGTGTTCAATGTTGCAAGTGAGCGTCAACTAGCAATGTTCAGGCGTTCAATGTTGCAAGTGAGGTTTGACTAGCAATGTTCAGGCGTTCAATGTTGCAAGTGAGGTTTGACTAGCAATGTTCAGGTGTTCAATGTTGCAAGTGAGGGCCGACTAGCAATGTTCAGGTGTTCAATGTTGCTAGTGAGCGCCGACTAGCAATGTTCGAGAGTTCAATGTTGCAAGACAGAGCAAACAAGCAACATAGATATCCTCTATTTATCAAGACATGCCAAACAAGATAAATACTGCCTCTCTATTTATCAAGACTGACCAAACAAGATAAATACACCCCCTCTATTTATCAAGACTGACCAAACAAGATAAATACAGCCCTTCTATTTATCAAGACATGCCAAACAAGATAAATCCAGCCTCTCTATTTATCAAGACATGCCAAACAAGATAAATACACCCCCTCTATTTATCAAGACTGACCAAACAAGATAAATTCATCTCCACTTTTTATAAATACACCACCCATTTCTTACAAACCTCCTCCATTCCTAAAAACTCTCTCCATCTCCTCCACACTCATCTAAAATGAATATGAATGAATATTAATATTCTAAAAGGATCATCCAAATAGTAAGAACTTTTTGAAATTATCAGTTTTCTCTCTTTACATCAATATTCTTTGTATGTA
Organism: Mammaliicoccus sp. O-M54; assembly: GCF_022386035.1. NCBI lineage: Bacteria > Bacillati > Bacillota > Bacilli > Caryophanales > Staphylococcaceae > Mammaliicoccus > Mammaliicoccus sp. O-M54. Next base: position 786,151 of record NZ_JAJNJE010000001.1, read on the forward strand.
TAATGAATGCATACCAATTGAATATGTTTTTGATGAGGCGCATCAATCATTAGTAACTCCCCCTATTGGACTGCAATCTTAAAGGAGTGAAAGGGTGCGATGCCGAAACATTATATTTTTGCAGAAATATGGTGTTGGACATTTAGGTTAAGAGCTAGTTGTCTGTCATTATCTTAAGAATAATGGAGTGCATCACTTGTATATATAAATTAAAACAAGTTCGAATGCCGAACTTGTTTTTTTATTTATATTACAGCGTTCGTCTCCGATTTATAGGAGGAATTATTTTGAGTCAGAGTGTTTTAAAATTTGGCGGTACGTCCGTTGGTGATTTTGACAAAATTAAAAATATCGCACATATGTTGAAATCACGTGTTGATAATGGAGAACAATTAGTAGTGGTTGTAAGTGCTATGGGTAAGACAACAGATTCTTTACTAGAAAATATTAGCTCACTTACGACGCAACCTAAAGATGAGCATTTAGCGATGCTTTTAACGACGGGTGAACAACAAACCATTTCATACTTATCAATGGTATTGAATGATATTGGTGTTCAAACGAAAGCAATGACAGGTTATCAAGCTGGTATTAAGACGATTGGTCATCATCTGAAAAGTAAAATTGCAGAAATTGATGCACTACGTTTTGAAGAAGCTTTTGAAACAAATGACATTCTTGTCGTTGCAGGATTTCAAGGTGTAAATGATCATCTGGAAATTACAACTTTAGGACGCGGCGGTTCTGATACAACTGCAGTAGCCATTGCAGCAAGTATAGATACATCTTGTGAAATATATACAGATGTTGATGGTGTATATGGAACAGACCCTAGAATTTATAAAGAAGCAAAGTTACTCAATGAAGTTTCATATGAAGAAATGATGGAAATGAGTGCTTTAGGTGCTGGCGTATTAGAATCTAGAAGTGTCGAAATTGCAAAAAATTATAACATACCATTATATCTTGGTAGAACATTATCAAACGTGAAAGGAACATGGATTATGCCACAAACAGAGATATTAGAGAAAAAAGCAGTTACAGGAGTCGCACTTGATACACATATGATTCATGTTACTTTAACTTATCCGATGCAAAATTTTGCATTATTACAGAAATTATTTGATTCATTAGAAGAACAATCAATGAATGTTGATATGATATCTCAAATTGAAAATCAACAAGGATTACAGCTTTCGTTTACGATTAAAGATTCAGACGTATATCAAATCGAACAAATCATTGAACAACTTACTGAGGAATACCCTCACTTACGTTACAAAATGAGAGATAACTACGCTAAACTTTCAGTAATCGGAACTGGCATGAGAGATATGTCAGGAATAGCTTCAAAAGCATTCCGTACTTTAATTAGTCATGACATCAACTTCTATCAAACAACAACTTCTGAAATTAGTATTTCTTACGTTGTTGATCGTGAATTAGGAGAAACTGCCGTTCGAACTTTAAGTGAAGCATTTAATATATAATGAATGATGGAGTGAACAAAATGACAAAATTAGCAGTTGTAGGCGCAACAGGTTTAGTAGGAGAAAAAGTATTAGAAGTATTAGATAGAAGAAATGTACCATTTGATGAACTTGTATTATTTTCATCACCTAGATCAGCAGGTAAACAAATCGAATTCCAAGGGAAAACTTATACTGTTGAAGCATTGACAGAAGAAAAAACAGATGGCAATTTCGATTACGTTATTATGAGTGCTGGTGGCGGTACAAGCGAGAAATTCGCCCCACTATTTGAAAAACATGGTGCAATTGTAATCGATAATTCAAGTCAATGGCGTATGCATGAAGATATTGATTTAATCGTTCCGGAAGTGAATGTACCTAAATTAAATCGAAAAATTATTGCAAACCCTAACTGTTCAACAATTCAATCCGTTGTACCTTTAAAACCTTTATTAGATCAATTTGGATTGAAACGTGTTGCTTATACAACATATCAAGCTGTATCAGGATCTGGTTTAGCAGGTCGTGAAGATTTAGCTAATGGTGAAAAAGGAGAAGCACCAAAGAACTACCCTCACCCAATTTATAATAATGTGTTACCACATATAGATGTATTTTTAGAAGATGGTTATACAAAAGAAGAACAAAAAATGATCGACGAAACTAGAAAAATCTTAGATCAACCTTCTTTAAATGTAACAGCAACTTGTGTGCGTGTACCTGTTCAAGACAGCCACAGTGTGCATATAAACGTAACTTTAGATAAAGAAGCGACTGTTGAAGATATTCGTAACTTATTTAATGAAGATGACCGTGTTGTCTTAGTAGATAACGTAGAAAATAATGAATATCCATTAGCGATTCATTCTACTGGTAAAGATGAAGTTTTCGTTGGAAGAATTCGTAAAGATGATTCTTTAGACAATACATTCCACATCTGGTGTACTTCAGATAATTTATTAAAAGGTGCAAGTTTAAATGCCGTTCAAGTGCTAGAACAAGTATTAGAATTAAATAAAAAATAACGAGGAGTGTTCAGTATGTCACATATTTTTAACGGTGTGGGCGTTGCCCTTACAACACCTTTTACAAATGAGGATGTAGACTACGAAGCCTTTGAAAATCATATAGAATTTTTAATAGATAATGGTGTTAAAAGTATTATTATTAACGGAACAACAGCAGAAAATCCTACCCTTACAACAGAAGAAAGAAATACATTATTAGAATGTGGGATTAAAAAAGTAAATGGTCGTGTTCCAGTTATAGCAGGTACAGGTACAAACAATACGCAAGCTTCTATCGATGCTTCCATAAAAGCTAAAGAATTAGGTGCTGATGCGATTATGTTAATCACACCTTATTACAACAAGACGAGTCAACGTGGATTAATCGCGCATTTTACAAAAATTGCGGATGAAGTTGCATTACCTGTAGTACTTTATAATGTCCCATCAAGAACAAATATGACGATAGATATTGAAACGGTGCTTAAACTAAGTGAAAATCCATACATCGTGGCTTTAAAAGATGCGACTGGAGATTTAGAATATGCAAAAACTTTAAAACAACAATTGCCAAGTGACTTTGCATTATATAGTGGTAATGATGACAATATGTTGGATTACTATCAATTAGGCGGAGCAGGATTAATTTCAGTTGTAGCAAATGCTATACCACAAGAAACACAACAATTATATGATTATGTCGTTAATGATCAATTAGAACAAGCAAACACTTTAAATGGTGAAATTACAGAATTACTTGATCACTTAAGTGTAGATGTTAATCCAGTGCCAATTAAATTATTAACGTCTGAACTAGGTTTCGGTCGTTATGAAGTAAGATTACCGCTTGTTACATTGGAAGAACAAGAAAGAAACGTTTTAAGTGAAGCATTTACTAAGTTTAAAGATGGTGTAAAACAATGAAGATATTATTAATCGGATATGGCGCAATGAATGAACGCGTCGCAAGATTAGCAGAAGAAAGAGACAACGAAATTGTTGGTGTTATCGTGAAGGATTCAACGAAATCATATCCCTACCCTGCTTTCGAATCTATTTCTGAAGCGCCAGAAGCGGATGTGGCAATAGATTTTTCAAATCCTGAATTATTATTGCCATTATTAGAAGAAGACTTCACATTACCTTTAGTTATCGCAACGACTGGTGAAAAAGAACAAATCATAGAAAAGTTAAAAGAAAAATCTCAGAACATGCCTGTATTTTTCAGCGCAAATATGAGCTATGGCGTGCATATACTCAAAGAAATTATTCAATATGCAGTACCATTATTGGAAGACTTTGATATTGAAATGTTAGAAAAGCATCATAATAAGAAAGTCGATGCACCAAGTGGTACACTCGTTCAACTATATGACGCGATTAAAGAAAAAAGAGCACAATCTGTACCAGTTTATGATAGACATGAATCAACTACTAAACGTGAACCTGCAGAAATTGGCATTAGTTCACAACGTGGTGGTACAATTGTTGGAGAACATCAAGTATTATTTGCTGGCCATGACGAAACGATTGAAATCACACACCGTGCGCAGTCTAAAGATATCTTCGCTAATGGGGCAATTAATGTAGCAGATGTTCTAGTCAATAAAGAAAACGGATATTACACATACAATAATTTAAATGAGGAGAGAATTTAACATGGTTAAAGATTTTACGGCAGAAGAAATTATACAATATATTAGTGAGGCAGAGAAAGTAACGCCTTTAAAGGTTTATGTAAACGGCACATTTGAAAATGTTGAATTCCCAGAGTCATTTAAAGTATTTGGTTCTGAAACATCTAAAACAATTTTCTGTGATGCTAAAGATTGGAAGAGTTTTTATGAAGCGAATCAATCAGCTATTACAGATTTAGAAATTGAACATGATCGTCGCAATTCAGCAATTCCATTAAAAGATTTAACAAATACAAATGCAAGAATCGAACCAGGTGCTTTCATTAGAGAACATGCAGTTATTGAAGACGGTGCTGTTGTGATGATGGGTGCTACAATCAATATCGGTGCTGTTGTTGGAGAAGGTACAATGGTAGACATGAACGCTACTTTAGGTGGACGTGCAACAACTGGTAAAAATGTACACGTTGGTGCTGGATCAGTATTAGCGGGTGTTATCGAACCACCAAGTGCATCACCTGTTGTGATTGAAGATGACGTATTAATCGGTGCAAATGCTGTTATCCTTGAAGGTGTTAGAGTCGGCAAAGGTGCAATCGTTGCAGCTGGCGCTATCGTAACTAAAGATGTTCCGGCTGGTGCAGTGGTAGCTGGTACACCTGCTAAAGTTATTAAACAATCAGCAGATGTTCAAGATGGTAAAAAAGAAATTGTATCTGCTTTACGTAATTTAAATCAATAATATCATTTTAGTCGGGGCGGGACTGCGATATCATTTTCCTTAAATGAAATTTCTATCCCGCTCCCTCTTTCTATACATAATACAAAGGACTGAGTTAAATGTCTGAATTAGAATTTGTGAAAAATACAAGAAGATACTTACATCAACACCCAGAGTTAAGTATGCAAGAATATGAAACAACAGCGTATATTGAAGACTTCTTAAAACAATTAAATATTCCATACGAACGCCCTATTCAAACAGGTGTCATTGGTTATTTAGAAGGCAATTCGAATCATACAATTGCGTATAGAGCGGATATCGATGCCTTACCTATTCAAGAAGTAAACGATGTACCTTATAAAAGTACGGTTGATCAAGTTATGCATGCATGTGGACATGATGGTCATACGACAGCGTTAATGCTTTTTACACAACGTTGTAAAGCTTTATTTGATAAAGGTGAATTACCACATAATGTCGTGTTTATATTCCAACCTTCAGAAGAAACTGAAGCTGGTGCGAATCAATTAATCCAATCAAACGTGTTTGATAAATATAATATAGAGAAAATTTATGGCGTACACATTATGCCATTTGAAGATGTCGGCACAGTAGCTTTTAAAAATGATGAAATTACAGCTAGTGCAACAGAGTATCGATTTTACTTAAAAGGTAGCTCGAGTCATGTTGCCAGCAAAGAAGATGGTAAAGCAGCATCAGAAGCGATGATGCATGTACTATCTCAAGTTACACAAATTCAGCAATTTCATTTAAATGGTTTAAATCGCAATATTGTTCATGTTGGACAATTCAATGTTGGTGAAGCCATTAATACCGTGCCAGAGAATGGATACTTAGAAGGTACGATTCGCACATATGATACAAATGATCTTGAAATTGTTAAAAATCAAATGCAAAAAGTCGCAGAAAGTGTTGAATTGTTATTTGGTGTTACATGTACAGTTGATTTTGCAGAAGGGTATCCACCTACTACAAATGATGCACAATTATATGATGGCGTTAAAGAAGCTTTAACGAGCCTCGACTTAACATTACATGAACTTGAAAAGCCTTATTTATTTGGCGAAGACTTTAGTTTCTATCGTCAATTAGCACCAAGTTATTTTGTCTTTTTTGGAACACGTAATGTTGAAAAAGATTATATTTATGGTCTACATACAAATAGACTCAATTTCGATGAAGAAGTATTGATCAGTGTCGCTGATTACTATACAGCACTATTAAATCAAGGAGCGGACAAATAATGGTAGCACGTATTACGATTGATGAACAAAATTTTATAAAAAATGCTAAAAATGTTATTAAAGATAACAAAGTTATGGCTGTCGTGAAAAACGATGCTTATCATTTTGGATTAGAATTCGCAGTTAAATCCTTTATTCAGGCTGGTATTCAATCATTCAGTACGACATCACTTCATGAAGCGGTAAGAATTCGTGAAATAGATAAACAAGTGAATATCTTTTTGATGAATCCTTCAATCGAATTTGAAACATTAAAGGCACATAACATTGCGATGACGCTACCTTCATTGACGTTCTATCATGAACATTTAGAAGATTTAGCAGGCGTTAAATTACATTTAGAACTTGAAAATCTACTACACCGTTCTGGTTTGAAAGATCAAGATGAAATGTTGCAAGTACTTAAACATAATGAAAACTTACCTATTGCAGAGCAAGCGATTATCGAAGGTATTTGGACACATTTTGGATATGCAGATGAATTTGGTGGCGATGAATATGAAACAGAAAGACAAGCTTGGATTGATTGCTTATCATTTATATTAGACCATGGTTATGCCTTCAAATTTATTCACGCACAAAATAGTGCAAGTTATGTAAGAGAAGACGGATTGTTTAATCAACATACACATGCGCGTCTTGGTATTATACTTTATGGGTCAAGACCTTATAGTACCCTCCCTACTACACTTACTGAACAAAACTTTACAGTCACAGCTAATGTGATACAAGTTCGCCCTATTAAAAAAGGAGAAACTTGTGGTTATAGTTTCCAATATACAGCTGATAAAGATTGTAACATTGCTGTAGTTGATATTGGCTATGGAGACGGTATACTTAAGACAAGAGCGAAACATGATGCGCTTATTAATCAAAAGCGCTATCCAATTAGAGGATTGATGATGAGTCACATGTTCGTTGAAGTAGATGATACAATCCAAAGTGGTGATCAAGTCGTGATGTATAGTAACGATATAAGGATTGATGAATTTACATTTAAAGGTGTTGGTGCAAATTCTGAGCAAATCAGTGCATTAAACCATCATTCATTAATAAAGGAGATTAGATAATGACAGTTAAATATAATGACCAAGGTGTTCTTACAATGGGCAATGTATCATTACAAACGATAGCTGCAAGTTTTGGTACCCCTACTATCGTATATGATGAGGAACAAATTAGAACACAATGTAGAAGATTCCATGAAGCATTTAAAGAAAGTGGCTTATCATATAATATCTCTTATGCTTCTAAAGCATTTAGTAGTATTCAATTGTTTAAATTGATGGCAGAAGAAGATATGGGGCTAGATGTTGTATCTGAAGGTGAATTATATACAGCTTTAGCAAGTGGATTTGATCCAAGTAAAATTCATTTTCATGGTAACAATAAGACGAATGAAGAAATTGAATATGCGATTGAAAGCGGCGTTGAATATTTCGTCATTGATTCATTAGATGAAATCACACGTATTAATAGATTAGCTTCTAAGCCTATTAAAGCTGTATTAAGAGTTAATCCTGGTGTTGAAGCACATACACATGAATTTATCCAAACAGGTCAAGAAGATAGTAAATTTGGCTTGTCTATTAAACATGGTACCGCACTTGAAGGCGTTCGTGCTTTGCAAGCATCAGATAAAATAGACTTTAAAGGTATTCACTTCCATATTGGATCACAAATTTTTGAAGCAGATGGTACTATCAACACAATCCAAATCGTATTTGAATGGTTAAAGGAAAATGATATTGAGATTGAAATATTAAATCTAGGTGGCGGTTTTAGTATTAAATATACTGAAGCGGATAAAAGTTACCCTATTGAAGATGGTATTAAATTGATTACAGATGCCATTAAAGAAAATAGTCAAAAATATGATATGGCTATTCCAGAGATTTCTATAGAGCCAGGACGTTCAATTGTTGGTGAAGCGGGCGTTACGTTGTATCAAGTAGGAACGATTAAAGAGATTCCAAATGTTAATACGTATGTATCGATTGATGGTGGTATGAGTGATCATATTAGAACGGCACTTTATGATGCACAATATGAAGCGTTGTTAGTGAATAGAAATGATGAAGATACACATGAAGTCACAATTGCTGGTAAGTTATGTGAATCAGGTGACTTAATTGGTAGAGATATGAAACTTCCTAAATCTACAAAAATCGGTGATTATATAGCTGTTTTATCTACAGGTGCTTACCACTACTCTATGAGTTCAAATTATAATCAAATGCTTAAACCTTCAGTTCTATTTGTGAAAGATGGAAAAGCAAGAGAAGTTATTAAGAGACAAACATTAAAACAATTGATTATGAACGACGTAAAATAATCAGCTGAAATTATGAAATTTATTATTAAATAATAACAATATGATAACGCAAAAAGAAACCCTAACATCGTTAGGGTTTCTTTTTAGTCGTTCAAATTCATATATATTATAGTTTTACAACGTTTGCAGCTTGTGGGCCACGGTCGCCTTCAACTACTTCGAATTCTACTGCTTGACCTTCTTCTAAAGATTTGTAACCTTCTTGGTTAATTGCTGAGAAATGTACGAATACGTCATTTTCTCCTTCAATTTCGATGAAGCCAAATCCTTTTTCTGCGTTAAACCATTTAACTGTACCTTGTTTCATAATTGTGAAACCTCCAAGACTAAAATTCAATATGCGATATTCGCATATTACAAAAAACACAATTAATTAATAATGTTATTTGCAATATGGAATAACGATATTGCTATTTCTTATTATACGTCACAGAATATTCAAATGCAATACCATTTAAGATATTTTCAGAATTTATTATTTTGGTAATGGCGTATAAATTGAATTGTCATTTAATATAAGAATACTATAAAATATTTGCATATCTTCTTCGCAGTCTTCGCAATACGAAAGATCACAATTATTATAGAATGCATGTATATTATGTTTACCTACGAGTTCATTCGTAAACTTCGTTTGATATTGATTAAGTAGATTATGATATTGGCTAACCATTTCTTCATAGTCCTGACATTCAATTTCTTTAATGATATAGTCTTTCCAATCGTCAAACAGCCACCATCCCTCATAATCTGTTCGGATTGTTACGATTTTATACATCTTAAAATCTCCCCTATTTAGAAAATTGCCCTAGAGTTAATTTAAATCTTATTGAATATTAAATCAAGAAAATAGCTTGTGGATTTGTTTCTAATTATTAGTTTTTTTACACTGAACCCTTTATAATAAAGATATGAGGTGATAAATATGAACGGAAAACATATTAAAGTTTTTGGACGTGTACAAGGTGTTGGGTTTCGATTTTTCACTGCTCAACTCGCTAAGAAACATAAAATAGTTGGTACCGTTGAAAATGTCAGCGATTATGTAGAAATATACGCAAGTGGTGAAGAAGATCAATTAGAACAATTTATTAATGGTGTTATCCAGGGAGTAGCGCCAGCTTCAGTTGTAGAAAATTATACAATCGAAGATACCACTTTAGACGAAAAAACTAAGCATTTCAAAACGTTATAAATTAGGAAGATGACAATGAAATATAATTTATCATATGTATTAGGTGCGTTATTAGCAGTACCTATATCATTTATTGCTTTTTTATTTAGTGTTTTTCAATTAGATTTAAATTTTCTTATAGATATGGCTGTATTTGCAGGTACTTACATTATTAGCTTTTTACCCATACAATGGTATAGTTCAAGACGTTATTTAAAAGAAATGGGTTTAACGCGCCGAGAATTCCATTTTATTAGAAAGCAATTAAACGAAGCGCAGCCTAAATTGAAAAGACTTTATAAAAATTATATGCGAATAAGATCATATAAAGAATTCAAGAACTTAAACGAAGTTGCTAAATTGGCACGTACAATTTATAACGCGGTTAAACAGTCACCTGAGAAATTTTATAAAGTAGAAAGCTTCTTCTACTCTCACTTAGATAATACTGTGAATTTAATTGATAATTACACGCTATTACAACGTATGCCAAATAAATCTAAAGAAGAAAAAGCTAAACTTAAACAAACAAAGCTCACGATTGATGAAAATAAACGAACACTCGTTGCCGATTTAAAAGAGTTAAATGAATCAAGTTATCATCAATTAGATATTGAAATGGAACTTGCTGATATTGCTAAACAAAGAAATAGCTATAGAAAAGGCATTCCAGAATCAACGAAAGAAAAAGTGAATTTAACAAAAACTCATAAAAAATATGAATATGAAATGGAGCGTAACAATGACTGAAACCAATAAGAACTTATTTGACGACCTTATTGATGACCCATTTAAAGATTCATCAGAAGCGTTAACACCACAAACTTCAGAAATTACAGAACAGCAAACCCCTTCTGATGTCACATCAACTTACGAAAAGACATTCTCAGATGAAGATCAACGAAGAATTGACGAAATTGCTAAGCAGATTAAGCCATTAGATAATGATGGTCTTCTACTCTACGGTCAACAAGCTCAAAATAAATTATCACAGTTCTCACATCAAATGCTGACACAAGTACAATCTAAAGATGTAGGTCCTATTGGTAATTCTTTAAGAAATTTAATGAATAAATTAAAAGAAGTAAATCCAGATGAATTACAAAAACAAAATCAATCTAGATTGAAACGTATTTTTAGAAGAGCTGAACGTTCTGTAAATGAAATGTTTAGTAAATATCAATCTGTTGGTGCACAAGTCGATCGTATATCTGTAGAATTGCAGAAATCACAAAATATGCTGATGAAAGATGTTGGCTTATTAGATCAATTATATGAAGAAAATAAAGCTTACTTTGATGCATTAAATATTTATATCGCCGCAGCAGAAAAGAAACGCGACGAGTTGAAGCAACATAATCTTGTAGAATTAGAACAAAAAGTTAAAGCATCAAATAACCAAATGGATGTGCAGGAACTGGCAGATTTACAACAATATATTAATAGACTAGAAAAAAGAATTTATGACTTACAACTTTCTAGACAAATCACATTACAATCTGCCCCACAAATCAGAATGATACAAAATATTAATCAAACTTTAGCAGAAAAAATTCAAAGTTCTATTTTAACGAGTATCCCATTATGGAAAAACCAAATGGCAATCGCGTTAACACTTTTAAGACAACAAGGTGCTTCAGAAGCTCAGAAAAAAGTAACAGATACAACTAATGAATTATTGCTGAAGAACTCTGAAATGTTGAAACAGAATGCGATAAGAACAGCTGAAGAAAATGAACGAGGCATTGTTGATATCGAAACATTGAAGACGACTCAAACTAATATAGTTGATACAATTCAAGAAACATTACGCATACAAGAAGACGGCACACGTAAACGTCAGCAAGCAGAACAAGAATTACAAAGCTTAGAACAAGACTTAAAAACAAAATTATTACAACTCAAAGACGAACAGCAGCAATTGAGAAACACATTTAAATCATAAATAATAGACCCCACCAACAAACATTGCATTTGTTGGTGGGATTTTTGTGTGGATGTGAGTTATGGTTGAGTGAATGGATTACTGAAGTCATGGCTTAAGTGTTGAATAAAGCCAAGAGATGAGCGAAGTCATGGCTTAAGTGTTGAATAAAGCCAAGAGATGAGCGAAGTCATGGCTTAAGTACTGAATAAAGCCAAGAGATGGACCAAGTCATGGCTTAAGTATTGAATAAAGCCAAGAGATGGACCAAGTCATGGCTTAAGTATTGAATAAAGCCAAGAGATGGACCAAGTCATAGCTTAAGTGTTGAATAAACCCAAGAGATTGTTCAAGTCATGGCTTAAGTACTGAATAAAGCCAAGAGATTGCATATGTCGTGGCTTAAGTATTGAATAAAGCCATGACTTGGTTATTAATCTGAGTTCCTCCCAAACAAACTCACACCTCCTACACACCCTACTCATCCATACACCCCTCTTACATAAATTGGCCTAAGAAATACCCCATTAATGTTCCGACGTAATTTCCGATTACATAACCTAATGTACCGATAATTAAAATGGGTCCGACTAATCCTTGCCAACCTTTTGATATTGCTAAAGCAGCTGCTGTTGTTGGTCCTCCGGCATTAGCGTTACTAGCTAGTAACATTTCCTCTATATTGAATTTGAACAATTTTCCAAAGAATAGTGTTATAGATAAATTGAAAATCAAAATAACGGCAACGAAAATAAATAATAATGGTGCTGTTTTGATAATGATTGGTATAGATGCTGGTACACCTATTACCACAAAGAAAATATATATTAAAAATGTACCGAGTTCATCAGAAGCGTTTAAATTCTCAAAGAATTTACTAAACATAGCTACTGTAACAAGTGTTAATGTTGTTAATAATAAAAATTGGTCCCCTATAATACTCACTAATATTTCCATAAAATGATTGTTTTTAGGAATGTATTCATTAACGAGTTCTGAAATTTTAAAACTTATCGCAACTAACGCAAATGCTATAGAAATTGAATAAGCAATATCTTTTAAACTTATTTCATTTCGTTTCCAATATGCTTCTGCTTGATTACTGCTCGTATCATCATTTGACGTATAAAGTCTTTTAAAATATTTTTTAACAAATTTCATATTCGGTAGTGTAATCAATACAATGAAGTAGAACGCCATTACACTATTATCGGCTACAACTGTTGCGGAAACTAATTCTCCTGGTGTTTGGAATTTCGTACTAAGTGCTGCAAAATTCACACCACCACCTATGTAACTACCTGTCATCATAGCACCGATTTTATCTAGTTGAGGTATAAATTGGTGAAGTAATAAAAATCCTACTGCAACACCTACTACAGTACCTACAGAACTGATTAGGAATATAAATAAAAGTCTTCTACTTTCTTTCCATATTTTAAATATGTTTGATCTAAATAAAAGTAAAGGAATTGCTAACGGAATAACATATTCCCATACTTGATCATAAACTGGCGATTCAATCGGAATGATATTGAGATTGGAGAATATCATCGCACCAATTAATGCAATGATAGCGCCTGTTAGTTTTGCTGCAAATTGATACCTTTGTTCTAAAAAGATACTAAGCGCTGCAATACCTACTAGAATTGCCCACAATAGCCATGTTTCATCTTTGTTTATAAATGCATTTAATATCATGAAAACCAACCCCTTTTTATCTTGTTATCAATATGATGACATAAAAAATAAGAATCTTCAAAATTATTTTGAAGATTCTTATACAACTTACGAATATGTGATTGGTGCTTGATTCTTAACTTTACCAATTATAAATCCAATAATGAATCCAACGATTGCAAATGGAATCCATTCCATTTGGTAAGTTGATAATGGTAATTGTTGAATGAATCCGATTTTAGCCCAACCCATTTGGTTTACAACTGATATTAATGAAATAATTGTTACAAGTGCTACTGATAATTGCTGTGCGATTCGTGGTGTACCAACGTATTTAGCAAGAACAATTAATAATACAGCTGTAATTGCGATTGGATATAACACTAATAATACTGGTAGTGAACCTTTAATTACTGTAGTTAAACCTTGGTTTGAAAGGATGAAACTAACTAATGTAAAGATTGTTACAAACCATTTGTAAGAAATTTTAGGTATAATTTCATGGAAGAATTCACTCACTGATACGATTAAACCTGTAGCTGTTGTTAAACAAGCTAATGCAACGATAATACCGATTAAATATTTACCAAACTCACCGAATGCTAATTGAGCGGCTGTTGTTAAGAGATAAGTACCGATATTTTGACCGTTATCGTTTAATTCTTTAAGTGTCTCAGCTGAAACGTTCATGTGATTTCCTATCCAACCTAATGAGATGTAAATAAATCCAAGTGCAAGTGCTGCAATAACACCTGCATAAATTGTTTGTTTGAATAATCCTGTTTCTCTCGTTACACCTTTACTCTTAATTGCTGTAATAACAATTAGTGAGAAAGCAATAGCTGCGATAGCATCCATTGTTAAGTAACCTTCAACGAAACCTTTACCAAAGCTTGTTCCAGCACTACTATATACTGCAGTATCACCTGCAACAGGTGCTTCTCCACCTAATGAGAAGAATGCTTTAATAATTAATGCTGTAATTGAAATTAATAATAATGGTGTTAAAATCGCACCGACTTTATCGACCATTTTACTTGAGTTGAAACTTAAGTAAAAGACAATGACAAAGTAAATCAGTGAGAAAATAAATAAAGCCATTGAACTATTTGTATCAAAAATTGGTGTAATACCCATTTCGAAAGATGTTGCTGCTGTACGTGGTATTGCGAATAATGGTCCTATTGTTAAAGAAATTGCAACTAATAATACAATTGCAAAGACTGGATGAATTTTACTTAATGAAACTCTGTATCCCTTTTCCTCAATTGAACCTGCGATTACACCAATAAGTGGCAAACCGATTCCCGTAATGACAAAACCAAATATTGCTGGCCAGAAGAAATGACCGCTCGATAATCCTAATGCTGGTGGAAAAATTAAGTTCCCGGCACCAAAGAATATCGCAAATAACATAAACCCTACTACAAAAATATTCTTGTTCATATATTTTACTCCTTTTACGTCTTACAATAATTAATATTCTATCATTGGAGTTAGTTTTCGTCTATATGAAATTTCTGAAAATTTAAAAAAGAATGTTTTTATTTAAGTTTGTTAATTATATAGATTGCAACAATAATTTTTTCAATAACGGTGCCAACTGGTATGGTAAATTTTCAACACCTTCTACAAATAAACTTTGTTTACCATAGATGTTATGAACAGTCTTTTTCGTTGCTTCATCAATCACGTCTTGATTAAGGAATACATTAAAGACATAAATCCCTTGTTTATCTGCTTCTATTACTGCTTCATGAGTATCTATAATGCCATCTTCTGCATAATCAAATGCTGAAGGTTCACCGTCAGAAAATACAATTAAGAATTTTTGAGACTCAGATCTTTGAAGTAAATGTTGAGTTGCAACTCTTAAAGCGACACCATCTCTATTATCATCTTGAGGTTCTAGCGTCATAATTCTTGCGTCATTCTGTTTAAGTGTTGATTCATTATATAAGATAAGTTCTTCAATAGTATTAGGTTGATTTAATTTATCAGCTTCAAAAGCATCTTCACTAAAACCAAGAATTTCATGTTTTATATCTAAATTTTTCAGTGTTTCATGGAATAAGACGACACCTTTTTTAGTTTCTTCCATTTTGTCGTGCATACTTGCTGATGCATCAACTAATAATGTGAATGTTGCATCTAATTTTCTACTAAATGCGTCTTTTTTGAAGAATAGTTTATATTGATCATCGATAAACCAATTTAGAAGATTTTTTTGTAAGCGACCTTTAGTTAAGTTTTCTCTTATATCACTATATTGATGATTCATAGATTTTTGGATTATGCTTGTTAAATCTTTTATTTCAAACTGAACACTATCGACAGCTTCTTTATATGCTTCCATATGTGTTGGTAAAATATCTGGTCGATTGAAAGTAAGAGAAACATTTTGGTTAATACCTTTAAGTTGATATTGCTGATTAAGACCTTGTGCGCCGCCCTCTTCATCATCTAAAGTATTGTTAGAGCCCTTACCTTTTTTCTCCATCATATCCGTCATATCATCGCCAGCGTCACCTTCTCTATCATTATCTGTCAAAATGTCGCTATTTTCACCTTCGTGAAGTTCCATTTCTAAATAAGATTTGCTGTCAGTTTGACTATCGTTCGTCTTTGTTTCAGCATCTGCAGATTCAATGTCGTCTGGATCATGATCTTGTTCATGACTTTGATCAGTGTTAGCCGCATCTTGACGTTTTAAATCTTCTAAAGTCCACTCTTCTTCATAAGAACGATAAATACGCTCTGGAATATGATAATACTGGTTAAGCATATCTTCTTTTAATAAATAATCTACTAAAATCATAATACTTACAGCTAAATCATAACTGTCTTCTGATGATTGCAAGTTGAATATTTGCGTTAATCGATTAAACACTTGTACGAGTGCATCATCAAAATCATCATTTATTGAAATATTGTTGATGAAATTTTCATTTAAAATAGCATGTTCTATTGCTAAAAATAATAAGTCTGTATAAGTTGTCTTCGTTTGATAAACATGAATTTGACTATTATTTTGTTTGATTTTGACGGTCAATCTATGCTTAAACAACTTTTTAGTGACTGGACGTTTAGACATAATCAAATTTGATAGACGGTATTCTTCAATAAGCATAAATAATTGTTTGAAAAAGCTCATATGATCAAATGATTCATCTAATACTTCTTTATAAATAGCTGGATCTGTATGCTTAAATCCTAAAGTATCTAACATGATGTCGGATTTTAACCCTGCATTTATAATGTGTTCAGGTCGGTGTAACCATGTGAAACTTACATTACATGTATTGTTGATAGGATCATAGTGTTGGAATTTTTGGAAAGAAACTTTAACGTTTGGATCTTCAAGTAATAATTTTGCTAAATCAGTTAACATCATTATTTGTTGTGCATCGATTTGTTCGTCATTAAATAATATAAAACGATCACTCATGATATTCTCCTTACTCGAAAATTAATTCAATTGCATTTTGTATAGCTTGTTGTTCTCTTTCGTCGTCTATTTTGTCTATAATAGCGCGTTTAATTGCACGTCTTACTGGAATGACAGTTGCTAAATCAGCTAAGTCAATCAATGCTCTTATACTCGCTGACTCTTCTGAAATTTGACCTTGGCTCGACATAATGCGTAAATCCTTATTAAATTGAACGATTGAATCGATGATTTCATCATCTTGTAATGCACTTTGTTCTTTAATAATCATTTTTAATGTTTCGCCATCTATATAATCAATATCCAAGACAACGAATCTGTTTTTTAATGCTTCGTTCATTGGTAATGTTCCGATATAGCCTACATTGATTGCGGCAATAACTGAAAATCCTTCTTTAGCTTGTACGACTTCACCAGTAAATGGATTCGTTAATGCTCTTCTAAAGTCTAATACACCATTTAAAATAGGTAACGTTTCTGGTTTCGCCATATTGATTTCATCGATATATAAAATGTCGCCATTCTTCATCGCTTTAATAACAGGTCCATCGATAAATACGATTTGTTGATGACCTTGTTCGTTTGTTTCAATTGTTTTGAAACCTAATAAACTTTCGGCATCTAAATCTACAGAACAGTTTACAGAATGCATCGGTTTGTTTAAATCTCTCGCAAGTGTTTCAGCAAGTTTCGTTTTTCCTGAACCAGTCGGTCCTTTTAAAAGTATATTCTTATTAAGCTTTATCATAGACAAAGCGTCATCATATATTGTTTCATCGTTGTTTAAATATTTATTAAAATTAGCCATTGTGTTCTCCTTTAGTACATTTTATAAACTTAAAAAAGAGTCCGGAACATATAGATGTATCAGACTCTTATCGTATATTTATACTTCTTTAAAGTATGTTTTGTAGTAGCCGCCAACATGACCAGAATTATCAATGATTTGATAATATTCTTCTGTTTCATTAACGACATCATATGTTTTACCTACTGTTAACATATCAGATACTTTAAATTTTTGTGCATCTGTATGTGTAACTTCTACTTGTTTAATAACGTGATTTTCTTTCCAAGTTTCATGTAACATAAATAAACCGCTCCTTTAATTCACTGTGTCATATGTAATTGTAATGATGATGCCAGTTAAGTCACGCACATATAACGAAATTAAGCCGGCTTCATGTTGAATAATATGATGTTCCATTTCAATTCCTTTAACGTGATTAACAATTTTTTCAAAATGATCGATATCATCAATGGAGATTGCTACTCTTTCGATAGGTGGATTCAATGACTCAATCGCATCTGGATAATCAATCAAATGTAACTCTCCGCCATTTCCACCAGCACCGACTTTAAATACGATAGCTGACTCATCATCTATTGTCTTGTATTCAGCAAACAATTGCAACTCAAAAATATTATTTAATAATGAGCCAGTTGCTTGAGTCTCAGGTGATTTAACCATGACCGGCCCTATTCCTTGAATTTGATGAATAGGACTAATTGGACCACCATCATATGCAGTTCCAAGTGGTACACCAGAATTTTGTTCATCAGAAATTAGATGTAACGCATGTCCATTATTATCATAAAATTTAAATAGATGCTTGCCATTTAATTGTTGTACAGACTCATATTTAACTTGATGATCATCAAATTGTTGTTTATATTCATATAATGCGTAATCAGTCGGTACACGTAAAGCAATCCCGTGAAAATGCGTATCTAGTTCTTCTGAATCACCAGAATATTGCTTGAAAATCAGTCTCGTACCAGGAGCAAGATTTGCATCACCAATATGTAAGATATTCTTTTCATGGTTCATCAAGGTATTAAGCCCTAAAATATCTTTATAAAATGACTCTGTTTCTTTAATATCAAAAGTCCATAATGTAACACTTCTTAGTCCATTCATGAATATCTCTCCTATATATGAATTCCTATAAATTATATCAAATAAATTCAAAGTATGACAAATCAATCAAATTGAGAATAATGAAAAATATATTTTTGGGTTGTATGGGTGTCGTTACGAACAAGTTTGGCTGAAAGTGTTCATAAGATCCGCGTTACGAACAAGTTTAGTCGAAAGTGTTCATAAGAGCCCTAGTATTTACACTTCTTACGAGTTTTGTAAATAAAGACCCCGTTATTAGCAGTTCTGGCCCAAAGTGCAAATACTGATACTGTTATTAGCAGTTCTGGCCCAAAGTGCAAATACTGATACTGTTATTAGCAGTTCTGGCTCAAAGTGCAAATACTGATACCGTTATTAGCAGTTCTAGCTCAAAGTGCAAATACTAGTATCGTTATTAGCAGTTCTGGCCCAAGGTGCAAATACTGCCCCCATTATTAGCAGTTCTAGCCCAAGGTGCAAATACTGATGTCGTTATTAGCAGTTCTGGCCCAAGGTGCAAATACTGCCCCATTATTAGCAGTTCTAGCTCAAAGTGTAAATACTGCCCGCGTTATTAGCAGTTCTGGCTAAAAGTGCAAATAACCTCAATCCATATTAACTTTTATATAATAAAAGCCACCAATCCCCCATGAAATTGGTGGCAAAATCCTTTATCTATTTTTCTTACTCAATCGTTCTTCCATTTGTTTAATTTTATCCTGATTGACTTTCAAGTTTGCTTTGATTTGTTCCATTTTCTTCTTTGCTCGTTCCCTGCTGCCCTCATCTTCTGCAGCACGTTTTTCATAGTAATACGCGTCTTCTTTCCAACGTTCATGTATCGATTTACCCATATTATCCCCCATTTAAAATTATTGTTTTAATTAAATACTTTCTTTATAGTAAGCCATTTTTAACTAAAAATAAAACCCCAACTCAGAATTGAGATGATTCATAAAACGAAAAAATACAACGACGATTTCCGTCGTTGTATTTTCCCTTAATCCGATATTAAGATTCCAATAATAAATCTTCTGGATTTTCAATTAAATCTTTAATTGTTTTTAAGAATCCTACTGCTTGTTTTCCATCAATAATTCTGTGGTCATAGCTTAACGCGATGTACATCATCGGTCTATTTTCCATACGATCTTTATCAATTGCAATTGGTCTTGTAACAATTGAGTGCATACCTAAAATAGCAGCTTGTGTACCATTGATAATTGGTGTAGACATTAATGAACCAAATACACCACCATTAGTTATAGTGAATGATCCACCCATCATGTCATCTAAGCCTAATTTTTTGTCTTTAGCTTTAACAGCTAAGTCTACGATATCTTGTTCGATTTCAGCGAAGTTTTTCTTGTCACAATCTTTAACGATTGGTACTACTAAACCTTCTTCTGTAGAAACGGCAATACCGATATCATAGAATTGTTTAAGTACTAAATCAGTACCATCAATTTCAGCATTTACATCAGGATATTTCTTCAATGCTGCTACTGCTGCTTTAGTGAAGAATGACATGAATCCTAAACGTGTACCGTTATGGTCTTCTTGGAATTTTTCTTTCTTACGTTTACGTAATTCCATTACGTTAGTCATATCAACTTCATTAAATGTTGTTAACATAGCTGTATTATTAGATACTTCTAATAATTTCTTAGCTATTGTTTGACGTCTACGTGATAATTTCTCACGAACAACAGGTTTAGAAGGATTGTCATTAGATTTAGCTTGTGCTGGTTGGCTTTTCTCAGCTGGTTTAGCTTGTGGTTGAGGTTTAGCTGCACTTTCAACGTCTTCTGGACGAATAACGTCGCCTGCTTGTGTCTTAACCTTGCTTAAGTCGATACCTTTTTCACGTGCTAAACGACGTGCTGATGGTGTTGCTTGAATTCTTTCATTTGAAGATGCTGTTTCTTCTTTAGTTTCTGTAGCTTCTGGTTTACCTGCATCTTCTTTAGATGGTTCTTCTTGCTTTTCAGGTTTAGCATCGTTTGAAGCTGGTTGTGCTTCTCCATCTGAAACAACTGCAATGACTGAACCTACTTCAACAGTATCGCCTTCTTCAGCTTTGATTTCAGTTAGAACACCTGCAACTTCTGAAATGACTTCAACATTTACTTTGTCAGTTTCAAGTTCGACGATATTTTCGCCTTTTTCAACTTGGTCACCAACTGATTTGAGCCATTCTGAAATTGTTCCTTCTGTAATTGATTCTGCTAATTCTGGTACTTTTACCTCTGACATGATTCTTTTCCCCCTAATTATGTTTTAAAGCTTCTTGGATTACTTTACTTTGTATAAGTTTGTATATTTCGCCGTCGCCTTCTGCAGTTGAAGAACGTACTTTACGACCGTGATATTCAAGCTCTACTTTGCGATCTTCTAGAATGTCTTGAAGTTTTAAGCTAACGAATGACCAAGCACCTTGGTTTTTCGCTTCTTCTTGAACCCAGCGAACTGTTTCTAGATTTCTGAATTCAGAAAGAACGTTCTTTATCTCTTCTTTAGGGAATGGATAAAGTTGTTCAAGTGCAATTAGACAAAGTTCATCGTTAGGATTTTTTTGTAATTCAGTTTTTAAGTCAATAAACATTTTTCCTGATGAAATAATAACTTTCTTAACTTTAGTCTTCTTATATGGTTCAACTAAAATTGGTTCAAATTGTCCTTTAGTGAATTCTTCAATTGGACGAGAAACAATTTTATTTCTTAATAAGCTTTTTGGTGACATTAAGACTAATGGTCTCATTTTATCTGTGTTAAGATATTTTGCATGTCTTCTTAATAAGTGATAATAGTTAGAAGCACTTGTTAAGTTAGCGATTGTCATGTTGTTTTCGCCAGCTAATTGTAAAAATCTTTCCAATCTTGCTGATGAATGTTCAGGACCTTGTCCTTCATTACTATGTGGTAAGAATAAAGCTAAACCACTCTTTTCTCCCCATTTAGCATTGCTGTTAGATAAGAAGTTATCGAATATCATTTGTGCCATATTTGCAAAGTCACCGTATTGCGCTTCCCAAATATTAAATGATTGTGGATGATCAACATTATAACCATATTCAAAACCAACTACTGCAGCTTCAGATAATGGTGAGTTATGAATATCGAATGATGCTTTACCATTCGGTACGTGATGTAATGGAATAAATAACTTACCATCTTTCTCATCATGTAACACAGCATGTCTATGCGCGAATGTTCCACGTTCTGAATCTTGTCCAGTTAATCGAATTGGTGTACCATTTTGTAAAATTGTCGCAAATGCAAGTTGTTCAGCATGTGCCCAGTCTACAAGACCGTCTTTTTCAAATGGTTCACGACGTCTATCTAATACTTTGTTTAACTTCTTGAAGACTGTGAAATCTTCTGGATAATCAAACATTGCATCATTGATCGCTTTTAATTCTTCATAAGTAGCGTTTGCTAACTCATAATCTTGTCCTTCACTGATGTTATCAGGTAAAGTCATTTCTGGATTATCCATTTCAGCATCTTTATCAATCTTGTCATGAGCAGCTCTTAGGCGTTTCGTTACATCTTCAAAAATTTCATTCATTTCAGCTTTTGTAATAATGCCTTCTTCGACAAGCTTTTTACCATAAATATGTTCAATAGATGGATGTTCTTTAATCGCTTTATACATCATTGGATTTGTAATAGATGGTTCGTCCATTTCGTTATGTCCATAACGTCTATAACCAACTAAATCGATGACGAAATCTTTATTGAATTTCTCTCTGAAGTCCATTGCCATTTCAATTGCTTTAACAGTAGCTTCAACATCATCTGCATTTACATGGATAATTGGTAAGTCATAACCTTTTGCAACATCAGTTGAGTATGTTGTTGAGCGTCCATCTTCTGCTTCAGTAGTGAAACCAATTCTGTTATTCGTAATAATGTGTAATGAACCACCAGTTGTGTAACCATCTAAGTTACTCAAGTTCATAGATTCAAAGTTAATACCTTGTCCAGGGAATGCAGCATCACCATGAATTAAGACTGCAAGTGATTTATTAACATCTTGACTTGGTCTTCCAGTATCAATTGTTGTATCTTGATTAGCTCTCGCTTTACCAAGAACGACTGGAGAAACGATTTCTAGGTGACTTGGGTTGTTTGCTAAAGTAATCGATTGTTCGATACCGTATTTACTTGTTGTCTTCGTACCACCTAAGTGATATTTAACATCGCCTGTCCAACCAGCTGTGATTTCTAAAGAACCATCTTTCGGTAAGAAAATAAGTGGGTTCTTATGCATAAATTCAGAAATCATCATTTCATATGGCTTTTCTAATACATGAGTTAAAACGTTTAATCTACCCCTATGCGCCATACCAATTTGGATGTTTGGTATATTTGCAGCATTCGTACGTTTTAAGACTCTTTGTAACATTGGTACTAAACTATCTACACCCTCGATTGAGAAGCGTTTAGCACCTACGAAATTCTTATGGATATATTTTTCAAAGCCTTCTACTTCAGCTAAACTTTTTAATAATTCGATTTTTTCTTCTTTAGAAATTTCAATTGTATGTGTTGATTCGATATATCTCTTCAACCATACGCGTTCTTCATTATTATTAATATGCGTGTACTCAAAAGCGATAGGACCTTGGTAACAAGAAGTCATATATTCTATTGCTTCATATGCATTGTTAAATTCTCCATCAAAGTGATCTGATACGATAACTGCTGGAAGTTTTTCCAAAGTTTCTTTTGAAAGTCCAAAGTCTTGATGTGTTAATTTTGGTACGTTTTTTCTTTCTGGACGGTACACTGGATAAATATCTGCAGTTAAATGTCCATACTGTCTGATATTATCAATTAAACGCATTACACGTTTTACACTTGAGTTGTCCACCCCAGTACTTGATTGTAGGCCAGCGCCTGTGTTGTTACTTGTTAATTCATCGAATAACACTTGCAAGTCTTCCGGTACTGACTCTGGATCATTAACGTAATTATCATACATTTCTAACATTAACCCTAAGTTAGTTCCAAATCTTACAGGTGCTTCGACATGATTATCATTCTTCATGTTCCACCCTCCAAGAAAATTATAAACCGTTTACATTTCCATTTTAGCACTTAACAGTATTGAGTTAAAGGCTAATTTGACAATATTGAACTTATTTGTTTATAAAAGATTCTTTGAATACAACTGATATTTTTGTGTACTCATTCACAACACTTTCAACTTTTACAATTCCATCATAAGAATTAACTAATTTCTTAGCAATTGAAAGGCCGAGTCCATTGCCGCCTTCTTTTCTAGAACGTGATTTATCAACTCTATAAAAGCGGTCAAATATGAATTCTAAGTCTTTTTGAGGTATGCCCACACCATGGTCAATAATATCAATTGTAATATTTCTATTTTTTAAATTCGTCACAATTTCAATGTTTTTATTTTTCTTATCATATTTCATAGCGTTATCAATAAAGATTAATAACATTTGTTCAAAATGAAATCGATTGATATTCATTCTAATAGCGTTGTAATTTGATTCGAAATTGAATGTATAATCTGGATGTAATTTCTTTAATGATTTAATTCTAGAATTTATTTCATAGTTGATATCGACAATATCAATCTCATCACCTGTACTAGATCGAGCGTCTTTTGATAATAATAGAAGTTCTTCGACGAGTTTCGTAATGCGTGTCATTTCTTCTATAGAAATATCTAGAGATTCTTCTAATACTTCTGGATTGTTTTTACCCCATCTTTGAATGAGGTTTAAATGCCCTTGTATAATTTGCAGCGGTGTTCTCAATTCATGTGAAGCATCTTCGACGAATTGTTTCTGTTGGTCGAAAGAACTTTCCAATTGTTCCATCATTCTATTAAATGTTTGGATCATATCGTCTGTTTCTTCATAGTTTGTGGGTACTTCAAGCTTTTCTTGGAAACCGTCTCTACGAATTTGTTTCATTTTATCGGATAATATCGTAATAGGTTTTGTGATTTGTGACGAGAATACATAACTGATTAATGCAATTAAGAACAATGCCGTTAATCCAAATACAGTTGCTAGTATAATCATAAATTTAATAATGGCATCATAATTTGCTAGTGGATGGACAACAGCTTCATAACCACTGAAATAACTTGTGTTTACAGGTGTATAAACGACAATATATGATTTATTATTTTGTTTCGTTTCATAAACTTTAAGTTGACTCACACGTTCAAATTTAGGCGTATAATCTAAATCATTATTATGTGTTTCTTCAAAAATTGGTTTACCAAATCTATCATATAGCACAAGCTTTTGATTATCCGTTATCGTCGCATTAATATCAGTTGAAGTAATTTGACCAAGTGTCTTCGTCTTCAATAAATTAATAGTGTCGTATGTACTTCTTGTTGCTGTGCTTGTTTCTTGGTCTTTTAAATATAAACTAATGAAATAAATGATAAACATACTGAACAAAGCAAATATAATAAACGTAATCGTCGTAGTGAGCATCATCCATTTAGTCTTTAATGATTGTTGTTTCATGATCTAATCACGTATCCCACTCCTCTAACAGTTTCGATAATATTCTCTTTCTTGAATGGTTTTAGTTTGTTACGTAAATAACGAATATATACGTCCACAACATTTGTCTCAACTTCTGACTCATAACCCCATACATGATTTAAAATCTGCTCTCTTTGTAAGACGAAATTTTGATTTTCAGCCAATAATAATAACAATTCGTATTCAGTCTTCGTTAAATCAACAGATTCACCATGGATAGATACAGAAAAAGCATTTTTATCAATTGTTAAATCATTAACAGTAATTGTGTGACTTACTGGTTCAACTGTTACATTTCTTCTAATAATAACGCGAATTCTCGCTAATAATTCTTCAATATCAAATGGTTTAACGATATAATCATCTGCGCCATAATCAAGACCAATAACTTTATCATATGTATCGCCCTTAGCCGTTATCATAATAATCGGCGTATCTTTCTCACGACGAACACGTCTACATACTTCAAGACCATTCATTTTTGGTAACATGAGATCTAATAATATACAATTGTAATCTTCAGCTAGAGCTTGGTTTAATCCACTCTCACCATCATTACATATTTCCACTTCATAGTCCTCATGCTTAAGTTCTAATTCTATAAATCTTGCTAAATTTTGTTCATCTTCTATGATGAGTATCTTTTTCATAGTGCCACCTCGTAATAAAATTATAAAAGTTTTCAATTTTTAATTGACAATGATTCTCAGTTAGTTATAATAGTAATTGAAAATGATTATCAATGAAAGAGTTCCCCCTCTAGTAAAAGATAACATTTTCGAGTTTAACATGTTCATTATATATGAGCATTACTATTTTATCATTTAAAATAGTAAAAAATTTAAATAACTAATTGACATTCATTCTCAATTGGTTATAATAGTAATTGAAAATGATTATCAATCAAATAAAAGAGTTCCCCCTCTAAGTATGGATTGAACATTTTCTATAACCCCCTTTTATGCCCATAAAAGTAAAACAGCCGCAGTGATTCTGTCCAAATCACTGTGGCTGTTTTTTGTTTGGATTTAATAGAGGATAGGAGCGTTATTTGCAGTTCGTGTGAGAACTGCTCATAACGGTATCAGTATTAGCACTTTTGGCGAGAACTGCAAATAACGGTATCAGTATTAGCACTTTTGGCCAGAACTGCAAATAACGGTACCAGTATTAGCACTTTTGGTAAGAACTGCAAATAACGCGGTTCTTATGAACACTTCTGGCCAAACTTGTTCGTAACGAGTGCCTTATGAACACTTTCGGCCAAACTTGTTCATAACGGGTGTCTTATGAACACTTCTGGACAAACTTGTTCGTAACGACGCTACTATATTCACCTCGCCCGAAATAACATCCGCACATCCCCTATTTAATCCAAAAAAAGTATGGAACAGCTCACCTGTTCCATACTCATCTATAATTTCTTTCGTAACATACTTTGAGTTAGCATTATGCAAATGACGCCACCGATTATACCAGCAATGATATCAGTTGGATAATGTACGCCTAAATATACGCGTGATGATGATATCATTGCGATACAAATGACACATAACCCCATCAAATAAGGTCGAATAGATTTGTTCGCCACTCTAAATATAATGAATATTAGTGATCCGAAAAATGCCGTGGATCCCATTGCATGTCCGCTTGGAAAACTAAATCCAGATATATCTATCAGTCTAAGTAAAGTTGGTCTTTCTCTGTCGAATATATTTTTAAGAAGTGGATTTAATGTACCTGATAAAATCATCGTAACTGCAAAAAATAATGTTTCAATGTTATATTTTTTAAGTTTTAAGTAACAAATCACAATGAGTGATAAGGCAATCATTGCCCAAACTTCTCCTAGTTTTGTGAAACCAAGCATTATAGAAGTCGTTATAAAGCTTTCAGTTGAATATATAAAGTTATAAACTTCATTATCAATCCATTTACCGAGTCTTGATTCATGGAAAAATGCAATGACTCCAAATATCAAACTAAATATTAGTATGAGTAAAGTACGGTTTGCTTGGCTCATTCGATTGCCCCCTTTACTTTATGTCTGATTCGATTTTGTTAAATAGTGTTTCTTTAGTATAACTTTCTTTGAAATGTGACATTTTGTCAATAATAGCTTCACGTTCGTTTTCTAATTTATCAAGTTGACTGATCAGATTAGATTGGTCGACATCTTTTTCTTGTAATACTTTAGCATATCCATTTTTCTCGAAAATTTTAGCGTTATCAATTTGGTCTCCTCTAGATTGATCTAAACCAAGTGGGATTAATAACATAGGTAATTTCAATGTCGCAAATTCATATATAGCGTTAGCCCCTGCTCTACTGATGACAGTGTCTGTAATCGCATAGAAGTGCATTAATTCATTTGAAACAAACTCATATTGGACATAGTTGTCGTTTTTAATACTATGATCTACATGACCTTTACCAGTTAAATGAATAATTTGATATTTCTTTGTTAAATAGTCTAAGTTATCTCTAATCGCTTTATTTAAAGCTTTAGAACCTAAGCTACCACCCATTACGAGTAATACAGGTAATTGATCATTAAAGCCCGTTAATTGATAACCTTCTTCTTTAGAGCCATCTCTTAAATCTTCTCTAATAATCGCACCAATATAATCTGATTTTTCTTTAGGTACATATTTTAAAGTTTCTTCAAAAGTTGTATACATTTTATTAGCAAATTTCATTGATATTTTATTTGCTAAACCAGGTGTAACATCTGATTCATGTACAATTGATGGAATTTTTAATGATTTGGCAGCGATAATAACTGGAACACTGACAAATCCACCTTTAGAAAAGACTAAATCTGGTTTTTCTTTTTTTAATACTTTTCTAGCGTCTAATACACCTTTTAATACTTTAAAGACATCTTTTAAATTCTCAAAAGATAAATATCGACGTAACTTACCACTTGATATCGGAATATATTTCGTATCTTTGGCAGAGTCAGTAATCATTTCTTTTTCTATACCGTTTTTAGATCCAATATATATTGTTTCGATATCACGTTTTTGTGCTTCAGGAATCAGTGCTAAATTTACTGCAACATGTCCTATCGTACCGCCACCGGTAAATGCTATCTTCTTCATGTTTATTTCTCCTCGTTCTCTATCAATTTATAATATGCATAAAATGGTGCGTTCTTATCAAATGGAAACTCATCTGTTTCATATTCACCTATTTTAATAAAATCAAATTTTTCAAAAAGTCTTTGTGCACGTTTATTGAGTGAAAATGTATCCGTTATGATAATAGGCGTGCCTGCTTCAGTAGCAATATCAATAGCAAATTGCATCATCTTCATTGCGATACCTTTATATTCAGGATTTGTAGCCATTCTATGAATGACATATGCGCCGTTAGTATTAGCTGGCCAGTCGAATTGTTTATACCATTCAGCTTGTACTTGATTGACACATATATAACCTGCAATGTCATTGTTTTCTTCATATAGATATAAGTCTCCGTTATCTATATCTTCGTAGAAATGCTTCTCTAAAGGATAACGATGATCCCATTGAGGATTCTGGTCGTTCTCCATAATCGATTTAGCCATTTCTGTTAATTGATTAATATGTTGAATATCTGATCTTGTTGCTTTTCTCAAACTAGTTTCCCCCATTTACTTATGCATATATTGTATTGCTTCATCAAGTTGTTTATCTTCACTGCGGATTTTCTTGCGTAAAAGTTCAATAAATTTCTTAGTTGTATCATCTGTGAAAATACCATTTGCTGTTAAATCATGGTCACTTTGGAATGATTTAACTTGTGATGTCAGTTGGGCATCAAATTTGTCATTTTCATTGTTAATATTATACCCTAAAGCGTTCAAACCAATCTTAATTGATTTAATTTCTTTAGATTGATCGCCTTCTTGGTAAGTTTTACTTGGATCGATTATTTCAATTTCTTCATATTTAGGTGCTTTAATGGTTTTATCTGGTTGAATACCTTTTTTATGAATATAAGATTTATTAGGTGTTAACCATCTCATGTTTGTATATTTTAAAATACTAGAATCGCTAAATTCTTTATGAACTTGACCGATACCTTTACCAAAAGTCGTTGTTCCTAGTACGTCTGCAATTTTATAATCTTGTAAAGCACCAGCGAATATTTCGGCAGCACTTGCAGAACCTTTATTAACGAGTACCGTATAGTCCATATCGTCAATACCAGACATTTTGTCGTTTTCAGTTTCAACTGCTTGTGGCTTATCACCTTTCGTTTCTAGATATATAACAGGTTTATTTTTATCAACAAACAAGTTAACGCTTGTCACAACTTCATCTAATAGGCCACCTGGATTGTTTCTTAAATCTAAAACGACATGTTTCACTTTGTCTTTTTTAGCTTGTTTCAATGCAGATTGTAATTCTTTTGTTGTTTTATTTTGGAACTTAGAAATTGCAATGACGCCAGTGTCATTTTTCTTCGTATAATCGACACTTGTAAGATGGATTTTGTCACGTTTAATTTTCACATCGAAAGGTTCTTTACCTTCTCGTTTAATTGTTAACGTAACAGTAGTACCTTTTTTACCTCTTACTTTTTTGACGATTTCATTTAAAGATTTATTTTTAATCGATTCATCGTCAACTTTCGTAATAACGTCTAAAGATTTCACGCCAGCTTTTTCAGCAGGAGAATCTTTCATAGGACTCGTAATTCTAACGTAGCCATCGTGCATTTCCATTTCTGCACCAATTCCAACAAAATCACCAGAAATTTCTTCGTTATAGCTTGTTGTATCTTTAGCGGATATGTATTCACTATAAGGGTCATCTAAAGATTTGATCATACCATCAATAGCGCCTTGCGTTAATTTGTCGTCATCAACATCTTTGTAATAGTCGTTATTAATTTGTTTATAAGCCTCTTCAATTTTGTTAAGTTCTTTTTGTTGGTCATTGCCAAAGTATAAACCGAATTTATACGAAGCAAACGATACAACAGCCGTTAATAAGACCGTAACAAATAATATAATGAATAACTTATATAAAGGAAGCGTTATTTGCCGACTTTGTTTCTTTTTAAAAGGTTTCATTTACTCACAACTTTCTTGTCAAATATAATTTATTTTAACAGTTAAATCATATAAATAAAAACACTTTGGTGTGGGAAACAGCAAAGTGAACGAATTAATAAGGAAAAATGTTCATATCGTGAGTGTAACGGGTTCTGTTAGGGACAGAATTCTGAGAAATGTCCGTAAGAGAGCGCCCTTCTAATTACCAGAATTCGAAATTATGGAAGTTAGCCGATTCTAATTACCATTATTCGAAATAATGGAAGTTAGCGCGTTCTAACAACCACAATTCAGAATAATGGAAGTTAGCGGTCTCTAATTACCACAATTCGAAATTGTGGTAATTAGCTCCCATCATTACCAAATCCACTAACGAAAAAACACCTCATTTCCGCTTGAAAATGAGGTGTTTTGTTTTACCTTATCTTAGAATTTCAACCACTCTTCGTAAGATTCGAATAAGTCATCGAAGACGCTCATTGGTTGTGTGAACATGGCTTCTGTTTCTAAGTAATCTGAAAGTGTGTGGTAATCGTTTGTGAATTTAGGGAATGATAAGTCTTGGAAGATTATATCTGCCAACTTACCTACTTCGCTTTTTTCACTTCGCTTTGTTAGTGCGTATTGATAGAAAGAATATTGTTTCATTTATTTCATTTTCACATCAATAGCCTTAGTTTCACCTTTAACTAGACTTTCTAATTTTTCGATATTAATTTCTTCAGCGTCATCTGTGTTTGTAATAATTACAGGGCTGATTACTGATTTTACTTTTGATTCGATTGTTTCGATGTCGAATTTTAATAACTCATCGCCTTGTTTAACTGTATCACCAGTGTTAACAAGTGCTTCAAAGCCTTCTCCACCTAATTGAACAGTTTCTAAACCTACGTGTACCAATACTTCTAATCCGTTAGCTGCTTTAATACCTACAGCGTGATTTGAAGGTTTGAATACATTCACAACTTCTCCATCAAATGGTGCAACTACTACACCTTCT
Source organism: Mammaliicoccus sp. O-M54 (assembly GCF_022386035.1). Classification (NCBI taxonomy): domain Bacteria; kingdom Bacillati; phylum Bacillota; class Bacilli; order Caryophanales; family Staphylococcaceae; genus Mammaliicoccus; species Mammaliicoccus sp. O-M54. Next base: position 817,312 of record NZ_JAJNJE010000001.1, read on the forward strand.
GTTGGTTTAATACCGAATCCTTCACCCATCATTTTTTGAGCAAATACTGGATCTGGAATATCTTCAATTGCTACATATTCACCTGAAATTGGTGCAAATACTTCAACATTTGTATCTTTTGATTTGTTACCGCCAAATAATTTTTTAAACATTACAATCGACTCCTCTAATTTTTAAAATGATTTACTAATTCTCCATACCCTAAATCTTCTAATTTATCATATGGAATAAATTGTACAGCAGCTGAATTAATACAATATCTTAAGCCACCAGATTCTTTAGGACCGTCATTAAAGACATGACCTAAATGACTATCTGAATCTTCAGAGCGTACTTCAGTTCTAATCATACCATGTGTTTTATCAACAAGTTCGATGATTTCTTCATCATCTAATGCTTTTGAAAAACTTGGCCAACCACAATCAGATTCAAATTTTTCTTCTGAAGTGAATAATGGTTTACCAGATAATTTATCTACATAAATACCTTTTTCAAAGTGATTCCAATATTCATTTTGAAAAGGTGGTTCTGTACCATTTTGTTGTGTTACGAGATATTCCATTTCATTTAATTCATCTTTACTTTTTTTAAGCATTTTAACGCCCCCAATACTTTTCTATAAATGCTTTACGTCCAGAACCTTGTTGATACCCTTGATAATGTGCGGGATTCTTCAAGTAATAATCTTGATGATATTCTTCCGCAGGGTAAAAGTTCTTGTACGGTTTAACTGGCGTAATGACTGGTTTATCAAAAATATTTTGTTCATTTAATTGATTGATTTTGTTATGCGCTATTTTTTCTTGTTCTTTGTCGTGATAGAAAATTACAGGTTCATAACTTTCGCCTCTATCAAAGAACTGACCTTTGTTATCTGTTGGATCAAAAGTCTTAAAGTATATATCTAAAATAGCTTCAAAGTCTGTTTCATCTTCATTGTATTCAATTTGAACAGCTTCAACATGACCAGTTTGATTTGTACAAACTTCTTCATAAGTTGGATTTTCAACATGACCACCACTATATCCGGAAGTCACTTCAATAATACCAGGGAATTCATTGAAAGGTTTAACTAAACACCAAAAACATCCCCCAGCTAACGTTGCATATGCCATAGTTGTACCTCCTTTAATGATGTTAAGTTACTTTAACTTAATATCAAAGTACCATTTTTTGTCTGAAATATCTAATGTTTGAATTTGTATAGACTCAACATTATCAATCTCCAACTGATTTAAAGATAAATTGAATGATTCATCTTTAGGATTTACATGAATATATGGTGGAAGTTCACTATATTTTTTGATTTGAGATAGAATAAATGGATTTGAAATATTTAATTTACCAATATCTATCGATTGTATTTTGAAATAGATTGTATCGTTATTTAACTTTTTAGGTTTCGTTTGAAGTGTTATATCAATATCTTTGCCTAAAATTTTAGTACGAGTATCAAATGACAATGATTTCTTAGTGATGCGTGATTGAATATTATAATCTTTCATAGAAGCATTCATTAACGATTCTAATTGTGCATTATCAAAAGAAATTGTGAAATCTTTCTTGGTTTGTTCTGTATTTATGGTTGGATGGTTTGTATCATCTGAAATTTGAGACCATACATAAGCTAGAGCACCAAGTATTAGAATAATTAATATAATAAAAGCATAAAACCAAGCTCTATGATTCATCCAATGTTTATTTTCCATAGAAGAACACGCCAATAGCACCTTCACCAGTATGTGTTGAAACGACTGGTGTCGTTACTGCAGTATCAAACAAGTGGAAATTTTTCTTCTCTTTAATTGTATTCATCAATTTCGTCATCAATTGTTCTGCATTCGCATCTGCAATACCAATTTTAATAAGTTCTTTCTTCTCTAAGAAGACATCTAATTCTTTCATTAAATATTTAACGATAGCATTTTGCGTTCTTGCGTTATGCATCATTTCGATTTTTCCGTTAATCAATTCGCCAATTGGTTTAATATTCATCAATGAACCGAGTAAGCCTTTCGCTTTACCGATTCTACCACCTTTAATTAAGTTGTCGATATTACCAATGACCACAAATAGTCTTAAATTATTTTTAATCACTTCAATTTCTTCAACGATTTCTTCAACAGTCTTACCTGCGTTGATCATCTTCACGACTTCTTCAATTTGGAACCCGTAAGCTAATGAAATGAATTGACTATCCACAACTGTAACTTTAGTTTCTGTCATTTGTGCTGCTTGTTGAGCTGCACTAAATGTACCAGATAACTCAGAAGTCATATGAATACTAATAATTTCAGAACCATCTGCTCCTAATGCGTCATATGTTTCAACAATTTTACCAATTGGTGGCTGACTTGTTTTAGGTAGTTCTTTAGCATCTTTCATTTTTTCTAGAAATTCTGTTGAGCTAATATCCTCTTGGTCTACGTACGTTACACCATCGATTAGTATATTTAGGGGTACGACAGTAATGTTATTTTCTTCTAAAAAGTCTGCTGATAAATCTGTCGTCGAATCAACAACTATTTTAATTTTTGACATAATGATTCTCCTTTAATGATTGAACAGTATTACTAATTTTTCCTTGTACAAATTGACTTACTTCTTGCATGGTCTTATCTTCAAAAATAGAAGGCTCAATTGGGTCTAGAATGTGTACATAAACATCACCAGGAACCATTTTTTTAGAATCTTGAGCTTCCATGATTTTAGATGTCCCATAAATCGCAATAGGTACAATTTTAACTTTAGCTGATTTAGCTAATTTAAAAGAACCTGCTTTAAATTCTTGCATTTCTCCGCCTTTACTTCTACTACCTTCAGGAAAAATTAATAAAGAATGTTGTTCTTTTAATTTGTTAATACCATCTTTTATCATTTGTAAACTTGCGCGTCTATTTGAACGATCTAAATATATACAATTCATTTCTTCCATCCATGGACTTAAAAACGGAATTTTTTGAACTTCAGTCTTTGAAATAAATCCAAATGGTTGTGGTAAATGATTAATTAATACTGGAATATCAAAATTACCTTCATGATTTGAAATGTATAATACAGGCTCATCAAATGATTCTGTATTGCCAGACAAGTGTGTTGTAACACCAGCTGAATCTAGAATGCGTGAAGCCCATCTTTTTGCATATAAAAAGATCATTTCATCTTGTTTACGGACATCATTAATCAATGTCTTCTTATGCTTAACTTTGTTTAATTGTGAAGACACAAGTGCTGCATAACCTATAATATAACCGATTGTTTTCGTCGTTCTTAACATACTATTTTTTCCTTTCCAAATGCATATAAGTGTGTGGTAAAGTGTTTTTTTCATCGAGTTCGCCAGATTCAGATGAAAGAACCGTCCAATCTTTGAAGTCGTATGGAGGGAAAAAGGCATCACCTTGAAACTTATCTTCTATTACTGTTACATACATATCGTCAACGCGGTCCATCATTTGTTCATATAGACCTTGTCCGCCAAAGATAAAGATATGTCCATCAAGTTGATCGATTTCATCTAAAGAATGAATCACATCGACACCTTCATGTTCAAAAGATGGATTTGTCGTTAATACAACATTACGTCTATTCGGTAATGGCTTACCTAAAGAATCAAATGTTTTTCTTCCCATCACGATCGTATTTCCAGTCGTCAATGCTTTAACTCTTTTTAAGTCATTTGGTAAATGCCATGGCATCTTGTTGTCTAAGCCAATTACGCGATTTTGATCATGACAAACTATAATTGATTTCATTTAAATTACTCCTTTTTAAACTGCAATAGGTGCTTTAATACTTGGATGTGATTCATAACCGTCAATTTCTAAATCTTCGTATTCAATATCAAACAATGATTTATCTGTGTTGATATTAAGTTTAGGTGCATCGTAAGAATCTCTTGAAAGTTGTTCATTTATTGCGTCTATATGATTTTTATAAATATGCGCGTCACCAAACGTATGGACAAACTCGCCTACTTCTAATCCACATTCTTTCGCAATTAAATGTGTTAATAAACTATAACTTGCAATATTAAAAGGCACACCTAAGAAAATATCTGCACTTCGTTGATATAATTGACAGCTTAATTTTCCGTCTTTTACATAAAATTGGAATAATGTATGACATGGTGGTAATGCCATCGTATCTATTTCGGTTGGATTCCAAGCAGAAATAATATGGCGTCTTGAATTAGGATTTTGTTTAATATTTTCAATTAAAGTCTTAAGTTGGTCAAATCGTTTACCATCTTGATCTTTCCAATCTCTCCATTGTTTACCGTAAACATTGCCTAAGTCACCGTATTTTATCATAAAATCATCATCATTCAGAATCTTATCTTTGAATATCGCAAGTTGTGCTTTATATTGTTCATTAAATTCATCATCTACTAAAGAACGACGACCAAAGTCTGTCATATCAGGACCATCATAGTCATTGCTTTCAATCCATTTCTTGAAAGCCCACTCGTTCCAAATGTTATTCTTATATTGTAATAAATATCTTATATTTGTATCGCCTTTAATAAACCATAAAAGCTCAGTTGCAATTAATTTAAAAGAAACCTTTTTAGTTGTTAATAACGGAAAACCTTCAGATAAATCAAATCTCATTTGGTGACCAAATATAGAAATCGTACCCGTACCCGTTCTATCGTCCTTATTCTCGCCTTCTTCTAATACCCTTTTACATAAATCGTGATACGCTTTATCAAAGTTATTCATTTGAGCACCTCTTTTTCATATTCTCCTGTTACTATATTAACGAAAATAACGGTAATTTACTACTGATATAATATAGAAAATTTCCAGATTATTAGGTATAATGGATATAAATTAACAAAGTGCTAACAAAACGAAGGAGGCTATTTCAATGAATGAAATTTTTGCTACTTTAGGGTTCTTCTTATTATTATGCTATATGATTAGTATGTGCATTACAGAATAGTATCAATAAGGGGTAATATACAAAAACTGGGACAATCTTTTGTCCCAGTTTTTGTATTATCAAATGATTAAGTGTTACACCATCACTCAAATTTATAATTTTGATTTATTCTCAATCCATAATGTGTTTTAGTGCTTTTCCTTATACATTGTATTGTATTAAACTTTTTGAAAATCTCGCTTTTATAATGTGCTTTTACGATTAAATATTCGAAATGAGATACACTTTTGATTTCTGAAGGTATTTCAATATTACGTGAAAGTTCCCCCATTCTATCGTCTTCATCAAGTGTCTCTTCAAACATATGATCTAAATATAAGATGTCGACCAATTCTGGATATTGTTCGACCCAATTGTGATAATCATCATTTATATAATGGATGCGTCTTAATTCATCTTCTGTTAAATAGCGTTTCATGCCTTCAGAAATAACATAATGGATAAGTGGATTTTGTTCTATTGCATATACATGTGCTTGTTGATAATGCTTTAATATTAAATACGTATCTCGCCCAAAGCCCATCGTGCCATCTATAAAATTAAATTTTGTAAAATCTGTTGTTATTTCATCTAACATTTCAATTAGTACAGGCATCTTACGTTGTTTCATCATATGTAATTTAACTTTAACTGTATCTAAATGAAAATATATCGGTGTATCTGGTGTGAAATAAAGTTTAGGTCCACTGCTTTCAAATACAATTAATGGTGTCGTATCTCGTTGAAACAATTGATTAATCGTTAATTTTCTTCGCTTAATAATTTGAACATTCTGAATGGATGCTAATTTAGATAACACAGAAAATGCATCTTCTACTTGTTTGTAGAGAGATGCATTTGTCTTAACGGCAGTTGTGATACGAATATTAGTCACAGTATTCATCAAAAGCGTCTTTAATATCCAAACAGATTTCTTGGATATCTCTTCCTTCAATATGTTCACGTGGCATAAAGTATTTAAGCTCATTACCTTTAAATAATGCCATTGATGGACTTGATGGTACTTGTGCGATATATTCTCTCATTGTTTCAGTTGCTTCTTTATCTTGTCCAGCAAATACTGTAGCGATTCTAGAAGGTTTTTTATCATTTTGTTGGGCTACTGTAACAGCTGCAGGACGTGCTAAACCAGCTGCACATCCACATACAGAGTTTACAACGATAAATGTTGTTTCATTCGGTTGTGCGTTCTCCATATATTCTTTAACTGATTCTGCTGATTCTAAACTTTCAAAGCCTTGTTCTGTTAATTCACTTCTCATTGGTTGAGCAAGTTCTTTCATGTATTGTTCATATGCATTCATCTTTTATCCCTCTTTCTTTCTATTAGCCATTTGTTTCCAAACAGAACCTAATGCTTCTTCACCATTTTCGATTCTTTCAATCGCCATTTGTACTTGCAATTTAACATCGAATGCTGGATCGTCTTGTCTTTTCTTCAATGCTTCTAAAGCAGTTTCATCGCCTTCATCAAATATAAACATAGCTGCACGCCATCTTACAATTTTTTGAGGGTCTTCTAATGCTTCTATCATCACTGGTAATGCTTCTTTAAATCCTAAATCACTTAAACAGTCACCAGCTGTTCTTCTAACAGAAACAACTTTATCTTTCATACCTTTATATAAGTAAGGTAATGTTTCTTTTGATTCAATCATACCTAATAGCACGATTGCCATTCTGCGTACTTGTGGCTTTTCATCATTTAACGCGACATCTAATAATGGATAATCGTCTTCTGTTGGTGTTGGAAAGTCATTTAACATTCTTAATTTTACTTTCCAATCATCTTCTTGTTCAAACGTTTCTTTATCAACGTGTACAAATTGCTTTTCAGGAATGGTAATGTCACTTGTTAAAGCTTCTTCAACTAAAGCCTCTAATTTCTCTTTAGGGTACAAAGCTAATATTTCTTCTTGAACGGTTGCTAATACTTCCTCTACTTCGCCGTAACGTACACCTAAATCTTCCCATTTTCTTAAAAAGACAACGTTATCTGAGTCTTTCGTTGCTTTTAGCATACTATCAATATAAATTTCAGGAAGTTGTTTACGTTTCTCTTCATCTTGTGTTGTTAATTTAATTTGATAAGGTATACCTTTAAACTTTAAGACTTCAGCTTTTACTTCACCGAAATGTTCATTTACTTGATTTTCAGCAAAGTCCCCTTCTTGATCTGAACCTGAGATGGCTGCTGTAACGTCTTTAAGTAAAGTATCCCAGTTTTCTTTTGGACGTTTATCTACAGCGATAAAGTCCATAACATGGAATACAGATTTAATACCATCTAATTGAAGAATACGGTTAATGAATTCTGGATTATGATCATTCACTTCAGTATAAGTATTTGAAGACCTATCTTCTTTCTTAAATGATAAAACGATTTTCATCGTATTTGGGCTTGGTGTCGGTTCAACTCTAACAATTTCCATAATATCCTCCTTATTGCAACTTGTTACCTAATTGTTTAATGCGTATACCGATAGAACATTCCGATATACAATACTGATGTGCTTGGTGTTTACCCTTTGTTTCTCTATAGTGTGTCTTTAATAAACACCCTTTACAGTATGTTTCCATCAATTGATCTATTTGTTTAATTGCTTGTTTCTCTTCTTGAGCTAAAATGAGTGTCACTCCCTTACTAGACCGTTATTATAACATTCATCATACAAATTGTTTACGATAAAGCTTATTGATTTTTATAACTTTGAGCCGTATAATAGATAAGTTCGATTATCGCGGTTTCTAAACACCCGCTATATCAAAATTTAGGAGGAACAAAGTTATGTATAATGAATTAATAGGTATTGGAACTTTCTTCGTTACGTTTATATTGATGCTCGTTCTATACCGATTTTTTGGAAAAACTGGCCTGTTCGTTTGGGTTGCTATAGGTACTATTATAGCAAATATACAGGTTATTAAAACAGTAGAACTCTTTTCAGTTAGTGCAACACTTGGAAATGTTATGTTCGCATCAATTTATCTTGCAACAGATATATTAAACGATATCTATGGTAGAAAACAAGCACGAAAAGCAGTTTGGCTTGGATTTTCTTCAGTAATCGTCATGGTTATATTATTACAGTGCTCTCTAGCGTTTATTCCTGCACAGGAAGATATCTCTCAAGAAGCACTTGAAACAATCTTTAATATTGTACCAAGAATTGCACTTGGATCCATCATTGCATATATTATTGGTCAACATTTAGATGTATTACTATTCACATTAATCAAGAAGAAATTCTCTTCAGATAGAACATTCTATATAAGAGCATACGGAAGTACAGTAATCAGTTCAATTGTTGATACTGCAATATTTGTATTGATTGCGTTCTATGGTAACTTACCGAACAATGTTGTATTTGAAATATTCTTTACGACATACTTCTTAAAGCTCATCACAACATTATCTAACGTACCGTTTGGTTACATTGCTAAATCAATGTATAGAAATGGTAAGATTAGCGAATAATTTCATACTAATCTAATAAAAATCCTACCTACTCCATAACTATGGAAAAGGTAGGATTTTCTTATTGATTAAATACTTTCAAATACTCTACATAACTCGTTAAGTAATGTTCGATATCATCTATCTCTACACGATAACCTTCATGTTTAATATAGAATGCCTCTAATATGCGCTCTGGATTTTGGAAATACATTGCAACTTCAGGATAAAAATAACCTGTTCTCATATAATCTGCTCTTCTATGAATCGTATCAACTAATAAATCAACGTCAATATATTTATTAATCAACTTAGTTTGGTCATGTTGTTTCGCACTTTCTACTATATTATATGTAGCCATTAACATGCCTAGTAATAATGGATCTGTAAATTGACGGTTTTGTACGTTATTCAAATGTTCTCCTAAATTTTGAAAAGCAAATTGATAATATTTTTCTTCTGGTTCAATTTGAATCAATACTTCTGCACTATAACTTAACCAGTAGTCATGGTGTTTCCAATATGATTTTTGAATAAATTTTTCATAAAGTAATTTGGCAGCATTTAACCATTCTTCATTTTGATCAAGTTGATATAATTTTAATAACGCTAATGCTGCTTGACCTACATAATAAATGACTCTAAATGAATCTTTAACAGTTAAATCTGGATAATTCAACACATGTGTTGTTTCTCCGTTCTCATCAATCATGTTTAATAAGCCTTTCGCAACACTTTGAGCTGCTTTTAAATACTTCTTATTCGAACGACCGTATTGTATATAACCACATACAGCTAGTATAAATGCGGCGTTCTGACCTAATTTAATCTCATTAATATAGTTTGTATCATCAAATACATATGTTGCACCGTCGTGTTTATATAAATAATGATTGATAATGTAATCTATCGGTTTCTTAGAAATGCTTATATTCTTCTTCAAATATGATAATGACTTGATAAATGCATAAGTTGTTGAACTATGACATAAATTGTTATAAGCATTGATATTGATATTAAAGTGTGGGAAAAATCCATAATGATACTTACCATTATCTTGTATAAGATTCATCAAATAATCTGTATTCGTTTGAATCATACGATCAATTTCAACTGGAAGATTATCTACTGGCCTTAACCCTTTCTTGTAACCTTCTTGTTCTAAATTGATAACCTGTTCATCTTCAATAAAGAAACTCTTTGTATAGAATCTCTGAACTACTTTGCCTTCATAATCTTTGTGTAAATATAAATTGTAATTCTTCTTATACTTTCTTAAATAATGATTGATATTTTTCTCAGAAAGTATGAATATCCCTTTCTCGTTTGTAGGTCTAATAAAAGCATTGCTGTTTATTTCTTCTGGTAAAAATGCTAGGTGCCAATTGGAATCTAATACAAAACCATATTCAACATGATTTCTAGTTGTATGAACTAAGTCTTCTTTTAAATCATCAAATGGGATATCTTCAACAGAAGTTACAATATCAATTTTAATCCATTTAGCTGCTTTACCACTCTTCTTACGATATGTTTCGATAAATTTAAATATTTGATTACTGTTCGATAATTTAAAGCTTTTAACAACGGCTTTAACTTTAGGATGGCCAATACTTATAAATAATCTTTCACAATCAGAATGTTCATTTATAATTTGTTTGATTTGCTGTTTAGCATTCACGCTCTTTCAGTCCTTTCATTTTCAATATATGTATATAAATCTTTTTTAATCTAAATTCAAATATGTATAGACAAAAATGAAAATAATCATTTTATTTAAAATAAAATAAAAATTAAGAGTCTGGAACATTAATGTTCCAGACCCTCATTACTCATTATATTTTATTGTTCTTCTTCTTCTTTTTTACGACGACCGAATAAGAATAATGAGCCAAGCCCTGCGAATAAGCTTCCGAATAAAGTAACATTTTCAGCAGGTGTTTCACCAGTGTCTGGTAATACTTTTGCTTGTTCTTTGTTATCTTTATTCATCATGTTATCTTTAGAACTTTCCATACCATTAGTGCTTTGTTGTTGTTGTTCATTTTGTGCCATATGTCCAGCATGATCAGCAGCTTTGCTATCCATACCATTCATATTGTTAGAACCAGCGTCTGTGTTATCAGAAGCTTTTTCAACTACAACACCAACAGTTACAGTTTGTTTAGAACCATCTGGGTAAGTAACAGTTACTGGAATATCAACTTTAGTACCAGGTGTTACATCTTTAGGTGGAACAACTGTAATGTCACCAGTGATAGGATCTACAGTTACAGTCCATCCACTTGGAACTTTGTCTGAAGGAACTTCAAACTTCGTACCAGGTGGTAACTCTTTATCACCAGTTTGTGGGATATGAGTAGATGTACCAGGTTTAACTGGAGTTGAACCTTGATCTTTAGAACCATATCCAGGTGAATTGTCATCAGCTTGAGTCTTACCAGCTGGTTTGTCAGCAGGTTTTTCGACTACAACTTTAACAGGAACGATTTCAGTAGAGCCGTCTGGGTAAGTAACCGTAACTGGTATATCAACCATAGTACCAGGTGTTACATCCTTAGGTGGAACAACTGTAATGTCACCAGTCTTAGGATCAACAGTCACTGTCCATCCACTTGGAACTTTGTCAGCTGGAACATCAAACTTCGTACCAGGTGGTAATTCTTTATCACCTGTTTGAGGTATCTTAACTTCAGTACCAGGTTTAACTGGAGTTGGACCTTGGTCTTTAGAACCATAACCAGGTGAATTGTCGTCAGCTTGAGAATTTTCAGTAGCTTTTTCAACAACAACTTTAACCGGAAGTTCTTTAGTAGAACCATCTGGGTAAGTAACAGTTACTGGAATTTCAACTTCAGTACCAGGTGTAACATCTTTCGGTGGAACGATTGTTAAGTCACCAGTATTAGGGTCTATAGTTACAGTCCATCCACTTGGAACTTTGTCAGCTGGAACTTCGAACTTCGTACCAGGTGGTAACTCTTTATCACCAGTTTGTGGAATATGAGTTTCAGAACCAGGTTTAACTGGAGTTGGACTTTGGTCTTTAGAATCATATCCAGGTGAATTCGATGCAGATTGACTAGGTGTAATAATATCAGGTTTACCATCACCGTCTTTATCTGTTGGTGAATCAGATTTAGGATCAGATTCATCTTTGTTTGGAATACCATCTTTGTCGTGGTCTTCGTCACCATCAGGAATACCATTACCATCAGTATCGGCTTTAGTTGGGTCAGTACCAATAAGTTCTTCGTCTTTATTGCTTACACCATCACCATCAATGTCATTGTCATCTTTGTCAGGTGTTCCATCACCATCAGTATCCTTCGGAGTTGAGATGTCAGGTTTACCGTCACCGTCTTTATCTGTTGGTGAATCAGATTTAGGATCAGATTCATCTTTGTTAGGAATACCATCTTTGTCATGATCTTCGTCACCATCAGGGATACCATTACCATTAGTATCTGGATTTAATGGATCAGTACCAATTTCTATCTCATCGTAATCATTGATACCATCACCATCGATATCAGGATCATCTAAGTCAATAATACCATCTCCATCTGTATCAGTAGGTGTTGAGATGTCAGGTTTACCATCACCATCTTTATCAGTTGGTTTGTCAGATTTAGGATTAGATTCGTGTTTGTTTGAGTAACCATCATTATCGTAATCCTCATCACCATCATTCACACCATTACCGTCAGTATCAGGATTTAATGGATCAGTACCGATAAGTTTTTCATCTTCGTTGTTAACGCCGTCACCATCAATGTCATTATCATTTCTGTCAGGTTTACCGTCGCCGTCAGTATCTTTATTAGGATCAGTTGGCGTAGATACATCTGGTTTTCCATCATAATCTTTATCAGTTGGTTTATCTGAATTTGGATTAGATTCATCTTTATTTGGAATACCATCGCCATCATGGTCTTCATCACCATCAGGGATACCATCATGATCAGTGTCTGGATTATTCGGATTAGTACCAATTAATTTTTCATCTTCATTATTGATACCATCACCATCGATGTCAGTATCTTCTTTATCAGGAATACCGTCACCATCAGTATCTTGTGGAGTTGTGATATCAGGTTTACCATTACCATCTTTATCAGTTACTTTATCTTTATTTGGATTAGATTCGTCTTTGTTTGGTATACCATAACTATCATAATCCTCATCTCCATCACTTACACCATTACCGTCAGTGTCTGGGTTAGTTGGGTCAGTACCGATAAGTTTTTCATCTTCATTGTTAACACCGTCACCATCGATGTCTTCATCATCAATATCAGGGATTCCATCACTATCAGTATCATGAGGAGTAGTGATATCCGGTTTACCATCACCATCTTTATCAGTTGGTGTAGCAGAATTCGGATCAGATTCATCTTTATTAGGTATACCGTCACCATCATGATCTTCGTCTCCATCATTTACGCCATCACCATTAGTATCTGGATCTAACGGATCAGTTCCAATAAGGATTTCATCTTCATCGTTAATACCATCGCCATCCTTATCAGTTTCGTCTTTATCCAGTATGCCGTCACCATCAGTATCATCTGGTGTAGTAATATCAGGTTTACCGTCACCATTTTCATCTGTTGGTTTATTAGATTCAGGATCAGATTCATTTTGGTTTGTTACGCCATCATTATCAAAGTCTTCCTCTCCATCATTCTTACCATTACCGTCAGTGTCAGGATTTGTAGGATCAGTACCGATAAGTTTTTCATCCTCATTGTTTACACCATCGCCATCGATGTCAGTGTCATCTTTATCTGGGATGCCATCTCCATCAGTGTCTTTTGGAGTCTCAATATCAGGTTTACCATCGCCATCTTTATCCGTTGGTGTAGCAGAATTTGGATCAGATTCATCTTTATTAGGAATACCGTCACCATCATGATCTTCATCACCATCAGAAATACCATCGTGATCAGTATCAGGATTAGTTGGATCAGTACCAATAAGTTTTTCATCTTCGTTACTTACACCATCACCATCGATGTCAGTGTCATCTTTATCTGTGATGCCATCTCCGTCAGTATCCTTCGGAGTTTCAATATCAGGTTTACCGTCACCATCTTTATCCGTTGGTTTATCTGAAGATGGATCAGATTCATCTTTGTTCGTAATACCATCGCTATCGTGGTCTTCGTCACCATCACTTACGCCATTACCATCAGTATCAGGGTTATTTGGATCAGTACCAATAAGTTTTTCATCTTCGTTACTTACGCCGTCACCATCGATGTCAGTGTCATCTTTGTCTGTGATGCCATCGCCGTCAGTATCCTTCGGAGTTTCAATATCAGGTTTACCGTCACCATCTTTATCAGTTGGTTTATCTGAAGATGGATCAGATTCATCTTTGTTCGGAATACCATCGCTATCGTGGTCTTCGTCACCATCACTTACGCCATTACCGTCAGTATCTGAGTTATTTGGATCAGTACCGATAAGTTTTTCATCTTCGTTACTTACACCATCACCATCGATGTCTTTGTCATCTTTATCTGTGATGCCATCGCCGTCAGTATCCTTCGGAGTTTCAATGTCAGGTTTACCGTCACCATCTTTATCCGTTGGTTTATCTGAAGATGGATCAGACTCATCTTTATTTGGAATACCATCGCTATCGTGGTCTTCGTCACCATCACTTACTCCATTACCGTCAGTATCAGAGTTGTTTGGATCAGTACCGATAAGTTTTTCATCTTCGTTACTTACGCCGTCACCATCGATGTCTTTGTCATCTTTGTCAGGTGTACCATCTCCGTCAGTATCTTTGTCTGAATCAGAATCAGAGCCAGAATTTGAAGTACTGTTAGAGTCAGAACTACTATCAGAACTGCTATCTGTATTAGAACCGCTATTAGAGTTCAAATCTGAATCAGAAGAACTGTCAGTAGCTGAATTGCTATCTGTAGCAGAATCAGAACCACTGTTCGCATTAGAGTCAGAGCTACTGTCATTAGCAGAGTTAGAATCTTTATCAGATTGACTATCAGAACTGCTATCAGTGTTAGAACCTGAGTTGTTGTTTGAGTCAGAGTTCATGTCAGATCCACTATTTGAGTTAGAGTCTGAGTCAGAGTTGCTATCATTAGCAGAGTTAGAATCTTTATCAGATTGGCTATCAGAGCTGCTATCTGTATTAGAAACTGAGTTATTGTTTGAATCAGAGCTATTGTCAGATCCACTGTTTGAGTTAGTGTCTGAGTTGCTGTCATTAGCTGAATTAGAATCTTTATCAGATTGACTATCAGAGCTGCTGTCTGTATTAGAACCTGAATTATTAGCGTCTGAATCAGAACTACTATCAGTGTTAGAACCTGAGTTATTAGCGTCTGAATCAGAAGAACTATCAGTAGCAGAATCAGATCCGCTATTTGAGTTAGAGTCAGAGCTACTATCAGTGTTAGAACCAGAATTATTAGCGTCTGAATCAGAAGAACTATTAGTAGCAGAATCAGAGCCACTATTAGAATTAGAGTCAGAGCTGCTATCAGTGTTAGAACCTGAGTTGTTGTTTGAGTTAGAGTTCATGTCAGATCCACTATTTGAGTTAGAGTCTGAGCCGCTGTCTGTATTAGAACCAGAGTTATTGTTAGAATCAGAGTTCATATCAGAACCATTATCCTTCGGAGTTGTGATATCAGGTTTACCGTCACCATCTTTGTCCGTTGGTTGATCTGAAGATGGATCAGACTCATCTTTATTAGGAATACCGTCGCTATCGTGGTCTTCGTCACCGTCACTTACACCATTACCGTCAGTATCTGGGTTGTTTGGATCAGTACCAATCAGTTTTTCATCTTCATTACTTACACCATCGCCGTCGATGTCTTTGTCATCTTTATCAGGTGTACCATCGCCATCAGTATCCTTCGGAGTTTCAATATCAGGTTTACCATCACCATCTTTGTCAGTTGGTTGATCTGAAGATGGATCAGACTCATCTTTATTTGGAATACCGTCGCTATCGTGGTCTTCGTCACCGTCACTTACACCATTACCGTCAGTATCAGGGTTGTTTGGATCAGTACCGATGACTTTTTCATCTTCGTTACTTACACCATCACCATCGATGTCGTTGTCATCTTTATCTGTGATGCCATCGCCATCAGTATCTTTCGGTGTTTCAATATCAGGTTTACCATCACCATCTTTGTCAGTTGGTTGATCTGAAGATGGATCAGACTCATCTTTATTTGGAATACCGTCGCTAT